>NZ_JARVRV010000009.1:0-64058 GCF_030209555.1 Microbacterium sp. LMC-P-041
GGGTGGTCCGACTCACACGGATAACGGGGTCCCGTTGTGCTGGTGGCACCACCGAAGCCTCGGCACGTCCGGGTGGGAGATCCGCATGGACGACGGGGTCCCGCAGGTACGAGGACCGAGATGGTGGGATCCCGAACAGCGATGGCGCACACCGAGGCTCAGTCTCCTGCGGAACGTGCACGTTCGAGCCGCCCCTATGCGGGTCTGACCTGACGGCGTTGACCGGAGAAGAACAGCCGAATGCGGCACCTTCGCCCACATCCACGACCGGGGAAGGTCCCGCGATCGAACTCTGGCAACCGCCGCTCGGGCGGGAGAATCGAGCTCAGGCGGGTCCGAGGCGGAGCACCTCGGGAGATTCGCCGCCCGTGACCTCATCGGCGACCCGGATGCTGCGCGCGAGGTCATCGAGCGCACCGTCGAGCGTGCCGAAGCGTTCGCGGTCGCTGCACATCGCGGTCAACGTCACCAGGTGCGTGCCGGTGTCCCAGGTGTAGGTGACGAACGGCGGAGATGCAGGGGACGGCGGCATCGCCACGACGAGCTTCTCTCCCGTGCCCAGCCAGCGGCTCGAGAAGGACTGGGTGTCGTCGTAGTCCATCGGCATCGAGGCGCGGGCGATCCGGACTTCGGGAGTCAGCGCCTGCGCGGTCGCCATCGCCACGACCAGCTCAGGGTCCGCCTTCCAGGTCCAGACGAGCACGCGCCCGTCCGCCCGGCGCATCAGCATCGGCGCCGCCTGGCTCATCGCCCAGGCGCCGAGCCGCGAACCCGGACGCTGCGTGGCGCCGATCGCCGAGTTCACCTGCCCCAACAGCATCCGGATCGCCGCCTTGCGGTGCCGGCGACCCCTCCATCCGAGCGAATCCGTCACGGGGATCCACAGTTGCGGGTCGGCGTCGGCAGTCAGTCGCATGCCTCCACGGTAGGGGGTGAGGCTGAGGGATGCCGGTATGCCTCAGCAGCTCGAACAAGCCCCTCGGGTAGAGTGGCGAGCGCCCGATCGGGCTCCCCTGGCCGCCGTACCGTAAGGCAGAATGTCCTCCTCTACCTCCGATCCGACGAGTGCTTCCGACGTCGCTCCCCACACGGGACCCCGTCCGCTGCGCATCCTGATCGGATGCGACACCTTCGCGCCCGACATCAACGGCGCCGCGCGCTTCGCCGAGCGCCTCGCCGCCGGTCTCGTGCAGCGCGGCCACGACGTGCATGTCGTCGCCCCGAACCTGGTCTACCGCCGCACGCCCGCGCGGACGGAGGTCATCGAGGGCGAGCCGATGACTCTTCACCGACTGCCCTCGGTGCGCTGGGCTCCGCACGACTGGCTGCGCTTCGTCTGGCCGTGGCGCGTGAAGCACTACGCCCGCAAGATCATCGACGACGTGCAGCCCGACGTCGTGCACATCCAGTCGCACATCGTGATCGGTCGCGGCCTCTCGCGCATCGCCCACGAGCGGGGCATCCCGGTGATCGCGACGAACCATGTGATGGCCGAGAACATCCTCGACCACACCACGATGCCGAAGTTCATCGACGATCTCGTGCTGCGGTGGGCGTGGGGAGACGCGAAGCGCACCTTCGCACTGACCCGCGCGATCACGACGCCGACGCGTCGAGCAGCCGACTTCCTCGAGCGCACCGTCGCCGTCGAGAACGTCATTCCCGTCAGCTGCGGCATCGACCGCACCCAGTACACGCCGGTCGTCGCGCCCCGTGACGCGAATCGCATCATCTTCGTCGGCCGACTGACCGCCGAGAAGCAGGTCGAGGTCATCCTGCAGGCGATGACGAAGCTCGACCCCGCACTGCACGCCACGTTCGACATCGTCGGCGGCGGGGACCAGCGCAAGCAGCTCGAGAATCTCTCGCACCAGCTCGGCCTCGCCGACCGCGTGACGTTCCACGGACGCACCAGCGATGAGGAACTGCGGGCGCTGCTCTCGCGTGCCTCGGTCTTCACGATCGCCTCGATCGCCGAGCTGCAGTCGATCGCGACGATGGAAGCCATGGCCTCAGCGCTCCCGATCGTCGCGGCGGATGCCGTCGCACTGCCGCACCTCGTGCACGACGGCGAGAACGGCTACCTGTTCGAACCGGGCAATGCCGATGCCCTGGCTGCGCGGCTCACCGATGTGCTGACCGCGTCACCCGGGGAGTACGCCCGTATGCAGCAGGCATCTCTCGACGGCGTCGCGATCCACGACATCAACCGCACGCTCGACACCTTCGAGGCGCTGTACCGCGACGAGCCCCTGCCCGAGTGACGGCACCCGCCATGCACATCGTCTTCTTCGGCGATCAGCACCTCGACTCGCTCGGCGGGGCGCAGGTGTCGATGCGGCTGCAGCGCGAGTTCCTCGAGCGCGCGGGCCACACCGTGACCGTCGTGGCACCGAAGATGCACGGATCGCGGGCTGCAGGCGGCATCGATCCCTCGAACCTCGACCTGCCGTCGGTGCCGATCACCGTCGACCGCGAGTATTCGATGAGCTGGCCCGGACGCCGCACGGATCGCTTCCTCGATCGGGCGCTGACGCATCGACCGCCCGTTGATCTCGTGCATGTCCAGGCGGACTTCTGGGGTGCGTTCATCGGGCACCGATATGCGGCTCGACACGGCATTCCCGTCGTGCACACCATGCACAACCGCGTGGACGTGGGGATCGCCGCGGTCACCCCGCTGCATGGGCCGGTGCTCTCTGCGTTGAACATCTGGCGGCGCCGGGCGCTCGCGGGGGTGGTGCCGACGATCGGCGGCAGTGACGGCTGGGCGTTCCTGCGTGGAATCGCCGGCGGCGCGTCAGCGGTGACAGCCCCGTCGACCCACTTCGCCCGACGCCTCGAAGAGCATGGGGTATTCAGTCCGGTCGATGTGGTGTGGAACGGCATCGACGACGACATCCGCGACGCGACCCTCGCCGCCGCGCCCGGCGAGCGTGAACCGGGGCGCCCCCGTTTCGTCTGGCTCGGGCGCATGAGCCCCGAGAAGCGACTGCTCCCCTTCCTCGAGGCCTTCGTCGAATCGGGGGTCGATGCCGATCTCGAGATCATCGGCGGAGGCGCCCAGCGAGCCGCGGCCGAGAAGATCGTCGAGGACCTGCCGACGGTCCGATTCGCCGGCAAGCTCAGCTATCCCGACACGCTGGCGCGAATCGCCGCCGCTGACGCGCTCGTGCAGACCTCGATCGGCTTCGAGACGCAGGGGATGACGCCGTTCGAGGCGGCGACGCTCGGCACGCCGTCTGTGATCAGCGACCCCGACATCGCCGCAGAACTGGGTGGCGGTCTCTGGGCTGTCCCGGGTGCGTCAGGCACCGAGGACCAGCGACGGGCGGGTCTCGTCGAGACGCTGCGCCGCGCGGCATCCGACATCGCTGCCGGCACCGCTCCTCAGCCCATGCGCGAAGTCTCGGAGTCGTTCCGTCAGTCGTCGCGCACCGCCGCGATGATCGAGGTCTACGACCGCGTGCTCGCGGCCGAGTCTCGCACTCAGAACCCGAAGTAGTAGAACAGGTTCGACACCCACGAGACGAGGGTGCCGACGACGGCGCTGCCGCCCACGCCGATCGCGATCGCCGCGAGCAGGTGAGGTGCCGGGCGCCGAAGCGTGATGAGTCCCAGCACCAGACCGGCACCCGCGCCGGCCAGCACGATGAGATTCACGAGGTTCGACAGCAGATCGACGAACTGGTAGCCGACGCTCATGTACATGAACGGGGTGATGATCTGGAAGAAGAGCCCCACGGCCGCGGCGCTCACCGCCACGATCAACGCGGTGCGACCGAGGCTCCCGGGCCGCGGTGCTGTCTGCCCTGATGCGTACGGCGGCGTCGCGACTCCGTAGGGCTGGGCGGGCTGTCCGTAGGGCTGGGCGGGCTGTCCGTAGGGCTGGCCGGGTTGCGCGTACGGCTGGCCCGGCTGCGTGTACGGCCTGCCCGAATCCTGGGGGGCGTCTGGGTTCTGCTGCTGGTCGCTCATCGATTCTCCGGACGGTCAGAAGGGAAGCGCGTAGAAGAGATTCGACACCCACGAGATGACGATTCCGACGAGCTGCGATGCGGTGACGCCGATCGCGATGCCGGCGAGGATCTTCGGCCCCGGTCGTCGCACCGACATCAGGCCGAGGATGAGTCCGACGACGGCGACGACCAGCACGAGTCCGTTGCCGATCGCCGAGAACGCGCCGATCGCGAAGGGGTCGCCCGTCATCCGGAACATCAGAGGGTACGACAGCGTGACGACAAGCCCGATCGCGAATGAGACCAGAGCGAGGAGGAAGGCGGTGCGCCCGAGGCCGGCTCCGGGCTGGGACGGACGCTGCTCGCCCGGGTACGGCTGTCCGGCATAGGGCTGTCCGGCATGCTGCTGTCCGGGGTAGGGCTGTCCGGCGTGCGGCTGGCCGTCGTGCGGCGCGTGCTGCGGTTGCGTCGGCTGCGGTGTCGGCTGCGGTGTCGGCTGCGGTACCGGCTGCGGTACCGGCTGCGCCGGATAGTGCGAGCCCGCGTAGTCCGGGGGAGTTCCGTGTGGCTGCGCGGGAGGCTGCTGGGGCTCGCTCATGCACACGAGCGTAGCCGCGCATGCCGGCGCGCTGGGAGATTCCGCTCCGGTTCAGCGATAGACGCGCCCGGTCTCCGCTCGGTCGAGCGCGTCTCGATCGGCGACGCGGGACCAGTCGGTGGGAACGCGTCGGTATCCGTCGCGGCGGAGTTCGATGACCGTGGACACGAGAGCCCACACGGCGAGGGCTATGAGTGCGATGATGAGGAACATGGCAGAAACGCTACGATCACTGTTGATCTGCCACGAGTGGCAGAATAGACTCTGCACGTAGGAAAACTGCCAAACCGGGAGAGCGCCATGATGAAGACCGTCGCCTGCGTCGTCCAAGACGGATTCGCGCCGTTCGAGTTCGGCCTCGCCTGCGAGGCGTTCGGACTGGACCGGTCGAACGACGGGGTCCCGAACTTCGACTTCCGGGTCGTCGCTCCGCACCCCGGTGTCGTGCAGTCGAAGCTCGGCTTCTCGATCAACGTCGAGCACGACCTGTCGTTCGCCTACGAAGCGGACCTCGTCATCCTGTGTCCGGTTCCCCGGGAGTACTGGACGCAGATCGACCCGCTGCTCCTCGAGGTCGCCCGCGACGCGGTCGCGCGCGGCGCCTGGGTGCTGACGATCTGCAGCGGATCCTTCATCCTCGCCGCCGCCGGAGTGCTCGACGGGCGTCGGGCGACCACGCACTGGATGTACTCCGACGTGATGGCCGAGATGTATCCCGAGATCGACATCGACCCCGACGTGCTCTTCGTGCAGGACGACCGCATCATCACGAGCGCAGGCACGGCGGCGGGCATCGACGCCTGCCTGCACCTGCTGCGGATCGAGCTCGGGGCCGAGCTCACCAACCGCATCGCCCGTCGCATGGTCGTGCCGCCGCAGCGCGACGGAGGCCAGGCGCAGTTCATCGACCGTCCGATCCCCGTCGCGCAGAACGATTCGCTCGCCGCCGTCGCGGACTGGGCCGTCGCGCACCTCCGCGACGATCTCGGCGTCGACCAGCTCGCGGCCCGCGCGCTCATGTCTCCCCGCACGTTCGCCCGACGGTTCAAGGCGGAGTACGGCGCGACTCCGGCGGCCTGGCTGGCGCGGCAGCGTGTGCTGCACGCCCAGCGGATGCTCGAGCGCAGCGATCTGTCGCTCGAGCAGATCGCCGACGAGTGCGGCTTCGGGTCGGCTGCCGTGCTGCGGCAGAACTTCTCGCGGGTGCTCGGCACCACCCCGACGGCCTACCGTGCGCGCTTCTCGTGCGCCGACGACGGCGAGTCGTCTGCGGCCTGAGCGCGGCACCGCGCGACGCACGCGGCGCTCAGCGACGCACGCGGCCCGGCGCGAGCCACGTTGCGCTCAGCGACGCACGCTGCTCAGTGGTCCCAGTGGCCGGGGCTGGGAAGCGCGCGATAGTCGACGTCGACCCCGTCGGGGGTGACCGCGGCGGTGCAGTACAGCAGCGACTGGGTCGGGTAGCCGTGCGGACGGTTGTCGCGGATGATCGCCCGATCGTCCTCCGGGTCCAACCGTGCCGACGAGGCGAGCAGCGTCGTCCACTCGCCGGTCCAGTCGCCGCTGTCGGCCGCGGGCCCGAGCGCCCGGAACTCCGGCAGCCACGCCGCGATCCGGGGAGTGCCGAGGTCGTCGAGGTCGTCGTGCGCGATCATGTGGATGCCATCGCCGAGCGGTGTCTCGCGCAGCTCCGCGCCGTCCCAGCTCAGCACGCGCGCTCCCTCCGGCCGAACCTCGAGCAGGTTGAAGCCGTGCATGGGAAGCGGAGCCACCGGGGACCGCCCCATGACCGATTCGAGGGCGAGCGAACCGCGAGAGACGGCGACGTCTGCCGCGAGATCCACGACGTCGGCGCGGTTCAGCAGCACTGCGAGTCGTCTGTCTGCCGCATTCACTGCGAGCCACGCGCCACCGGCACGCCGGTCGCGGATGCCCGAGACCCCGGGGTAGGCGTCCGGCCACCATTCGCCGAGGGCATCCCACTCCCGTTGCGGGTCTTCATCGCGCACTGCGAGCAGTCGCGCGGTCTCGGATCCGGTCACATCGATCACCACGGTGCACACAGGATCCAGTCTAGAAGCGCGTCGCAGTCCCGGGCCCGCGACGTCGGATGCTGGGGCAGAATCGAACCGTGAACATCGTCGTCGGGGTTACGGGTGGCATCGCCGCATACAAGACAGTGCACCTGGTGCGTCTGCTGACGAAGGCCGGACACGAGGTGACCGTCGTTCCGACCGAGGACGCCCTGCGATTCGTCGGCACCCCGACGTGGGAGGCTCTGAGCCGGCATCCGGTCACGACGAGCGTGCATGACGACGTCGCGCGGGTGCGTCATGTCGCACTGGGCCAGAACGCCGACCTGGTGATCGTCGCCCCCGCGACGGCGAACTCGATCGCGAAGATCACCGCGGGCATCGCGGACGATCTGCTCGGCACCACGCTGCTCGCGACCGAGGCTCCGGTGCTCATCGCGCCGGCCATGCACGCCGAGATGTGGCGCAACGCCGCCACGCAGGCGAACATCGCGACCCTGAGGTCGCGCGGAGTGCATCTGGTCGGCCCGTCCGACGGCGAGCTCGCCGGGGGCGACAGCGGGCCCGGCCGCATGTCGGAGCCGGAGCAGATCTTCGAGGCGGCCGTCGCGCTCCTCGCGCCGCGTGACCTCGGCGGGCTGGGTGTGGTCGTGTCCGCGGGCGGCACCAGGGAGCCGATCGATCCCGTGCGCTTCCTCGGCAACCGGTCGAGCGGCCGACAGGGCATCGCGCTCGCGGTGGACGCCGCAGCCCGCGGCGCGAACGTCACGCTGGTCGCCGCCAACATCTCAGCCGATGTGCTGGCCGATGCCCGGCATCCGTCCGTCAGGGTCGTCCCGGTCGGGACCGCGGCCGAGCTCGCCGACGCGATGAAGGATGCCGCCGGGGCTGCCGACATCGTCATCATGGCCGCCGCCGTCGCCGACTACCGCCCCGCGACGGTGTCGGAGCACAAGCTCACGAAGGAGCAGGGCGTGCTCACGCACCTCGACCTGGTCGAGAACGAGGACGTGGTCGCCGCGCTCGCGGCATCCCGCGCCGACGGCCGTGCGCCGCAGGGGCAGACCATCGTCGCCTTCGCGGCCGAGACCTCGGAGGACGCGGACGAACGTCGCGAGCGCGCTCGCCGCAAGCGCGAGCGCAAGGGCGTCGACCTGCTCGCGGTGAACCTCGCGAACGCCGATCACGGCTTCGAGAAGCGCGACAACGCGGTCGAGATCGTCGGGGCGGAAGGTGAGGTCGTGGCATCCGCCGCGGGATCGAAGCGCGAGGTCGCCCGCGTGATCCTGGATGCCGCGCGCAGAATGCGCTAAACTTGAGTCACATCCACTCAACTTTGTGGATGCCGACCCGAAGGAGTCTCCCCAGGAGGAACACATGCCAAGCCCGCAGAGCAGTCCCCAGAACGATGACCAGCAGTCCGCCCTCCAGCAGTTCGGTATCAATCTGACCGACCGTGCCCGACAGGGCAAGCTCGACCCGGTGATCGGGCGAGACAGCGAGATCCGTCGAGTCAGCCAGGTGCTCACCCGTCGCACGAAGAACAACCCCGTGCTGATCGGCGAGCCCGGCGTCGGCAAGACGGCCGTCGTCGAGGGGCTCGCCCAGCGCATCGTGGCGGGTGACGTCGCCGAGTCGCTCAAGGACAAGGAGCTCGTGTCGCTCGACATCTCGGCCCTCGTCGCCGGGGCGATGTACCGCGGCCAGTTCGAGGAGCGGCTGAAGAGCGTCCTCAAGGAGATCACCGAATCCGACGGGCAGATCATCACCTTCATCGACGAGCTGCACGTGCTCATGGGCGCGGGCGGCGGCGAAGGCTCGGTCGCGGCGTCGAACATGCTCAAGCCGATGCTGGCCAGGGGCGAGCTGCGTCTGATCGGCGCGACGACTCTCAACGAGTATCGGGAGTTCATCGAGAAGGACGCCGCTCTCGAGCGTCGCTTCCAGCAGGTCTACGTCGGTGAGCCCACGGTCGAGGACACCATCGCGATCCTCCGGGGGCTCAAGGGCCGCTACGAAGCGCATCACGGGGTGACGATCGCCGACAGCGCGCTGGTCGCCGCCGCGGCACTGTCGAACCGGTACCTGCCGGCCAGGCAGCTTCCCGACAAGGCGATCGACCTGATCGACGAGTCGATGTCGCGGCTCAAGATGGAGATCGATTCGTCGCCGGTCGAGATCGACCAGCTGAAGCGTCAGGTCGACCGCATGAAGCTCGAAGAGCTGGCCCTCAAGCGCGAGAAGGACGCCGCGTCGAAAGAGCGACTCGCGGCCCTCCGCGAGCAGCTCGTGGGCATGGAGGCGCAGCTCGCCGAGCTCGAAGCCCGCTGGGCGCGCGAGCGCCAGGGCCTCAACCGCGTCGGCGACCTGAAGAAGCAGCTCGACGATGCGATCACCCAGCGCGACCTCGCGATGCGGGAGGCCGACTACACGCGCGCCTCGAAGCTCGAGTACGAGACGATCAAGCGCCTCGAACGCGACATCGCCGAGGCCGAGCAGGCCGAGGCGACGGTGTCGACCGAGGGTCGCATGGTCAATGAGCAGGTCACCGACGAGGACATCGCCGCCGTGATCGCCGCATGGACCGGCATCCCCGTCGGGCGACTGCTGCAGGGTGAGAGCGAGCGACTGCTGCACCTCGAATCCGAGCTCGGCAAGCGCCTGATCGGACAGAAGGATGCCGTGAAGGCCGTCTCCGATGCCGTGCGGCGCTCGCGTGCGGGCATCAGCGACCCCGGTCGCCCGACCGGATCGTTCCTGTTCCTCGGCCCGACCGGTGTCGGAAAGACCGAGCTGGCGAAGGCCCTGGCCGACTTCCTGTTCGACGACGAGCGCGCCATGGTGCGCATCGACATGTCGGAGTACGGCGAGAAGCACTCCGTCTCCCGGCTCGTCGGAGCCCCTCCCGGGTACGTGGGCTATGAGCAGGGCGGTCAGCTGACCGAGGCGGTGCGACGGCGTCCCTACAGCGTCGTACTGCTCGACGAGGTCGAGAAGGCGCACCCCGAGGTCTTCGACGTGCTGCTGCAGGTTCTCGACGACGGTCGACTGACCGACGGACAGGGCCGCACGGTCGACTTCTCGAACGTCATCCTGATCCTCACCTCGAACCTCGGTTCGCCGATCCTCATCGATCCGACGCTGTCGCCCGATGAGAAGCGCGAGCAGGTGATGGCGCTCGTGCACCAGGCGTTCCGGCCCGAGTTCCTCAACCGTCTCGACGACATCGTGATGTTCTCCGCGCTCAGTCAGGACGACCTGGCGCAGATCGTCGAGCTGTCGATCGACCAGCTGCACGACCGCCTGCGCGATCGGCGACTCACTCTGGCGGTCACGCCCGACGCGCGGTCGTGGCTCGCCGAGCGCGGCTACGACCCGATGTTCGGCGCCCGGCCGCTGCGGCGTCTCATCCAGACCGAGGTGCAGAACAAGCTGGCCACGGCGTTGCTCTCGGGCGGCGTGCACGACGGCGACCTGGTCAGGGTCGACGTCGCGGTCGACGGCAGCGGGCTCATGCTCACGTCGACGTCACCCGAGCCCGAGCCCGATCTCGGATCCGACGACGACGATGTGATCGACGCCGAGCTGCTCGACGAGTAGGACCCGGCCATGTGCCTCGGTCACCCCCGGGCATGACAAGAGGGGCGGATGCCATGCCATGGCATCCGCCCCTCTTGTGTGTCGCCCGTGGGCGATGCGTCAGGCGCTGAGGATGACGGTCTCGTCGATCGGGCGACGCACGCGCGGGGCGACCTCGCCCTGCTGGAGTCCTTCAGGAAGACCGGCGGCGTCACCGAGCTCACCGACAGCGATGACGGTGAGGGCGGAGAATCGCGGCGACAGGTCGGCGAACTCGCGGATGACCTCGGGGTCGAAGCCGCTCATCTGGTGCACGAGAAGACCCTCGTGGTGGGCCTGCACCGAGAAGTGCGCGACGGCCTGGCCGAGGTCGTAGACCGCGTGGCTGATCGCCTTGCCCTCTTCGGACTCGGTCTCGGCGATCGCGACGACGAGCGCCGAGGCCTTCGAGGCCCAGAGCTGGTTGAACTCGACCAGCGAGTCGACGACCTGGTCGAACAGTGCGGTGCCGCGGCGAGCGACGATGAACCGCCACGGCTGCAGGTTGTAGGCCGACGGCGACCAGCGTGCGGCCTCGAGGGCGGCGTTCAGCTTGGCGTCGTCGATCGTGGTCTCGGCGTCGTAGGCGCGGGGGCTCCAGCGCCCGGCGAGGACGTCGAGCACGGGGTGCTCGGTGGGGGCGGTGCGGTCGATCACGGGAGTGCTCACGGAAGTGCCTTTCGAAAAGGAGTCGATCGGACTCCTTCGTCCGGGTACGAGGGTCTCAACAGATGTATGTGAACGCATATTCCCGATGACGCGAGATGACGTCGGGGGACGATCCGCGCTCAGTCCAGCAGGTTGCGGGATGCGGCGGAGGCGAGAGCTCGCCGCACCGCACGGATCGACGGCGCTGCGGCCGATACCCGACGAGCGGAGGAGAAGATCTCCCGACGTGGCTCATCGGGCAGCGGCGTGAGCGCGACGGTCGGTGCCTCGCCGGCCCACACGAGCTCGGGAAGGAGTCCGACGGCGAGACCGGCGCGGATCAGACGCACGTGCGCCGTGAGATCGGCGACCTCGAAGCGCACGTCGGGCTCGAAGCCGGCGGTGCGGCACAGCTGCTCGGCCCAGGCTCGCGACGCCGTGCCTGCGGGTTCGAGCACCCACGGCGCATCCCTGGTCGACCAGAGCGCGGCGACGGCGTCCTCGGCATCCCGGGTCCCCGGCTTCCTGGCCAGCGTGATGGAGTCGTGCACGAGCACCACGCGATCGAGATCGGCGTGGATCGGGCGGGTGCGACCGGGGTACTGCTCGGCGAGGATCAGGTCGAAGTCGCGGCTCGAGACGCCGACGAGCCCGGTCTCGGGATCGCTCTCGGTGACCTCCACGCGCAGGGCCGGATGCTGCTCGCGCAGCGCGTTGAGCGCCCCGGGGAGCAGGGAGTGCGCCGTCGATTGGAAGACCGCGATGTGCACGGTGCCGGTCACCTCGGTGAGCGACTCGGCGACCGCCACCTCGGCGTGTTCGAGCTGATCGAGGATGCCGATCGCCTCGGCCACGAGCACGGTGCCCTGCGGGGTGAACTGCACGCCGCGCCCCACCCGGCGGAGCAGCGGGACGCCGACGTCTCGTTCGAGGGCGCTGAGCTGCTGCGACACCGAAGCCTTGCTGTACGAGAGCGCATCGGCGACGGCCGAGAGCGTGCCGCGACGAGACAGTTCGACCAGCATCCGCAGTCGGTTGACGTCGAGCATCCTGAGCCTTTCGGAGTCGTCCCCATCGTTCACTCCGGCTGAACAGAATGGTCCCGAATCGGTTGATAGACGTAGCCTACCGGCGAGGCTGACAATGATCGAGCCGCACACGTTCCCGGGTGTGCGATCCCCCTGGAAGGCTCACCCCGATGACTGTCGTCGCCGACACCACCACCCCCGACACCACGCCGAGCACCGACGAGGTCGCCGCCCTCGTGCAGCGTTGGCTCACCGAGAGCGAGACGCACCCCGTCGAGCCCGCAGCGCAGCGTCTCTCCGAGGTTCTCAAGGACCCGAACGGACTCGCTTTCACGGTCGGCTTCGTCGACGGCGTGATGCGCCCGGAAGACCTCAGTGTCGCCGGCCGCGCTCTCGCCGACCTCTCGGACATCACGCCCTCGCTGCTGCCCGGCTACCTCCGCGCCGCGATCAAGACCGGCGGCTTCTGGGCGCCGAAGCTGCCCGGCGTCGTCGTGCCGATCTCGCGCCGCGTGCTGCGCGCGATGGTCGGGCACCTCGTGCTCGACGCGACGCCGTCGAAGCTCGGCCCGGCGATCGCGAAGCTGCGCAAGAGCGGCAACCGCCTGAACCTCAACCTCCTCGGCGAGGCGGTGCTCGGCGAGCGTGAGGCCGGCCGCCGCCTGCAGGGCACCTACGACTTCCTCGCCCGCAAGGACGTGGACTACGTGTCGATCAAGGTGTCGAGCGTCGTCAGCCAGCTGTCGATGTGGTCGTTCGACGAGGCCGTGGCCGACGTCGTCGAGAAGCTCACCCCGCTGTACGAGCTCGCCGCGACCTCGGAGGCCGCCGGCAAGACCAAGTTCATCAACCTCGACATGGAGGAGTTCCGCGACCTCGACCTGACGATCGCGGCGTTCACCAGCATCCTCGACCAGCCCGGGCTCGAGAACCTCGAGGCCGGGATCGTGCTGCAGGCCTACCTGCCCGATGCGCTCGGCGCGATGCAGCATCTCCAGGAGTGGGCCTCGGCTCGCCGCGCGAAGGGCGGTGCGCCGATCAAGGTGCGCGTCGTCAAGGGCGCGAACCTCGCCATGGAGCACGTCGACTCGGCGGTGCACGGCTGGCCGCTCGCCACCTACGGCACCAAGCAGGATTCCGACACGAACTACAAGCGGGTGCTCGACTGGTCGATGACGCCCGATCGACTGGATGCCGTGCGCATCGGCGTCGCGGGACACAACCTCTTCGACATCGCGTACACCTGGCTGCTGGCGCAGGCCCGCGGGGTGACGGATGCCGTCGAGTACGAGATGCTCCTCGGCATGGCGACGGGTCAGGCCGAGGCCGTCCGCAAGGACGTCGGTCAGCTGCTGCTCTACACGCCCGTGGTGAACCCGGCCGAGTTCGACGTGGCCATCGCGTACCTCGTGCGCCGCCTCGAGGAGAACGCGAGCCCGGAGAACTTCATGTCGGCCGTGTTCGAGCTCGCATCGGACCCCGCACTGCTCACTCGTGAGCGTGAGCGCTTCGAGCGCTCCCTGGCCGGTCTCGAGGCCGACCGCTCCGTGCCCTCGTCGAACCGCGTGCAGGACCGTGCGGCCGAGGCCGCCGCGGGTGCCGGTGGTGAGGTCAGCACCGGTTTCGAGAACCAGCCCGACAGCGACCCGGCGATCACCGCGAACCGCACCTGGGGTCGCGAGATCCTGGCGCGGTCGCTGGAGTCGACACTGGGTCTCGACTCGATCGCTCTCGCCAAGGTCGAGACGACCGACGAGCTCGACGGCATCTTCGCCGCCGCATCCGCCGCCGCCGTGCGGTGGGCCGCCCTGCCGGCCGCCGAGCGTGCGGCCGTGCTGCACCGCGCGGGCGACGAGCTCGCAGCCCGTCGCGGCCAGCTGATCGAGATCATGGCCCACGAGGCGGGCAAGACCATCGCCGAGGCCGACCCGGAGGTCTCGGAGGCGATCGACTTCGCGCACTACTACGCCGAGCGTGCCCTCGACCTCGAGAACGTCTCGGGTGCGGAGTTCGTCCCGTCGAAGGTCACCGTGGTGACGCCGCCGTGGAACTTCCCGGTCGCGATCCCCGCCGGTGGAGTGCTCGCCGGCCTCGCCTCGGGCTCCGGTGTGATCATCAAGCCCGCCAAGCTCACGCAGCGCTGCGGCGCGGTCATGGTCGAGGCGCTGTGGGCGGCCGGTGTGCCGCGTGACCTGCTCGCCCTCGTCGATCTCGCGAACCGCGATCTCGGAACGCGTCTCGTCGCCAGCCCCGAGGTCGACCGGGTCATCCTCACCGGTGCCTACGAGACGGCGCAGCTGTTCCGCTCGTTCCGCTCCGACCTGCCGCTGCTCGCCGAGACCAGCGGCAAGAACGCGATCATCGTGACGCCGTCGGCCGACCTCGACCTCGCGGCCGCCGACGTCGCCCGCAGTGCGTTCGGCCACGCGGGGCAGAAGTGCTCGGCGGCATCGCTCGCGATCCTCGTGGGCTCGGTCGCCGACTCGCAGCGCTTCGAGCGTCAGCTGGTCGACGCCGTCACCTCGATGCGCGTCGGCCTGCCCGACGACCCGGCGACTCAGATGGGACCGATCATCGAGCCGGCGAACGGCAAGCTGCTCACGGCGCTGACGACTCTCGAAAAGGGCGAGCGCTGGCTCGTCGAGCCGAAGAAGCTCGACGACGAGGGGCGTCAGTGGACTCCCGGCGTCAAGATCGGCGTCGCTCCGGGTTCGACCACGCACCTGACGGAGTTCTTCGGACCCGTGCTCGGCATCATGCGCGCGAAGGACCTCGACGAGGCGATCCGTCTGCAGAATGCCGTCGACTACGGCCTCACCGCCGGCATCCACTCGCTCGACTCCGATGAGGTCGCCACCTGGCTCGACCAGGTCGAGGCCGGCAACCTCTACGTCAACCGCGGCATCACCGGCGCGATCGTGCAGCGTCAGCCGTTCGGCGGCTGGAAGCGCTCCGCGGTCGGTGCCGGCGCGAAGGCCGGTGGCCCGAACTACCTGTTCGGCCTCGGAGAGTGGGCCCCGGCCGAACTTCCCGCCGCAGCGCCCGGCGCCGCCGTGAACTCGGCCGTCGAGGCCGTGCTCGCCGCTGCGGGTGCAGACCTCGGCGCCGTCGAGATCGAGTGGCTGCATCGCGCCGCCGCGTCCGACGAGCGTGCCTGGGTCGACGAGTTCGGCGCCGTGAGCGACAAGTCCGGTCTCGGTGTCGAGCGCAACGTGTTCCGGTACCGCCCGGTCGCCGTCGACGTGCGCATCGCCGAGGCGGCGTCGCTCGCCGACGGCATCCGCGTGATCGCCTCTGCGCTGCGCAGCGGCAGCCCGTTCACGGTGTCGGCATCCGCTCTGCCGTCTCGCGTCGAGAAGGCGCTGCGCGCGCAGGGCGTGACTCCGAAGATCGAGAACGACGCCGCCTGGGTCAAGCGCTACGCGAAGGCCGCGGCGAAGGCCGAGCACACCTGGCAGCGCGTGCGCCTGGTCGGCGGCGATGCGTCGGCTCTGTTCGAGGCCCTCGGCGGCACGCCTGATGTCGCCGTCTGGTCGCACGCCGTGACGGGTGCGGGTCGCGTCGAGATGCTGCCGTTCCTGCACGAGCAGGCCGTCTCGATCACGAACCACCGGTTCGGCAACCCGACGACCCTGTCGGAGGGCCTGATCTGATCCCGGACTGTGACCGTCTGAACGACGAGGCCCCACCCTGCAGACGTCTGCGGGGTGGGGCCTCGTCGATGGAGGGATGTCCGAGCGACCTCAGCCGCGCAGCGCCTCGCCGAGCTTGACCCGCGACCCCATGCGCAGCAGCGAGTTCTCGTAGATCTTCGCGCCGATCATGATCGCCGCGACGCAGCTGGCGAGCAGGATCACGAGGCTGAGCAGCGGCTCCCACCACTGCGCCTCGCCGACGAACAGCCGCATCGGCATGCCGACCGGAGCCGAGAACGGCACGTACGACATGATCGTCAGCACCAGCGGGTTGTCGTTGAAGAAGATGACCAGGATGTACGGCGCCATGATCAGCATCGTGATCGGGGTGGTGGTCGAGCCGATGTCCTCCTGACGCGAGACCATCGATGCGGCAGCGGCGAACAGAGCCGCCAGCAGGATGAAGCCGAAGAGGAAGAACACGGCGAACCAGATGATCGGGGCGCCGAGGGTGGACAGCACCTCGCGTTGACCCGTCGCTATGAGACCGATGGTGGCGACCGCGGCGAGGGCGAGGATCTGACCCATCGCGAGGATCGTGTTGCCGATCACCTTGCCCGCCAGCAGCGTGCGGGCCGAGATGGTCGACAGCAGGATCTCGACCACGCGGGTCTGCTTCTCCTCCACGACGCTCTGCGCGATGGTGCCGCCGAAGGTCGCCGCCGCACCCATGAAGACGACTCCGAACGCGATCGCGATGAAGTACCGCAGCAGCGGGTTCGTCGTGGCCGGTTCGAGGATCTCGATGTCGGGTGCCTGCGACAGCGCCGACACGAGGCTGGTCGGGGCGTCCTTGAGAGCGATGATCGTCACCCCGGTCGGTCCGTCGCCCGGGAGCACCGCGGCGTCGACCTTCTCCGATCGCACGAGCTCTTCGGCCGAGGCCTGGTCGGCGACCTCGGTGATCTCGACTGAGGGGAGAGCCGACACCTCGGATGCCGTCTCGGAGGTCACTGCGACGGGCATCGCATCGGTGTTCTTGCTCGCGAAGCCCCCGATCACGATGCCGGCGAGGGCGAGCAGCAGCAGGATTCCGGTGGAGATCAGGAACGCCTTGCTGCGCAGCTTCGACCCGATCTCCCGCTCGGCGACGAGCCAGATCATCGATGCCTGCGAGGGCGAGCCTGCAGACCCGGTGGTGTTCGAGGTGCTCACTGGATGACCTCCTTGAAGATCTGGGCGAGGGACGGATGCTTGGGGGCGAAGCTCGCGACGTCTCCGCGTTCGACGGCGGTGCGCAGCACGCGCTGCGCGGTGTCGGCGTCTTCGGCGTCGAACAGGGCGTAGCCGCCCTCGAAATCGATCACGGTCACGCCGGGCTCGGCGCGCAGCCAGCCGGCATCCCCGGCGGAGACCAGCTCGTAGCGGTCGCCGGCGTGCTGAGCGCGCAGCCCGTCGCGCGAGCCCGCCGCGCGGATCGTGCCGCCGGCGAGGATCACCAGGTCGTCGCAGAGCCGCTCGACCACATCGAGCTGGTGCGAGGAGAACAGGATCGACGCTCCCTTGGCGGCGCTCGCCTGGAGCACCGATGCGACGACGTCGACCGCGAGCGGGTCGAGGCCTGAGAACGGCTCGTCGAGGATGAGCACCTCGGGGTCGTGCACGAGGGCGGCGGCGATCTGCGCGCGCTGCTGGTTGCCGAGCGACAGCGACTCGATCGTGTCTCCCAGGCGCTCGCCGAGTCCCAGCTCGGTGAGCAGCGCGGTCGCGCGCGACTCGGCATCCGCCTTGCTGAAGCCGTGCAGACGGGCGAGGTAGACGATCTGCTCGAGCACCTTCATCTTCGGGTAGAGGCCGCGCTCTTCGGGCATGTAGCCGAAGTGGCGCCGGTCGGTGCTCGACAGCGGCCGACCGTCGAGTGCGACGGTGCCCCCGTCGGAGCCGAGCAGCCCGAGGACGATGCGCATGGTCGTGGTCTTGCCGGCGCCGTTGCCGCCGACGAACCCGGTGAGGCGCCCCGGCGCCACCTCGAATGAGACGTCGTCGAGCACGCGCCGAGAGCCGTAGCTCTTGGTGATGCCGGTGAGTACGAGCTTTCCTGTGGTCATGCCTTCACGCTATGGCGCGGTGCGGGACCGCGGCATCCCCCACGTGGCGGATCTGCGGGTGGAGTTGCGCAGCGCGGGAGGCGACGGCGGTCCGCCGTGCGGGGGAGAGCCCGCGTCAGCGCAGAAAGAGCACCGAGAGGATCCCGAGCGCGAACGGGGTCATGGTCACGACGAACATGACGCCGACGATGATCCCGACGATCAGCCAGGGGCTGCGTCGCCGGAGGCGCTGGCCGGGCAGGGCGACGCCCGGCGGCGGGGGAGTGAGCAGCCCTGCGGGCGCAGCGAACGGCAGGGCGGGAGCTCCCGGATAGGGGCCCGGATGCTGCCCTGGAATCTGCCCTGGACCCTGCAGTGCTGCCGGGGATCCCGGATGCTGCGTGAGCCGCAGCCGGTCATCGCGCCAGCGCGCCCACTGGTCGAGCTTCGTGAGAAGCGCCCCGACGGCTCCGAACAGCCACGCCCAGGTGGCCGGGTCGAGGGTCGAGACATCGCGTCGTGCATAGAGGAACAGCCAGTCGTCGACGATCTCCACGTCGAGCTGCGCGGCGTGGTCGATGAAGCGCGTCATCACATCGGGGGTGAACAGGTAGAGCGCATCGACCTCATAGCCCGTCGGGCAGTAGAGCGAGAAGTAGCGGTCGAAGTCGCCCTCGAGCGAGAGGCGCTGGTCGCTTCTGAAGGCGCCAGCGAGCGTGCTGCCGAGCGTGTTGTTCCCGAGCGCGTCGAGCACGATGTTCGGCAGGGGCACGTCGAGTTTGACCGCGACGTATCCCCAGCGATGCGTCGTCGACTGCTTGCCGTTGCTGGTCGTGTACTGGTAGTTGCCGAACTCGACGAAACGCGGCTCCACGCCGCGCAGCACGTCGGTCGACATCCGACTCGAGCCCGACGAGAAGATCATGCCGGGCAGGGGCGGCTCGTCGATGCGGTCGAGATAGCTCATGGCGTTGGCCCGGGCGAATCGCGCGAGGCGGAAGCGAGTGATGTTGCGCATGCGGATGCTGCGGCGCACGAGCATCACGACGCCGACGACGATGCCGGCGAGAAGCATGAGCCCGATGAGCGCGGCGACGGCGACCCCCGCCTCCTGACCGACCGCATAGCCGAGGCCGAGGATTATGATCCCGAAGATGGGGACGACGCAGAGCAGCGCGAATCCGACGCCGACCCAGGCGATGATCCGTGCGGCCGACGTGGGGTGAGCGGTGCGCTGGGCGCGTGCGAACGCGTCGACCTCGGCGGAATTCACCGGATCGAGCAGGGCGCGGGCGTCGAAGGACCCGGCGGGAGCACCGGCCGACGGCACAGGAGCAGGCGTGGGAACTGTCACGCGTCCACGGTAGCCGAGCGCCTTCTCCGCAGCGTCAGCGACGGCCGGCGTGCAGAGCGGTGCGCACGAGGAGTCCGGCCACGAGAGCCCAGAATGCGGCGCTGACGCCCAGCACCGCGATGCCGGATGCCGCCACCAGGAAGGTCACCACGGCGGGGATGCGCTCGCCGGGGTCGTCGATCGCCTGCTGCACCGACGACCCGAAGGCGGCGAACAGCGCGAGCCCCGCGACAGCCGGGATGACTGCGTCGGGAGCGAGCAGCACCAGTGCGGCGAACGCTGCCGAGAAGCCGCCGAGCACGAGGTACGAGACGCCGGTCGAGACACCGGCGACCCACCGACGCCGTGGGTCGGGATCGGCGTCGGGTGAAGCGGCGAGGGCCGCGCTGATCGCCGCGAGGTTGATCGCATGGCCGCCTGCCGTCGCGCCGATCGCGGTGCCGACACCCGTGACGAGCATCGCCGGACGCCAGGGGACCTCGTAGCCGAAGCTGCGCATGATGGCGATGCCCGGCACGTTCTGCGAGGCCATCGTCACGATGAACAGCGGCAGCGCCACCCCGACCAGAGCGCCGACCGTGAACGTGGGGGCGGTCAGCTCGATCCGGGGGACGAGGAGTCCGGCATCCACTGCGGTGCTCTCCTGCACCAACGAGACGGACACCACGACTGCTGCCGCGACGAAGGCGAGCGGCACGGCCCACCGCGGCGCGAGACGCGCGAAGACCAACCACGTGATCACCACGGGAACCACGCCCCACGGATTCGCCACGAGTCCGGTGATCGGTGCGAGACAGAGGGGCAGGAGCACTCCGGCGAGCATGGCCTGCGCGATGGACGGAGGGATGCGGGCGATCAGGGTGCCGAGAGCGGGCCACAGCGCCGTGAGCAGGATGAGCGCGGCCGTGACGAGGAACGCGCCGACGGCTGCCGACCATCCGCCGTCGACTGCTCCGGTGGCGGCGAGGAGGGCGGCGCCGGGAGTCGACCAGGCGACGGTGATCGGCATCCGATATCGCCAGGCGAGGACGACGCAGGCGAGCCCCATCGTGAGGCTGACCGCGAGCAGCCCGCTGGCGGCCTGCTCGGGGGTCGCTCCGACGGCGCTGAGGCCCGTGAGCACCACGGCGAACGAGCTCGTGAACCCGACCAGCGCGGTGACCACCCCGGCCAGGATCGGTCGGGAGAGGGGCGCGGCGGTCGGCATGCGTCAGAGGCTATCGCGTGTCGAGGTCACGCCAATCCCATCCGGTGCGCGAGGACGACGGCCTGCACGCGGTCGCGCGCGCCGAGCTTCTGCAGGATGCGCGACACGTGCGTCTTCACCGTCGCCTCTCCGATGAACAGGGCGCTCGCGATCTCGGCGTTGCTGCGCGCATCGGCCAGCAGCACGAGCACCTCCGCCTCACGGTCGGTGAGCGGGTCGGCGAGCACGGTCGCTGCGACCTGCGACGGCACGGAGGCGGATGCCGGTGCGGTCGCCGGTCCGGGGGCCGTCGTGAACCGAGCCAGTACGCGTCGTGTGACCTCGGGTGCCAGCATCCCGTCGCCCGCGGCGAGGGCCCGCACCGCGGCGATGAGATCCTCGGCGCCGGCGTTCTTGAGCAGGAAGCCACTCGCACCGGCGTCGAGCGCCTGATAGAGGTAGTCGTCGCGATCGAACGTCGTGACGATCGCGATGGCCGCTCCGACCGCCGGGTCGGCGACGATCCGCCGAGTGGCCTCGATGCCGTCCATGTCGGGCATCTGCACGTCCATCGTGATGACGTCGGGGCGCAGAGCGGATGCCTGCGCCACGGCGTCGGCGCCGGTCGCCGCCTCGCCGACCACCGTGATGTCGGGTTGCGTGTCGAGGATCGTCCGGAATCCGGCTCGCAGCATCGCGTGATCGTCGACGAGCAGAACGCGGATGGGTGCGTCGGACCCGCTCATGAGGAGACACCCGTCTCGATCGGCGACGCGGCCTGCGCGCCGCCGGCGCCGGTCAGCGGAACTCGAGCCCGCACCCGCAGACCTCCCGCCGCGCGAGGAGCGACATCGAGCGTGCCACCGGATGCCGCGGCGCGCTCGCGCATGCCCAGCTGACCGAGTCCGGGGCGAAGCACGGCCACGGCGCGACCGGTGTTGACGATCTCGACCTCGACCCCGTCATCGTCGTAGCGCACGCGCACATCGGCGGTCGCGCCGACGCCGGCATGACGCCGAGCATTCGTGAGCGACTCCTGGGTGATGCGATACAGGTTCACGGACACGACCGAGGGCACGGGCCTCGGGGTGCCGATCACCGCATAGTCGGTGGGCAGTCCCGCCTCCGACGACGCGTCGACCAACGAGCGGATGTCGTCGAGCGTCACGGTCGACGCGGCATCCGCCGTCTCGCCACCGGGTGTGCGCAGCGTCTCGAGCAACTGCCGCAGCTCGTGGATCGCATCGCGCGCGGAGTCCTCGATGCCGCTGAGGATGCTCGTGGTCTTCGCAGGGTCCTGATCGATCACGAGACGAGCGGCGCCCGCCTGCACGCCCATGACCGACACGTGATGGGCGACCACGTCATGCAGCTCTCGGGCGATGCGCACGCGGTCGAGGGCGACGGCCTGCGCCGCGGTCACCTCGCGCTCCTGCTCGAGTTCGGCCGTGCGCTGCTCGAGCACCGCGCGTTCGCGTGCGGCGTGCCAGGAGCGCTCGCCGAAGTAGTAGGCGCCGCCGAAGTACAGCACGTTCAGCAGCAGCTGGATGAGCATGAACGCGAGGTACGGAGACAGGAGTCCCGCCGCGACCTCGGCCTTCGCCGCCTCTTCGATGGCTTCGCGGTACATCGTGATGATCAGCCAGACGAACATGCCGAGGATGATGCCGACGCGCACGATCATCGCGGCCCGGCGGTTGTTCATCCAGGCGCCGACCGTATAGAGCGACACGAACATGGCGATGTTGCCGACATAGATCTCGGGCACCTGGAAAGAGATGGCGAGGAAGTATGCCAGCGACACGGCGATCGCGACCGGGGCCGGCCAGCGCCGACGCACGGCCAGCGGTGCGGTGACCGCGACCGCGTAGACGAGAGCCGTCCACGGTTCTGCCCGGGTGTCGCCGTAGATGTCGGCCACGGTCGAGAGAGCGGCGCTGAGGACGGCGCCGACGAACATGACCGCCGCGAGCACGAGGTCGCTGCGCTGCTCGCGGACGCTGGGGATGCGGGTGAACGGCGCTGCAGACATCCTCTTACCGTAGAGCCGGGGCGGATGCGGCGGCATCCCCCGCACGGGGGATCGTGGCGGGGCCGTGGTGACGTGCAGACACGCGATCCTGCGAGAATCGAGGGTGACCTCGACTCCGCACACCGCGAAGCCCCGCCTCGCCCCGCTGTACCTCGCCGGATTCACCACCGCTTTCGGGGCCCACGGCATCGCGGCGGCACTGGGCGCGGAGACCGAGGACATCGGGTGGACGCTGCTCGCGTTCGGGCTCACCCTCGCGCTCTACGACCTCGCCGAGGTGCTGCTCAAGCCGCTGTTCGGCGCGCTGAGCGACCGGGTGGGCGTGCGCCCTGTCATCATCGGCGGCCTCCTCGCGTTCTCGGCGTTCTCGGTCGTCGGCGCCGTGGTTCCCGGCATGCTCGGACTCGTCATCGGTCGATTCGGGCAGGGGGCGGCGGCATCAGCCTTCTCGCCGTCGTCGTCGGCTGCCGTCGCCCGGCTCACCGACGATGCCACCCGCGGGAAGTACTTCGGTCGCTACGGCTCGTGGAAGAGTCTCGGCTACGCGCTCGGTCCGCTGATCGGCGCCGTGCTCGTGGTCTGGGGCGGCCTGCCCGCGCTGTTCTGGGCGCTCGCCGTGCTCGGTCTCGGCGCTGCACTGTGGGTCGCTGCAGCGGTGCCACGGGTCGCCGTGCTGCCCCGCAAGCGAGTCACGCTCGTCGATCTCGGTCGAGAGCTGATCGCGCCCGGATTCCTCGTCCCGACCCTGGTGCTGGCGGCGACGACCGGCGCCCTGGCGGTCGCCGTCGGATTCCTCCCGCTGCTCGGGCGGCAGGCCGGGCTCGACATCGTCTGGAGCATGGCCATCGTGACCGTGCTCGCGATCGCGTCGAGCGTGGCTCAGCCGTTCGTGGGCGCCGCGCATGACCGCGGGCGCATCTCGGTGCGCACAGGCGCCGTCGGCGGCCTGGCGCTGATCGCGGCCGGCATCGCGCTCGCCGCGGTCACGCAGACTCCGGCCGCGCTCGTCGTCACCGCGCTGCTGGTCGGCATCGGCGTCGGGGTCGCGACGCCGATCGCGTTCTCGCACCTGGCCGCATCGACCCCGCCGGAGCGGATGGGCCGCACGATGGGCAGCGCCGAACTCGGACGCGAGCTGGGAGATGCGGGTGGTCCTCTCGTGGCGGGCGCCGTGGCGACGGCATCCGTCCCCGGCGTCGGTCTCGCGGCGGTGGCCGCGCTCACGGCCGGAGCCGGAGTGCTCGCGCTGGTGGGATTGCGGCGGGACCGCAGAAGCCCTTGACGCGTCACTTGTATTTTGCAAGTGTTGGCGCATGAGCCTCTTCATCACCTGCCCCGTCGAGAGCGTCGACCGGGCCACCGCGTTCTACACCGCTCTCGGCTGGACCCTCAATGCCGAGATGTCCGATCACAATGTGTCGTGCTTCATGATCGCGCCCGAGCAGTACGTGATGCTCGGCAGCCGCGAGATGTATGCGAGCGTCGGCGGCACGGAAGACGTGATCGGCGGCCCTGACACCCCCTCGAAGGTCACTGTCTCGTTCGACCTCGACAGTCGTGAGGCGGTCGACGAGCTCGTCGACCGCGCGGCTGCCGCCGGCGGTCGGATCGGCGACACCGACGACTACCCCTTCATGTATCAGCGCCAGTTCGACGATCCGGACGGCTATCACTACTCGCCGTTCTGGATGAAGCCGGACGCCGATCCGGGCGCGTGAGCGACCTCGCCGCAGCCCTCGACGTCGTCGGTGCCCGCTGGGCCCTGCTCATCGTCGAGAAGCTGCTCGACGGGCCGCAGAGATACGGCGATCTCCAGCGTGAGCTCGGAGCTCCGACGAACATCCTCGCGACACGTCTGCGCGAGCTCGAAGCGGCCGGAGTGTTGCGGCGACTGCCCCTGCGGCACAACACGCGCGCCTATGCCCTCACCGAGCGAGGCGTCGCATTGCGGGAGGCGATCGAGGCTCTCGGCCGCTGGGGCGCGGAGGTGCCGGCACCCGCCGAGCAGAACGAGCGCATACTGTGAACATCGCCGCCCTCTCGTGCGAAGGAGCACTCTGATGACCGGACGCATTCTGATCGACCTCTTCATGACGCTCGACGGCGTCGCACAGGGGCCGGGCGGCATCGACGAGGATCCGTCCGGAGGCTTCGAGTTCAGCGGTTGGCAGGCGGGGTATCCGTCGTCGGGGATGGGGCCCCAGGTGCAGCGGGGGATGCAGGGGCTCGATGCGCTGCTGCTCGGGCGCCGCACATACGGCATCTTCGCCGCGTATTGGCCGCATCACACCGACGGTCCGTCGGGGGAGATCGGCAGGCTCTTCGATCGGGTCCCGAAGTATGTGGCGACACGGGATGCCGACCTCGATCTGTCATGGAAGGGCAGCGAGCGCGTCGGTGACGATCTCGCCGCGGAGATCGCCGCGATGCGCGAGCGGCACGACGAGGTGCACGTGATCGGTAGCATCGACCTCGCGCACTCGCTGCTGGCCGAGGGTCTGTTCGACGAGCTCAACCTATGGGTGTATCCGATCCTCCTCGGCACGGGCAAGAAGGTCTTCGACGACGGCGCTGAGCCGGCGGTGCTGCGGCTGCTCGAGGCGCCGGTCGCCGACGACAGCGGAGTGCTGCTGCTGCGCTACGGGCGGACGGATCGGGTGCCCGAGGTCGGCACCTTCGAGGACTGAAACGGTATATCGCCCGCTTCTTTCCTCCTGCGTGGCGATCCGATAGCTTCAACTCAACGTGGCCGGAACGGCCGCGGTTCCGAGGTCCAGCGCAGGGTCCCGTTCACGGCGTGCTCGACTTCCGTCGGAGGGTGGAGCTATGGCGCAACGACGCGCTCTGATTCATGCAGTTCTGGGTGGGGTGGCGGCGATCGCACTCGCACTCGGGGGAGCGACCGCAGCGGGAGCTGTGGAGGACGATCCGACGATCGATCCCGGGGCGACCACAGGCGAGGTGATCGCGACGACCGACGACATCGCAGCCGACCCGCTCGAGGTCGTCGCCGACCCGCTCGAGGGCGACGCCGCCCCGCTCGAGAGTGCCGCCGCCGATGCAACACTCAGTGACGCCGCACCCGCGCCGGCGGTCGTCGAGGACGCGCCTGCACTCGCACCTGCGCCAGCACTCGCCCCTGCACTGATGCCGCCTCCGGCACTGTTCCCGCCACCGCCGCCGGCGCCTCAGGGAACCGGAACGATCAGCGGCACCGTGACACGCGAAGACAACGGGGCTCCGATCTCCGGCGTGAGCGTGTCGGTGAGCGGGCACGCGTGGGTGACACCGACGGCCCTCACGGACGAGAACGGCGACTACACCCTTCGTGGACTCGCGGACGACTCCTACGTCGTGTCGTTCTGGGCCGGAGGCGGGACGGACCTCATGCGCGAGCACTGGGATGGAGTCACAGATTCCTCGGCCGCCACTCCTGTCGTCATTGCCGGCGGTGCGTCGGTCGCCGACATCGACGCGTCGCTGAGCACCGGCGGCGCCATCGAGGGCATCGTCACCCGGGCGCAGGACGGCTCAGCGGTCGCGGGCGCCACTGTCTCGGCACTCTCGGACAACAACGAGATCGTCGCATCGACCCAGGCCGACGCGTCCGGCGAGTACCACCTCGGCGGTCTTCCTGGCGGCTCCTACCGCCTGTATTTCGGGTCGCCTGACCCCGACCTGGCGTGGGAGTTCTGGGACGACGCGTACGGCTGGGACGCCGCGACGCTCATCACGATCGTCGAGAAGCAGACGGTGACGAATGTGGATGCCGCACTCGAACGCGTCGGTTACATCAGCGGCACCGTGACGAAGACCGCCGACGGTTCTCCCGTCAACGCTTCTGTCACGGTCAGCGGCATCGACCGAGACATGCGGTTCGCATTCGTCGGCAGTGACGGCAGTTTTCGCGTCGCCGTCGCGCCGGGGACCTACCTGGTGAGTTTCGACGCCTTCGATTCCGGCCTGCTCGACGAGTATTGGGACGACGCCGCCGTCCCCGAGGACGCCACCTCTGTGGTGGTCGCGGCCGGCGACGACGTCACGGGTGTCGACGCACAGCTCGATGCAGCGGCGACCATCGCCGGCACGGTCACGATGGCGAGCTCGGAAGACCGGGAGATGCTCGTCGAAGCGTGGGACGGCAGCGAACGTGTCGGGTATGTGATCGCCGATCGGCAGACCGGGGCGTACACACTCAACATCCCTGCCGGGACGTACATCCTCAAGGCATCTGCGATCTTCTACAACGACAGCCCGACGACGGCGAGGCCCCAGTTCTACGACGGCGTCGAGACGGCGGAGCTCGCGACCCCCGTCACGGCAGTCGCCTCCACGACAGTGGACGGCATCGACTTCACTCTCGTGCCGATCACTGAACCGGAACCCGAGCCCGAGCCCGAACCGGAGCCCGAGCTGACTGTCTCGATCGCGTCCACCCGCGCCGGCGGTGACATCGACGTCTCGGGTACCGGGTTCACCCCTGGCGCGACGATCGCGTTCGAGTTGCGCTCGACTCCGGTGGCTCTGGGAACCCTGACCGCCGACGCGAACGGCGCGCTCACCGGTACTTTCCGTATTCCCGCGAACACGCCTCCGGGAGCGCACACGCTCGTGGCGCTGAACGCGCAGTCGGAGGTGGTGGCGAGCGTCGCTCTGCAGGTGACCCAGGCACCGGCCCCCGAAGCACCGATCGCGGCGGTTCCGACCACGACGGCAGCGGGTGCGGGTGCGGGCGCGGTCGCGGCTCGTGGCGACACGCTGGCGAACACCGGTGCCGATGTGCCCGCGTTCGCGTCGATGATGGCGGCCGGCCTGCTGTTCGCCGGCCTGTTGCTCGTGCGTCGTCGGCGCGTGCGCAGCTGACGGCGTTGGCGACGAGGACCCGGTGACTCCTGCGGAAGGGGCCGGGTTCTCACTGTCCGCTGGCTCAGCGGGCGCAGAGCACCCGCTCGATCACCCTCGCCACCCCGTCGTCGTCGTTCGAGGTGGTCGTCTCATCCGCGGCGTCCTGCACGACGTCCGTCGCGCCGGCCATCGCCACACCGTGGCCGGCCCAGCGCAGCATCTCGACGTCGTTGAGGGCGTCGCCGAAAGCGATCACATCGCGGCGGTCGATCTCGAGGTGCTCGCAGAGGCGCGCGAGCCCGGTGGCTTTGGTCACGCCCTCGGCCATGACCTCGACGAACGGGGCGCCTGAGAGCGTCGCCTCGAAACCGGTCAGCCCGAGGTCGCGCAGCGCGTCGAACAACGCCGTCGGGGTGAGTTCTGGGTGCCGGATCACGAGCTTGAGGCTGGGTGCGGCCAGCACATGATCGAGCTCGACGCCGCCCATCGTGCGTGGATCGCGCTTGTGGTCGGCGAGATCGGCGATCTCGGCATAGCCGTGCTGCGCGACGAACGTCTCGCCGCCCTCACGCACGCTCGCGAACAGCAGTCCGGGGATGCTGGCGCGCAGCGCCTCGGCCAGGGTGCGGATCGTCTCTGCCGGAAGCTCTTCCGCGAACAGCATCCGTCCATCGACGAGATGCGTCGCGTAGGCGCCGTTGCTGCACAGCGCCCAGCCGTCGAAGCCCGCGCCGTCCGCGAGCGCGCGTAGACCTATCGGCTGGCGAGCGGTCACCGGGACGACGTGGATGCCACGGGCGCGCGCCGCGTCGAGGGCCGCGCGGGTGCGCCGCGTGACC
The DNA here is from genome assembly GCF_030209555.1 of Microbacterium sp. LMC-P-041. Classification (NCBI taxonomy): domain Bacteria; kingdom Bacillati; phylum Actinomycetota; class Actinomycetes; order Micrococcales; family Microbacteriaceae; genus Microbacterium; species Microbacterium sp. LMC-P-041. The sequence continues at coordinate 27,863 of NZ_JARVRV010000009.1, forward strand.
GATGCCGAGGAGTCGAGCAGTGTCCCGTCGAGATCGGTCGCGATCAGGCGGACGGTCACAGTCTCAGGAGAAGATCATCGGCAGGTCGTCGTCTTCCTCGGCCCCGCCGAGGTCGACCTCGACGACCACGGGGACGTGGTCACTGGGCTGCTCGCCCTTGCGCTCTTCGCGGTGGATCGACGCTCCGGTGACCGCCTCGGCGAGTGTCTTCGAGCCGAGGATGAAGTCGATGCGGATGCCCTCGTTGCGAGGGAACTTCAGACGCTGGTAGTCCCAGTAGGTATAGCCCTCGGGAAGCAGTGGGCGGACGACATCGGTCAGGCCCGCGTCGGCGAGAGCGAAGAAGGCCTGACGCTCCTGCGGCGAGACGTGCGTCGAGACGCCCTCGACGATGTCGGGGTCGCCGTTGTCGGCGTCGAACGGGATGATGTTGAAGTCGCCCACCAGAGCGAGCGGCAGTTCGGGGTTCGCCGAGAGCTCTGCCGCCGTGGACTTCTTCAGCTCCTCGAGCCAGTGCAGCTTGTAGGCGTAGTGCGGGTCGTCGAGCGAGCGGCCGTTCGGCACGTACAGGCTCCACACGCGCACACCGTCGACGAGCACGCCGAGCGCACGTGCTTCGAGCGGTGCATCCGGTCCCTCGTGTCCCTTGGCGAAGCCCGGCATGCCGTCGAAAGACGTGCGGACGTCGGTGATCGGCAGGCGGCTGGCGATCGCGACGCCGTTCCATTGATTCAGGCCGTGGACCTCGACGTGGTAGCCGGCCTCTTCGAACGGCCCGTAGGGGAACTGCTCGGGTTTGCACTTGATCTCCTGCATCGCCAGCACGTCGATGTCCTCTCGGACGGCGAACTCGACGGTGCGGGTGACACGGGTGCGGATGGAGTTGACGTTCCAGGTGGCCAAGCGCATGCGTCAAGCCTAGGCCTTGCCTCCTACACTGGATGCCGTGACCGCACTCGACGCAGACCGCCAGACCCTTCTCGACCTGATCAAGGACGAGGCGGTGTTCCACGGAGACTTCACGCTCTCGAGCGGCAAGAAGGCGACGTACTACGTCGACATGCGCAAGCTCACGCTCGACCACCGCGCGGCACCGGCGATCGGTCGCATCATGCTCGACCTCATCGGCGACCTCGACGTCGTGGCAGTCGGCGGCCTGACCCTCGGCGCCGACCCCATCGCGAACTCGGTGCTGCACGCCTCGGTCGCCGCCGACAAGCCGCTCGACGCGTTCGTCGTGCGCAAGGAGCCGAAGGACCACGGTCGCGGTCGCCAGATCGAGGGTGCAGACGTCGCCGGCAAGCGCGTCGTCGTGCTCGAAGACACCTCGACCACCGGGCAGTCCGCGCTCAAGGCCGTCGAGGCGCTGCGCAAGGAAGGGGCCGAGATCGTCGCCGTCGCCGTGATCGTCGACCGCAAGACGGGCGCCCAGGCCGCGATCGAAGCCGAGGGCCTCGAATGGCGTGCCGCCTTCGACCTCGACGACCTCGGACTCGACCCCCAGTGACCCGCTATGCGCTGGCCGTCGACGTCGGCGGCACCAAGATGGAGGCCGCGCTCGTGGACGAGCACGGTGTGCTCGTCGGCGGCAGCCGCTCGCGACAGGCGACCGGGCGCCAGGCGACGCTCGAGTCGCTGAACGACGCGGTGATCTCGATCGTGACCCACGCTCTGGCCGCTGTGCCGGCGGATGCCGACCTCGTGGGCGCCGGTGCCGGAAGCGCCGGACCCATCGACCGTGCCGCCGGAGCGATCATGCCGGTGAACATGCCGCTCGCGCGGGGCTTCGGTCTTGCGGAGTCGGTGCGCTCGGCGGCATCCGCTGCGCTCGGCCGCGAGGTTCCGACCGTCCTCGGCCATGACGGTGGCGCGCTCGCCCTGGCGGAATCCTGGCTCGGCGCCACGCAGGATGCCGGCGCCTCGCTGTCGATCGTCGTCTCGACCGGCGTCGGCGGAGGGTTCGTCGTCAACGGCGCGTACATTCCCGGAGCCACCGGCAATGCCGGGCATCTCGGACAGGTGCGTCGCGAAGGCGGGCTCACCCTCGAGGAGATCGCCTCGGGGCCCGCGAGCGCCGCCTGGGCTCAGCAACAGGGCTGGACCGGAGCCACCGGCGAGGACCTGGCTCGGGATGCCGCCGCGGGCGACGCCGTCGCCCGCGCGGCCATCGAGCGGTCGGCGAAGGCGGTCGGAGAAGCGCTCGCGGATGCCGCGACCCTCGTCGACCTCGACATGGTCGCGATCGGCGGCGGGTTCTCTCGCGTGTCCGCCGACTACATCGACCTCGTGCAGCAGGCGCTCACGGCCAGTGCCGCGCACGAGTACTCGCGGCGTACCCGGGTCGTGCGCTCGGGACTCGGCGACGAGGGGCCGCTCATCGGCGCCGCGGCGCTCGTCCTACGCTGACCTGCCGGTCACCGGGGAATCAGCGCCCCGCGACGATCAGGTGACGCTGCGGCCCTTCGAGTCGGGCCACCGCGACCTTGAGTTCGGTGACGTCGGCGGCGACTCCGTCGATGCGTGCGGTGAGCCTCTGTTCGACCCCGTCGATGCGTGCGGTGAGTTTCTCTTCGACTCCGTCGATGCGTGCCGTGAGCCTCTGTTCCACTCCGTCGATACGCGCACCGAGCGACGTCTCGACGCCGACGAGATCGGTGCGGAGGGAGTCGGATCGGCGGATGCACCAGGCGAAGCCCGCGAACATGGTGCCGCCCAGAGTCAGCAGGAGGCCGACGGCGCTGATGACGATCGTGATGATCTCGACGGACACGAACATGCTCCCATTCTGGGGGTGGAGGGTGGGGTCTCGCAGAATGCTACGCGGGCGACGACCGGGGCCGTCGGCGGTGCGGGTCATCCTTCGGGCACGGGGGAGAACGCGGTCCAGAAGATGATCGTGCAGAAAAGATCGATGCTTTCCGTTCGCCCCCCTAACAAAACCGGCCTACGCTCGTAGCAGGCGACGGAAGGAACACGCATGCGCGTACTCGGACTGCTCTCGGGCACCTCACACGACGGCATCGACGTCACGGTCGTGGACTTCGCAGAGAGCGACGGAGCGCTGCGCGGCACGGTGCTGCACGAAGACAGCGTGCCGTACGCCCCCGACCTGCGGGCCCGACTCGTCGCGGCGCTGCCTCCGGCGCCCACGACGTTCGCCGAGGTCTGCGAGCTCGACACCCTGATCGGCCAGGCCTTCGCCGAGGTCGCCGCCACGGCATCCGACGTCGTCGGGGGAGTGGATGCCGTGTGCACGCACGGCCAGACCGTCTTCCACTGGGTCGCCGACGGCCACGCGCTCGGCACCCTGCAGATCGGGCAGCCGGCGTGGATCGCCGAGCGGGTCGGCGCACCCGTGGTGTCGGACGTGCGCATCCGTGACATCACTGCGGGCGGCCACGGTGCACCGCTCGTGTCGTTCCTCGATGAGCTGCTGCTGCGCGGTCGGGCGGGAGTCTCGGCGGCGGTGAACCTCGGCGGCATCGCGAACGTGACCGTGGTCGGTCCCGACGGTCTGTCGGCCTACGACATCGGCCCGGCGAATGCACTGGTCGACGCGGTGGTCGTCGCCGAGGGGCTGAACGACCGAGGCTACGACGCGGATGCCGCGATCGCTCGCACCGGCACCGTCGACGACGTGCTGCTCGCCGAGCTGCTCGCCGACCCGTACTACGCCCTGCCCGCGCCCAAGAGCACGGGCAAGGAGCATTTTCACCTCGACTATGTGCGTGCGCACGTCGACCGCATGCGACCCGGCATCGCGCCGGCCGACCTGATCCGCACGCTCACCGAGCTCACGGTCCGCACCGTCGCACACGACATCCGCACCGCCGGCATCCGCTTCCTGGCTGTCTCGGGTGGCGGGTGCCACAACCCGCTCATCATGCAGGGGCTGCGTGAGGCGCTCCCCGACATCGAGGTGGTGCTCGCCGACGAGCTCGGTGCCCCGGTCGACAGCAAGGAGGCGATCCTGTTCGCGCTGATCGGATGGTGCACGTTGCATGGCGTCGCGGCCGTGACGCCCGGCGGCACCGGAGCGCGGGAAGCCCGAATCCTCGGCACCATCACACCCGGTGCGGGTCCGCTGCGGATGCCGGAGCCGGTGGATAGAGTGCGCAGCCTGACGCTGCGCTGACCGAGGGATCGGGGCGCTCAGCGCTTGCGGTCGTCGTCGTCCCAGGGGCCTTCCCACCAGCCGGCGCGCCCATCGCCCCCGCCGCCTCCACGACGTCGTGAGCGGAAGAACTGCACCACCCACACGGTCAGCGTGCTGAGGAGGATCAGGAAGATCACCAGGAACAGCAGGTCGGACTGGTTCATGGGCGTTTCCCCTCCGCGGCATCCGCCACGATCTTGGCGATCCGAGCGGACCGCGTCTCGGCACGCTTCGCCATCGCGATGTGCGTCAGGCCGAACTTCTTGACCGACTTCGGAAAGGCGTCCCAGTGGGCCCGCGCGGCGGGCACGGCATCCAGCGCCTCCGTCAGTTCGGGCGGCTCGATCCCGGCTTCCGGGCCGTCGAGCAAGGTCCACGACCCGTCTGCCTTCGCGGACTCGAGCACCCGGATGCCGGCCGGTGCGAGCTGTCCGGCGGCCTCGAGGTCGATCAGTCTCGCCTTGTTCGTCGCTGCCCATCCGCTGCCACGTCGTCGGGGTGAGAACCACTGGCCCACCGTCTGGTCGTCGAAGGTGCGCACCGGACCGTCGATCCATCCGAAGCACAGAGCCTGACGCACGGCATCGTCGTATCCGACACCTCCGCCCCGGTTGCCGCGAACGCTCAGCAGCCAGACTCCCGCGATGCGCTCATGATGCTCCTCGAGCCAGGCGCGCCACGCGGACGCATCCGCTGCGACGACCCGCTCTCCTTCGTCGAGCGCGCCCACGTCAGTCCTCGTCGAGCGTCGGAATCGACTCGGTGACGGTGGGCAGCAGGTCGGCGACCGAGTCGACGATCTCGTCGGGCCGGAACGGATACTTCTCGACCTCGGCCTCGTCGCTGATGCCGGTCATCACGAGCACGGTGTGCAGCCCCGCCTCGATGCCGGCGATGATGTCGGTGTCCATCCGGTCGCCGATCATGCCGGTCTTCTTCGAGTGCGCGCCGATCTTGTTGAGCGCCGAGCGGAACATCATCGGATTCGGCTTGCCGACGACATACGGCTCCTTGCCCGTCGCCTTGGTGATGAGCGCCGCGATCGCGCCGGTCGCCGGCATGACTCCGTCGGCCGAGGGGCCCGTCGCATCGGGGTTCGTCACGATGAAGCGCGCGCCCTTGATGATGAGTCGGATCGCCTTGGTGATCGCCTCGAACGAGTAGTTGCGAGTCTCGCCGACGACCACGAAGTCGGGATTCGTCTCGGTCATGATGAACCCGGCCTCGTGCAGGGCCGTGAGGATGCCCGCCTCGCCGATCACGAAAGCTGAACCGCCCGGCAGCTGCTGCGCGAGGAAGTCCGCGGTGGCCAGCGCCGAGGTCCAGATCCGTTCCTCGGGCACGACGAGTCCGCTGGCGCGGAGGCGGGCCGACAGGTCTCGTGCCGTGAAGATCGAGTTGTTCGTCAGCACGAGGTACGGGATGTCGTTCTGCTCCCACCCGGCGAGCAGCTCGGACGCGCCGGGAATGGCGTCGTTCTCATGCACGAGCACGCCGTCCATGTCGGTCAGCCAGCATTCGATGTTGTCGCGGTGTGCCATGTGCACAGCTTATGGGGCGGCGATTACGGGCAGGTGTCAGGTTGTGGCGAGGCTGTCAGGCGCTGAGCCAGACCACCTCTGCGGCGCCGTCAGGAAGCGTGGTCTCGACGCCGTCTAGCTCGATGCCCCGGTCCGTGGTCGTGATGCTCGCCGCGACGGCGACGCCAGCCGCCTCGAGGGCGCGCAGCAGCTCGGGGTCGCGGTCGTCGACGCGCAGCACGCGGCCGACGTGACCCACCGGCGCGTCGGCGAGAAGGATGAAGGGCTCGCGTTCGACGACGCCCGCGGCATCCGGGATCGCGTCGCCGTGCGGGTCGAATCGTGGCCGGCCGAGGCGTGCGTCGATGCCCTCGAGAAGGCGGTCGCTGATCGTGTGCTCGAGCACTTCGGCCTCGTCGTGCACCTCGTCCCAGCCGTAGCCGAACTCCTGCACCAGCCAGGTCTCGATCAGGCGGTGGCGTCGCACCATGGCCAGGGCGCGCTGCGTGCCGGCATCGGTCAGCCGAACCGCACCGTAGGGCACGTGCGAGACGAGGCCCGCGGCGGCGAGCTTCTTGACCATCTCGGTCACCGAAGACGGAGCGATGCCGAGCTTCGCCGCGAGCACCGACGGGGTGATCGGCGCGTCCTGCCACTCGGTGTGCGCGTAGACGGTCTTCAGGTAGTCGTCTGCTGCGGGGGATGCCACTCGTCCAGCCTAGATCAGGGGTTCGCGACGTCGACGAGGATGCCGAAGGCGACCTGGCCGGCGAAGAACACGATGAGGAAGCCGAGCAGAGCGGCGAAGAGCGAGAGGCGGCCGTCGAACCCCTCGATCTCGGCGATGCCGATCTTGCGGGCGCGGAAGGCCAGCACCAGCGTCGCGATGCCCAGCGCCAGCTGCACCCACGGGCCGCCGAACGGAAGCACGGTCGGGAAGGCGACGAGGAGGCCTCCGATCACGCCGGTCGCGATGCCGGTCCACGTGAGGATGCGGACGGTGCGGCGCGCGGGTTCGGCAGACATCCTTCGAGCCTAATCGCCTGGCGAGGGCGCCGTGGACGCTGTGAATCGTGTCAATCGGGCCCGATTCCTTGACGCGAGAGGAGCGCGGCGGGTAGCTTCGACCGGGCACGGGAAAACGCTATCCGAGCGGGCTGCAGGCCCAGAGATGGATTTCGATGATGAACATCCGACACCGATCATTCCGCGCCGTCGTGGCGGTGGCCGCCGCCGGCTGCCTCGTCGCGGGTGGTGCGCAGAGCGCGGCAGCGGCGTCACCCGCAGCCCCGGCCGCGGGTCGCCACGATCACGGCACCCCGGCACCGCAACTCGAGTCGCTCGACCGCGGACTCGTCGCCGTCTCGACCGCCGAGGGCGTCTTCCTCAGTTGGCGACTCCTTGCGACCGAGACGACGGGCGCGACCGAGACCGGCCTCGCCGGCCCCGACTTCGCCGTCTATCGCGACGGGGCGAAGGTCGCCACGGTCACCGACAGCACGAACTACGCGGATGCCGGCGGCTCCGCCACCTCGGAGTACTCCGTCGTCCCGATCGTGAGCGGCATCGAGCTGACGGCATCCGCGTCGGCATCCGTCACCGCCTGGGCCGACGGTCACCACGACCTGTCCCTGCAGAAGCCGGCCGACGGGGTGACGCCGAAGGGCGAGGCCTACACCTACTCGGCGAACGATGTCTCCGTCGGCGACGTCGACGGCGACGGGCAGTACGAGTACGTCGTGAAGTGGGACCCCTCGAACTCGAAGGACGTCTCGCAGCGCGGCTACACCGGGCCGGTTTATCTCGACACCTACGAGCTCGACGGAACGCTGCTGAATCGCCTGGACCTCGGCGTGAACATCCGCGCCGGAGCGCACTACACGCAGTTCCTCGTCTACGACTTCGACGGCGACGGCCGGTCCGAGACCATGCTGAAGACGGCGCCCGGCACGAAGTCGGTGCAGTATGCCGACGACGGCTCGGTCGCGAGCGAGTCGTACATCACTCTCCCCAAGGACGACCGCAAGGCCGGGTACTCGAACGACGACGACTACCGCGTGAGTGCCGCGGACTACGAGCAGCGTCTGGTCGAGATGTTCCTCGGTTGGAGTGACCGCGAGGAGGTCGTGTCGGGCCAGTGGCCGGCCACTCTCGAAGAGGCGTGGGGCATGCCCGTGACGCACGACTACCCGCTCTCGCCGGAGGCCGCGCAGGAACTGGCGACCACCTTCATCGACGTGTACGCGCCGAGCCGCAGCGCGCGCAACCTGCTGCGGGAGTTCGAGGGCTTCATCGTCGACGGACCCGAGTACCTCACGGTCTTCGACAGCGCGACCGGCAAGGAGCTGCAGACCATCCCGTATCCGACCGAGCGAGGAGACGACGGACTGCTGTGGGGTGACTACGCGATGTCGCGCATCGAGCCGGCGAACCGCGTCGACCGCTTCCTCGCCGGCGTCGGATACCTCGACGGGCAGCATCCGTCGGCCGTCTTCGCTCGCGGGTACTACACGCGCACGACCGTCACGGCCTTCGACTGGGACGGCAAGCGCCTCACGGAGCGGTGGGACGTCGACAGCGGCCACGTGCCGATGACGAACCCGTTCAACGACTCCCCGCACGGCCGGGACGGCACCGACCCCGAGTTCGGCACGATCACGACGCAGGGCGATCACTCGCTGAGCTTCGCCGACGTGGATGCCGACGGTAAGCAGGAGCTCGTCTACGGATCGGCGACGATCGACGACGACGGCAGCCTGCTGTACAGCTCGTTCGACGTGCTCCCCGAGGGCAGCGCCGATCCCGGGGCGACCGTGCGCCTGGGCCATGGCGACGCCATGCACGTGACCGATATCGACCCCAGCCGCCCCGGCCTCGAGATCTGGACGGCCCACGAGGGTGCGACGAGCGCACCGTACGGGTCGGTGATGCGTGATGCCGCGACGGGAGAGTCCCTGTTCGGGGCGTACTCGGGTCGCGACACCGGTCGCGCCATGATCGGCGACGTGCGTCCCGACGTGCCGGGTATCGAGGTGTGGTCGAGCATGCCAGGCGGCACCGAGGGCAGCGGACTCCTGAGCGCGACCGGCGAGGTGCTGCAGCCGGAGACGCCAGGCACCAACATGTCGATCCGCTGGGCGGGCGACCTGACGACGCAGCTCGTGAACGGCAGCGGCGCCCAGACGCCGACCATCGACGACTGGACCCGCGGGACGCTCGTCACCGCGACCGGAACGCTCACGAACAACGGCACGAAAGGCAACCCGTCGCTCGTCGCCGATGTGCTGGGGGACTGGCGTGAGGAGCTGCTCGTGCGCACCGTGGACTCGAGCGCGCTGCGGTTCTTCACGACGACCGAGCCGACGGCGCACAAGCTCACGACCCTGATGCACGACGTGCAGTACCGGGCCGAGACCGCGCGTCAGCAGACCACCTACAACCAGCCCGCGTACACCTCGTACTACCTGGCGAGCGACATCGACTGGTCGCAGGTGCCGGTGGTGACCGCGCCGACGACTCCGAAGGCTCCGACCTTCACCGACAAGCCGGGCACCTCCCGCGACGAGGTGAAGGTGCCGAAGAACGTGACAGGCATCAGCTACTACGTGAACGGCGAGAGGGTCGAGGCGCGGGGCGGCAAGGTGAAGGTGACGGGAGAAGTGACCGTCGTCGCCGTCCCCGAGCCCGGATGGCGCATCGCCGACGGCGCGACCTCGCAGTGGACCGAGACTCTCCGCTCTCGCTGACGGCGCGGTGACAGGACGCCGCCCCGAGTCGACTCTTCCCGTGCCGGCTCGGGGCGGTTCTGCGCGCAAGGGTCGTGCTGCGCGCGCGAGGCCGGTCGCTCAGGCGCCCGTCAGCACCAACCAGAGCAGGGCGCCATTGAGCGCGATGAGCAGAACGGATGCCACGATGCCCGCCGCCGTCGTCCAGGTGCGATTCGCCCAGACGCCGAGCGTGCGACGCTGCGCGGTGAGCGCGACGAGGGGGATCAGCGCGAACGGGATGCCGAATGAGAGGACGACCTGGCTGAGCACCAGCGCCAGCGTGGGATCGAAGCCGATGCCGAGGATCACCAGCGCGGGGATCAGGGTCACGAGTCGACGCGCGAGAAGCGGGATGCGCACGTGCAACAGGCCGTGCATGATCTCCGCTCCCGCGTATGCACCGACGGATGTCGAGGCGAGACCGGAGGCCAGCAGCCCGACCGCGAAGAAGGTCGCGACGACAGGCCCGAGTCCCGCCGCGAGCGCGGCATGGGCGCCTTCGAGCGAATCCGTCCCCTCGACACCGGCCAGGTTGGCGGCCGCGAGCAGCAGGATGCCGAGGTTGACGGTGCCCGCGATCACCATCGCGATCGAGACGTCCCAGCGGGTCGCCGTGAGCAGGCGACGGATGCGCGAGGTCTCGGTTCGCGCAGTCTCCGTCGGCCCGTGCGCCGCGGCGGCACCGAACCGATCGCGAGTGAGCGAGGAGTGCGCGTAGATCGCGTGCGGCATGATCGTCGCGCCGAGGATGGAGGCGGCGAGGAGCACCGATCCGGTGCCCTCGAAACGGGGCACCAGGCCACCGACGATGCTCGCGGCATCCGGCGGTGCGATGAAGAGCCCGGCGACGAAGCCGACCGCGATGATCACCATGAGCCCGATGATCACGAACTCGAAGGGCCGAGCGCCGCGGCGGCTCTGCACCGTCAGCAGGACCATCGACACGGCGCCGGTGATGATCCCTCCGAGCAGCAGCGGGATGTCGAACAGCAGGTAGAGGGCGACCGCGCCGCCGATGACCTCGGCCAGATCTGTCGCCATCGCGACGAGCTCGGCCTGCAGCCAGTAGGCCCTACGGGCCCACGGCTTCGTGAGGCGCGCACCCAGCACCTCGGGGAGGCTCTGCCCCGTGACGACGCCGAGCTTCGCCGACAGGTACTGGATCAGCCAGGCCATCACGTTGCCCGCCACCACGACCCAGACCAGCAGGTACCCGTACTGCGCGCCGGCGGTCATGTTGCTCGCGACGTTGCCCGGATCGAGATACGCGACACCGGCGACCAGCGCGGGTCCGAGGAGCCAGAGGCTGCGGGGCGCGGTGGCGCGGGTGGGCGTCGGCCCCTTCTCGACGACAGCATTTTTCGGCATGCCGAAATCTTAGCGGATATTTCGGTGTACCTAAATCGCTGTTGCGGATGCGCCGGATAGCCTGGCTGGATGGATGAGCAGGCGCCCGCGGATGCAGCGGAGACAGGCGGATCGTCGGCCCAGCCCGGATACGGGGTCGGACCCTGGCCCGGCGGCGAGGTCGAGTGGCCTGCGGGGGAGCAGTACGACCCCGAGCTGCTGGCCGTCGGAGACACGCGCAACGTGATCGATCGCTACCGCTACTGGCGGATGGACGCGATCGTCGCCGACCTCGACACCAAGCGGCATCCGTTCCACGTGGCCATCGAGAACTGGCAGCACGACATGAACATCGGCTCGATCGTGCGCAGCGCCAACGCGTTCCTCGCCGACACCGTGCACATCATCGGCCGGCGCCGGTGGAACAAGCGGGGCGCCATGGTCACCGACCGCTATCAGCACGTCGTGCACCATGAGGACGTCGAGGCCTTCACCGCCTGGGCGACCGCCGAAGGCCTGCCGATCGTCGCCGTCGACAACGTCGAGGGCGCAGTGCCCGTCGACCGCGCGGATCTGCCGCAGAGCTGCGTGCTGCTGTTCGGTCAGGAGGGACCGGGTCTCTCGGATGCCGCGCTCGCCGCGGCATCCACCCACATCGAGATCACGCAGTACGGCTCGACCCGGTCGATCAACGCGAGCGCGGCCGCCGCGGTGATCATGTACGAGTGGTGCCGGAGGCATGCGGGCTGACGGCGGCGTCGGACCCTCTCGACACGATGCCTGCTCGGGCGTAGCGTGAGTGCCGATCTGAGGAGGTCGACATGGCAGCGATCAGTTCCCTCCGCCCGTTTCTCTGGTTCGACGGGCGGGCGCAGGAGGCGATGGAGTACTACGTCTCGGTGTTCCCGAACTCGTCGATCGACCAGGTGGTCCTGTACCCCGACGAATCGCTCGATCGACATTTCGAGGGCATGAGCGGCAAGGTCCTCAACGGCGACTTCACCCTGAACGGCTCGCCGTTCGGCTGCCTCGACGGAGGCCCCGAGTTCGCGTTCAACGAGTCGATCTCCTTCGTGATCGGGTGCGAGGATCAGGCCGAGATCGACCACTACTGGCAAGCCCTCTCGGCCGTGCCGGAGTCGGAGGCCTGCGGCTGGTGCAAGGACAGGTTCGGAGTGAGCTGGCAGGTCGTGCCGGCCGGTCTGGATCTGCTCCAGCAGAGGCCAGAGCAGATTCAGGCGCTCATGCACATGAAGAAGATCGTGATCGCCGAGCTCGAGAACGCCTGATCCCTCGCGGCATCCTCAGTTCCCGAGATTCCGGGATACGTGTAGACGTCCGGAGTCGCGGCGATCGTGCAGTGCTAGACGCCGGCGGTGACCCAGCGACCCGAGCGCACGCGCCAGCCGAGAGTGCCCAGCCGAGCGAGCAGGTAGATGCCGAAGAAGGCGATGGCGAGCCAGATGAGGCACGCTGACGCATCGACTCCGCTCGCGGCGATGATCCAGAGTGCCGGCAGGAACGGCACGAGATTGATCCCGCCGGCGATCGCGAGGTAGCGCGCGTCGTTCGCCCCCATCAGCACTCCGTCGAGCACGAACACCACCCCGGCGATCGGCTGCGCGAGCGCGAGGATCAGCAGCGCCGGCTGCACGAGCGCCGCGATCTCGGCGTCGCCGGTGAACACGACCCCGAGGACTCCGGAGAGTGCAGCGATGACAGCCCCGACCACGACGCCGAACCACGCGCCCCAGGCCACGGTGCGTTTCAGCACCCGATGCACCTGTCGCTCGTCGCCGGCACCGAGCTCTTTGCCGATCAGCGCCTGTGCGGCGATCGCCAGCGCGTCGAGCGCGAATGCCGCCGCCGAGAAGATCGTGAAGACGATCTGCCATCCGGCGAGCTCCTCGGTGCCGATGCCGGTGGCGACGGCGACCGTCGCGAGCAGAGCGACGCGCAGGCTCACGGTGCGCAAGAACAGCCAGCCGCCCGAGCGCGCTGTGCTGCCCATGCCGTCTCGTCGGGCTTTCAACGATGCGTCATGCCTCGCCGCGAGCCGCCGGATCACGAGGACGTATGCGCCGACCATGCCCCACTGGGCGACGACCGTGCCGGCCGCCGAGCCGGCGATGCCCCAGCCCAGCCCGTAGATGAACACCACGTTGAGCAGCGCGTTGGCCCCGAACCCGAGGCCGGCGATCCACAGGGGAGTCATGGTGTCCTGCATCCCGCGCAGCAGCCCGGTCGCGGCGAACACGATGAGCATGGCCGGGAGCCCCCACATCGAGACGACGAGATAGGCGTTGGCATCGGCGGCCACGGCGTCGCTCGCGCCGAACAGCGAGACCAGCCAGGGGGAGGATGCCGCGCCTGCGGCGGCGAGCACGGCCCCGATCGCGAGGGCGAGCCACATGCCGTTGATCCCGACCGAGACGGCCTCGCCCGGTCTGCCGGCGCCGAACAGTCGGGCCACCGCCGGGGTCGTCGAGTAGGCGAGGAAGACCATGAGTCCGACGATCGTCTGCAGCACCGCACCCGCGATGCCCAGGCCCGCGAGCGGCGTCGTGCCGAGATGTCCGACCAGCGCCGCGTCGACGATGAGGAACGCCGGTTCTGCGATCAGGGCGCCGAGCGCGGGGACGGCGAGGCGCAGGATCTCGCGGTTGAGAGTGCGCTCGGTCATCCTCCGAGCCTATGGGCTGGCGCGGACAGCAGGCGGTGCAGCACGCCCGCTCCGCCCTCCGGATCCGGTGCGGTCGTACCCTGGAAGGACCAGGATGCGACGGAGGTGCATCATGACGGATCCACGGGAGGCCGCGGCGCGGTACCGTGCGCGGCAGCGAAGCCGGGGGGACGGCGAGGACGACAGCGAGTCCGGTGCAGAGCCGGGCATCGCCGCAGCGACGGATCGAGCCGCCTTCATCGAGACGGCGATCCAGGTCGCGATCCGCCGGGGCGATTTCGACGATCTCCCCGGTGCGGGCAAGCCCCTCGAGGGACTCGGAACGCACCACGACCCCGACTGGTGGATCCGACGCAAGATCGAGCAGGAGAACCTGACGGGTCTCGGTCCGCCGGCGATCCTGTTGCGCACCGAGGATCGCGAGCTCGACGACCAGCTCGACCTGCTCGGTCGCGAGGCCGACGTGCGGTCGGTGCTCGAGGACTTCAACGGTCGGGTGCTCGAGGCCCGACGCCAGCTGCAGGGCGGTCCGCCTGTCGTGACGAGTCCACGCGACATCGACGCCGAGGTGGCGGCGTGGGCCGAGCGACGCGCGGCGCGCTTCGCGGCGCGTGCTGCGGAGACGCCGGAGCGGCCCCGGCGACGACGGTTCGGCCTCCGGCGCAGGGCGTGACCCATCCCCCCGAATGTCGGAGCGACGCATAGGCTGGTCGGCATGACCGACGTGCTCCCCTCTGGCCTTGAGACCTCCGAGTTCAGCTCCGACATCCGCCCGCAGGACGACCTCTACCGCCATGTCAACGGCGCCTGGCTCTCCCGCACCGAGATCCCCGGCGACAAGGCGCGGTGGGGGTCCTTCCATCTGCTGGCCGAGCAGGCGGAGAAGGACGTCAGGGCGATCATCGAGGAGTCGCAGGATGCCGAGCCCGGCACTCTCGCCCGCAAGATCGGCGACCTGTTCGCCAGCTTCATGGACACCGAGCGCATCGCCGCGGCCGGGGCGACGCCCCTCGCCGAGACGCTCGCCGAGATCGACGCGATCGACGGCATCCCCGCGTTCCTGCGCACGGTCGGCGCCTACGATCGCGACGGCCGGGCGCACCTGATCGGGTTCTACGTCGACGGCGACCCGGGCAACCCGGAGCGCTACCTCCCGGTGGTCGTGCAGTCGGGCCTGTCGCTGCCGGACGAGAGCTACTTCCGGCTCGACACCTTCGCCGAGACCCGGGCGGCGTACCGCGCGCACCTCGAGCGACTGCTCGCGCTCGCCGGAGTCGCGGATGCCGCGGGCACCGCCGACCGCTCGATCGCCCTCGAGACCGAGCTCGCCGGGCACCACTGGGACAACGTGCGCAGCCGCGATGCCGTCGCCACGTACAACCTGAAGACCTGGGCCGAGATCCAGGAGCTCGCCGGTGTCGACCTCGAGCCGTGGCGCGATGCCGTCGCTCCCGGCCACCCCGAGGCGTTCGCCGAGGTCGTGGTCTCGCAGCCGAGCTTCCTCGAAGGCCTCGGGTCGCTGCTGACCGCCGAGCGTCTCGACGAGTGGAAGGCCTGGCTGCGCGCCCAGGTCGTGCATGCCGCGGCTCCGTATCTGACCGACGACTTCGTGCAGGAGAACTTCTCGTTCTACGGCACCGAGCTCACCGGCGTCCCCTCGATCCGCGAGCGCTGGAAGCGCGGTGTCTCGGTGACCGAGAGCGCGCTGAGCGAGGCGATCGGCAAGGTCTACGTCGAGCGGCACTACCCGCCGACGGCGAAGGCCGCGATGGATGAGCTCGTCGGCAACCTCATCGAGGCCTACCGGCAGAGCATCACCGACCTCGAATGGATGACGGCCGAGACCCGCGAACGCGCACTCGCCAAGCTCGACTCCTTCACGCCGAAGATCGGGCACCCTGCCGTGTGGCGCGACTACTCGAGCCTCGAGATCGACCGCGCCGACCTGTTCGGCAACGTGCGCCGTGCGGCGATCTTCGAGCACGACCGCAACGTCGCGAAGGTCGGCAAGCCGATCGACCGTGACGAATGGCACATGCCGCCGCAGATGGTCAACGCCTACTACAACCCCTCGATGAACGAGATCGTGTTCCCGGCGGCGATCCTGCAGTACCCGTTCTTCGACGCGTCGCGCGACGCGGCCGCCAACTACGGCGGCATCGGCGCGGTCATCGGTCACGAGATCGGTCACGGATTCGACGACCAGGGCAGCCGTTACGACGGTGACGGCAAGCTCGAGGACTGGTGGACGGATGCCGATCGCTCCGCGTTCGAGCAGCGCACCAAGGCCCTCATCGCGCAGTACGACGAACTCGTGCCTGAGGGACTCGCCGCCGAGCACCACGTCAACGGCGCGCTGACGATCGGTGAGAACATCGGCGACCTGGGCGGTCTCGGCATCGCGCTCAAGGCGTATGAGATCGCACTCGACGGCGCCGAGGCGCCGGTCATCGACGGCTACACCGGCGTGCAGCGCCTCCTGCTGTCGTGGGCGCAGGTCTGGCAGCAGAAGAGCCGCGACGCCGAGACGCTGCGCCTGCTCACGATCGATCCGCACTCTCCGAACGAGTTCCGGTGCAACCAGATCGTCCGCAACATCGATGCGTTCTACGAGGCGTTCGACGTGACCGAGACCGATGCGCTGTGGCTGCCGCAGGACTCGCGCGTGACCATCTGGTGAGCGCTCCGGCCTCGGCGATCGCGCCGGGTCGGGGTGCCCTGCTGTCTGCCGGATGACGTTCTGATGACCGTATACCGGAGTATGTAGGGCATCCTCACCTGGCGGGGTTACGATATCCGTGCTGCGGCGGATGGACACCGCAGCATCCCGCCAATCCAACCCCCCTGTTAAGGATCACGCGTGGGTGCTTCCGAGCCTGCCGACGGCCCGCCACTGGCCTCGCTGCGCCGCTCTCAGCGGACCAGCCGACGCTTGCCGCGCCGTGCTGCCGCAGGGCGCAGGTCGTTCACCTCGACCTTGCGGGCGCTCGAACAGCTGGCGGATGCCGGGGCCCAGGTATCGGTGCATGTCGTCGATCTCGACAACCACACGCACGTCCTCGCGGGCGACGACCATGTGACCATGCCGGTCGCCGGACTCGGTGTCGTGCCCCTGCTGATCGAGGTGGCGGCCGCGTTCGAGGCGGGCACACTCGATCCGCTCGAGATCGTCGAGCGCACCGCCGTCGATCCGGTGTCGACGCCGGGGCTCTGGCGCCACCTGCACGCGCCCGCCCTCCCACTCGAAGACCTCGCCGTGCTCGCGGCCACGGCCGGCGACCCCATCGCGGTCAACGCTCTGCTGCAGCGGGTCGGCCACGACCGGGTGCGCGAGCGCATCGAGGCTCTCGGACTGCGCCGCACCGCCGTTCTCGACCGATTCCGTGACGAGCGAGGCCCCGATGATGCTCCGCACGTCGCCGTGGGCTCTGCACGCGAGTTCGCGGGTCTCTTCTCGGCGCTCGTGAATTCCCAGGTGGTGGGGGCGTCGGTGAGCGCTCAGGTGTCCGAGTGGCTGAGCCTCAATCAGGATCTGAGCCTGGTGGCATCCGCGACCGGCCTCGACCCGTTCGCACACGACCACGACGCGCACGGCCTGCTGTTCATCAACAAGACCGGCCGCGACCGCGGCGTGCGTGCCGAAGCGGGAGTGCTCGCCGGGCCGCGCGCGGGTGTGGCCTACTCCCTGATCGTCTGCTTCGACGATCTGTCGATCGCGCACCGACTCCGCGCGCACGACGCCTTCCGCGTCCTCGGGGTCGAGCTCATGGAGTACACCCACTGATCGCATTCCACGCCCGACGCGACGTCGGCCGCGGTTAGCATCGAGCAATGCCCCGTACAGACTGGACCCCGCATCGTCGTGATGACGGAGAACTGCTCGGTTGGATCCATCCGGAAGTCGAGGCCTGGGTCGCGATCGATGTGCTCGGGCGCGCGGTGTCCGGGCCGACGGAGTGGCTCGACGCCGAGGCGGCCCTGGAGGACCACGGGATCGCGTGGCTCGCCGACCCGTGGATGCTCGAGGGCGAGGCCGAGCGCCCCCTGCGCGTGCGCATCGTCGAGGTCACGCCCGATGGCGAGGGGAGATCGGGGCGCATCGTGGTGAAGGTCGACGACTTCGGCGACATCACTCGTCCCGCCACGCAGCAGTACGTGCTCTCCTGGCCCGCCCCTGATCGGCTGCGGACGCCATCGCCGACGGATCCCGATCCGCGGGCGTTCTGACCCGACCGTTCGTGGACTGCGGGCGCCGGCGAGCGCGGTGTGCGTGCGCGGTCAGCCCGGCAGCGAGGGGTGCTGCTCGGACGAGCGCTGGCGGGGGATGAACAGCGACAGGACGAGAGCGACGATTCCGGCGGCGATCGCGAGCCAGAAGCACACGTCGAACGCCGCCCTCGTCGGCACGGATACCCCGCCGACGTCGATGCTCATCGCGGCCAGCACGCCGCCCATCACGGCAGACGCGCTCGACGTGCCGACCGAGCGGAAGAGGGCGTTGAGTCCGTTCGAGGCGCCGGTCTCGTTCGCGGGCACCGACCGCATGATGATCATCGGCATGGCGGCGAATGTGAAGCCGATGCCGACGCCGATCAGCAGGTTGCCCACCAGGATGTGCCACACCTCGCTCGACCACAGGAGCACGAAGACGTAGGCGAGCACGATGGCTCCCGCGCCGACGGTGAACAGCGGACGAGGTCCGACGGTGCGCTCGAGCCATCCCGACAAGGGTGAGATCACCATCATCACGAGGCCGGCGGGCATGATGATCAGCGACGCCGAGACCATGTCGAGCCCGAAGCCCGCACCCGAGGCCGCGGGGCCCTCGAGCAGCTGCGGGAACGTCACGTTCGACGCGAACAGCGCGAAGCCCATCCCGATCGCGGCGATGTTGGTGAAGAGCACGGCGGGGCGCGCGGCGACCCGCAGATCGAGGAGCGGATCGTTCGTCCGCAGCTGATACCAGCCCCAGACGAGCAGCACGCCCACGCCGCCGATGATGCAGGTGAGGGTCAGCGGTGCCGTCCAGCCCCACTCGGCACCGCGAGACACGAACAGCAGGATGCCGGTGAGTCCGATCGCGAGTCCGATGGCGCCGAGCACATCGAGGCGTCCGGGGAACCGCAGCACATCCTCGGGGATCACGAGCAGCACCAGTGCGAGACCCACGACGCCGAGAGCCGCGGCGAGCCAGAACAGCCAGTGCCAGTCCGCGTTCACGGCCAGCAGCGCGGCGACCGGCATCCCGATCGCGCCTCCGACGCCCATGGTCGCGCTCATCAGGGCGACGGCCGTGCCCAGGCGTTCGGGAGGCAGCACGTCGCGCATGATCGCGATGCCGAGCGGCACCACACCCGTCACCGCGCCTTGGAGCGCTCGACCGATGATGACTCCGATGATCGAGCCCGACAGTGCGGCGATCAGGGAGCCGAGAATGAGCAGCCCGAGCAGCACGATCACCACTCGGCGCTTGCCGTACATGTCGCCGAGCCGGCCCGAGATCGGAGTGGCGACGGCGGCGACGAGCAGCGTGATCGTGACGACCCAGGTGGTGTCCTCGCGAGACGCGTTCAGCAGGCGCGGCAGCTCGGCCTGCAGGGGCACGACGAGCGTGAACATGAACGACGAGCAGAGGCCCGCGAAGGCCAGGACGGCGACGATGGCCCACTTGGGTGGTGTTCGGGAGAGTCTTCTGCGCGCGCGATCTTCGTTCTCTCCCATCGCTTCAGGCTATCGGCGTCTGCGACACCGGAGGCGCGAGGACGATGCGATCGTCAGCTCACGCCCTTCATCAGTCGCAGCACCGGCTTGACGGCGAACAGCAGGCCGAGGCCGACCACGATCGCTATCGCGCCGAGGATCGAGAAGTACGGCACCTCGTTCTTCGGGTCGTAGAACTGCACGAGCCAGCCCGAGATCGCGGTGCCGAGTGCGATCGACAGGAAGAACAGCGCCACCATCTGGGTGTGGAACACCTTCGGCGCGAGCTTCGTCGTGACCGACAGCCCCACGGGAGAGATGAGCAGCTCGGCCACGGTGAACACGAAGAGGATGCCGACGATCGCGAGCAGGGGCGTGGAGTTGGCGCCGCCGCCTGCGAACGGCAGGAAGAGCAGGAACGCCGCACCCATGATGATCGCTCCCAGTGCGAACTTCACCGGGGTGGAGGGCTGACGCGGGCCGAGGCGCGTCCAGATCGCCGCGAAGACGCCGGAGAGGATGATGATGAACACGGGGTTGATCGACTGGACCCACGAGACGGGCATCTCGAATCCGAAGATGTTGCGGTCGAGGCGCTCGTCGGAATAGACCGTGAGCACGGTGAACTGCTGCTGGTACAGCGACCAGAACGCGACGCTCGTGATGAAGAGCGGCAGGAATCCCCACACGCGGGAGCGCTCGGTGCCGTCGATCCGCCGACTGCTGAGGATGACGGCGAAGTACGCGACCGTCGCGATGATGGTTCCGATGATGACGATGTCCGCCAGGTTGTCGGCCTGGATCACGCCGATGAGCACCAGCACCGCGATGAGCGCGACGGCTGCGACCGCGACGATCGCGACCAGCGGATAGCGCGACCGGGGGAGCGGGTTCGGCACGCGGCGCGCCTCGTCCGGCAGCGCCTTGCGGCCGAAGGAGTACTGCACCAGCCCCAGCGTCATCCCGATCGCGGCGAGGCCGAAGCCATAGTGGAATCCGAGCGACGACTGCAGGATGCCGGTGAGGATCGGGCCCAGGAAGGCCCCGAGGTTGATGCCGAGGTAGAACAGCGAGAATCCGGCATCCCGGCGGGTGTCGTCGGCGCTGTAGAGGGTTCCGACGACCGACGTGGCGTTCGCCTTGAGGCCACCGGATCCGAGGGCGACGAGCACGAGCCCGACGCCGACTCCGATGAACCCGGGAAGCAGGGCCAGGGCGACGTGCCCGCCGACGATCACGATCGCACTGATGAACAGCACTCGCTCCGACCCCAGCATCCGGTCGGCGATCCACGCGCCGAGGATGGTCGAGAGGTAGACCGACCCTCCATAGGCGCCGACGATGCCGCCGGCGACGGCCTGCGAGAGTCCGAGGCCACCCTCGGTGACCGAGAAGTACAGGTAGATCAGCAGGATTCCCTGCATGCCGTAGAAGCTGAAGCGCTCCCACATCTCGACACCGAAGATGTGGACGAGCGCCCAGGGCTGCCCGAAGAACCTGGTGTCGGACTTCTCGGCGGTCGTATCGCTGGTTGACATCCCTCCACGGTACGCCCGCTCGCGGCATGGTTCCCAGACCGTTCGCGTCGCTCGATTCCGAAAACGGCGACCGGAGGGGCAGACTGGGGGCGTGCGAACCATCCGTGATCTGGACACCGTTGAACTCATTATCGACGCGCAGGGCCTGCTCGACTCCATCCGGGGCCCCGAGCGCGTGATCGACGCCGGCACGCTGCGCGCCCTGCAGCAATCCGGCAACTACGTCGTCGGCCTCTTCGACGCCGAGAGCGGCGAAGAGCGGATGGTGGGCGCGTCGATCGCGTTCTTCGGCGCACCCGGACGCCGGGCGATGCACTCGCACATCACGGCACTGCTGCCCGACTACCGCGGACGCGGGTGGGGGCGCGAGCTCAAGGAGCACCAGCGCCAGTGGGCGTTCTCGCGCGATGTCGGCCGCATCACCTGGACGTTCGATCCGCTCGTCGCCCGCAACGCGCACTTCTTCCTCACCGTTCTCGGCGCACGTGTCACCGGATACTCCGTCAACCGCTACGGCATCTTCGGCGGCGGGGATGCCGGGGACGAGAGCGACCGACTCGACGTCGAGTGGGCTCTCGCCGACATCGCGAAGCCACCGGCATCCGACGCGATCGTCGAGACGCTGGAGATCCCTTCGGACATCGAGACCATGCGCATCGAGGATCCGGAGGCGGCGCACGAGTGGCGTACGCGGCTGCGCGCGCAGATGGAGGGGCTGCTGGGCAGCGGCCTCGCTCTCTCGGGGTTCGATGTCGAGAAGGGCTACCTCTTCACGGCCTGAGCGCCGCACACCTGGCCTCGCCGGGGTCCTGACGCGAAGCGGTCGCGGATAAGATTGAGGTGCCCGTGATCACGGGCTTTCCCACCGCCGACCATTGGAGCCACCGTGGCCGAACAGTCCCGTCTAGACAAGGTCATCGCCCTTGCCCGCCACCGCGGGTTCGTCTTCCAGGCGGGTGAGATCTACGGCGGTTCGCGGTCCGCGTGGGATTACGGGCCCCTCGGCACCGAGCTCAAGGAGAACATCCGCCGCCAGTGGTGGCAGACGTTCGTGCGCGGCCGCGGCGATATGGTCGGCCTCGACTCGAGCATCATCCTGCCCAAGCGCGTGTGGGAGGCGTCCGGTCACGTCGCGACCTTCACCGATCCGCTGGTCGAGTGCCTCAGCTGCCACAAGCGCTTCCGTGCCGACAACCTGATCGAGGACTTCGAGGCGCGCAAGGGCCGCAAGGCGGAGAACGGCCTCGCCGATGTGCCGTGCCCGAACTGCGGCACGAAGGGACAGTACACCGAGCCCAAGTCGTTCTCGGGTCTCGTCAAGACCTACCTGGGAGTCGTCGACGACGAGTCCGGGCTGCACTTCCTGCGCCCCGAGACGGCTCAGGGCATCTTCGTGAACTTCTCGAACGTGCTCACCGCCAGCCGCAAGAAGCCGCCGTTCGGCATCGGCCAGGTCGGCAAGGCGTTCCGCAACGAGATCACGCCCGGAAACTTCATCTTCCGCACCCGTGAGTTCGAGCAGATGGAGATCGAGTTCTTCACGCCGCCCGCAGAGGCTCAGGAGTGGTTCGACCACTGGGTCGAGGCGTGCTGGAACTGGTTCATCGATCTGGGCATCGACCCCGAGAACATGCGCCAGTTCGACGTTCCCGAAGATGACCGCGCGCACTATTCGGCCGGCACCATCGACGTCGAGTACCGCTTCGGGTTCACGGGCAAGGAGTGGGGTGAGCTCATGGGCGTCGCGAACCGCACCGATTACGACCTGTCGAGCCACAGCGAAGCCTCGGGCCAGAGCCTGACCTACTTCGACCAGGCCACCGGCGACCGTTACACGCCCTACGTGATCGAGCCCTCGTTCGGCCTCACTCGCGCCATGATGGCGTTCCTCGTGGATGCGTATCGCGAAGAAGAGGTGCCGAACGCCAAGGGCGGCACCGATGTGCGCACCGTGCTCAAGCTCGACCCGCGTCTCGCCCCTGTCAAAGCCGCCGTATTGCCGCTGAGCCGCAACGAGCGCCTGTCGCCGCTGGCGCGCGAGGTCGCTGACACGCTGCGCAGCTCGTGGGCCGTCGACTTCGACGACGCGGGCGCGATCGGCCGTCGCTACCGCCGTCAGGACGAGATCGGCACACCGTTCTGCGTCACGATCGACTTCGACTCGCTCGACGACCGTGCGGTCACCGTGCGCGACCGCGACACGATGGCGCAGGAGCGCGTCTCGATCGACGATCTGCACGAGTACCTGGCCGAGCGTCTCAAGGGCGCCTGACGCGCGGACCACCAGAACGAGAGGCCCGCTGTCCGAGAGGACGGCGGTCCTCTCGCGTCAGCCGGTGACGGTCAGCTGCACCTGATCGGTGCCGCCCGCCTCTACCCAGGCGAGCGAGCGCTCGAGGATGCCGCGGAGCACGTCGAGGTCGATCTGTTCCAGGTCCTTGATGTAGAGGCATCCGACGCCGGTGCTGTGCGGGCCGAGGTTCTCGAGCGCGCCCGAGTGCGCATCGACGCCGTCGAACAGATAGATGGTGGTCGCCGCTTTGCGCGGGGCGAAGCCGAGCAGGCCGCTGTCGCCCTCGGTGCCGGTCGGGTACCGGTAGTGGCAGCTTCCGAATCCGATGATCGTGCCCCAGGTCTGAGGGTCGCGGCCCGTGATCTCCTGCATGATCGCGGTCAGCGTCTCGGCATCCCGGCGGCGGACCGCCGGAGTGGAGCGGGCGATGAGACCTGCGACGTCATCGCCCGTGGGCTTCATGCGTTCGCCTTCGCCGCAGCTTTCATGGCCTTCTTGTGCTCTCGTACTCTGGTGAGCGATTCTGGCGAGACGATGTCGGCGACGCTGCGGTACGAACCCTCGGTGCCGTAGTCGCCGGCGGCCTCCCGCCATCCCGCGCCGGTGAAGCCGTACTGCTTGCCGAGCAGAGCCAGGAAGATCTTCGCCTTCTGTTCGCCGAAGCCGGGAAGGGCCTTGAGTCGCTTCAGGACTTCGGCGCCCGACGGATCACCGTCGGTCCAGATCGCCGAGGCGTCTCCGTCCCACTGATCGACGATCTCCTGGCACAGGGTCTGCACGCGTGCCGCCATCGAACCCGGGAACCGGTGCACGGCGGGCGTCGTCTTGAACGCCTCGAGGAACTCGTCCGGGTCCATGGCCGCGATCGTGGTGGCGTCGGACGCGCCTGTGCGCTGCTCGATCTTCAGAGGACCGGCGAAGGCCGTCTCCATCGGAACCTGCTGATCGAGCAGCATCCCGACCAGCAGGGCCAGCGGATTGTCGGTGAGCAGCGCGTCTGCGGCGGTGTCTCCGGTGATGTGAAGGGCCATGCATCCAGTCTGGCACCGACTCGCTCCGATGCCGGAGTCAGATGCGCTGGAGCTTGGGAAGGGGGCCCTCGAGACGCGCGACCGAGACTCGGACATCGGCGATATCGGCCTTGAGCTCTGTCTTGACGTCGTAGATGTCCTGCTTGAGTTCCGACCGGAGTTCGGCGATGTCGCCCTTGAGTTCGGTGCGGAGTTCGGCGATGTCGGTCTTGAGTTCGGTGCGGAGCTCCGCGATGTCGCCTTCGACCCTCGCGAACCGTTCATCGACCCTGTCGAATCGATCGTCGATCCTGTCGAACCGTACTTCGAGCCCTTTGGCCTGCTTTGCAAGCATCCGAGAGACGCCGCCGAGCACGGTGGCGGTGACGCCGAAGAGGGCGACGATGATGCCGATCAGGTTCGGATCCACGAGCATCCCCCCAGTCTGCGCCGCGTGATCGACGCTGTCAGGGGTTCGACGATATGAAGCATCGAAGTGGCCGCCGGGGCGACCGCCGTGCTTCTCCCGAGTGCTGTGGAAAGACCACCGCAGAGGGCTCCCGTGCAGAAGGAGCGCTGCTCAGGCGGTAGCGGCGCCGTCGGTATCGGACGACAGCGCGGACTCGACCGGCTCGATGCCGTACAGCGTCGAGAGCGCAGTTGCGAAATCGTCCGCGCGGCCGGCGGCGGCCAGTTCGTGGGCGCGGGTGGTCGGCACGTGCAGCAGCACGCCGGTCAGGTGGCGAAGCGCCTGCTCGACCCTGCCGTCGTCATCGCCGCGTGCGCGAGCGCGGCCGATCTCGGCCTCGAGCAGCGCGAACATATGCGACCGCAGGGCGACGACCGACGGCGTGACGCTCTGTCGGCTGCCGACGACGTGGAACGTGTCAGCTGCTTCGCGCACCACGGTGCGTGCGGCATCCGTCGCCTGCAGCTCTTCGAGCGGTGCGTGCAGGCTGATGGTCTCGAGGTCGAGCAGCGCGACGCCTTCGAGCGCTGCGACGGCGGGGTCGACGTTGCGCGGCATGCCCAGGTCGACGACCATCTGGCTGTGCGACGCGACGGGGCATCCCTCGGGTGCGATGCCGGTCGGCGCCTGCAGGTGCTCAGGTGTCAGCACAGGAGCGGTCGCCGTCGTGCAGGTGATCAGCAGGCTCGAGCGCGAGGCGACGCGCGCGTAGTCCTCTGCGGCGACCGGGCGGATGCCGTGCTTCGCGGCGAACTTCTCGGCGCGGCCCGAGGGTGAGTACACCGAGATGTTGACGGCTCCCCGTTCGCGCAGTGTCGCGAGGGTGACCGCTGCGTAGGCACCGGTGCCGACGAGCAGCACGCGCTCCGTCGACCAGTCGGCGATGCGGCTGTCAGCGAGTTCGAGGGCGAGGCGCACGAGCGAGCGGCCGGCCCGGCCGAGGGCTGTGACGTTCTTGACCTTGCGCTGCGCCTGGCTCGCGCGCTGGAAAAGCCGCTCGAGCTCGGGCGAGGTGGTGCCCTCCTTGCGCGCGGACTTGAGGGCGCGACGCACCTGACCGGCGATCTCGCCTTCGCCGGAGACGACGGATTCGAGTCCCGATGCGACGGAGAAGAGGTGCTCCGCCACTCGACGACCGGAGTGCACCTCGTAGGCGCCGTCGAGTTCAGACGCGCGGATGCCGGTCGATGCTTCGACAGCCTCGAGCACCGCCTCGACACCGATCGCACCCGCTGCCGTGACGGGCTCGTCCATCTCGACGTAGGCCTCGAAGCGGTTGCAGGTAGCAAGAACGACCGCACCCTGCACGCAGGACGCCATGTCCACGACCGTGGAGGCGACGTCATCGGGGGTGCGGCTCAGGCGTTCGAGCAATTCGAAGGAGGCGGTCTTGTGACTCGCCGTGACAACCAGCAGCACATGACGATTCTACCTGAGGCTTCATGCAGGTCGGCCCGGCGGCGGATGGGAGGATGGTCGCATGGTCCTCTCCGACGCTCCGCTGCTGCGCGCCCTCACCGGCCCCCGCCCCGAACATGCTCCCGTGTGGTTCATGCGCCAGGCCGGCAGGTCGCTGCCCGAGTACCGCGAGCTACGCGTCGGCACGCGCA
The DNA here is from genome assembly GCF_030209555.1 of Microbacterium sp. LMC-P-041. Classification (NCBI taxonomy): domain Bacteria; kingdom Bacillati; phylum Actinomycetota; class Actinomycetes; order Micrococcales; family Microbacteriaceae; genus Microbacterium; species Microbacterium sp. LMC-P-041. The sequence goes on from NZ_JARVRV010000009.1 coordinate 53,956, forward strand.
TGCTGGACGCCTGCCTGACTCCCGATCTCGCGGCCGAGATCACGCTGCAGCCCGTGCGTCGTCACGGCGTGGACGCCGCCGTGTTCTTCAGTGACATCGTCATCCCGCTGCGTCTCGCCGGGGTGGACGTCGAGATCGAGCCCGGACGCGGCCCCGTGTTCGCCGACCCCGTGCGGTCTGCCGCCGATGTCGATCGCATCACAGCGATCGACCCGCTGTCGCTCGACGGCACCGCGATCGCCGAGGCCGTCGGCATCGTCACGGCCGAGCTCGGCGACACCCCCCTGATCGGATTCGCGGGTGCTCCCTTCACTCTCGCCGCGTACCTCGTCGAAGGCGGCCCGTCGAAGGAACACCTGCGGGCGCGGGCCATGATGCACGCCGATCCGGAGTCGTGGAACCGCCTCGCGGGCTGGCTCGCGCAGGTCTCACGCCGGTTCCTCGAGATCCAGCGGGATGCCGGAGCATCCGTCGTGCAGTTGTTCGACTCCTGGGCCGGGTCGCTGAGCACCGCCGACTATCGCGCGTACGTGGCACCGCATTCGCGTGTCGCCCTCGATGCCATCGGCGTGCCGAGCATCCACTTCGGCGTGGGCACCGGGCCCTTCCTCGCCGACATGCGCCTGGACGGCATCGCCGACGGCGTCGGTGTCGACTGGCGGATGCCGCTCGACGAGGCCGCCGCGATCCTCGGCCCCGACGTCTCGGTGCAGGGCAACATCGATCCGGCACTGCTGTCCGCTCCGTGGCCGGTGCTCGAGGCGCATGTGCGCGACGTCGTCGAGCGCGGGCGTGCCGCCAGGGGACACATCGTCAACCTCGGGCACGGCGTGCCGCCCGAGGCGGACCCCGATCAGCTCACCCGTATCGTCGAGCTGGTCCATTCGATCTGAGTCCCAGGGCGCTTCACGGCCGAGCTTCACGAGGATGCAATATAGCGTCAGTGCTAGATTGCACCCATGACAGATAGTGCGTCGGACGTCTTCGCGGCTCTGGCGCACCCGACGAGGCGCCAGATCCTGCAGGATCTGAAAGAGGGCGAGCTCGCAGCGGGTGAGATAGCCTCGCGGTTCTCGTCGAGCGGGCCGACGATCTCGCGGCACCTCGGCGTTCTCCGTCAGGCGGGTCTCGTGAGCGAGCGTCGTGATGCCAATCGCATCCTGTACTCCCTCGTCGGCGAGCGGCTGGCCCTCTCCGTAGGCGACTTCCTGTCGACCGTGTGCCCCGAGCAGATCGTGCTCCGTGAGGTGCGCAAGCGCGGCGCCGGGCGGGAATCCGCGGTGCAGACCGAGGCGTGACGGGTTTGTCCGGCCGAATGCTGGAAGCCGTTTCCCCGGCGGATGGAAGGATTGACGCATGACGTCGAAGCCAGCGAACAGTGAGACGCCCCGCGCCGAACCGGCCGACCTCGCCGCGAGGGCGGCGGAGAGGCACATCGTCGTCATCGGCGGGGGCATCGGCGGCCTGATCGCTGCCCGGGAGTGCGTCAAGGTCGGCATGCGCGTCACCCTGCTCGAGGCGACGGATGCCGTCGGCGGCGCCATCCGTCGCGCTGAGCTCGACGGCGTGGTGCTGGATGCCGGCGCGGAGAGCTACGCGACGAGGGGCGGCCGTGTGCGCGCTCTGATCGAGGAGCTCGGCCTCGCCGACCGCATCGTCGCGCCCGCGGCAGGGAGCGCCTGGCTCGCTGGCATCCCCGGCATCGGCGCGGCACCGCTGCCCGTCGGCGGGATTCTCGGAATCCCCGGCAATCCGTTCCAGGAGGACGTCCGCCGCATCATCGGGTGGTCGGGCGCATGGCGTGCGTACCTGGATCGCGTTCGCCCGCCGCTGACGATCGGCCACAGTCAGAGCCTCGGCAGACTGGTGTCGTCGCGCATGGGAGCCAGGGTGCGCGATCGTCTCGTCGCTCCGGTCACGACCGGTGTGTACTCAGCCTCGCCTGACGACGTCGATGTCGACATCGCGGCCCCCGGACTCAACGCCGCACTCACCCGCGTCGGATCGCTATCGGGGGCGGTGCAGACGATGCGGCAGGAGAGCGCGGACAGAGCTGCGAAGGCGCGCGGAGCCGCGAGTCGCGAGGGTGCCGCGCTCGCGCCCGGCGCGGCCGTGGAAGGGCTCGACGGCGGTATGACGGTGCTGATCGAGGCGCTGGTCGCGGATATCGAGAAGCTCGGTGGCGTCGTGCACACCGGCGCGCAGGTGACGCAGCTGACGCGCACCGCCGAGGCGTGGATGGTGAAGGCTCACGCCGACGTCGCTCCCGTGGCAGACGCCGTTCTCGGCGACGCTCACGCGGAGGAGATCGAGTTCGCCGCAGATGGCGTGGTGGTCGCGACCTCCGAGGCCGCCGCGAGGCGACTTCTCGAGAAGAGCGTGCCCGCACTGGCGGAGACCGCGCCGGCGGATGCTCCGGAGATCGAGATCGTCACACTGCTGCTGGAGCCGTCGGCACTGGCGGGTGCTCCACGGGGCACCGGCGTGCTGACCGTCCCCGGCAGTCACACAGCGAAGGCGCTCACCCACTCCAGTGCGAAGTGGGACTGGGTGCGCGCCGCGGCCGGCCCCCGGCACGTCGTGCGGGTCTCGTTCGGAGCCCAGGGCGAACCCGCCGCCACCACCGCGCTCGACGACGACGCCGCGGCTCGACTGGCGCTGAGCGAAGCATCGGCTCTCCTCGGCGTGCCGCTCGCGGCGGGCGACCTCGTGGCGTCTCACCGCGCGAGGTACGTGCAGTCGCAGCCTGCATCGATCATCGGCTCCGGTGCGCGCCGAGAGGCCGCGAGGTCGGCTGTGCAGGGCGTGCACGGGCTCGCCGCCGTCGGCGCGTGGCTGGCCGGCACGGGTCTCGCCCAGGTGATCCCCGACGCGCGCGAAGAGGCGGACCGGCTTCGTCGGGCGTTGCTCTGGGACTGACGCCGTCGCACGAACCCGAAAGTCGCTCCGCTGTCAACCCTCTGCGTGACAGATGCCGAAATCGGCATACGGGGCTACGCTGGACACCTGCAGGCGGCTCCGAGTCGTCGGTTCGCCCCAGGCGTTCACACCGGAACAACGTGAGGAGACCCCATGAAGGGGAAGATCGGACTCGTCGTAGGAATCGGCGTGGGATACGTGCTCGGAACCCGCGCGGGCCGCGAGAGGTACGAGCAGATCAAGACGCAGTGGCTGAAGGTCTGGAACCTCGACCCGGTGCAGGAGCAGGTCGACAAGGTCAAGGGCTACGTCGGCGACAAGGCGGCGGCAGTGCCCGGGGCGATCTGGACCGGCGTGCAGAAGGTCGTCAAGTCGGCCGGCGGTGGCGACAAGACCGCTGGGCAGCGACTCGACTCCGCCGTGGCTGCGGGGCGCAAGGCCGCTGACGACATCGTCGACGCCACCGAGGACGCCGTCGAAGAGGTCAAGGACGCCGCGAAGAAGGACGACGCGAAGAAGCCCGCGGCCAAGAAGCCGGCAACGCCCGGCTCCACCGCCGCGAAGTCTGGCAGCTGACATGCCCCGCGGATACCGCGATCGCGCCGAGGACAGCCTGCTGTCCCTGATCGGCGATCTTCCCGAGCTCATCAGCAGCCTCGTCAAAGCCGAGATCAACGCGGCCAAGACCTGGATCTCGAAGACGGCGAAGGACGCAGGAATCGGCTCCGTCTGGTTCCTCGTCGCTCTCTTCTTCCTGTTCTGGGCCGTGCCGGTGATCCTGGTGTTCGCGATCGCCGGGCTGTCGTCGTGGTGGCCGGTCTGGCTGTCCGCCCTGGCGGTGCTCGGCATCCTGATCCTCGCCGTGCTGCTGTTCGCGCTGCTCGGCATCCTGAAGTTCCGCAAGGTGCTCGCTCGTAAGAACCCCGCGCAAGCGGTGGGCGAAGACATCAGACTCGTGAAGGAAGCCGGCAATGACGAACTCTGAGATCACGAGGCCTCTGCCCAAGACGGCGGTTCCGGCGGGCATCGTCGACCCGGTCCAGTCGGCTCGGGCGGAGCTGAAGGCCGCTCTCGCGGCGATCGAGGTCAAGGGCAACTTCCCCCGGCGCATCGACACGGCCTCCAAGCGCGCCGCGGCGAAGGCGAGGGTCTTCGCCGACCGCAACCCGGCTGCCGCGATCGCGGGAGCCGTGGGCGTCGCGGTGATCGTCGGCGGTGCCGTCTGGGCGATCGCCCGCGCGCTCTCACGCTGACCGCAGGCCGAAATCCTCGCATCCTGACTCGCGTTCGCGAGTGCTTCACAAAGGGGGCAGACTGGATCCATGTCCGATGCGCGCGAAGAGAACCCGTCCGGCTTCACCCTCTGGGCAGTCTGGCGACGAAACCCCGATGTGGCTGTCACCGAGTCCGACTCCACGGAGCTCGAGACGATCGTCTCGTACATCGAGGACTCCGGCGTCACGGTCCGCGGCTTCTACGACGTCTCGGGCCTGAAGGCGGACGCCGATCTGCTCGTGTGGCTGCACGGCGACACTGCCGAGGACCTGCAGAAGGCTCTTCGCCGCCTCCGCCGCACCGAGTTGCTGCGCACCCTGCTGCCGGTCTGGAACGTCATGGGCGTGCACCGCGATGCCGAGTTCAACCGGGCTCACGTCCCGGGATTCCTTCGCGGCGTGGAGCCGAAGGACTGGCTGTGCCTGTACCCGTTCGTCCGCACGCCGGAGTGGTATCTCGCGCCCGAAGAGGAGCGCCGGAAGATGCTCGCCGATCACGGACGCAAGGGAGCGGCGTTCACCGGGGTCATCGCGAACACGGTCGCGGCATTCGCCCTGGGCGACTACGAGTGGATCCTGCCGCTCGAAGCCGACGAGGTCACCGAGCTGGTCGATCTCATGCGCGACCTGCGCTACACCGACGCGCGCCTGTACGTGAAGGAGGAGGTCCCGTTCTACACGGGTCGACGCCTCCGGTTCGACGAGATCGCGGACGTGCTGCAGTAGGTCGACGATGAACACTCAGAGTCAGACCCCCTCCCCGATCCGATTGGGCACCCGCCGCAGCGCGCTCGCCCAGGCGCAGTCGGGGCACGTCGCCGCCGCGCTCGAGAAGATCTCGGGGCGCCCCGTCGAGCTCGTGCCGATCACCAGCGAGGGCGACACGAATCGTGCGTCTCTGTCGGAGATCGGCGGTCAGGGCATCTTCGCCACGCGTCTGCGAGAGGCACTGCTCGCCGGCGAGTGCGACTTCCTCGTGCATTCGCTCAAGGACCTTCCCACCGCGATCCCCGACGGTCTCGTCATCGCAGCGACCCCGGTGCGTGAGGACGCGCGCGACGTCGCGATCACTCGCGGCGGCACACCGCTGCACCAGCTCCGTTCCGGCAGCAAGGTCGGCACGGGATCCCCCCGGCGCATCGCGCAGGTGCACCGGAGGGCTCCGCACGCGGAGGTCGTGGACATCCGGGGCAACGTCGATTCTCGTCTGCAGCGAGTAGCGTCCGGCGAGTTGGATGCGGTGATCCTGGCTGCGGCCGGTCTGTCGCGCCTCGGCACGGACTCCCCGCTGCGCCGCGAAGAGCTGGGCCTCTCCGAATGGCCGACAGCGCCGGGGCAGGGATCGCTCGCCGTGGAGACGCGCACGGATGCCCCCGCAGAGCTGCTCGCCGCGCTCGCCGAGCTCGACGACTTCGACACGCGTCTGGCGGTGACCGTCGAGCGTGCCGTTCTCGAGGGGCTGGATGCCGGATGCCAGGCGCCGATGGCCGCACATGCGGTCGTCGAGGGCGACGAGATCCGCATCAGGACAGTCGTCTACGCCACCGACGGTGGGCGCCGTATCGGCCTCGACGTCACCGAAGCCGTGAACGGGGAGTATATTCGTCGGAACGGCAGCGGCAATGGAGCGGATGCTGCCGGTGGTGCAGACCCGATGCACGCAGCACGCGAGATCGGGTTGTCTGTCGCCCATCGGCTGCTCGAGCAAGGGGCGGCCGACCTCGTCTCCCGAGAGCATTCCTCATCATGACCAATTCGAAGCAGGACCGACCGCTGGACGGCTGGCGCATCCTCGTACCCCGCGGAGGGCCGTGGGGCGACGGTGTCGCCGCCAGTCTGCGCTCCCGTGGCGCGGTGCCCGTCGTGGCACCGCTGATCAATTTCGCCGCCACCACCGACCAGGCAGCCCTCGACGTCGCTCTCACCCGGCTCGCGGATGGAGAGTACGACTGGCTGACGGTGACGAGTGCGACGACCGTCGACGTGATGTTCGCGCACCGCGCGATCGTCCCGCGCCGCACGAAGATCGCGGCCGTCGGCGAGACGACCGCCGCCGCCCTGCAGGCGGTCGGCTACGAAGTCGCGATGGTGCCGGACGAAGACAATTCGGCAGCGGGCATGGCCGAGCAGCTCATCGCCCTCGAGACCGAGCCTCGTCGCATCCTGGCGCTGCGCAGCGAGATCGCAAAGCCCGTGCTCAGCGTCCTCCTGCAGGAGGCCGGTCACGATGTCGACAGCGTTGTGGCATATCGCACGGTCGGCGTCCCGGTCACGGAGCGCATCAAGCGTGATGTCGAGAACGGACGGATCAACGCGATCCTGATCACGAGCGGTTCGGTCGCCGAACAGGTGCGCGAGCAGTTCCCGCTGATCCCGGACGACACGCTGCTGGCGGCCATCGGTCCGCGCACCGCGAAGGATGCCGATCGGGCAGGTCTGCCGATCACCGTCGTCGCCGACCGTCAGACTGTGGACGCGCTGATCGACGCGGTGTCGAGCTACACCCTCCCGCATGCGGCGGACGAGTTGGCACCGTGAGCTTTCCCGACGTACGACTGCGCCGCCTCCGCCAGTCTGCTGCAGTCCGTGGACTGGTGCGCGAGACCTCGATCGAGCCTCGTCAGCTGGTGCTTCCACTGTTCGTCCGCGAGGGACTCACCGAGGCCGCGCCCATCGGATCGATGCCGGGGGTCGCGCAGCATTCGCTCGACTCTCTGCGGGCCGCCGCGACCGAGGCTGCCGAGGCGGGTGTCGGCGGTGTGATGCTGTTCGGCGTGCCCGCCGTGCGCGACGCTCAGGGCTCGGGCGCCGACGACCCCCAGGGGATCCTCAATGTCGCGACCGAGGCGCTGGCCGCCGAGGTGGGCGATGCACTCGTGGTGCAGACGGATCTCTGCCTCGACGAGTTCACCGATCACGGTCACTGCGGCGTTCTCGCAGCTGACGGGTCGGTCGACAACGATGCGACCCTCGAGCGGTACGCCTCCATGGCGCTCTCGCAGGCGCGCGCCGGCTCGCAGCTGCTCGGTCTGTCGGGGATGATGGACGGCCAGGTCGCGGTCATCCGCGAGGCGCTCGACTCGGACGGCTATACCGACGTGCTGCTGCTCGCGTATGCCGCCAAGTACGCGAGCGCGTTCTACGGCCCGTTCCGTGAAGCCGTCGACTCGCAGCTCACGGGCGACCGTCGTACCTATCAGCTCGACCCGGGCAATCGTCGCGAGGGTGTGCGCGAGGCCGTCGTCGACGAGGAGGAAGGCGCCGACATCGTCATGGTGAAGCCGGCGATGGCGTTCCTCGATGTGCTGCGGGAGGTGCGCGACACCGTTCACATTCCTGTGTGGGCATATCAGGTCTCCGGTGAGTACGCGATGATCGAGGCGGCCGCTGCGAACGGCTGGATCGATCGTCGTGCATCGGTCCTCGAGTCGCTGCTCTCGATCCGCCGTGCTGGTGCTGACGTCGTCCTGACCTACTGGGCGACCGAGGCCGCCCGCTGGCTGCGCGGCTGAGTCGCGCACGCCTTCGCTGAGAGCCCCGTCGATCTGAGTCCCGCCCTCAGGTCGGCGCATTAGCCTGGATGGGATGCCGGGAGAGGTCCGCGCATCGTTGAGGAGTGTGCTGTGACCGACCGCAATGACGACCTGTTCTCCGCTGCCCGCACGGTGATCCCCGGAGGTGTGAACTCGCCGGTGCGCGCGTACGGCTCGGTCGGCGGCACGCCGCGCTTCCTCGCCTCGGCGAGCGGCGCGACGGTCACGGATGCCGCAGGCAACCGCTACGTCGACCTCGTGGCATCCTGGGGGCCGGCGTTGCTCGGCCACGCGCACCCGGAGGTCGTCGCCGCCGTGCAGGAAGCGGCCACCCGAGGCCTTTCGTTCGGCGCTCCCACGGAGGGCGAAGTCGAGCTCGCTCAGTTGATCGCCGACCGCGTGCGGTTCGGGGAGGTTCGGCCGGTGGAGCGGGTGCGGCTCGTGTCGACCGGAACCGAAGCGACGATGACGGCGATCCGGCTCGCCCGCGGCGCCACCGGACGCGACCTGCTGGTGAAGTTCGCCGGGCACTATCACGGGCACTCCGACGGTCTGCTCGCCGCGGCGGGCTCCGGTGTCGCGACGCTCGCGCTTCCGGGTTCCGCGGGTGTGCCTGCGCCCATCGCGGCTCAGACGCTGGTGATCGACTACAACGATCCCGACGCTCTCGCAGCTGTGTTCGCCGAGCACGGCCCGCGCATCGCAGCGGTGATCGTCGAGGCCGCAGCGGCGAACATGGGTGTCGTTCCGCCGCTGCCGGGGTTCAACCGCCTGCTCGCCGAGACCGCTCACGCGCATGGCGCCCTGCTGATCCTCGACGAGGTGCTGACGGGCTTCCGCGTGCACCCGGCGGGCTTCTGGGGGCTCCAGGCGGCCGCCGGTGAGGACTATCTGCCCGACATCATCACCTTCGGCAAGGTCGTCGGCGGAGGGATGCCGCTGGCTGCGCTCGGAGGCCGTGCGGAGATCATGGACCTTCTCGCTCCTCTGGGACCCGTCTACCAGGCGGGCACGCTGTCGGGTAACCCGCTGTCGGTCGCTGCGGGTCTCGCGACGCTGCGCCTCGCCACGCAGGAGGTGTACGCGACCGTCGACGCGGCCGCAGCGCGAGTCTCCCGCGCCCTGGATGAGGCGCTCACGGAGGCCGGTGCGACCCACGCCGTCGCCCATGCCGGCAACCTCTTCAGCGCCTCCTTCCGCGGATCTGCACCTCGCGACTACACCGAGGCTCAGGCGCAGGAGTCGTTCCGGTACGCCCCGTTCTTCCATGCGATGCGCGAGCAGGGCGTGGCGCTCCCTCCGAGCGTGTTCGAGGCGTGGTTCCTCACCGCCGCTCACGGTGAGGAAGAGCTGCAGCGCATCGAGGCAGCTCTGCCCGTGGCTGCGCGCGCCGCAGCTGATGCCGCCGCGACTGCCTGAGCGGAGCTGACCCCCCCAGCCGCCGTGACGGCTCCCTCGCGGAAGGCCTCCAGGACGCGCGGGTGGCCCCGCTCGAGGAAAGCAGCATCCGTGGAGGCATACTCGATGCTGCCCTGAGCGATGCGACCGGCTGTTCGTCCTCCAGCCGCGATCTGCCGCCGCTTCTCGACCCAGGAGTCGAGCAGCTCCGCACGCTGCTCGAGGCCGGCGTCGGTGGCGAATGTCATGTTCCGAATCTAGTAGATTTGTTCGAAAGTCGAGCGGAACATCGGAATGGAAAAGGGGTGGAATCGTGGGAACCGACAACGGATCGTTGCCTTCCTGTGAACAAGACACAGACATCTGGAAGGGTGCCGCTGGCAGACTGGACGCATGGTGACGTTGCTGCTGGACCAGACGCAACTCGAGATCGTGCTCTCGCCGATCGAGCGTGCGGCGAGCTTCCACCGGGACAACGTGCGGCTCGTGCGCGACACCATCACCAAGGTCCAGCTCATCGATGATGCGTGGACCTGGTTGCGTGGCGTGCCGAACCCGGGGACGCACATCCCCGGAGTGCTCGCCGCGGGCACGTGGAAGGCCGCAGGCAGCGTCGACTTCGTCCTCATCCGCAAACGTCGTCCCAGCGTGGTCATCGATCTCTCCGGGGATGCGCAGTACCGGCGACTGATCCTCACGACGAGGCACGGCCTCGCCCTGACCCAAGCGCTCCGACTCGATGTGTCGGATGAGCCGGCGGACGTCGAGGAGATCGTGGCGACGTCGCCCACGCCGGTCTCGAAGGGCAGCCGCCGCCCAGTGATCCGCCCGCGTCCCGCCTGACCGTCACGGAACGGGAAACGCCCTCCGCAGCCTTATGGCGCGGAGGGCGTTCGCAATGGGGGAGCGACCTCAGGAGCGGTCGTGCTCACCTTCGTGGTGCTCACCTTCGTGGTGCTCACCTTCGTGGTGCTCACCT
>NZ_JARVRV010000013.1:0-5352 GCF_030209555.1 Microbacterium sp. LMC-P-041
TCCGGAGTATCGAACGTGCCGTTCCTGGTGCGGTTCGACAACCTGGTCGCCAAGATCCCCGGCACGGTCGTGCCGCCGCCCAATGCGAACCCGGTGGCGTCGTTCACCTCGTCGGCGAACGCTCTCGCTCTGAGTGTGGACGGGTCGGGCTCCACCGACTCCGACGGCTCGATCACGTCATGGGAGTGGGACTTCGGAGACGGCGCGGTCGGCACCGGTGCAACGGCGTCGCACACCTACGCCGCGGCCGGCACGTATACGGTCGCCCTGAGGGTCACCGATGACCGAGCCGGTGTTCACACCGTCACGAACACCGTCACCGTCGCTGCTCCCGAGCCGGAGCCCGTTCTTCCGCTCGTGGTGGACGAGTTCGACCGGACGGGCGTCAACGGCTGGGGCTCGGCCGCCACCGGTGGCGCGTGGTCGTACTCGACCACGTCGCTGTCGGCGTACTCGGTCGACGGTGCGGCGGCGAAGATCGCCGTCGGAGCTGGATCGACGCGCGCTGCATATCTCGCATCGATCTCATCGGAGTCCACTGATCTCACCGCGGCGATGACCGTGAGCGAGCTGCCGGTCGGCGGCAGTGTCTTCACGTCGTTCATCGCGCGTCGGGTGGGCGCTGAGGATTATCGGGCTCGTGTCGTGATCGCGGCGAACGGTGCGGTGCAGCTGCAGGTGCAGCGCACGGCGACGACGCTGACCGCGGCGAACATCGCGGGGCTCACGCTCGCGGCCGGTGAGGAGCTGCAGGTGCGGGTGCAGGCGTTCGGTGCGAATCCGACCACGATCCGCGCGAAGGTGTGGAAGACGGGCACGACCGAACCCGCCGCCTGGCAGGTGAGCACGACGGATGCGACCGCCGCGCTGCAGGCCGCGGGCCACGTCGGCGTCGCCGCGTACCTCGGCTCGGGCACGACCAACGTGCCCTACACCGTGTCGTTGGGCAGCATCAGGGCCGTTCCGGTCCCCTGACCCGGCACCGCCGATCGCAGAACCCGGATCCGCGGGGCGTCACCGACGCCCCGCGGATCTTTTGCTGCGCCCATTACCAGAAACATCTGTGGTCGCTATAGACGGCATACAGACATTCCGGTATTCTGGCGATCGCTGCACACTTAGCCGTCTTGCGTGAAGGGGTTCGCGAAGACTGGCGGATGCAGCATCTGGGGTACTGGGGAGCACTCTTCGAGTGCATTGAATTTGGGGAGCGAGCACATGGGTGTTCTGCGCAATTTTCTGGGGAACAAGAAGGCGTCCGGACTGAGGTTCGGTACGACGCTCGCTGTGACCGCGTTGATCGCGAGTGGTCTGGTGCTCGCGCCAGCTGCCGCCAACGCCGACACTGCGCCCGTCGAGCCGAACGTGCCGTCGACGGTGACGACCGACGCGTTGCCGACCGTGCAGGTCAACGGCATCGTCTGGGACCAGGTGATCGTCGGCAACACCGTCTACGCGGCCGGTCAGTTCGCCACGGCCCGGCCCGCGGGCGCGGCGGCCGGCGTCAACGAGGTCGCTCGTAACAACGTCATCGCGTACGACATCCGCACAGGCGCGATGACGTCGTTCGCCCCGAACGTCAATGGTCAGGTGCGGTCGATCGCGGCATCCCCCGACGGCAAGCGCCTCTACATCGGCGGCGACTTCACCGCGGTCAACGGTTCCACGCGCAACCGTGTCGCGGCTTTCGACATCCCCGCCGGGACGCTGGTCGGATCCTGGGCCCCGAGCGTGAACGCCTCGGTGCGCGCGATCACCGCCACCAACTCCGCGGTGTACTTCACCGGCATCTTCGGCCGGGTCGCCAGCAACGACCGAGTGCGAGCCGCTGCGGTGAGCTCCTCGGGCGCGCTGCTGCCCTGGGCCCCGCAGCTCGACAACCGCGGCAACGACGTCGTGGTCTCGGGCGACGGCACCAAGGTCGCGCTGGCCGGGCACTTCACCACGGTCAACGGTTCGTCGAACCCCGGATACGGCATGGCTCTGGTCGATGCGACGACCGGTGGGCTGCTGCCGTTCGCGGCCAACAGCATCGTCCGCAACGGCGGCCCCGACGCCGCGATCTGGTCGCTGACGACCGACGGCGACAACCTCTATGGCACCGGCTACCACTTCGGCGGCGGTGGCAACCTCGAGGGGATCTTCAAGAGCGACTGGGCGACGGGCGGTCTGACCTGGGTCGAGGACTGCCACGGAGACACCTACAGCGCTTACGCGACTCCCGACGTCGTGTACGGCGCCGGCCACTCCCACTACTGCGGCAGCCTGGTCGACGGGTTCCCGCAGAGCGAGCCCTGGACGTTCTACCGCGGTGTCGCCTTCTCGAACTCCGTCGAGCGCACCACCCCGTACGGCCTCGGCTACGGATACTACGACTGGGGCGGAAACCCGGCTCCTCGTCTGCTCCACTGGTACCCGACGTTCAACACGGGCTCGGTGAGCGGTGCGAACCAGGGTCCCTGGAACGTCACCGGCAACACCGACTATGTCGTCATGGCGGGTGAGTTCACCCGCGTGAACAACCAGCTCCAGCAGGGCCTCGTCCGATTCGCGACGACCTCGAAGGCGCCGAACAGCGATGGCCCTCGCCTGAGCAGCAGCACCTGGGTGCCGTCGGCGAACTCGATCGCCCAGGGGACCATGCGCGTCAGCTGGCCGCTCAACTGGGATCGTGACAACGAGTTCCTCGAGTACAAGCTGATCAGAGACGGCGCCAACGCGTCGCCGATCTACACCACCACAGCACGGTCGAAGTCGGCCGACTGGGGTCTGGCCGGACTCTCCTTCATCGACAAGGGGCTCGTCCAGGGCAGCACGCACACGTATCGCGTCCGAGCAGAGGACGCCCACGGCAACGTGGCGTGGAGCAACATCATCACCGCGACGGTGAACGGTGCGGGGGTCATGCCGGCCTACTCGACGGCGGTGCTCGATGACGCCCCTACCAGCTACTGGCCTCTCAATGATTCGGGCTCCTCGTCGATCGACTGGGCAGGTTCCAGTGACCTCGCTGTACGCGACGGCGTGACCAGGAGCGTCGACGGCGCTCTGACGCCGGCATCCGTTCCGGCATCGAGCTTCAACGGCACGAACACGGGCTTCGCCACGACGCAGACGGCCATCGAGGGTCCGCAGAAGTTCGCGATCGAGGCCTGGTTCAAGACCACGACCACCGAAGGCGGCAAGATCGTCGGATTCGGAAACAGCCCGACCGGGACCTCCTCCGCATACGACCGTCATGTCTACATGGACCAGAGCGGTCGAGTGAACTTCGGCGTCTACCCGAATGCCTCTCGCATCGTCACCTCATCGGACGCGTACAACGACGGTACGTGGCACCACGTGGTCGCATCGCTCGATCCGACCGACGGCATGGAGCTGTTCATCGACGGCGTGAAGGTCGCGCAGCGCTCCGACACGACGTCGGCTCAGGCCTACACGGGCTACTGGCGCATCGGCGGCGACTCGACGTGGTCGGGCTCCCAGTTCTTCAACGGCTCGATCGACGAGGTCGCGATCTACAACGGCGCTCTCTCCCGCACGCAGGTCCAGGAGCACTACGTGGCCTCCGGTCGCACGCTCGAGGGATCCACGCCGCCCAGTGACGGATACGGCGCGGCTGTCTACGCGGCAGAACCGACTCTGTACTGGCGTCTCGACGAGACATCCGGGACCGTTGCGGCCGATTCGTCAGGCTCGGCGCAGCGCGGTTCGTACTTCGGTGCTCACACGAAGGTCGCCACTGGAGCTCTCGACGGAGTGACCAGCGGGTCGACCACCTTCGAGGGCGGACAGCTGATCAGCCAGAAGTCCTTCGTGAATCCGGTGGTGTACTCGACGGAGGCGTGGTTCAAGACCACCTCGTCGTCCGGCGGCAAGATCATCGGCTTCGGCAATGGCGCGACGGGCAACTCGTCGAGCTATGACCGCCATGTCTACATGACGGATGCCGGGCGGCTCGTCTTCGGTGCCTATACGGGGCAGACCGTGATGGTCACCTCGGACAACTCGTACAACAACGGCCAGTGGCACCACGTCGTGGCGACCCAGGGGCCTGCGGGCATGCGGCTCTATGTCGACGGCGCTCTCGTCGGCGAGAACCCGAACACGGCAGCGGAGAACTACACGGGCTACTGGCACGTCGGTGGCGACGTGACGTGGGGACCTGGCGGCAACGAGTTCGCCGGCACGATCGATGAGGTCGCCGTCTACTCGTCGGTGCTCTCTCCTGCGACCGTCGCAGACCACTACAGCCTGGGCAGCGAGGGCGCTCCGGCGAACAAGCTGCCGTCTGCGAGCTTCGCGTCGCAGGTGTCCAAGCTGAAGGTCGACGTCGACGGCTCGGCATCCACCGACGAGGACGGAACGATTGCCTCGTACGACTGGAACTGGGGTGACGACAGTGCGCACGGTGTGGGAGCGACAGCCACCCACACCTATGCGACCGCCGGCACGTACACGGTGACACTGACGGTGACGGACGATCGCGCCGGCACGGCGCAGAAGACCGCCGAGGTGGTCACGGTGGCGAATGTGCCCCCGACTGCGGCATTCACCTCCTCGGTGACACCGTTGAAGGTCGCTGTGGATGCCTCGACCTCGGTCGACTCGGACGGGACGATCGCTTCGTACGACTGGAACTGGGGCGACGGAAGCGCGCACGGTTCGGCTGCGACCGGGACACACACCTACGCGGAGGCCGGCACATACCTGGTGACGCTGACGGTGACCGACAATGACGGCGTCACGGCGACCAAGACGGAATTCGTCGTGGTCCCCCCGATTCCGGCGAACGTCGCGCCGACTGCAGCATTCACCTCGACCGCGAACGGTCTGGCTGCGTCGGTGAACGGCGGCGGGTCCACGGACTCCGACGGCTCCATCGCGTCGTACGACTGGAACTGGGGTGACGGTACTGCGCACGGTTCCGGTGCATCGGCCACTCACACGTATGCGGAGGCCGGCACGTACACGGTGACGCTGACCGTGACGGACAACGTCGGAGCGACGGGGACCATCGCGCACGACGTGACGGTCGAAGCACCGGTCGGGCCGAGTGTCCTCGCGACGGACTCGTTCGGACGGACGCTCCCGAGCGGTCTCGGGACGTCCGACCTGGGCGGTGCGTGGTCGCTGGCCAATGCGGCATCGAACTACGCCGTGGACGGATCGGGTGTGTTCCGGCTGACGGCCGGTGGCGCACTGCGGACGGCGTATCTGCCCGGTGTCTCGTCGGCAGCGACCGAGGTCACGGTCGACATGACATTCGATTCAGTGCCGGTCGGCGGTAGCGTGCAGGCGCAGGCGCTCGCTCGTCGGATCGGTGCGGACGACTACCGGGCTCGGGTCACG
>NZ_JARVRV010000014.1:0-3582 GCF_030209555.1 Microbacterium sp. LMC-P-041
AAGAAGTCCGGCGGTGTCCTACTCTCCCACAGGGTCCCCCCTGCAGTACCATCGGCGCTGTGAGGCTTAGCTTCCGGGTTCGGAATGTAAACCGGGCGTTTCCCTCACGCTATGGCCGCCGAAACACTATTGATGTTTCAATCAAACCTATAGACAAATCATTGTTGTCTGTAGGGTTCTCGACCGTACATCGAGAACCACTCAGTGGACGCGTAGCACCAACAAACGGTGTGTTATCAAGTCATCGGCTTATTAGTACCAGTCAGCTGCATGCATTACTGCACTTCCACATCTGGCCTATCAACCCAGTAGTCTGGCTGGGAGCCTCTCACCCGAAGGTATGGAAATCTCATCTTGAGGCCGGCTTCCCGCTTAGATGCTTTCAGCGGTTATCCATCCCGAACGTAGCTAATCAGCGGTGCTCCTGGCGGAACAACTGACACACCAGAGGTTCGTCCAACCCGGTCCTCTCGTACTAGGGTCAGATCCTCTCAAATTTCCTACGCGCGCAGCGGATAGGGACCGAACTGTCTCACGACGTTCTAAACCCAGCTCGCGTACCGCTTTAATGGGCGAACAGCCCAACCCTTGGGACCTACTCCAGCCCCAGGATGCGACGAGCCGACATCGAGGTGCCAAACCATGCCGTCGATATGGACTCTTGGGCAAGATCAGCCTGTTATCCCCGAGGTACCTTTTATCCGTTGAGCGACAGCGCTTCCACAAGCCACTGCCGGATCACTAGTCCCGACTTTCGTCCCTGCTCGACCTGTCAGTCTCACAGTCAAGCTCCCTTGTGCACTTACACTCGACACCTGATTGCCAACCAGGTTGAGGGAACCTTTGGGCGCCTCCGTTACTTTTTGGGAGGCAACCGCCCCAGTTAAACTACCCACCAGGCACTGTCCCTGAACCGGATTACGGTTCGAAGTTAGATATCCAGAGTGACCAGAGTGGTATTTCAACAATGACTCCACATGAACTGGCGTCCATGCTTCACAGTCTCCCACCTATCCTACACAAGCCACACCGAACACCAATACCAAGCTGTAGTAAAGGTCACGGGGTCTTTCCGTCCTGCTGCGCGTAACGAGCATCTTTACTCGTAATGCAATTTCGCCGAGTTCGCGGTTGAGACAGTTGGGAAGTCGTTACGCCATTCGTGCAGGTCGGAACTTACCCGACAAGGAATTTCGCTACCTTAGGATGGTTATAGTTACCACCGCCGTTTACTGGGGCTTAAATTCTCAGCTTCGCCTTGCGGCTAACCGGTCCTCTTAACCTTCCAGCACCGGGCAGGCGTCAGTCCGTATACATCGTCTTGCGACTTGGCACGGACCTGTGTTTTTAGTAAACAGTCGCTACCCACTAGTCTCTGCGGCCTCCAAACGCTTTCGGAGCAAGTCCTAATACGTCGAAGGCCCCCCTTCTCCCGAAGTTACGGGGGCATTTTGCCGAGTTCCTTAACCACGATTCTCTCGATCTCCTTGGTATTCTCTACCTGACCACCTGAGTCGGTTTGGGGTACGGGCGGCTAGAACCTCGCGTCGATGCTTTTCTTGGCAGCATAGGATCATCCACTTTTTATCCGCATCGTGTCTCAGCCTATGTGAGAGACGGATTTGCCTATCTCTCGGCCTACGCACTTGCACCAGGACAACCATCGCCTGGCTTGGACTACCTTCCTGCGTCACACCTGTTAATACGCTAACCGCACCAGAATGGGGTCGTGCGCTAGGCCCAACGCGTCACCCCGAAGGGATCAGTCACTGGGATTCAGACACTTAGCACTACTGGATTAGCTTGGGCGGTTCTTCGCCGGTACGGGAATATCAACCCGTTGTCCATCGACTACGCCTGTCGGCCTCGCCTTAGGTCCCGACTTACCCAGGGAAGATTAGCTTGACCCTGGAACCCTTGGTCTTTCGGAGGACGTGTTTCTCACACGTCTTTCGCTACTCATGCCTGCATTCTCACTCGTGTAGCCTCCACGGCTGGTTTACACCGCCGCTTCGCTGGCCACACGACGCTCTCCTACCCATCAACACGGCTGGACCACGAAGGCCTACCAATAATGTCAATGCCACAACTTCGGTGGCGTGCTTGAGCCCCGTTACATTGTCGGCGCGGAATCACTTGACCAGTGAGCTATTACGCACTCTTTCAAGGGTGGCTGCTTCTAAGCCAACCTCCTGGTTGTCAAGGCAACTCCACATCCTTTCCCACTTAGCACGCGCTTTGGGACCTTAGTTGGTGGTCTGGGTTGTTTCCCTCTCGACTATGAAGCTTATCCCCCACAGTCTCACTGCTGCGCTCTCACTTACCGGCATTCGGAGTTTGGCTGACGTCAGTAACCTTGTAGGGCCCATCGGCCATCCAGTAGCTCTACCTCCGGCAAGAAACACGCAACGCTGCACCTAAATGCATTTCGGAGAGAACCAGCTATCACGAAGTTTGATTGGCCTTTCACCCCTATCCACAGCTCATCCCCTCAGTTTTCAACCTAAGTGGGTTCGGTCCTCCACGACGTCTTACCGTCGCTTCAACCTGGCCATGGATAGATCACTTCGCTTCGGGTCTAGGACATGCGACTGAATCGCCCTATTCAGACTCGCTTTCGCTACGGCTACCCCTCAACGGGTTAACCTCGCCACATATCGCTAACTCGCAGGCTCATTCTTCAAAAGGCACGCTGTCACAGCTACTAAGGCTGCTCCAACGGTTTGTAAGCAAACGGTTTCAGGTACTATTTCACTCCCCTCCCGGGGTACTTTTCACCTTTCCCTCACGGTACTTGTCCGCTATCGGTCATCTGGGAGTATTTAGGCTTATCAGGTGGTCCTGACAGATTCACACGGGATTTCACGGGCCCCGTGCTACTTGGGATACTCTTCGCGCCACGGTTGGCATTTCGACTACGGGGTTGGCACCCTCTATGACCGGCCTTTCAAGACCGTTCGTCTATACCATCGTGTAACGCCGCCATCTCGGCAGAGATGACTGAAAAGTCCCACAACCCCCAACGTGCAACGCCTGCCGGCTATCACACACGCTAGGTTTAGCCTGTTCCGGTTTCGCTCGCCACTACTAACGGAATCGCGGTTGCTTTCTCTTCCTGTGGGTACTGAGATGTTTCACTTCCCCACGTTCCCTCTACCCGCCCTATATATTCAGGCGGGAGTCACTAGGTCGGCACGCCGCCCAGCGGGGTTTCCCCATTCGGACACCCTCGGATCAAAACTTGCTTATCAGTTCCCCGAGGCTTATCGCAGATTGCTACGTCCTTCTTCGGCTCCAGATGCCAAGGCATCCACCGTTTGCTCTTAAAGACTTGAAATCACATGAGTTTGAATCAGAATCGACACCAGACCCAAAGGCCTGGCATGAAATTGACTAATGATCTTTAAGATCATCTTGTGCAACCGACCGAAGCCGGCTGCAAGATGCTCGCGTCCACTGTGTAGTTCTCAAAGTACGGGCGGTACCCCTTCTCGCCACCCCCACAGGGGAAACAACAAGAGGCCCAGAGGTACAGAAACGATCCGAAGATCGCATCCGGTCCCTCAGGACCCAACAGCGTGC
>NZ_JARVRV010000011.1:0-1788 GCF_030209555.1 Microbacterium sp. LMC-P-041
TAAGATAGAGAAGTTGCCCTTCGGGCCTGGTTGTGATGACTGGGTCGTGGGAGCATCCGATCCTTGAGAACTCAACAGCGTGCACTTGTCAAATGCCAAATAACCTCGATTCAGCTTCGGCTGGATGAGATTCCTTTGGATCAAAGACCAACCTCCTTGTGGGGTTGGCAACGGATAAAGTCAGCAATGATTTGTCTCTTTGGTCAGCATCAAACTCGCTGCGTCACCGTTTTCCCGGTGTCGTATGCATTTCTTTTTTACGGAGAGTTTGATCCTGGCTCAGGATGAACGCTGGCGGCGTGCTTAACACATGCAAGTCGAACGGTGAACACGGAGCTTGCTCTGTGGGATCAGTGGCGAACGGGTGAGTAACACGTGAGCAACCTGCCCCTGACTCTGGGATAAGCGCTGGAAACGGCGTCTAATACTGGATACGAGTAGCGACCGCATGGTCAGTTACTGGAAAGATTTATTGGTTGGGGATGGGCTCGCGGCCTATCAGCTTGTTGGTGAGGTAATGGCTCACCAAGGCGTCGACGGGTAGCCGGCCTGAGAGGGTGACCGGCCACACTGGGACTGAGACACGGCCCAGACTCCTACGGGAGGCAGCAGTGGGGAATATTGCACAATGGGCGCAAGCCTGATGCAGCAACGCCGCGTGAGGGATGACGGCCTTCGGGTTGTAAACCTCTTTTAGCAGGGAAGAAGCGAAAGTGACGGTACCTGCAGAAAAAGCGCCGGCTAACTACGTGCCAGCAGCCGCGGTAATACGTAGGGCGCAAGCGTTATCCGGAATTATTGGGCGTAAAGAGCTCGTAGGCGGTTTGTCGCGTCTGCTGTGAAATCCGGAGGCTCAACCTCCGGCCTGCAGTGGGTACGGGCAGACTAGAGTGCGGTAGGGGAGATTGGAATTCCTGGTGTAGCGGTGGAATGCGCAGATATCAGGAGGAACACCGATGGCGAAGGCAGATCTCTGGGCCGTAACTGACGCTGAGGAGCGAAAGGGTGGGGAGCAAACAGGCTTAGATACCCTGGTAGTCCACCCCGTAAACGTTGGGAACTAGTTGTGGGGTCCATTCCACGGATTCCGTGACGCAGCTAACGCATTAAGTTCCCCGCCTGGGGAGTACGGCCGCAAGGCTAAAACTCAAAGGAATTGACGGGGACCCGCACAAGCGGCGGAGCATGCGGATTAATTCGATGCAACGCGAAGAACCTTACCAAGGCTTGACATATACGAGAACGGGCCAGAAATGGTCAACTCTTTGGACACTCGTAAACAGGTGGTGCATGGTTGTCGTCAGCTCGTGTCGTGAGATGTTGGGTTAAGTCCCGCAACGAGCGCAACCCTCGTTCTATGTTGCCAGCACGTAATGGTGGGAACTCATGGGATACTGCCGGGGTCAACTCGGAGGAAGGTGGGGATGACGTCAAATCATCATGCCCCTTATGTCTTGGGCTTCACGCATGCTACAATGGCCGGTACAAAGGGCTGCAATACCGCGAGGTGGAGCGAATCCCAAAAAGCCGGTCCCAGTTCGGATTGAGGTCTGCAACTCGACCTCATGAAGTCGGAGTCGCTAGTAATCGCAGATCAGCAACGCTGCGGTGAATACGTTCCCGGGTCTTGTACACACCGCCCGTCAAGTCATGAAAGTCGGTAACACCTGAAGCCGGTGGCCTAACCCTTGTGGAGGGAGCCGTCGAAGGTGGGATCGGTAATTAGGACTAAGTCGTAACAAGGTAGCCGTACCGGAAGGTGCGGCTGGATCACCTCCTTTCTAAGGA
>NZ_JARVRV010000012.1:0-1010 GCF_030209555.1 Microbacterium sp. LMC-P-041
ACAGTGTGCGGATTTGCCTACACACACGCCTTACTGCTTGGACGCGCACAACCAACGGCGCGCTTACCCTATCCTACTGCGTCCCCCCATTTCTCAAACGGTGAGGAGGTGGTACAGGAATATCAACCTGTTGTCCATCGCCTACGCCTATCGGCCTCGGCTTAGGTCCCGACTAACCCTGAGCGGACGAGCCTTCCTCAGGAAACCTTAGTCATACGGTGGACGGGATTCTCACCCGTCTTTCGCTACTCATACCGGCATTCTCACTTCTAAGCGCTCCACCAGTCCTTCCGGTCTGACTTCAACGCACTTAGAACGCTCTCCTACCACTGACATCATAGATGTCAATCCACAGCTTCGGTGAATCGTTTAGCCCCGATACATTTTCGGCGCAGCGTCACTCGACCAGTGAGCTATTACGCACTCTTTAAATGATGGCTGCTTCTAAGCCAACATCCTGGTTGTCTGTGCAACGCCACATCCTTTTCCACTTAACGATTACTTTGGGACCTTAGCTGGTGGTCTGGGCTGTTTCCCTTTTGACTACGGATCTTATCACTCGCAGTCTGACTCCCGTGTATAAATATCTGGCATTCGGAGTTTGTCTGAATTCGGTAAACCGGGATGGCCCCCTAGTCCAAACAGTGCTCTACCTCCAGTATTCTCATCACGAGGCTAGCCCTAAAGCTATTTCGGAGAGAACCAGCTATCTCCAGGTTCGATTGGAATTTCTCCGCTACCCACACCTCATCCCCGCACTTTTCAACGTGCGTGGGTTCGGGCCTCCAGTAAGTGTTACCTTACCTTCACCCTGGACATGGGTAGATCACCTGGTTTCGGGTCTACGACCACGTACTAATTCGCCCTATTCAGACTCGCTTTCGCTGCGGCTCCGTCTTCTAAAACTTAACCTCGCACGTAATCGTAACTCGCCGGTTCATTCTACAAAAGGCACGCTATCACCCATTAACGGGCTCTGACTATTTGTAGGCACACGGTTTCAGGATCTC
>NZ_JARVRV010000001.1:0-802769 GCF_030209555.1 Microbacterium sp. LMC-P-041
CCACATCACGGCCACCCTCCCGCCGACTCCCCCTGCCTGACCGGCAAGTGACCAGATGGGGCCACTTCGCGGCCACCCCTGCCCTCAGAAATTTCAGCTCGGACTACCGGCTCAGTAGCTCGGACACAAGGTTCCCGCATCCTCATATTGATGGGAGAGACAGAGCCGTCAGCGAGCCCAGCGAACGTCCATGTCTTCGCTGTCTCCCCGGTGCAACGTGCGTTCCCTTGCATCGTGAGCGCTTGAACTCGGCCAGGACGTACGAGGAAGCGATAGCGCTAGCGCCGCGGGCAGGTGGAGACCGTGCGCAATAGGTGAGGGTCCATTCGCAAAGGTGTAGCCCCATACACTTTGCACACGATCAAGCGACACTGTCTGGATTCCTCGACGCGGTCAACAGCTCGACACCGGACTCACGCGATGACGCCCGCAGGGTCGCGGTTGATTCTCGGAGGTCCGTGTCATCTCCTTCTGTCCCATGCCGCGTCTACTCTGTGGCCATGACTGATTCTTCCGCGACACCTCATGGACGACCATGGCAAGCGCGCCCCTCGGATGACGCTGTTGCTCACCTCGTTGACGCGATCACCAGACTCAACGCGGATGGGGATTTCATGGCACGCGCAATCACTGACTCTCTCCTCGCCGAAAGGCCCGTCTCGGATGAGTCACGGCTGTCGACAGAGGAAGTCGACTTCCTGATCAGATCTGGAAGCTTCACGGAGGAGAAGCTTCAAGAGACGGCCGCTCGCTTGGCACGAGGCGAGCTGCAGTCGAATGTCGTGAGGACGCTTTTGTCGAGCCTGTACGACAGCTTGTCGGCGGACGATGTCGAGGGATTCCTGGATCTGAGCGCAACGGAGCTCGACGAACTCATCGCCGCTGGCGGGATTTACGCGGTTGAAGTTGCTGGCAGGCGACGATTCCCGTCGTGGCAGTTCAGCCTGTCTTCGCAGGGGAAGCTCCTCCCCCACCTCGCCGAAATCATCGGTCTGGTCGAAGACGATCACTGGATCTCTGTCTCGGGCATGATGCACACACCGCAAGCCAACATGGTGACTCGTGGAAGGCAGACACCGGTCGAGTGGTTCCGCAGCGGCGGTGGCATCGAGGCGCTGAGACAGATCAAAGAAGGCCAGAAATGGCGGTGAGGAACCCCACCCGGATCTACTATCGACACTCGGATGTGCGCGAGAAGACGCCTTCCGGACGAGGCACGTAGCGCCGATCGACCGCCGAGGTGTCTAGAGGTTGTCAAGACCCAATTTTTACTCCTTTCCTGCGTGAGAACGTTCGTTTCAGCAGTGCCCACGGCGAATGACCCACATATCTTGGTCTTCGTGATGATCAACAACTTGGCGGAGCCCCCTGGCGACGGCTCACATAAGACACGCCCGAGCACCCCTGGGTCGGCGCAGTTCTTTGTGTCCGTTGAAGCGACGGCGCCGAGCAACGAACAGTGAGCGCCTCCATGACCTTCGGCACGGAAGACGCGTTGGAGGACTTCCTCACGCAGCGGTGGAGTGCGGTCTGCACGTTTCTGGGGATCGATCTGCTACTGATCGGCCGACAGGTTCGCTTTGTGCCCGATCGCCAACTTGACCTGCTCGCCATTGATATCGCGGGACGGCTCTACATCATCGAACTGAAACTCGGCGAGACGCCGGATCGGACCGCCGCCCAGATCCTCGAGTACCGCCAACGCATCAAGCGGCAGACGCTGCACGAGCTCATGAAGACCCTGCGGCCGGGGACGCTTCGAGTTAACCTTGCAGCCGCGTTCGAGCAGCACTTCAACCGCGCACTCCCGCAGAGCATGGCGACTCCCCCAGCCGTCGTGGTGATCGCACGTGCGATTACGCCGCGGATCGCCAACAGCGTTCTGGAACTCTTGGATCTCGGATACCCGATATCCGTTTACACGTATGTCGTTATTGATCGGACTCTGCAACTCAAGCAAATCGGGCAGGAGGGCTTGATACAGCTAGGGCAATCGCCAAAGTGCGACCGCCGCGCGGTCGACACATCACCGGCCCAAACTCCGCACCGATCCGGCCTAGCGATCGAGTGGTTCTGGGCTATGCAGTCGCAACAGTTCCGCGCATCGATCGTGACGTTCCGAACGGTATGGGCGCTGTATGAGGAGTGGCACTATAAGCAAGTCTCTACGGGGGTGAACCTAACCCTCTGCAACCAAGGCGAACTCGGTTCCAAACTTAAGTCGATTGTGGAGAACAGCGGGGACTGGAAACACGTATACATCGCTTCAGGCGTTTCACCCGACCCGTTCATGCCGACCGCTGAGATCCCCCCGTACGTACGCAAGTATCACGCCAGACACACCACTGTGGCGTACCTGCGCACAACCGCCCCCGCCGAAGGTCTGTCTTCGACGAAGCAAGGCGGTCGGATTTGGCGATTGCTCAGCCGCAACCGCTTCTACTCGGCTGTGATCGCGTTCGTTCGCCTCAAACAGATTGGAGACGCATGATGTCACCGAGTGACGCCGAACACACTCCCATCACGCAGATCAGAGTAGGCGATACGGTGCGACTGACCGGAACTGCATGGGACGAAATCGAATCGATCTCACCCATAAAGTTCGACCGCGTGCCCCGGGTTGGCGAAGAGCACCGAATCGTCGGCGGGTCAGTTCTGGGTCCGTTCTTCTTTTTAGCGGGCACGCCCTGGGCCGTTAACGACACCTACACCGCCGTGGTGCTACGCGACAGTATGAACATCCACGACATCGTGCGTGAGCTCAATGCGGCCCTCGGCCCGACGCTCGTGGCGGGAATCGCTGGATCCAAGGATCGCAAGCTCCCGAGCCGCTGGGGCAAAGCTGACGGACCCGAGCCACGCTCGGAAGCCTCGAAACGGCTGACCTTTGCACACCAGAAGTGGCTGCTGCTGGCCACGGTCGAAGGTGACGACATCGCGCGGCAGTGGTTCATCGGCGGGAACCCGCGCCTACGGGAGGACACTCCGATCACGGCGATCCGAGAGGGGCGTTACGGCGAGGTCACCGACGCCGTCGAGTCCTTCATCGCCGGAACAGCCAACGCCTGACGCAGCTGCGCATGTGTTCATCGTTCGCAGCACCACCTGTAGCCAACCTTGCTCTCGCCCTCCTGCCGCCCCTCACAGGGCGCTTCATTGCCGCGAGCGGCTCCTGAAGGCCCCGGCAATCGGCTCTCGAGAGCGCCCGCCTCGCGCGCCTTGGGCCCTGACTTACGCTTCTCCTGTGGACGATCTCCAGAAACAGCGAGAGCTACATCAGCTCCGCGACGACGCACTCAGCACGCCCAATTGCGCCAAGTGTCTGCACCCGATGGAGCCCGCTGAGCGAGACGGAACTCCCGTCTGGTCGTGCCCCGACTGCGGAGCTGATCAAGCCTTGGTCTGAGGCGTATCCTCGGTTCCATGTGCGGCCGATTCGCGAACGACGCCAAGACAGACGAGCTGATCCGAGAGTACGTCGCCGGCGGCGGCAAGCCCGACGACTGGTGGAAGTCGTGGGCCGGTGCCTACTCGGTGGCACCGACGGAGGACGCACCGATCGTCCGCAATCGCGGCGAGGGGCGGATCCTCGAGCTGGTGCGCTGGGATTGGCAGAAGCCGGCGAACCGCCCCAAGGGGGGGCCGGTCATAAACGCTCGGATCGAGAAGCTCGCTCAGGGCTTCTGGGCGCCCGCCTTCTCAGCGGCAAGATGCATCGTTCCCATGCGCGGCTACTTCGAGTGGACGGGCGAGAAGCCCCCTAAGACCCCGCACTTCCTTCACGGCGACGGACTGCTCTCGGCGGCCGGTCTCACTTGGTCGATGGAGCTGCCGAACGGCGAGAAGTCGCGCTGCTTCGTCGTCATCACCCGCGAAGCGCGCGACGCCAGCGGTGAGGTGCACGACCGGATGCCCGCGTTCCTGACTCCCGACACCTGGGATGCCTGGCTCACGCCGGAGAAGCTCACCGGTGACCGGAAGACGGAGACCTTGGCGATGCTCGAGCACACCTCGAGCGACATCGCCTCCACCATCCGCGAACACATCGTCGACCCCACTGACCCGACTCTGCTGGAGCCGGTCGCCTGAACGGAGACACCGTGACCGACCCAGAAGACCAGGCGCGTCTCGCGCGTCTCCAGGAGATCCGAGAGGGCATGGAGGCACTTCAGATCGAGGCTCTCGCCGAACGCGGAGGAAAGACCTTCACGACCGAAGAGACGCTCGAGTTGATCCGGCGACATGATGATGCCGCAGACACGGTGGGGAGACTGGGTCCCGGGTGACTGGAGCCGGATCCGGCAGTCCTGGGGAGTGCCCAGTCATACGTCGACGCAGACGTGACGATCGACGAGTTGATCGAGCACGCGAAACATCGCGCCAGCACGGGGATCCCACTTCCGCGGAATCTCAAGGATTTCGTGCGCTCCGGTGCTCTCGGTTGCTGGGGCACTCCGATCAGAGACCCCCAGCAACCGAACGCACCTGAGCGGCTCGCGGCTCTCGTGTTTACTGCGCTGGCTTCCAGTACACGCTCGGTGAGAGCTGCTCGAATCCATCGGGTGTCGTTCCCGTGTCACCCGTGAACCAGAACGAGGGTCCATCCAGAACGTTCACCCGAACGGGGAGCGAGTCCCCGCACAGGCCCTGACTCTCGTCGTCTTCCGGGACGGCCACGACGCAATACGAGGTCACATCATCGACCTCAACGGACCGACCGATGAACACTCGCCAGCCCTCGTCCTCGCCCGCGAAGCGAACGGTGGACTCGTCCAGCTGCAAACCGCCGACCTCGTCCACCTCCGCAGGCAGGGCGTCTTCCGCGTTCGCGGTTTCGCTCAATTCCGGGGTGCGGTCCGGTTGCGCGACGCAGCCGGCGAGCAACCCGATCATCAGCACTGACGCTCCGAACAGCACAGGTCTCTTCATGCGATCCATCAAAGCCGATATCGGCACTGAATACCCCAGGTTGTCCCTGGTGTCGGGGAACTGTACTTCCACTGACAGTACGACTGGGTGGTCATCGTGGCGTGAGTGACCTCCGCATGCCTGTATGCCTGCTGTGATCCGACGCCGACCTGCGTGATGCGAACTTCGGGGAGAACGACCGGAGTCGTGACATCTCCGCCGTTCATGGACCGGTTGGAGGTCGAGATCGTCTGGTTCTGCGACGTCTGTCCGTTGAAGTACGTGTTCCAGGATGCTGCAGATGCAGAGAGCGGGATACCCAGAACGAGCAGCACCGTCAACGCTGCAGCGCCGGCCGCGACGCCGGCGCTGCTACGGCGGTTCACTCCGGCGCCTTCGTGTAGTCGCCAGGCTCACCAAAGCCCGGGAGATTGATCGTCGCGCCGTCGTCGGCCACGAGCTTCTCCGCGGTCTGGCCGACGGCGAAGGGGTCACCGACGAGGAGGTTCGGGTGCAGAGCGCTGAGATCCTGGTTCGTCTTCGCTCCGACGAGCGAGTCAGGCAGGAGGTAGGCGACAGTCGCACCGTCGACCGTGTTCGCCTGGATCGGAACCCCGTGCTCCATGAAGTCCTTCTCAGGTATGCACGACGTCATCGCGATGTCCATCGATCCTTCGAATGTGACAGTCAGGCAGATGTCGCCTTTTGAATCGACGGCCGTCCAGTACGACGCCGTTCCTTCGCTGCCCAAGAGCTGAGACGTCGCCCGGATGCTGGAATCCACGTCGAAGTTCGACGGGATCTCATCAGCGCTGGTGCGCTTGTCATCGATGAGACTGACACTGTTGCCCCAGTCGCCCGTGTCCGCTGCCGCATTCGCAGATGGTGTGTTCATCGCCAGGGAGATCACCCCTGCCGCGACGATCGCAGTGGCTGCGGCCGCTGCCACGGAGATCGTTATTGATCGACCCGTTGCCTTGTCCATGAGTGCTCCTTAGTACGTGTACTTGCAGTTGAGGGTGAGGCGGGTGCCCGCAGGGGTGTTCCAGGGCGGCGGAC
This sequence comes from Microbacterium sp. LMC-P-041, assembly GCF_030209555.1. NCBI lineage: Bacteria > Bacillati > Actinomycetota > Actinomycetes > Micrococcales > Microbacteriaceae > Microbacterium > Microbacterium sp. LMC-P-041. Next base: position 5,968 of record NZ_JARVRV010000001.1, read on the forward strand.
TATCATTTCGCCACTGGCAATACACCTGAGTCGTGACCCGCTCGTGAACATAGTTCGTGGTCGTCGAGCCGAGACCGTTGAAGTTACCCACGCCCACCACCGTTGCCCGCGTCTGCTCCCACTGGCTCCCAGGCGTGGCAGCCACAGAGCCACCATTCATCGCGTGCGTCGAGCTGGTGATGGTCTGGTTGCGGACTGTTGAGGTGTTCGCATAGGTGGTGGTTGCGGCTTCGGCAGGGATACTTACCCCCAGCACGAACAGGGCCGACAGAATCGACGCAGCAGATGCCTTTCCCAGCCCGCGCTTTCGCCGTTTGGGCCGTTGTCGATTCATCCCACCAGTTGACACCGGATTGTTGGAAATAAGAGATTGCACCATTGCCTCCTTTTCGCCTGAACCGTACCCTTGGAAATTCGAATACACAAGGAAAACCCCAGTTAAGACCCTATTTGTCCCCCAGATGGGGGACAGAGTAGCGGGCCTGTGTCCGCCATCTGGGGGACACATAATCACTGGTCGATGCGTCGCCGCGACCTGGGGTGCGGAACGCGCGTGCACCGACGCTGGCAATACGCGAGCACGCCTCAGATGACGCCATCTCCACAATTCGCGAGTACATTCGCGACCGGAAACTCGGCAGTTTGCGCACCGCCTTTGGGCAGTCGAGCATCCCCTGTCGGTCTCCTCCTCGTCCCCTGATCGTCAGAGGCGACTGACCAGGATGTCCCACCCCGTACCTACACTGATACTTCGGCGGTCTGGACCGCCACGCTCCGAGTCTGACTCCCCACGCGGGTCAGACGCAGAGGACAACCGAGGCGGATCCAGAGCTGCAGTACCTGTCGAATCACCTTCTCTCTCATGAGGGCGTCGCAGGCGTGGGGGTCGACGTCCAGAAATGAGATCGAGTTGCCTGATTCCACCAACCGCGATCCCGCCATCACGCGCGACGCGAAGGCCTGGCGCGATGCCGCCGGCATGAAGTACACCGAGGCGCTGCGCCTCGTCGCGGAGCCGCTCCACCAGGGCATCCTCGGCGATCGCATCGTCATTCGGGACCTGCTCCGCGTGCTCGAGGAGGATCCGCTCCTCGGTCGGAATGGCTACGCCGGCAGGTTCGGCCGCACCGGTCTGCGCGCCGAAGTAGCCATGCGGGACGAGCTCTCAGCCGGGGTACTTCGCGAGGTGCTCCTGTCGGTCGAGGCACTGCGGGTGTTCTCTCACTCGAAGACCCTCGCTCCAGGCGGCACTCCCCCGATCACCGCGTCGGGGATCCCCTTCGACACCAGCCTGATCGACATGTACTCCCGCGAGTGGGTGAGCAGCTACGAGCTGAAGCACACGGTGGAGCGTCTACTCGCTCCGATGGGTCTCTACGTCTCGAACGGTGCTGTGATCCTCGCGGCCACCATGATCGGGCTGCCCATCGTGCGGTTCGATGAGAGCAACCCGAACATGAGCATCGGGGTTCGCAGGGAGGAGCACGACAGCCTGCGTCGGATGCTCGACGGCGACGGCGTGCGAAGCGACCACAACCACCTGCCCGGATACGCACGGCTACGCGCCGTGCTCGAGCGCGCAGCCGGCGAGCCGTTCGAGCAGGAGCTCGCTACCGCTCGAGGCTAGCCGCGCGCCAGCGCGGGGTCATAAGCCCGGGCCGGTCGGCACTGCTTATGACCCCCGACCCTACTTCCGCAGGATCTCGCGGATTTCGTGCGCTCCCGTGCGCTGAGTTGCTGGGGCACTTCGACAGAGACCCCCAGCAACCGAGCGCATCCGAGCGCGCATTGCCTCTGAACGAGGTCTAACCCGGGTCCGGACCTGCGGCTGCACTTCCCTCGAGCTCGCGAAGCCGCTTCAGCTGTGCCCACGGCCAGAACGCGATCCACCCGATCGAAACGATCGAGCCGCCCATGATCATCGAAGCGATATCCATGCGCTTCACGCTACGGACTCGGCGTGCCCGCGGTCATCCCCCGCGCGACGGATCCGGTCAGCCGGCCACTGCGGCTGGCGACCGCAACCTCAGAAACCTCACTATGCGGCGTCCACGTCGATCCGCGTGATTCCGGGAATTTCGTGTTTTCAACCTCAAAAACCTCAGTTGCTCAGCGAGCCTCGACCCCGCTCGTCACGACCGCCTCCTGGCCTGCGCTCGACGCTCACCCCACACACGACCTCGAGGAGAACGCCGATGGCTCTCATCTACAGCACGACCCCGCACGACACCGACGAGCTGGTTGCTCTGCGTCAGGTCATCAACGACAACGAGCGCGCGTTCTCGGATCTCAGGACCATCCACAGCCTCGACCAGCGGCGTCTCTCCGATGAGTACGACGCCCTCATGGCCGCAGCGACCGACGTACCCGACGCCGGAGCACCTGCAGGGCCTGGACATGGTCGCCGAGATGATGCGCGCCGGCACCGAGTACGGCGACCACCACGGTTCGCCCAGGCAGGTCGATCATGAAGCCGGGCGAGCTCTCCCCCGCAGCGTCGACTTCTCATCGTTCGTCTGCAGGATCAACATCCGCGCCCTCGCCCCGTACCGTGCCCGCTCGTCGCAGCACGCGTGGGCCTTCACGAAAGACGACATCGAGGCTTTCCGGGATGAGCTGACGAAGCGCTCGCTCGGCATCGCCTCCCACTGGCAACACGAGGATGGCGTGGCGTTTCAGGTGTTCAACGCCCGAGTCTGAGTCGCCGGCGCCCGACTACCGAGACGCCGGATCAGCGCCAGCTCGCGCGTCTGAGCGCTCAATACGCGGCACCAGTCGGACCAAGATCACCATGGCGATCAACTCCACCAATGTCTGAGTGACCACGGCCAGCGGCGCGATGCTCAAGGACGGAGGCAGTGCCAGAGCGAGCGGCAGAACGACAAGCGAGTTGCGAGTCGCGGCGGAGAACATCACCGCTCTCGTGGACGGCACATCTAGACGCGCTGCTCGACCGGCGGCGAGTCCCACCGCGACCGCGATGACGACGAACGCGACGTAGAGCGGCACCACCCGTAGGAGGGTCAGTGCTTGTGATCCGACGGCACTGATCTGGGATCCGACCACGACGGCGAGGGTCGCCATCATCAGGGGCACCATCGCTCCCGCCATCACCTCTTCGATCACCCGGCCAGCCCTCCACTTTCGGGCGATCGCCTGCACGACCGCCGCCGCCGCCAGAGGGACGACGATGAGGAGGAGGAACGCCTTCACGAAGGGCTCGACGTCGATGACGGCGAGCACATCTCCGCCTGCGAACATCAACAGGAACACCGGAAGCAGCAGGATCTGAACGAGCATCAACAGCGGGGCCGCGGCGAGCAGACGGGCGCGAGCTCCCCCGGCAAGCCCGGCGAACACGATCACGTAGTCGATGCACGGGGTCAGCAGAACAAGCAGCACCCCGAGCAGCAGCCCTCTGTCGTCAGCGACGAACCGGGAGAGCGCCCACGCGATCAGGGGCACGACGACGAAGTTCGCCACGAGCACGGTGCAGAGGAACCTCACATCCCGAAAAGCCCGTCCCACCTCGATCAGAGGCACGCCGAGGAACGTGGCGAACAACAACAGCATGAGGACCGGCTCGATCGAGTGCTCGAGCGTCGGCGCGAGCTGCGGCGCCGACAGGCCCACGGCAACACCGATGAGGATCGCAGCGACGTACAGGGCGATCTGGTGGCGATCCCACCACTCGACGAGAGCATCGGTTCTCATGTCGGAGCCTCGACCGTGGACGCCGTGTCCGCGCACGCCGACGCGCCGGCTCTCGCGAGCACACACTCCGTCCGGCACCGGTCACCACTATCCGGGCACGCAGAGACATGCTCGGCAGCGTCGACCAGGCGTTCGCGCAGCCGGGTGAGCACATGCAGGCGCTCATCCACGTCACGCAGCCTCTCCTCGAGCTTGGGCCGCCAGGTGTCTCTCACCTGGGTGCAGCTCTCGCTCTCCACCACCTCGAGCAGCTCGGCGATCTCGGGCAGAGACATGTCGAGCTGCTTCGCGCCGTGGATGAAGGACAGGCGATCGATCGCGCTGTCGTCGTAGTCGCGATATCCGTTCGCGCCACGGGCTGATCTCAGCAGGCCGACGGTCTCGTAGAACCGCAGCGCGGTCGCCGGGATGCCGGACCTGCGGGAGAGCTCGGAGATGCGCACGACTCGACACTAAACGTTCGAGTGGAGTCGAAGGTCAAACGGTGCCGCCCCACGCCCATCGGCATCGCCACCGAGCGCTTACCCAGGTTCGGCATCAAGTCCGCGTGTCGCCGACTGTGCCGCGCCAGCACTGGAAACGCGCTCTCATCTGCTCAGCCCCTTCTTACTTCCCTGTCTGGCCGTTTACCGACGATAAGACCACTCATCGCAACTATCCAAGGCGTAGTCGCCACGGAAGGGGACGGCCGCGATCTCTACCAGCGACCCACTGTTTCACACCGCCCCCAAGCGGATTCCGCCCGGGGCACCGTGGCGTGGCCCGGGTCCGCCAGCGCCAGGCCGCGGCGACCGAGCGCTCCCCTCGGCGACCGAGACGCGACCGATAGGGCACGCGCAAGAGGGGTCTCCGCCTATGCAGGCGATCCGCGCTCAAGCAGATCCAATGAGGTGTCGGGCGGCCACCGCCGACAGCGACGTTGTCGGTGACGACCGAGATGTCCTCTGGATATGTGCTGAGTAAATGGGAGCAAACGACAGGCGCGGAACGTCTTCCAAGCGTTTCTCTCACTTTGGTGGAGTCGCCGCGAACGATGAAGCCGTCCCCGCGCCGAATCAGAAGAACTTACAGGTGGCCCTCGCCATATATTCGCGGTTTTTGTGCCGACGGCACCCCAACTCACGATCGATAAGATTAGACACCAGTCGCGAGTTTCGAATGGGAGAGGCACGAACCATGGCGGAAAAGACCAAACCGAGGCTGATCGAGCACATCGGGGTCCTCGTCGATGACCTCGAAACGGCGATCGCGCGCTGGGAGTCGGTGATGGGATACACATTCGGCCCCATCTGCCGCTATCGTACCGACTCCTGGATCGACAGCAGCCAGGCGGGACCCCACCATCACGACGCGCGACTCGCTTTCTCCAACGAGGGCCCACCGCGAATCGAACTCATGGAAGTGACCGGCAGCGGCACCCACGGACCCTCGCAGCGAGGAATCCACCACTTCGGAATCGTCCAGATCGATGAGGCTGACGAGCTACGCCGATCTTTCATCGAGCGCGGTATCGCCGTCGATGGCGCGTCGCTCGACGAGGCAGGCCGAGCGATCCTGTGGTTTACGGATCCAGAAGCACTCGACGGGATCCGTCTGGAGTTCGTCGGCGTCGAGCCACAGCCTGCGTTCTCCGACGACGGCGACCCGCTGGTAATAGGGCCGGACGGCGAACCTGTCTTCGACTGATCGCCACTGCTGTGGGATCGAAGAACAGGTCGAACCGACGCTCGTCGGCCTCCCGGTCAGCAAAGCTTCAGTCCCTGTGCGCGATCGCAGCAGCTTCGTCAAGAACCGAGGTGAACGCGTCGGGATCGTGAGCGAACCTCCCGAGGAATACTCCGTCGACCGCATCGCCGAGTCTGGTGAGCAAGCCGGGACCCGCCGAGCCTCCGTAGATGACGACGCTGCCTTCTCGATCGCGATGGGCGTTTAGTTCGGCCCGTAGCGCGCGGGTGACAGTTGAGATGTGCTCGTCTTGGGCCGGGCGGTCCGCCCCAATCGCCCACACCGGCTCGTAGGCGATGATGACGGCGCCCGGGGGGACCCCCTCGAGATTCGCGGCCATCTGCTGGACGTTCAGGAGCGCCGCCGCTCGAGCGCCGAGATCCGCGGCTTCTCCCACGCAGACCAGAGGCGTGATCCGGTGGCGGAGAGCGGCGGTGGCCTTCGCAGCGATCAGCGCGTCCGTCTCGGAGAACAGGCGTCGACGCTCGGCATGGCCGACCTCGGCCACGCCGACGCCGACCTCAGCGAGCTCATCGGCACTCACCTCGCCGGTGAAGGCGCCAGGTGGCTCGGCCGAGACGTCCTGCGCACCGATCAATACAGGTATTCCACGAAAGGCGCGGAGGGCGGACGGGATCTGCAGGTACGTGGGGATGACAACCACCCGCACCGACTCATCGATCACGGCGGGAACCTTGCGGACGCGCTCGGCGATCAGGGTGAACCACGCTGTCGCCTCAGCGTTGCTGAAGTACGTCTTCAGACTCACCGCCACCGTGACTTGCCCCATCAGCAGGATCCGAAGCTCTCGTACTCGACGATCACGGCGACCTTCTCGGCAGAAGCGGAAGTGGTGTCGAAGCGGTAAGTGAGCCATTCCCGGACGAGGCGACGCGCAAGTTCGATACCGACTACGCGTTGTCCCATGGTGAGGATCTGAGCGTCGTTTGAGAGCACACCGCGTTCGACAGAGAAAGAATCGTGCGCGGTGACGGCGCGGACCCCGGCGACCTTATTGGCTGCTATCGCGACTCCTAGGCCGGTACCGCAGATGAGCAGCGCGCGATCGGCTTCGCCCCTCGCGACCATCTCTGCGGCGGCAATCGCGACGCGCGGGTATGCAGTATGTCCCTCCGCATCGACGCCGACATCGACGACCGATGCCACGTCGGCGTTGGATTCGAGGTCTCTTTTGAGAATCTCTTTGTAGTCGAAACCGGCGTCGTCGGCGCCGACCACGAGACGAAGGGGCTGAGTCATGGGGTGTCCTCTCCTGATGCTGCGAGCGTCGAGCCCACTGCGGCGACGATCAGGGCGAGCGAATGCGCGCCAGGGTCCGGGGTTCCCACGCTGTTCTGTCCATGCGTGCGCGCACGGCCCATGCGGGGAAGGAGGTCTGCGGTCGCAGCAGCGGAACTGACGGCGGCGTCCGCTGCAACGGCCCACGCGTTGCCCAGAGAAGCGCCCATGTCGACGGCGCGGGTCAGGGCTCCGGAGAATGGGACGAGCGCATCGACAAGCGTCTTGTCGCCGACCTCTGCCTTGCCGTAGTCCATTACGTTCCTCGCTCCGGCTGCGACGCCGGCGGCGATAGCCGACGCGTCTGGCGCACCAGCGTCTCCCAGCTTGGATGCGAGGGCCGACAGAATGACGCCCCATAGGGCTCCTGACGTTCCGCCTGCCTTATCAGACCATGCGTCGGCGGCACGTTCGAGCACCGTCCCCGCTCCCGCGCCGCCGGCGGCGGCGGCCTTCGCGGCTGCCAGTGCTGCGTGGGATCCGCGCTGCATCCCGATGCCGTGATCGCCGTCGCCGGCGACCGAATCGAGGCGCCCGAGTTCGTCCACATGCGCATCGACCGTTTCGACGATCGCCTGCACCGCAGCAAGTACCGTGACCGCGACGCCCTGCGACACGGCGTCGCCGAGCATGACGACCTCGGCTGTGTCGGCCATCGCGGAGGCATCCGACCTCTGCCGCGCGACGACAGAACCGCGACGGTAGGCGGGGGTATCAACTGGCGTGTCCCACAGGGTTGCCAGTTCGTCGTCGAGCCAGAAAAGAGTCAGCGAGGTTCCGGCCATGTCGAACGACGTGCAGTATTCCCCCACGTGAGGGTCGATCACCTCAAGCCCGTGGGCATCCAGAAGACGGGCGATACGGCGGTAGATGACGAACATCTCTTCGTACTTCAAGGATCCGAGCCCGTTGAGTAGTGGTATGACTCTGCCGTCCGCTCCCTCGGGACGCTCGTCGAGCAGACGCGACACCAGAAGTTCGGCGAGCTCGTCGGCGGTAGGGATGTCTGCTTCCGAGATTCCTGGCTCACCGTGGATCCCGAGCCCGACGGCCATCCGCCCTGGGGGAACCGCGAACAACGGCGCCCGCGCGCCGGGGAGCGTGCAGCCCGAGAACGCCACCCCGAAAGATCGGGTGCGGTCGTTCGCCTTGGCTGCCACCGCAGTCACAGCGGCGAGGTCGTACCCGGCCTCTGCTGCGGCCCCCGCGGCGCGGAACACCGTGAGATCTCCCGCGATGCCCCGGCGTCTGTGTCTCTCGGAGAGCGGCGCAGATGCGACATCATCCGTCACCGTGACCGTCGCCGAGTCCACCCCATCTGCACGCAGCCGCTCCTCCGCGACATCGAAGTTGAGGACGTCTCCGGCATAGTTGCCGTAGGAGAAGAACACGCCGCCGCCCTGATCGGCGGCCTTCGCGACCGCGTATACCTGCTGCGTTGACGGCGATGCGAAGAGATTCCCCATCGCCGCGCCATGCGCGAGACCCTGACCGACCAGGCCTCCGAACGCGGGATAATGACCAGACCCCCCGCCGATCACGACAGCGACCTGGCCCGCCGCCGAGCTCGTCGACCGCACCACGCCGCCGGTCACCCGACGCACATAGCGGCCGTTGGCCGCCACGAAGCCTTCGATCATCTCATCCGCGAAATCAGCCGGATCGTTCCACAGACGTGTCATTGTTCTCCTCGCTGAGCCTGCGCACACTTGCGTGTGCAGGTGAGACACCGATCGTGTCTGTCTCCCAGACTGGTCGAGCGTCTCCCGATGAGCTTGCTCGAAAGGGTCATCTTCTTGAGAACGCGCGCCAGCGATCAGTGCCTGTTCACGTTGGGCTCTTCGCCCTCCCCCTCGCCCTCATCCCGATGACCATAGTGACCAACGACCCGGTGACCAGCAGGGAGAGGAGGTTTGGCACCGCCACGAAGGCATCGCCGCCGAGCACGCCGTAGGCGACCCACAATGCGAACCCGGGCATCAGTATCGCGAAGTATCCGAGCGAGACATCATCGGAGGACCGCGTCCGCGCGAGCCTCACCATCTGCAGGATCGGGGCGACAGACATGATCACTCCCCACGCGGATGCGGTGAAACCCACGATGTTCAGCAGTTCCATCGTCTGCGTCCTCTCCAGGAACACAGGCGGCACACCTCATGCCGGATCATCGAGGGAGATCGTATGCAGAAGCACATCGCGAACGAGCGCGCCCAGACTCTCGGCCCCCGTCTTGGCACGGATATTGGCTCGGTGCACGTCGACAGTCTTCACACTCACGCCGAGCGTGGTCGCGATGACCTGAGAGGGAAGACCAGCTATTACTCCGGCGAGCACTTCCCGCTCTCGCGGCGTCAGCCGAGCTACCTTCTGCGCCACTTCAGCCCGGCTCCGTTCGGCGGCGAAGGCTGCTCCTGCGATGTTCACCTGCCGCTGAACCGCGTCCAACAGGTCCTGCGGGTCGTAGGGCTTCATCAGAAAGTCGACGGCACCGTGCTGCATCGCTCGCACAGACATGCCCACATCCCCGTGCGCGGAGCAGAAGATGACGGGCCCCGGATAGCGGCGGCGCTCCAACTCCTCCTGGAGCTCGAATCCGCTCATCCCCGGCATTCGCACATCCACGATCACCACCGCCGGCTCCTCCGGGTCGAACTCCGCGAGGAACGAGCGCGCGTCCGGATAGTGCAGACCGACGATGCCCACCGTCTGCAACAAGAACACCAACGAGGATCGCAGTGCGTCATCGTCGTCGACGATGTGGACGACAGGCGAGGGCTCCGGTTCGCCTGGCTCGGTCATCCGCTCTCCTCCGTGACGAGGGGGAGAGCGAAGCCGAACTCCGAGCCGTGATCGGGCAGACGCTTGGCCCAGATGCTCCCCTGCTGGCGCGTCACGATCCGTTGGCTGAGGACAAGGCCGATGCCTGATCCTCTCGGCCTCGACACGAAGCTCTGTTGGAAGGGATCGAACGCGATGCCACTGCCGTTGTCGGTCACTGTCACGACGCCGACGCCCGCGCCCGCCCCCACCTGGACCCGCAATCGCCGGGCGCCTTTCTCCAGGCCCGTTAGCTCCTCGATCGCGTTGAAACAGAGGTTCAAGATCACCTGACCGATGAGCACACGCTCACAGCAGACCATGATCGGATCATCTCCGAGGTCGACCTCGACCTCGACCTCGACGGGCTTCGCGCGCAGACGGACGAAGTAGCTGGACTCCTCGACTATCGTTCGCAGGTCGGCGGCTTGGGCGTCCTGCTCCTGGTGTCCGACGTACGACCGCACACTTGTAACGACGGAAGCCGCCCGATCGATCTGACGTCGTGCGAGCCCGACCGCCGAGCGCACCTCCTCCGTCACCGGTGTCTCATTCGACACCCCGTCGAGATGGGCGGTCACTCCGCGCAGATAGTTGCTCGCCGCGGACAGCGGTTGGCCGAGCTCATGGGCGATCGTCATCGCCATGTCGCCCATCGCCGTATACCTCGCCAGATAGTTCTCGCGATACCCCTCCCGCGCACGGTGGGCATCCGCGTGGACACGATCCGAGACGTCCTGGAGGACCACCAGATAGCCGTCGCCGGCGTGCTCCTCGAGCCGCTCCACTGTCCCTTCCAACCACACGTCCTCGCCCTCACTTCGACGGACGAGCAGCCGCACTCTCGAGACCGGCTGGGCGCTCTGACGGAGCTCGTCCCACGTAATCCGCGTATCACCCTGATGAATCTCGGCGCGATCCTCGAGACGGCCGGGCTCTTGTCCGGGGGCGATGCACAAGCTCGCCAACGCCGCATCCGTCGCGTACTCGACGGCACCGTCGGCATCCAGTACCAGGATGTTCACGCTCGCGTGGTGACCGATCGCGCTGACGTAGGAGTTGGTGATGTCTAGCTGACGCTGGACTGAGAGCTCGCGCTGTATGTCACGGAACTGCACCATGACGGCCAATCCGCGCGACAGCCTCACGCGCGTCGCGATCGCCTCTGTGGGGATCACCCGACCTGACCGGGAACGATAGTGCCACTCGATGGAGCTGTGCCCGCTCTCCACTGCGGCCTGCAACCAGGCGAGACCGATCGCGCGATCGTACTGATGTGCCGGGCTCGACATGTCCGGTGCCTTCAGCGGCTTCAGCTCCGTGATGCTGAACTCCAGCATCCGGGATGCTGCCGCATTCGCCCAGAGGATCTCCTTCGTCTCCGCGTCGTGAAGAAGTACGCACATAGGAGTGGCATCCCACAGGAAGAAGAAGTCGCTCGAGACGAGGCCGTCCGATTCGAGAGGAGTCGGATGCTGTGCGGGTTTTTGCTCGGACATCGGACTCCCTGGCGTCGGTGTGGTTACCCCTTCATCATCCGCAACAGCAGCTGTCGACACATGCGCACAGGCGACGTCGCCTTGGAGGTGAGCGACAGCCTGGCGGAACGCGGCCGCTCAGTAGAGTTCGATCAGCAGCTTCCGTCCGAGCGAACGCGAGACGCACAGGGCGATCTTGTCGCCCTCCTTCTTCTCCGCGGCGGAGAGGCAGTTGTCCCGGTGGTCGGGGACCCCCTCGAGCACTCCGGATATGCAGGATCCGCAGATCCCCTCCTCGCACGACTTGAAGACCTCGATGCCGTTCTCCTCGAGGACGGAAAGGATCGACTTGTCCGCGGGGATCTCGAATTCCTCACCGGTGTCGAGTTCCACTTCGAAAGCGCTGTCGTCGCTCTTGTCGACCTCAGCTGCCTCGAAATGCTCGATGTGGAAGTTGTCTTCGCCGATCACATCGAGCACACCGTTGCGGACCGCATTCATGAACCCGACGGGGCCGCACGTGTAGACGTGGCTGTTGCTCGTCAGGATCGGACCCAGTCCAGCGAAGATCGCCGTCTGCTCGTCACGCGGAACGCCGATGTAAACACGAACGCTTCCCCCGAAGGATGCCGTGCCTTCGAGGAGCGTGAGGAACGCGGCCTCCTCCCGCGCTCGAGCGAAATAGTGCACTTCGAATCGCTCGCCCCGATCGTGGAGCTCGTATGCCATCGCAAGCAGCGGCGTGATTCCGATTCCTCCGCCGATGAGCATGTGCAGGTCGGCGTCATCTGCGAGAGCCAGCAGATTGCGCGGCTCCGCGATCGACAAGGCGTCCCCCTCCTGCACCTCGTGCAGCGCCTGAGAGCCACCGCGCGAGTCCGCTTCGCGTTTCACCGCGATCATCAGCGACCCCCGTTCGGAGGGAGGACTGCAGAGGGAGTACTGGCGCATGATGCCCGTCGGCCCCACGACGTCGATGTGCGCTCCACCACGGAAAGGCGGGAAGAGCTCGCCATCCGCCCGGACGAGACGGAGCGACTTGACGTTCTCAGCCTCCTGCGCTGTCTCGACGACGAGGACCTCGATCATCACGGCAGGAACCCGGCTGCAGAGACCACGTCGTCGCCGTCGATGAGGCGGATCACCTTGCGCACGATGCGATCGTCCGCTGCCGATGCGCCGAGCCTCACCGAGAAATCGATCTCCCCCACCCATACCTCGTGCACGCCGCGCTTGTAGCTGAAAAGGCTCTGCACGGCGCGGAACCTCACATCAATCCAGTTGCTGCCCTCGGTGATCGAGGCCGGAACTACACGCCCGAGTGTGCGCGCCGTCGCCGCTGCGTCCACAGCAGCGATGGCGTATCCCTCGGTCATTCGCGTCACACGCATCGCTCGCATCGTCGCGTCGTCGTACACCATGTTGAGTGTGTTCTCGAAGTCGTCCCGTTCCTGCTCGATCGGGATGATGTACAGAGCGTCCTTGGAGTACAGCTCTTGCCACTTCTCGTATTCCCGGTGGTCGAGGAGCTCCGCTTCGCGGTTGACCAGGTCCATGGCTCGCACCATGCGCCAGTCGTCCGAACGCACATCCGCCACCGGAAGCTGCCTGATGTGCTCTCCGCGCCCGGTCACCCAAGCGCCCGCCTTGGTCGTCTTGGTCGATTCAGTCATCGCCCATCATCTCCTTCCACTTCCCGTAGGCACCGCGCATACCGGTCTCATCCGTGACATGGGATGTCTTCCAGCCGTCTGCATCCACTCCTTCACGCCCTAGGCCCCGGTTCACCATGATCGGAAGCTCTGGCCCTCCGATGGCACCGCGCTGGACGCGGTCCCAGCCCTCGGCGTCGTCCGGTGTTCCGAAGCCGAAAGGACCCTGGAAGTGCTCGTGGGCACGTAGTCGCTCGCGGTTGACCGCGTCGACGATGTCGGCAGGGCCATCGGCCCCGAGTGCGACGTGTTCGATCCAAGTCTCATTCACAGCGACCGGGCGCAGCACCCGGAAGAAGGAGATCGACATCGAGACGTTGGGAAACAGGTTGAGGTTGAACCCCGTGCCGTGAATGTTGTGGACGAGTTTACGTATCTCCTCCTCAGCCACGCCGGCTTCGGCGAGCTCTGCCACGAGAGGGGCGAATCGAGCCTGCAGCGGCTCGCTGCCGTCATCCGCCTCCAGATCGGACCGCTCGGGCACCATTCGCATCACGGCGTGCCCGTTACCGAGGTCGTGGGTGACCGCCGCGGGATCGGTCATGAAGCTCATCATGTCGGCGGTCTCCGCATCGACCGACGCCATCCAGGAGCGGTGCACGATCGGGAAGTGATAGCCGTCTGTCGTGTTCTCGAGCTGGATCTTCCAGTTTCCCCGGTACTTGAACCGATGCGTGCCGAGCACCTTCACGGGATAGCCGCCGCCCTGCGCCATGAACCGGTCGATCCACACGCGTGCGTCGCCGAGAAAGTCCTCCAACGGCTCGATCTCATCGTTGAATGTGGCGAAGATCATCCCGCCGTACGTTTCGGTGCGCAGCTTCTTGAGTCCCATCCCTTCCTTGGACATGATGTTCTCGTAGCCGTCCGGGTAGGGGATGCCCCGCAAACTCCCATCCAGTCCATAGGACCACGCGTGGTACGGGCAGGTGAACCCGTTGACGTTTCCGGTGCGCTGCTCGCAGACACTCGCTCCACGGTGCCGGCAGCGATTGAGCATCGTGTGGATGTTGCCGCGCCGGTCCCGCGTTACGATCACCGGCTGTTCGCCGACGTGGGTCGATTTGAAGCTCCCTGCCTTCGGCAGCTCACTCTCATGGGCGACCCAGATCCACGTCTTCTCGAAGATCTTCCGCATCTCGAGGTCGAAGATCTGGGGATCTGTGTACATTCTCCCCGCGACCCGGTCCTCGAGGACGAGGTCCTGAGGGGGAAGGTCGCGGATCACGCGTGCGTCGAACGAACTGGTCATCGGCAGCCCTTCAATCTTTCGGAGTCCTGTGCACCGGTATCTCCGCCTGCGTAGACGACGACGCTCGGTACTAACCTGGCCAAACTTACGGAGCACCGCCCGCACCGCCAATCGGGGATGGCGCGCCCTCGGGTAAGTGATTTCCCTATATGAGGCAAGCGGCGGCATCAAGAGAATCGAAGTAGCCGCTCCCGGCATTCCCCGGGTTGCGGCACGCGCGAGGAGGTCACCGTGTCGAGAGCAGAACAGAGCCAGCCGCCCCGGGTCGGTGTCAAAAGCCGAACCGGTCCCACGGACCGGCGCATGATGCTTACCTGCTACAACGACACGTTCGGCTACGGCTGGAAACACGTCGACCTCTTCACCTTCGACGGCAGCGGTCAGGAGACCAATTGGGTGCATTGGAGCGTTGAACACGACGGCCCACTGCCCGCCGACCTGGTGACCACGAAGGTCGAACCGACTCTGCTCCGAGTCTCAGATTGGCGACACCACGTGAGCGAAGCCGGTATGGACTATTGGGAGGCCGACGCCGAATGGGCGTAGAGGTCGCATCCCCCTGGTCGCTGCGCGATCTGCTCGCAGAGTGTTCGCCAGCGAACGCGGTCGAGAAGGCCGCGAGCCGGATCGATGCCACAGATGCCGATATCTCGGCGTGGGAGTGGAGACCCACCACACTCCCCACGCCGCACACCCCAGGCCCGCTCGCTGGAGTACCGTTCGGGGTCAAAGACATCATCGACCTCGCTGGGGCCCCCACCCGATGCGGGAGCGTCCTCAACCGGGACGCACCACCGGCCGCCGAGGATGCCGCGATCGTGCAGGTATGGAAAGCGCTGGGCGCAGAGCCGATCGGCAAGACGGTGACCACCGAGTACGCATACTTCGGACCGGGCGCCACGCGGAATCCCCGCGCCCCCGACCATACGCCTGGCGGATCCTCCAGCGGCTCAGCCGCCGCAGTCGCCGCGGGCCATGTCCCCTTTGCGATCGGCACCCAGACGGCGGGCTCCGTGACGCGTCCTGCGTCATTCTGCGGGGTGGCCGCCCTGGTGCTCACCCGCGACAGCTTCCCGATGAGCGGCGTGGCGGGACTGAGCGACTCTCTCGACACCCACGGCGTGTTCGCGGCAACGGTCGATGATGTCGCCGCTGCATACGACGCGCTGGTCTCCTCGACGACCGGGATGCTTCGACGAGCGCCCCGCATCGCGGTCTGGGACCCATCTGGAATCGCATCGGTGGAGGCGTCGATGGTCTCAGCCGTTGCGCGCACTCGCCGGGCTCTGGCATCGGCTGGTGCAGACATCCACGAACTCGATCCGCATGCACCAGCATCCGCGACTCGCGCCCACCCGATCGTCATGGGCTTCGAGGCGGCCAGGGAGCGCTCGGAGTTGCTGCCTCGCATAGAACGACTGAGCCCGCCGCTTGCCGCCCTCCTCACGACTGGCGCTGCGATCGCCAAAGCTGACTACGACACGGCTCGCGGGAGGCTCGCCGACGCCGGCGATGTGATCGCCGAAACTCTCGCCGAGTTCGACGCGATTCTCGCTCCTGCCGCGCTCGGCCCGGCACCGAGCGGTCTCGGCGCCACCGGCGACCCTGTGCTCAGTCGAGCGTGGCAGGGTCTCGGATTGCCGGTAGTGGTCGTCCCCGGAATGCTCGACTCCACCGGGTTGCCCCTTGGTCTCCAGCTGGTCGGGGCTCGAAACGATGAATCCGCACTTCTCGCGACAGCGTGCTGGGTCGAACAGGTACTGCGGGAAGCGACTGCAAGATGACGGCGGACCGCGCTCACCCAGGGATGAGTGCGGTCTCGGTGACGAACGAACGGAATGCATCAGGCGCCAGATCGACGATGAAGACGTTCTCCGTCCGAGTCCGGGTGATGACCCACCGGCCGTTCACATACCGGAAGCCGTTGTACAGACGACTGGAACGCACCTGTCCGCGTCCGTCATCGAAGACCCAGGGCTGAACGTGCAGCCACTGCCCCGTCGCGACATCGCCGTCGACGTGGATCTGCTCCGAGGTGAGATAGTGAACGTTCAGAACGAGCCCGACCTGGTCATGCTCCCAGAATCTACGGAAATGTCCCTCGATGCCAGCATGACCCTCGACTCGTCCGAACTGCCCGCTATACGCACCGCCGACTCCCTCCCAGATCGCATCGGGGGCGTAGAGATCGAGGATCGCTGCGAGGCGGGCATCAAGCGAGTCGATTCCCGGAATAGGGCAGGGGGAATCGCATAGTGCGGCATACCGCGCCTGCAGGCCGCGAATCTCCACCTGAGCCTCTAGTGCTGCAACGCGGGCGGCCAGTCTGGCGTCGGTATTCTCATCGCACATAGAGTCCACCGTTCACGTCCCAGGTCGCGCCGGTGACGAAACCCGCGCCCCTATCCACGAGCAACGCGACGATCCGTCCGATAAACGCGGGGTCCCCGACCTGGCCGACAGGAATGCGCGAGACGAACTCATCGAACCGCTCTGCTCCGACGAGGTCCATGACGGAAGCGGTGGCATGAGGCCCTGGTGCAATCGCATTGACTGTCACGTTCCGTACGGCGAGTTCACGTGCGAACACCTTCGTGATCGCGATCATCGCGCCCTTGGATGCGGCATAGTGTCCACCGGTCGCCGTACCCCCGTTCTGGCCCGCCAGAGAAGCGATGTTGACGATCCGCCCGTACCCGTGATCCGCGAAGTACGCACCGAACATCTGAGTCGCTGAGAACGTGCCGCCGGCGTTGATCTGCATAACCCGATCGAACTCGGCGGAGGTGATCTCCATCAGTGGTCGCGCCTGGGTGATGGCTGCGCAGTTGACGAGAGCTTCGAGATGACCGAACTCGTCGACGGCCTTGGCGAGCACCCAGGCGACGGATGCACGATCCGCCACGTCTACGTGCACTCCGATAGCCCGAGCCCCAGTGACCGCGAGATCCGTAGCGACAGTCTGCGCAGCAACTTCATCGAGGTCGGCTATGACGACGTCGTAGCCGGACGCGTGCAGTTCACGCGCGATGGCCTTTCCGACGCCGCCGGCAGCTCCAGTGATGACGACGACGTCGCTCATGCGGGAAGCTTCACATCCTCGCGCACGGTGAGGGGTCGCCCCATGCGCGCCTCGATCTTGGCGTACTTCCACAGTTTGTAGGTGCCATCACCGACGTCGGTCGTCCTCAGCAGATTGCAGACAGCTCTCACCATCGGCTGATCGGCGACATCGGCCAGAACAAAGGCCGTCCACGGCCATCCTTCGGAAGGGCCGACCTGGTGCGCGTCGTCATCCATGTCGCCGAGCACCTCGACGCCCGGCATCTCACGCATCTCTGTGAGGAAACCGGAGAAGGCCACCCACACTTCGCCGGTACGATCGGAGGGCAGATCGAAGAAATTCTGGTTGATCCCGAGCGCGAAGAGCACTCGAAGTGTTGATGCAGTCATTGTTCTCTCTCTGTCGGTCACGGCTCAACGGAATCCGGGAACGGTCGGAGCCGATCCGAGAAGGACCGATCCGGCCGCATCCAGCATCGACGGCCCAAGGAACGCGTGCTGCTGCGGCACGAAGGCGTCGGCGCCGAGCCTGTGCAACGGGTGGCGGGTGTAGATGGACCCCGTTCCTGTGATGTGCGACACGTCGTTCACTACCTTCGCCGACACACTCGCGAGATTGCTCGAAGCGAGGCGGAGACGGGCGTTCTGCGCATCGCTCACGGGGTCGCCCGCGAGCACGGTCTCCCAGGCACCCTTCGTTACGTCGTAGAACCACGATCGAGCAGACTCCAGGGCTGCCGTGGCACCGGCGAACCCCGTGCGGAAGTACGCGCGATCGCCCAGCTTCGGCGCCCCGGTCACTCCTGTCGCGCCTGACCCTTGACTTTCTGCGAAATCGAGCGCGGCGCGTGCGACGCCCGCACCGACGATGGCGAGCACCTGCGCGGCGTAGGCGATCGCCGGGTACCGGTAGAGCGGTTCATCCACGGTCGACGCACCGCCGCGGATGAACGTCCACTCACGCAGGACCTCGACGTCGCGCACGACGATGTCGAAGGAGCCGGTCCCCCGCATCCCGGATACATCCCACTCCTGAATGATCTCCGCCGACTCGGGACGAAGAAGCGCGGTACGGGGCTTGTTGTCACTCGCGGCATCCCCGGGCAGGCCCACGCCGAGGATGTCTGCGCCCATGCAGCCCGATGCGAACTTCCAGCGGCCGTTGACGAGGAACCCATTGTCGGTGGGCGCCGCGGGCTGGACGGGGAAGAGGCCGCCCGCGAACACCACGTCGGGACCCTCCGCGTAGAGCTCGGCCTGTGTCTCCAACGGCAGGGCAGCAAGGTAAACGAGCGCAGAGCCGAAACTCGCAACCCATCCCGTCGAACCATCGACCCGTGAGATGCGCTCGACGATGTCGAGGAAATCGGCCGGATGCAGCGGGTCTCCTCCGAATCGGGCCGGCGTGGACGCGCGATAGACGCCAGCAGGCTTCAGAGCGTCGATGAAGTCGCGCGAGACATAACGCTGGGTCTGGAACTCCTCCCGACGCTCGCGCAGCTGTTCGAGCACGGGCTCGAGCGCGGCCAATCGATCGGCCTGTGTCATCCGCAGGGCGTCTGCGTGGATCGTCATGTTCACTCCGGTTCCGTGGTGGGATGCAGCCGTCGACGACGGTCAGCAGAGATGAGGCGTACGCGCCGATCAGGCAACGCTGAGGGCATGGAAGTTGCGCTGGAAGTAGGCCAGGCCGCCGCGGTCGTCACGGGATTCGGCCGCATCGACCTCGACGAAGAACACCGAGTGCGAGCCCCGGCTCGTCTCGTCGACGATCGTGCCGGAGACCCGCGCTGCGGCCTCCTTAAGAAGTGGAACACCGTTGTGATCGCGGTCCCATATGGGCAGGGCGAACCTCTCCTCGAACGAGAGACCGGTGCGTCCCGCAAAATGCCACGCGATCTCCTCCTGATCGGAAGCGAGCACGTTGATGGCGACGTGACGATTGTGCTGAAAGACGTCGTGCGTGTAGCTGGACCGATTGACACAGACCAGCAGCGTCGGTGGCGAATCTGTGACGGAGCTCACGGCGCTCACTGTCACACCCGCCTCCCCTCGAGGACCATTCGTCGTTACGATGTTGACGGCGGCCGAAAGGCTGGCCATCGCCGCGCGGAAGCTATGTTGTGCGGGAGTGAGTTCGCTGACCATGGCTCGAAGGTATGCGAGACAAGGGCCTCGGAGACATCGTTACTTACCCGCGAGCATGGTGGGAAAATCCTTAGTCCGCGGACAGATCCTGACGACATCGCACCGTTCTTCATCGTCACGCGTACCTCCCTTAGGGTGGGCTCAAGTATCGCGAACAACGAGATCGACCAGTATCCGACCTCTGGAGGAGAGCCGAATGACACCCGCCGTCCCTATCGCCGGATCCGGCGGATCACGACGGGCGACGTCAGCCGACGTGGCCCGCGCGATCGGTGTGTCCCGGGCGACAGTGAGCTACGTCCTCAACAACAGGACCGATAAAGCGATAAGCGAGCAGACGCGCCAGCGCGTGCTCGCGAAAGCCGCGGAGCTCGGCCATGTTCCCGATGCGTCAGCCCGCGCGTTGCGTAAGGGGCGCAGCACCGTCGTTCTCGGGCTCGTGCCCGGCTTCACTGTCGGAACGATCTTCGACGAGATGCTGGAGCACATGAGCCGCCACGTCGCGGATGCCGGCTACGCGCTTCTGCTGTTCCCCATGCCCGCTGCACCGGATGCAGTGCAGGCGCTGCAAGAGCTGTCCCAGCACCTCCATCCGGCAGTGGTCGCCGTCCTCGGAGGCGCGTTCGACGCGGAGACGATCCGTGATCTGGGGGATGTGGTGAACTCGAGCATCGTCAGTGACGCCGACATCATCGACCACGTGGCCATCGGCCGACTTCAGGGAGAGTATCTGATCGAACGTGGTCACACCCGCATCGCTTTCGCATCGACGGCCTCCGTGCTTCTGCATCCGATCGCAGCTCAGCGGGCAGCCGGTGTCGCGTCAGCATGCGCATCGGCAGGTCTGGCGCACGTCGATGGCGCCACCGTGTCAGACGATGTCGCATCCACCACGGCGCTTATCCACCGCTGGCTGGCAGACGACGTGACCGCCATCGCGTGCTACAACGATGACATCGCCATTCGAGTGATGCTCGCCATGCACGAGCTAGGGCTCACGGATGGCAAGGATCTGTCACTCATCGGCGTCGACAACTCCCCGCTGTCACAACTGGGGATCACGACGGTAGCGGCGGATCCCAGCGAAGTGGGGCGGCTGGTCGCAGACCGTGTGTTGCGAAAGCTGGGTGACCGCGTCGAAATCCCCTTCACGGGGGATGTCATGCAAGTCGTTCCGAGGCGCTCCGCGTGATATGCAGGCGCGCCTCGGATGCGAGTCAGAGGTCCCGCTTAGCGCGAGCCTCGAAATAGACCGCTGAGCTTGTGGGGCTGCCGATCTGCATGCCACCGTCCACGAGCAGATACTCCCCCGTGATCCCCGAAGCGAGGTCGGACGAGAGGAAGAGCATCGCGTTGGCTATCTCCTGCTGGGTGGTCATCCTTCCCAGCGGGATGGATGCTTCCGCCTGTCGGGTGGCATCCGGATTCGCTATGCGCATGGCCGGACCATCGACGATGCCAGGGAGAACTGCATTGACTCGGACCTCGTCGCGCGCGAACTCGAAGGCCGAGTGACGAGTGAGGCCGAGGACGCCGCTCTTGGCCGCCGTGTAGGCGACGCCGCCGTGCGTTGACATCCGGATGGCGGCCAGCGACGCGACGTTCACGATCGCTCCGCCGCCGGCGTCGCGGATCAGCGGGTGGAGAGCTTTGCTCATGTAGAAGCTCGACGAGAGATTGAGACCCAGTGATCTGTCCCACTCCGAGGCCTCAAGCAGCTCGATCGGTTGGCTCCCTCCTGACCCGGTAGACCCACCGGCGACGTTCGCCAAGACGTGGATCGGCCCGATCTCTGAGCGGATCCGTGCGGCAGCAGTTTCAACCGCATCCCAGTCAGTGACATCGATCTCGATCGAGGTCGCGCTCCCTCCTGCGGCACGGATCTCGTCCTGCACTGCCTGCAGATTCGCGCCTGAGCGATCAGTGAGTACCACTGACGCACCGTTCGCGGCGAAGGTCTTGGCGACGACGGAACCAATCCCACCCGCCGCGCCCGTCACAACGGCTGTCTTTCCCGTAAGCAATTGCATAGTCATCGATTCTTCCTCGTGGTGAGGGGCGCGGATCGGAGGTGTCGATCCGCGCCCCAGCTATCGAAAGGGGGGCGTCAGTCTGCGGGTCCACCCTGGTCGTACGCCTGCTGCATGGCGTTCAGCACATCCTCGACGGAGCGCTTGCCCTGGATCGCTTCCTGCATGCCGGACTGCAGTGCGAGCTGAACCTCGGGGTTCGGCCACGTCGCGTCCGGGAACTGGAATGTCCTCTCCTCGTCGAGGTACTTCAGCATCATGTCGTTCACTTGCGTCTGCGACGGGTCCTGTGTGAGGTAACTGGCGGGAAGAAGACCACCCGTCGGCGCGAGGGTGTCCGCATACAGCTGGGTCATCTCGGGCTGAGCAAGGAACGACAGAAACTCCTGAGCGAGCTCGACATTCTTAGCCTTCGCATTGATCGCGAAAGGCTGCGCGGGCGCAACGAGGAGTCGGCTGTCTTCCGGGTCGTCTGATGCGGGAAGCGGGTAGATCGAGAATGTCGCACCCGATCCGCTGGCGTAAGGCAGGTAGGACGAGTAACCGACCATGCCGAGACCCTTACCCGTCGCGAGTGAGTCGAGCACGGCTGTCATGTCGTTGCCCTCGAAGCCGTCGGGGAAGCACTCCCCGTCCACCATCTCCAGGGTGCGGTCCAAGACCTTCACCCAGTTGGAGTCGGGGAAGCGGACTTTGCCGTCTGCCATCTGCGCGTCGAAATCGGGATCGGGTTCGAACACCAGCTCTCCGGACAGGGCGTACGGCGTGGTCTGGTTCTCATGCAGCGACACTGGACCCTGGGCGTAGGCATACGTACCCAGAGCACGCGCGTCCGCGCAGAATGTCAGAACGTCGTCCCACGTCTCAGGCACGGACAGACCCGATGCGGTGAGCGCCTCGTCGTTGAAGACCTGGCCGAGCGACTGCAGCACGGGCGCGAAGCCGTAGAGCTCGTTCTCATAGGTCATCGTCGCGGTGATCGACTCGGGCAGTTCCAGCCCTTCGATCTCGATGGGCGCCAGATACCCGCGAGCAGCCAGGATCTGTGTGGCCGTCGTCGTTCCCGACCCAGCTTCGGTGCGGAACAGGTCCGGCGCGGTGCCCGCGGCGAGCCGTGTGGGAACCTGGGTCTTGATCACCTGTCCGTCAAGGTACTCCACGGTGACCTTGACGTCGGGATTGACTGCCTTGAACTCCTTGATGACGAGGTCGAGAGCCTCCTTGCCACCAGATTCCCACATGATGGTGAGTTCCTGCGGGGCGTCAGCGCCTGCGTCGCCTCCGCCCGTGCCGCCAGCACACCCGGCGGTCATCAGAGCCGCTGTGACGATCACGGCGGCTGCCGGCAGAGCTCGCTTCCTTGCATTGCTGTGCATTATGACTCCTTATATTCGATGGGTCGCCCTGACAGGACGGCGTAGGGACGATTGGTGGTGCTGTCAGCCTTTGAGGCCCGACGCATACCCTCGGAAAACGGCCTTCTGCATGACCAGGAAGGCGGCGAGAACAGGGATGGCGGCGATGATCATCCCGGAGAAGATCAGTTCCCAACGGGACCCGAACTCTCCGGTGAACTGGTAGATCGCCAGCGGGAGCGTCTTCACGTCAGAACCGCTTAGGTACAGCAACGGAGCATAGAAGTCATTCCAGATGTTGACGGCGTTGAGGACAACGACCGTTCCGGTGATGGGTTTCACCATCGGCAGCACCACCTTCATGAATATCTGTCCGCGATGTGCACCGTCGAGTTGCGCGGCTTCGTCATATTCCACCGGCACGCTTCGGATGAACTCCGTGTACAGGAAGAGAGAGAACGGCGCTTGGAGTCCGGCGTAGAGCAGCACCAGCGAGATCGGATTGCCGAGCAGGCCCAGGTCGCGGAACGTGACGTACAGCGGAATGAGCGCAAGCTGGAACGGAAGCAGGAATCCCACCATGAAGGCGTAATAGACGAGCTTGGACCAGGTGGCGGTGATACGAGCGAGTGGGTACGCCGCTGCTGAAGTCAGAAAGACGACGAGCGTGATCGATGACGCAGTGATCAAGAAGCTCGCGATCATCGCCCCGGGGAGACCGGCCTCATTCCAGGCGATTACGAAATTCTCAAGAGTGGGGCTCTGCGGTGGGAGCAGCCGATTGTCGAAATCGCCAGCCGGCCTGATGGCACCCATCACCATGATGTAGACGGGGAAGAGAATCACGAGGGCGATGAGACCCAGCGCGCCCTCGACGACTCCCTCGCGCCATGTGTGCCTACGACGCATCGCTTGCTCCTCTTCTTGCTACTGCCTGCTGAAGCAGAGCGGCGACGACTGCGAGCACCGAGAGCGCGACTGCAAAGGCCGCACCGTATGCGAAGTTCCCGATAAGGAAGGTCACCTGGTACTGAGCGGTCGACAGCGTCGCCGTCGATGAGCCCGGGCCGCCCTGGGTGGTCACCCAGACCTGGTCGAAGATCTTCAGACCGGCGATGATGGTGAGCATCGAAACGATCACTAGGGCAGGACGAAGCTGCGGAAGGATGACGAACCAGAAGCGTTGAACGGGTCCCGCGCCATCGAGCTGTGCCGCTTCCAGTAGCTCCGTAGGCACGTTCTGGAGTCCGGCGAGGTAGATCACCATCGCGATGCCGGTGAACTGCCAGATGACGATCACTGCGATCGCGCCGAGTGCGGTGTCGCTGTTCCCCAGCCACGACGTGGCCAACCCGTCGAGACCGACTGCACGCAGAAACTCGTTGAGCGGGCCGTCCGGGAGGTAGATGTACTTCCAGAGGTTCGCGACGATCACGGGTGTGACCACCACCGGTGCGAAGAAGATCACACGCAGCAAGGTCTTCGCCTTGATCTTGGAGTTCAGTCCGAGTGCGAACAGGATTCCGAGGACATTCATGACGATCGTCGTGATGACGGTGAGCACCAGCGTATGCCACAGGGCATCACGAGCGAGTTGGTCTGTGAGCATCCGTTCGAAGTTCGCCCAGCCGACCCACTCCCAGTCCGGGCCACCGTTCCAATCGGTGAAGGCGTACGCGATACCCATGACGCTCGGGATCAGGATGATCGCAAAGACGAAAGCACCGGCAGGGATGAGGAACGGGAGCGCCCACGCGTTGCCATAATGCCGGCGGCTCCTAGACTTTCGCTGGGTCATATGCTTCCTCCTCTCGTTGTCACGAGGCTCATTGTCGCGAGGCTCGATCAGGTGCTTAATCGTGTCACCACGGAGTTCGCGTGGCTTGTGCTCCAGCGACATTCACTTGCCTGGATTCGACACCGTCGCAGCATCCCGCTGTTCACGGTCACGGAGGACGGCTTCAAGGTGGGTTCGTGCGTTCTCGGCGAACCACAGAACGTCGCCTCCGTAGTGCTCGACGACAATGACGCCGTCGAAACCTGCTTCGGCGAGAAGGCCGAGGCCGAGTCGGTAGTCGATGGTTCCCTCGGCCAGACCGGAAGGAGTGCTGACGGCACGTCCGTTCTCCAGCTCGATGCGATGACAATTCTTGACATGCCAGTACTCGACGTGAGGCGCCACGTTCTGGAGGGTCGTCTTCCAGCTCTCCTGCAACGGCCAGGGAGCCCGAACCATGTTCGCCAGATCCGGGTTGATGCCGACGTTACTGCGCCCGGCCAGGTCGCGTACCCGCACGCAACTCGCGCCAGTGTCGAGCACAGAGCTCTCCGCCATCTCCAGATGCACGGACTGACCATGCCTCGCTGCAACGTCAGCCACCTCGGCGACAACGCCGGCAGCGGCCTCCAGAGCTGCATCCGAATGCTCGGGTGCGGACCCCTGAGTGAGCCAGGGCGGTCGCGCACCACCGGCGATGCCCCCAGGAGGTGCCCCATGCAAGCCGACGCTGACCAACGAGACGCCCAGGGACGCAGCATTGTCGAACGCGCGCGAGACCCGCTCCCTGAACGCCTGCGCATCTGCGGCTCGCGATGCCGGCGTCAACCCGATAACCGATGCTCCGGCGATCTGCAGGCCGGCGTCACGCACAAGTGCCCCCATTCGTGCGACGTCCGCTTCACTCAACTCCGACATCGCCAGGAAGATGTCCGAAAGATCGATCCAGTCGAACCCCATGCGCTTCATGCGGTCGAACGTGGCGGGGGCGAGGATCGCCGGCAGTCCGGCCGCCGTCAACACGCCGGTGGAAACTGCGATGCGGATGCTCACTGCTCTGGTCTTCTAACTGTCGGGTAGCGCAGCGGCATGCCTGCCACGCCCGGGTCCACGGCCAGGAGCTTGTGGCCGGCGAAGTTCGTGATCGCCAGAGACGTGAGCCCAGGGCCGAAGTGGGAGATGTTCGTCGGCATCCGCAAGGTCGTCCCCACTGTGTCGTCGAGGAGCGTCGTCACGTCTCCACTCGCGGAATCGGCGCGGAGGATCTTGAACGGGTAGTAGCAGGAGACGAGAAGACCGCCGTCTGCTTCGGCCGCGATGCCGTCGGGCGTCACACCTTCCAGACGGGCGACCGGACGCACCTTCCCATCGATGAGCTCGCTCACACCGTGGCCGAAGCTGTCGACGTAGTAGATCTGGCCCTTCGGGCCGATGCACAGCCCGTTGGGGAAGGGCAGGTTCTCCGGCGACATGACCTCCGCGTCGCCGCCCCCGGGCGGAATGCGAACGATTCGACCACCGGGATTGTCGGGGTCTTCCTCACCCGAGTCCGTCAGCCACAGCCATCCGTCATCGTCGAAAGCGACATAGTTGGGAATCGTGTACTCACTTCCACCAGCCGATCGCGAGTAGACCACGTTCGGTTCACCGCGGCGAACCCGCACGACCAGACGGTTGATCACGTCGCAGAGGTACACCGTTCCCTCAGCATCGACCGCGAGGCCGAGCACCACTCCATCGACCTGACCGATCTGCTCGACGACCCCTGTTTCGGGGGCGATGGCGTACACCTGGCCATGCCAACCCCCAGCGAACAGAGTGCCGTCAGGGCCTGTCGTGACACTTTCAGAATGGTCGAGACCTTGCGCGATCTCGCGCACCTGACTAATCGCAAGCACGGATGTGCTCCTTTCATGCTGACCGAACAGCGTCATCGTGTCACGTGGCCAGCTGTATCGCTTGCGCCACGAAGACACGCCCTTGCGTGTTCGCTTCACCCTGCCGCATGCGGGTAGATCACGCCCTTCGTCAGGATGAGGCAGCTGGCCGGCAACGGTTCAAGCACATGGATGATCGCTGCTGCCTGCATCGCCTCCTCATAGAAGACTTCGCGCGGAGGCGTGCGGAAGCGAGTCCCTTCTCCGGCATGGCAACGCAGCACGCCCAGGCAGTCCTGAAGTGCCGGACTCAGCGCCTCCGGATCCGCCGGATCGACCATGCGGGTGACGGCACCGTCTACAGGCTCATCGAGCGGAAAAACCGAGAGAACAGCGTCCAGGGTCCGACTCATCCGGACCTCACCGAGGCGCACGACCGGACACGTGGCGCGGATGAGGGGGAAGTTCGCATCCGCCAGCAGCAGCCGATCGGTGTGCCCCATGTCGTCGAGCAGATGCAGCAGTTCGCCGCGGAGCAGGGGATCTATCCCACGAAGCATGACGTCTCCTTCAAGATGTGACCTTCGCATCATCGCGTGCACGTGCGCCTCATCGAGAGCTCGCGTCGCGGACTCGCAAGTACACGTCCGCCGGTCACAAGAGGTTCCGTCGGGCTATGGCGAGGCTAGGCCGAAGGAAAGATATTGATCGTGAAGGGGAAGTCCGTGAAAGAATTCAAGGTTGCGCTCATCGGCGGAGGTGGCTTCATGGGCCACACGCACAGCATGGCCCTCTCGCTCGCTCCGCTGATCGCGGACGCCGGCTTCACCGTGACGAAGCAGACGCTCGTCGACGCGACGGATGAGGTCGCCTCCGCGGCAGCGGCCAAGCTGGGATGGAACTCGAGTTCCACCGACTGGCGATCCGTCATCGCGGATCCAGACATCGACGCGATTGACATCGTGACGCCGCCCCCGCTACACGAAGAGATCGCTGTCGCCGCGCTCGCCGCGGGAAAGCACGTGTTCTGCGAGAAGCCGCTGGCCAACGACCTGGCGTCAGCGCAGCGCATGGCCGCCGCCGCTGCCTCGTCCGCCGGCGTCTCGACTCAGGTGGGCTTCAACTACCGCCATATCTCGGCGGTCCAGCACATCAAGGCCCTCGTGGAGCGTGGCGACCTCGGTGACGTGCTGCAGTTCCGCGGCACCTACCTCCAGGATCCGTTGTTCTTCTTCGACTCGTTCGGATGGCGCGGCTCGAAGAAGACGGGCGGCTCGGGCGCAGTCGGCGACATCGGCTCCCACGTCCTTGACCTCGCCGAGTACATCTGCGGGCCGATCGTCCGAGTGAGCGCGTCGACCCGCTCTCTGACCCGTCGCGTCGACGCTCGACGAACGTGGGCCGACGCCGATGAGGTGCGCGAAGACGAGCGCCTCGACGACAGCGGCGTGTGGGTGGCCGAGTTCGCTTCTGGTGCGATGGGCACGTTCGCGGTGAGCTTCGTTTCGTATGGGCGCAAGAACCGTCTCACCTTCGAGATCGACGGTGAACGAGGATCAGTCGACTTCGACTGGAACCGCCCCGGTGAATTCCAGTTGGGCCTGGAAAGCGATGCTCCTGACGCGTCGGGGATGAAGTCCGTCATCGTGAGTGGCGCTCACCCCGATGTCTGGTATCCCGTCGCCGGTCTCGCTCAAGGCTATCTGGACGCCTCCGCAGCGCAGTTCGCCCACTTCTTCGGTGCGATCGCTGCAGGGACTCCGACCGCGCCGGACTTCGCCGTCGCCGCGCACACCCAGGCCATCGTCGCAGCGGTGACGCTGTCGGCAGAGCGCGGCGGATGGGTGGACGTCGGAGAGGTCAGCGCATCATGACCGAGGCGAACATCCGACTCGGCACCGACCTGATCACGTTCTACGACGCGGAGTTGTGGGGCCTGCCTGCCAACACCTCGTATGAGGAGCTCATGGCGGCGGTTGCCGCCGAACCGAAGCGCTATATCGAGGGCATGCTCGATCTGAGCGTCGAGGCGGGTCTCGACGGCATCGAGCTCGCTCCCCCACCTGTCGGCTGGGAAACTGCGATCGAGGTGTACGGCGGCCCAGACGGTCTACGTGCAGCGCTCGCAGACCGGGGGCTGCAGCTCGCGTCGAGTTACCACGTCGGTGGCGCGCTGATCGCGAATGCGCTGGAGGATCCGTCCACGATCGGTGCCGCCAAGGCGGAGCTGATCCGTCATGCGGAGCTGCTTTCGGCGCTCGGATGCCGCACCATGGTCTCCGGGACCGTGCCCCGCGCACCTTTCTCAGACGGTTCATTCACCGCGGACGTACCGACGGATGTCTTCGGACGCATCGCGGAACTCGTCGACACGTTCGGTGAGACGGTGGGTCGGTACGGTGTGACCCTCGCGCTGCACACCGATGCGTACTCCGTGTGCTCTCGAGTGGATGACGTCTCGCGGATGATGGATCTCACCTCACCCGATCACGTCGGCCTGTGCATCGACGCCGGGCATTGCACACTGGACTCGAGCGATCCGGTGGAGATTCTCCGCCGTCACGTCACCCGCACCCCGGTCATGCACTGGAAGGACTGCGCCGCCCCGCTCGACGGCGCCACGCTGACCGGGCCGTTCTTCGATCGCCACGCCGAGATGCTCACCTACTTCAGGGTCCTCGGGAGCGGAATCGTCGACTGGCCCGCATGGCAGGAGATTCTGCGCGAGGCAGACTGGCAGGGCTGGGCCCATGCGGAGGTGGACCTGTCCCCCGATCCGCTCGGCGACATCCGATCGGGTATCGACTACTTCCGATGCACTCTGGCCCCGATTCATGAGTGAGTCATTGACGGTGCGTGGGAGCGCGGAAGGCTCATTCGCCCCGATCGCTGATGTCCTGGGGCGGAGCGCCGCCGGCGTCGGCCTGATTCATGGCGGCGCCGCGCTGTCGGTTCGCCACCATGGCAAGCCGGTGGTGGATCTCGTGCTCGGGGACTACGACTCCTCACGGCGCCAGGTGCTTTTCTCCGTCACGAAGATCGTCACCGCCATGTCGGTTTTCGCAGCCAGGGATGCCGGGATAGTCGATCTCGACCAGCCGATGTCCGAACGGTGGTCGTCCATGGATCACCCTGGCGCCCGTGAAGTCACTCTCCGTCACGTTCTGTCTCACCGTTCGGGGATCAACGGCGTCGACGGGACCTTCTCCGCTTCATCGTTCGCGCAGGGCGACGACGTGCTCGCCGCCGCCGCACAGACGCCCCGGTGGCGTCCGGGAACCCGCCACGGCTATCACACAGTGACTTTCGGCTCACTGATCCGCGGATACCTTGAACACGTCGGTGACGCTGCGTTCAGCGATCTGTTCAACTCTCTCGTCAGCCCGGTCGCGGGCGATCGGCTGAGCATCGCGGGGACCGCCACCGGGTTCGACGACGTCCAGTCGATACTCTTCTCACCGCCGCGTGATATCCGGACCCCCGCGGATCAGTCGCCGGCCTTCGCTCGGGATGCGCTCATCGAGAGCCTTCTCGCGGACGTCTCGGTGTTCAACTCGATCCCGTTCCTGTCGGCGACCATCCCCGGGCTGAACGCCGTGGGAACCGCGCCAGCTCTGGCAGATCTCTTGGCGTCCGCAGGCCGCGGGCAGATCATCTCGGACAAGTCGCTTGAGGAGATGGTGAGCCTGGAGTCTCACGGCACTGATGCGACGCTCGGCGTGCCTAGCGCCTTCGGCGCAGGCGTTCAGCGCCCATTCCCACGCTTCCCGATGACCTCTGCGAACGCATGGGGACATGAGGGCGCTGGCGGATGCGCGGCCTTCTACGACCCGGATCGGGACCTCGCGGTGGGTTTCACCACGAACGCGTTTCCGCCCTACACCGGACACAGCCCGATGCTCTCAGCCGTTCTGCCAAGCATCATTCTCGCGGCCGACAGCGACATCTGACGCCCGTCTCCGTGGCGAGGAGCCCCGATCCGATCCCAGGGCTCCTCATCCGGCTTTCATGTCCTGGTCTCACCGGCTACGGACTCCGTTCACGCGGTGACTCTACTGCGCTCCATCGTGGAGAACTGGTCGCGCAGTGCTCGGGGCGACAGACCGAAGCGAGCCTTGAACATGTGGCTGAAGTGTGAGGGATCAGGCAGGCCCCATCGGGCACCAATGCGGCTCACCGCGAGGCTGAGCATCCGCTCGTCGATCAGCTCTGCATAACACCGATCCAGTCGGTCCTCGCGAATGCAGGCGGAGACTGTTGTGCCGTGCTCTCTGAAGGCGCGGGCAAGAGTCCTGGTGGATACGTTGAGTGCGCCAGCGACTCGATCTTGGCCGAGGCTGGTGTCGCCCAGATTGAGTTCCATATAGGCGCGAGCCTCGTCGAAGAGCGATACGCCCGCCCGGCTGCCGGAGAGAACGAAATGCTCGGCGATCGTCAACGCGAGCAAGCCCGAGATGTGGGATGCGGCGCGCTCGGAGATGCCAGACCCGGCACCGTCCGACACGAGACCTCGCAGCACGTGACCGACCAGGCCGGGCATAGCACCGCCCACCGCGGGGACCAACACATCGCTGCCCGCCATACGGCTGAGCTCGCTTCCGGCGCAGTCACGGGTCATCCGCAACACGATCATTCGGGACCCCTTGGGCACGAGCGCTGAAGCCCAACGTCCCGACCTGCTCACGTGAAGCTCGCGTTCGCTCAGCCGGACCGGCCCCGAATCCGAGACGAGCTCGATCTGGCCCCGGTCCGCGAAGACGAACATCACCTGAGGCGTCGAGTCAGGACCGGTCAGCGGCCAGAGACCCTCGGTGTGCACACGCGCAATGACATGCGCGTTCTCGCCGGCCCGAACTCGCAGGCTGTCTTTCTGGTGCATGGCCTCGCCCTTCATCGACGTCCTCGTCTGGAGTAGACGTTACTCGTGTAACTCATTTTGTCAAGACACGTGTAACCATCGTGTTTCAGAGTCATTGCCGATCGTTAAGTTTCGGTTCCTTGCTCGACGCCGGGCACGCCGACCGTCGACCGTTGTTGCGCCGACGCGCCACGCGCTTGTGCGCAGCTGACGTTGCCCCCTGCACGCCTGTGGGCGGCGACGCCCACGTCGTACGCTCGATCCAACGCACCGCATCGGCGCGACGTCGGAAGGGTGAGCAGTGGCTAACCGACACTCGGAACGCGCAGTCACTTCCGGCGATGTCGCCAGGGCCTCGGGCGTATCTCGCGCCACCGTCAGCTATGTGCTCAACGATCGCGCCGACAAGCGAGTGAGCGCGACCACTCGGCAGCTCGTGCTGGAGACAGCGAAAACCCTCGGGCATGTGCCGAATCCCAGCGCACGAGCGCTACGCACGGGAAACAGCACGGTCATCCTCGCTCTCGTTCCGAGCTTCAGCGTCGGTGCCGTTTTCGAGGAGATGCTCGAGCACCTGGGAGCGCTCGTCTCCAGACGGGGATACGCATTGCTGCTTCATCGGCTGAGGTCTGAGAGCGACACCGCGGCCGCCCTCCGCGAGTTATGGTCCCACGTGAACCCGACCGCCATCGCGGTGCTCGGCGGAGGACACCCCCCGGCTCTCCTGACAGCATTGGAGAAGATCTCCATCGCACGGGTGACGACGGATATACGCGTCGTCGACCACCGGCAGATCGGCCAGCTGCAGGCGCGCTATCTCCTGGAGGCCGGCCATCGACGGCTCGCTTTCGTGGCACCCAACTCTGAGGATCTGGCCCCGATCGCCCGTCAGCGCTTCGAGGGAGTGCTTGCCGCATGCGCCGAACACGGTGCGCCTACTCCGAAGTACCGCTCAGTGGGCCCCGATATCGCCCACTCAACCCGAGCGGTCAACAGCCTGGTCGCAACGCAGACCCCCGTGACGGCCTTCTGCTGTTACAACGACGAGGTCGCTGTCCGAGTGCTGCTCGGCACACGGGAACTCGGGCTACGCGAAGGCGAGGACCTGTCGATCATCGGTGTCGACAACACCTCATCGGCATTGTTCGACGTGTCAACCGTCACCATCGACACTTTGACGATCGCGCAGATGCTCGCCTCAGACCTGCTGGACCAGCGATCCGTCGGCGCCGATCAGGTCGGTGACCGATCCTTCGCCACCGTCATCTCGAGAGGTTCCGGCTGACCCGCCGATCATCGTGAGCCATCGCACTGTCACCGTTCGAGGACGATCGCGAGGCCCTGCCCGACCCCGATGCACAGCGCAGCAACGGCGACGCGGCCACCACTGCGACGGAGTTCGTGTGCCGCGTGACCGATGATCCGCCCACCGGACGCTCCCAGCGGGTGACCGACAGCGATCGCACCACCGTGGACATTCACCTTTGCTGGGTCCAGATCGGGCCAACCCTGCAGGCATGCGAGCGACTGCGACGCGAACGCCTCGTTCAATTCCACCAGATCGACGTCGGACCACGTGCGGCCAGCACGGGCCAGCGCCCGGTTCGCGGCCTCGACTGGCGCAACTCCGAACACGTCCGGGTCGTTCCCAGCCACGCCCCGGCCTGTGATGCGAGCGAGGGGCTCGAGGCCAGCCACCCCCTCAGCCCCGAGCAGAACAGCAGAGGCTCCGTCGTTGATCGGCGAGGAGTTGCCGGCTGTCACCGATCCTCCATCCGCGAACAACGCGCGCAGATCCCCGAGTCGCCTGAGGCTCGTGTCATCGCGAACACCCTCGTCTCGAGCGATCTCGCTACCGGGGACCTGTGCGATCTCGGCGTCATACGCACCCACTGCCCACGCCTCCCCCGCCAGTCGATGGCTACGCAGTGCGAACTGATCCTGCGCCTCACGTGAGATCCCATGCAGAGCTGCCAGTCTCTCGGCGGACTCGCCGTTCGAGATCACCCACTCGCGGGGGAGCCTCGGGTTGGTCATGCGCCAACCGATCGCGGTGTTCCACATCATCTGATTTCCGACGGCGGGGAAAGCCTTCGGGGATTTCTCCACTACATAAGGAGCGCGACTCATCGACTCGACGCCCCCGGCCAGGATGAGTTCGGCATCACCTGCTTCAATCGCCCGCGACCCCTGGATGACCGCTTCCATCGACGACCCGCACAGCCTGTTGACCGTCACCCCCGGCACCGACGTGGGAAAGCCGGCCAACAGCGCTCCGAATCGAGCGACATTGCGATTGTCCTCCCCCGCTTGATTGGCGTCCCCGAAGATGACGTCGTCAATCCTCGACGGATCCACATCGGTCCGCTGCACGATCGCGCGCATGACGACGGCGGCCAGATCATCGGGGCGCACGGACGCGAAAGCGCCCCCGACGCGGCCGAACGGCGTACGAGCGGCGTCATAGATGTAGCTGCCTGACATATCAGAGGTCTCCCCTGGTTGATGTTGCGTCCGTGCCGTCCGTCAGCTCAAGGCCCGTGAGCGCACGCAGCGACGTGATGGTGCTCTCTCCGAATGTCTCACGCACGATGAATCGGCCTCGTCCAACCTCGAAGATCGCCCGGTCGGTATAGACCCGCGTGACACAGCGCGCTCCCGTGAGCGGGTAGGAACACTGCTCGACGAGTTTGGAAGAGCCGTCCTTCGCGAGCAGGTCGGTCATCACGTAGACGTTCTTCGCGCCGATCGCGAGGTCCATCGCCCCACCGACCGCGGGGATCGCGCCGGGAGCTCCGGTCGACCAGTTCGCCAGATCGCCGTGTTGCGATACTTGGAACGCTCCGAGCACGCACACGTCGAGGTGCCCACCACGCATCATGGCGAAGGAATCAGCGTGGTGGAAGTAGGCGCCCCCCGGTACGGCGGTCACAGGCTGCTTTCCCGCATTGATGAGATCGGGGTCTATCCGGGTCGCCGCCGGGGCAGGCCCCATCCCCAGCATGCCGTTCTCGGTGTGGAGGATGATCTCGAGGTCCGGAGGCAGGAAGTTCGCGATGAGTGTAGGTGCGCCGATGCCGAGGTTGACGAAGGCGCCTTCTGGAATGTCGGCGGCGATACGGGCGGCCAGCGCGTCGCGCGAGAGTCGCGCGCCGGCCTTGTCGCTCATCGGCCGACCTCCGCAAACCCGTCAGAGAATGCGAGCGGGCGGCCCTCTATGTCTACGCCGCCGATGAACTCTCCGCCCCGGAGCCAGCCCCGCTCTCCGACGGCTACGACGCGCTGGACGAAGATCCCGGGCGTCACGACCGTCTCCGCGTCCAACCGCCCCAGCGGAACGATCTCATCGACCTGCACGATCGTCGTCTCGGCAGCGGTAGCCATCACCGGACCGAAATTGCGCGCGGTCGAACGGTAGACCACATTGCCCCACCGATCTGCTCGGAAGCCCGCCACCAACGCATAGTCAGCGCGGATCGGATGCTCCAACACGTAGGTTCGGCCGTCGATCACACGTTCTTCTTTACCGTCGGCGAGTCGCGTTCCCACACCGGTCGGCGTGAAGAACGCACCGATTCCCGCGCCGCCGGCCCGGATACGCTCCGCGAGATTCCCTTGCGGCACGAGCTCGAGCTCGACCTTGCCCGCGCGATACAACTTGTCGAAAACCCAGGAGTCGGACTGCCGGGGGAAGGAGCACACGATCTTGCGGACCCGCCCCTTGTCCAGCAACGCGGCGAGCCCCTTCTCGCCGTTGCCGGCATTGTTGTTCACGACGGTGAGCTCAGTCGCTCCCTGCTCAATCAATGCGTCGATCAGCTCCACCGGCTGTCCCGCGCGACCGAATCCGCCGATCATGATCGTCGCCCCGTTCGGGATATCTGCCACGGCCGCCGCGGTGTCGGTCAGCGTCTTGTCAATCATTCGTGGGCCTTTCGTCGCCCCGGGCG
Organism: Microbacterium sp. LMC-P-041; assembly: GCF_030209555.1. NCBI lineage: Bacteria > Bacillati > Actinomycetota > Actinomycetes > Micrococcales > Microbacteriaceae > Microbacterium > Microbacterium sp. LMC-P-041. The sequence goes on from NZ_JARVRV010000001.1 coordinate 41,023, forward strand.
ATCGTAGGCACCATCGACAGCCATCAAGAAGCTTCCGATCTCCTGGGCAGTCGCTGTCGGATCCTCTACCGGAGGGAGGTGTCCGGCACCCAGGAGACACACCACTCGCCCGTCCGCGAGACCCTCGTTCAGCTCATCAGCAGTGTTCTGGGGAGCGATCTGGTCGTGTTCTCCCCAAAGGATCAGTACCGGGCAGGCGATCTCGTGAAGCCTGTCTCGCACGTCGTAGGCAGCTAGCGCTTCGCAGCACAGACTGTAGCTCTCCCGATCAACGACGCCCAGCTCGCTGAGTAGCCGCCGCGGAAGTGAGAGTTCGCGAGCCAGCGTGTGTGGCGCGAACCATCTCTCCGCCGAAGGCTCACGCATCGCAGCCGTCGAGTTCGCCCGCACGAACGCCGCTCGACTATGCCACGCGTCCGGCCGCCCCAGCTTCGCGCCAGACGCGACGACGGCGAGGGCGTTGACGAAACCCGACTGCTCGAGCGCCAGTTGCACACCGACTGCGCCTCCGAGCGACACTCCGGCGTAGTAAACGGACGCTGCCCCGCGCTCGCGCAACCCCGCCGCGACGCTCCGGGCCAGATCAGCGATCGAGAACGCTACCTCAGCGGCAGCGGATCCACCGTGGCCGGGGAGATCCCAGGCGATCACGTGATAGCGATCGCTCAGCAAGGGGGTCACGCCCTCCCACACGGAACTACTCGTTCCCAACGACGGCCCGAGGACGAGCCACGGTGCGTTCTCGGGACCGACCGGCTCGGAGAAACAGAGTTCGGGGTCAGTCATCGACGTACCTCCTTCTTGAGGAACGATGGCCGAGCGAATGTCCGCCCGGCCACTTCGAACTCATACGGGGTCGAGCTCGAAGTCGTAGGTGGCCACGTAGCCGTCCTCGCTCGCGCGGGGCCGGGGGTCGAGGAGCAACTCCGGCTTGACCGCGCCGGCGATGTCATCGTCGTTGTGAGGGTCGCCGGGGAAGTAGAGCTGCGTGGTCAGAAGCTCGTAGCCTTCGTGAGAGACCTTCAGGTGCAGGTGCGCCGGCCGCCACGCGTGCCAGCCGGCCGCGGCAATCAGTTGCCCGCAGGCACCATCGGTGGGAATCTGGTACGGCGCCGGCTGGATCGTGTGGACTTCGAAGCGGCCGTCATCTCCGGCAAGAAACGTACCGCGCAGATTCCACTCGGCGATCCCAGGAGCGAACTGCGAGTAGAAGCCATCGCTGTCGGCGTGCCACATCTCGATCTTCGCCCCGGGAAGGGGTGTTCCGTCGATGCCGCGCACCTGCCCCTGGAAGACAAGGGGACGACCTGACTCGTCTGCGCGCATCGGAATCTCTCCGTTCCATGGGCCCTCGGGCGCGCCCGGCACATAGTACGGGCCCTCGATCGTCCCTTTACTCCCCGAACGGTGTTCGTTCGCGACCTGCTCGATGGAATGCTCGAGGAACACGTCGAGGAAGAGCGGCCACTCCCCGTCTTCTCCGACGCGGATCAACCACGTCTTCAGGGCGTTGTACTCGTCGTATGTCACGCGCTCGTCGATCACGACGGCGTTGATTGCCTGGATGGCTCGCGAAGCGAGGCGGCTGACTCGCACGGAGTCCGTTTCGCTGCCTGCGCTCTCGCGCTGGCGGAACCTATCGGTCGCATTCTTCCCCGACTCTGCGGCGCGAGCGACGAACTCGTCGATGTCGTTGGTAGTGCTCATGGTCAACTCCTTTGTTGGTGGTGATCTTCAGGGAAAGTCATCAAGGCGCGCGGAGCCTGGACGGATGCTCTACAAGAGGCGTGACACGAATCTTCATGTAGGGGTAGAGCGGCAGCGAGCTCAAGACGTCGTGTAGTTCGTCGTTTCCCTGAACATCGAAGATCGAGATATTCGCGTACTCGCCGACGATGCGCCAGAGCTCGCGCCAACGACCATCCCGTTGAAGTCCCAGCGCGTAGGTGCGCTCGGCCTCTTTCAATGCGTCCGCCGCCTGCGGGTCTATATCGTGGGGGAAATCGACATCCATCCGCACGTGAAACAGCATCATTTCGCCTTGCCGTCGAGACGGAAGTGCGCGAGCTTTGCCTCGTCGATTCGCACACCGGTTCCGGCGCCAGAGGGCACCGCGATTCGGCCATCGCAGATCTGCAGACTTTCTGCTATCAGGTCATCTCCCATATTCAGGAAGTTGGACACCTCGGCTGCGCGGCGAGAAGAGTGCATGAAGGCAGCGCCGAAGACCACCGTGGCCGCACTGCCGATTTGAGAATCGATCTGATTGCCCATAAGCACTTCGACGCCGAGCCCCTCGGCAAGCGACAGCACCTTCTGAGAAAGAGTGAACCCGGTGCGCGCGGTCTTGATACTCAGGGCAGTGGCACCACCCGTGGTCAATTCACGAGCCGCATCTCCGAGGGTCGACGCGCTCTCATCCGCGACGATAGGCAGAGCGGATTGTGCCACCAGCCTTCGTCGACCGAGGATCTCTGCCGCGTCGCACGGCTCTTCGAAGAAGGTGAGGCCGAGATCACGTGTCTCACGAAGAACCTGGGCGGCTTCGACAGCAGTCCAACCGCGGTTCGCGTCCAGGTAGAGCTCGGTATCCGGTCCGAGTGCATCACGAAGATCGCGGCACGCGCCGATGTCCAGATGCAGAGGCCGACGCCCTACCTTCACCTTGAACACATCGATCCCGAATCGATCCCTGTACTCGACAGCCTCCGCCACCATCTCAGCCCCCGAGGCGAAGCCGACCATGTGCGAAACGCGAAGCGAGTCGGTGAACCCGCCTAGCAGCCGATGCACGGAGAGACCGAGCGCCTTACCGATGATGTCCCACAGCGCAATATCGATTCCGCCCTTGGCCGCGACATTCCCGACCGTGCGATGAAGCGCTATATGTATCCTGCTGCGGTCCAATGCGGACGCGCCTCTGAGAGCTGGAGCGAAGACGTCGTTGATGATCGTGACCACGGAGGCCTGCGTCTCGCCGTAGGTGTAGGGACGTGGCGGGATGTCAGCCACGCCGACCACCCCGTCGGCCGTGGTCAGACGAAGCAGAACGTGCTCCAACTCGTCTACCTGTCCGCTGGCGAAATGCAGAGGCTTGCGCATGGGGATCCGGTAGGGAATCGCTTCGATGCGATCGATGATCATGACACTCTCCTCAGAAGCGATGAAGGTAGCTGGCCTGGTGTTTTCGGGCACGACGGACGGCCCCCTTGACCGGTTGCGCGTGGGTGAAGAGTGGCGCTCAGCGCAGTAGCCGGCCAGCCTCGACGACGGCGTCCGCATCCCCAGTGATGACGACGGTCAGGTGATGACCTTGAACCTCTGTCGTCCACAGAACCCGCGAATCGGGTGACCGTTCGCCCGAGACTAGAGACTGCAGTCTTGTGACGGCGTCATCAACGCAGGCGAATATCACCTCGAGTCGACCGGTGCTCGCGATCCGCTCGATCAGATAGTCGTCGTTGAACGCCATCCACTCGGCCGCTGCCGCAGCCTGAGCCTCAGGTGAGCGCGCGAGCGTGATCATCACAGGCCCAATTCGCCGGGGGCCTCTTTGGCCGTCGCGCGCAGATACTTCGGATGCTCGTCCAGCTGGGTGATGAAGACGAGGCTGTCTGCCACAGCGGTCTCTGTGTGCGAATCACCAGGCTCGAGCACGTAGACGCCTCCGTCTCGCACATGAACCGCGTCGCGACCGACAGGCTCCACCTTCATCTCGCCCTCGATGACCATGACCTGCACCCATTCGTCGTGCTGATGCTGCTGGGTAACCATCCCGGCAGGCATGCGATATAGGGCGGAGCGGATGTCGAAGCCACCCTCCCAGAGAACTCGCTTGTCCATGACAGTTCCACGGACATCGAAGGGAATCCATTCGGCCGTTTCAGCCAGGAAGTACCGCGCCATCTCAATCTCCTCTCCGGGGTCCCCGTGCGCCGGCGAATCCGTGGGAACTGTTAGTCATAGAACCAGATGCGCATTAGATGCACAGTTGGGAGAACTACCTAGATTCGTACGAACTCACGGCGGCGAAGGGCAGTCTCAGAGCATCCTCTGGCCTACCTGAGACGGCAACCCGGGCGACTTTGCGTGCGCAATGCTGGGAGCTGAGGCTGATCGAGCGAGCGAGCGAGCCACACCGGTTCAGGCGTCGTCACCCCAGAGCGGACACAGCAACACCGACTGGATCCATGTCTCCAACGGCTCCGCGATCGACGCATGCTCGGGATGCATCAGCCATTGCAATTGCAGGCCCTCCTGCAGGGCGATGAGATCCCGCGCGAAGCTCTCAGGCTCGACATCAGCCCGCAACAGTCCGACGCCTCGCACCTGAGTGAGCGCCCGCGCCGTGCCGGCGACGATCCGGGAGAAATGCTCACGGAAGTACTGGTGCGAAGGGTGGGACGTCTCGGTGGCCTCAGCACTGAGCACGACGAAGAGCCTCACCATTGCCGGCCGGCCCTCATTCAGTCGAGCCAACCGGACCATCCCACGAAGAACGCCCAAACCTCCAGGCTCTTGCGATCCACTCTCCACGAACACGACCCTGTCGATGCGCTCCCGTTCAGCCAGAACTGCGAGAAGCAGCTCCTCCTTCGAGCGGAAGTGGTGCAGCAGGCCGGCGCGGGAGATTCCGACGTCTCCGGCGATCTCAAGGATGGAAGTGCCGTCGAAGCCCGCGCGGGAGAAGCTCCGGGTCGCGGCAGCCACGATCTCGGCGCGCCGCGCCACGCCCTTCGGATAGGTGCCTGTACTCAGTGTCATCACTCCCATTCTGCACGGTAAATAGCGATCTCGATTCTAAAACCAACACTAGTGTAGGTTTTGTGCTAGCGTGGCGCTCACCGCCGATGACCCGAAGTCCGGCGTCTGCAGTTCACTTTGACGAAGGAGTCTCCGTGTCCACCGAATCCGCTGTCCCTCCGGCTACTTTGGCCCCCGAATCCCGCTCCAACTCAGGACCCCTGGGACCTCGGGAACCGCGCGGCTACGCCGCGACTTTCACCCTCGCGTACATCGGACTGTTCTTCGCGATACTCACGCCTATCCTGGGCGGCCTCTCGGTGAAGCTGCAGTCACTTGTCGGCCTGGAGGATGCGCCTCTGCAGCTCGGCCTCGTCACGGGAATCGGCGCACTGTTCGCGCTTGTGGCGCAGCCGATCGCCGGGCGACTCTCCGATGCGACGATCTCGCGCTGGGGCATGCGCCGGCCATGGATCGTGATCGGCGTTGTCGGCACCTTCGTGAGCCTCGTCGGCGTCGGACTCGCTCCGAATGTGGTCGTGCTGACGATCGCCTGGTGTGCGGCCCAGACCTTCACCAACTTCGCTCAGGCTGCGGAGGCAGCATCGCTCGCCGACCAGGTCCCGGTGCGTCGACGCGGCTACATCTCGGGGCTCGCCGGAGCGGCGGTTCCCATCGCGATCCTGGCGGGAGCGGCCAGCCTGAACTTCCTTCCGAACGACTTCTGGCGCGCCGCAGCTCCCGCAGCGGTGGGGCTCATCTTCGGACTGTTGTTCGCCCTGACGCTCAAAGACAAGGTGCTCAACAAGCGCCCCGACGCGCCGATGACCTTCTTCAACTTCATCAGCACGTTCCTTTTCAACCCTCGACGCATGCCGGATCTGGGATGGGCATGGTTGACCAAGGCGATGATCATGCTCGGGTACGGCGCCGTGGGGACCTATCTGACACTGTTCCTCGCGACAAGCTACGACATGGACATCCCTGAGCAACTGCAGTTCAACCTGACAGCCACCTTCGTCTCGGTTGCCTTCATGATCGCGGTGAGCATCATCGGCGGGAAGCTGTCGGATGTGGCCGGGCGGCGGCGCGTGTTCGTCTCGATCGGCGGCGTCCTCGCAGGAGCAGGAATTCTCCTCCTTGCTGTCTCACCGAGTTTCGGCGCCGGCGGTCTCACTGTGATCCTTGTTGCTGAAGCTCTGATCGGCGCCGGCATGGGGCTGTTCTTCGCGGTGGATGCGGCACTGTGCGTCGATGTGCTTCCGGCCGACGGGAACACCGCGAAGTACCTCGGAATCCTGAACATCGCGAACACGCTGCCCGCGATGATCGCACCGCTCATCGCCGGCGTCATCTTCATCCCCCTGGGACAGATGCTGTTCGGCGCCGGTTACACACTGTGGTTCGTCGTCGCGGGGGTCGTCGCCATCGCCGGTGGCGTGCTGGTCTTCCGAGTCAGAGGAGTTCGTTGATGCCCATCCCCCGCTATCCGTACCAGGATTCGGCTCTCAGCCCCGAGCAACGCGCAAGAGACCTGGTCTCACGGATGACCCTCGAGGACAAGGCCGGAGCCATGTTCCGAGCCATCGTCGCTGTCGGTCCCGTGGGCCGCCCGTCGTCGGCGTTCAGCTTCCCCTCGCTGACCTCCCTCGTCATCAACCACCGAATCACCGACCTGTACGTCGTCGGCGATGCCGACGACGCTGCGGGATTCGTGAAATGGGTCAACGAGGCGCAGGAGCTCGCACTGGGATCTACCCTGCCGATTCCGATCACGTTCTCCAGCGATCCCCGACACGGGTTCATCGAGAACCCCGGCACTGCAGCCCTGTCGAGCATGTTCTCCCAGTGGCCCGAGAGCTTGGGGCTCGCGGCTTTGCGTTCCTCGGAGCTGGTCGAGCGTTACGCCGACATCGTTCGCCAGGAGTACGTGGCCGTGGGGCTCCGTGGCGCACTGCACCCGCAGATCGACGTCGCGACCGAACCCCGGTGGGCTCGCGCAGGAGCCACGTTCGGCGAGGATGCCGACCTCACGGCGGCACTCGGCGCCGCGTACATCCGCGGTCTTCGAGGGGGCGAACTCGGATCGCACTCCGTGGCGGCGATGGCCAAGCACTTCCCCGGTGGCGGCCCGCAGAAAGATGGGGAAGATCCGCACTTCGTCTACGGCAAGGAACAGGTGTATCCAGGAGATCGGTTCGACTACCACTTGAAGCCATTCCGAGCAGCGATCGATGCAGGCGTCGCGGAGATCATGCCGTACTACGGAATGCCGATCGGCACAGAGTACGACGAAGTGGGGTTTGCGTTCGAGAAGGCGATCGTCACTGGCCTCCTCCGACAGGAACTCAGTTTCAACGGCACGGTCTGCACCGACTTCGGCCTTCTGACCGATGTCGAGATCCTCGGCAGCGACATGCCCGCGCGGGCCTGGGGGCTCGAAAGCGCCACCCGCCAGGAACGGATCGCCCGCCTCATCGATGCCGGCGTCGATCAGTTCGGTGGGGAGATGTGCACGGAAGAGCTGGTCGCGGCCGTTCGCAAGGGGCTGGTCTCCGAGACTCGAGTGGACGAATCCGTCGTGCGCCTCATGACCCTCAAGCTGCATCTAGGGCTTTTCGAATCCCCCTACGCCGACCCGAAGCAAGCGATTCGGATTGCGGGGTCCGCAGAGTTCCGGCAAGAGGGAGAGACGGCTCAGCGCGAAGCCATGACAGTTCTCACGAATCGAAGCGATCCCGACGGCACGCCCATCCTGCCCGTCACGGGCGGACGGCGTCGGGTCTATGTGGAGAACCTTGCTGTTCCGCCGGAACAAGATTGGGACATCGTCGAAGATCCTGCTGCCGCTGACCTGTGCATCCTTCGCCTGACCTCCCCCTTCGAATCGCGAGGAGTGGGCTTCGAGGCCTTCTTCCACGCGGGCTCTCTCGAGTTCCCTGAGAGTGAGATGGAGCGGATCGTGGCCGTGTGCGAAGCAGCACCGACCATCGTCGCGATCACCCTCGATCGCGCGACCATCCTCGGCCCGCTGGCGGATCACGCCGCTGCCATCGTCGTAAACTACGGTGCATCGGATGCCGCCGTGATCGACGTTCTGACGGGGGTCGTTGCCCCGAAGGGGCGCCTGCCATTCGATCTTCCTTCCTCCATGGAAGCGGTCGAGCAGAGCCGCGAGGACGTGCCCTTCGACACCGAGGAACCGCTCTTCCGGTACGGGCATGGCCTTGTCTACGCCGAGTTGTAGATGTCGCGCTCCTGATGCAGCGGTGCGGGCTGTGTCCGCCCGCCGCGCCCCTGCAGGTCAGGGACGAAAAGGCCGCTGCAGCCACCTCCGACGAGGGACTGCAGCGGCTTTTCCCGTCAGCGGGGACCGCGCCTCAACGGTGCGACTGCACCTCGACTTCGCGGATCGGAGCGGGGGAGTTCCGGCTGCGGAGCGCGCGAATCTGTCCGTTAATGATCACGCCGGCGATCCCGGTGATGTCACCCCGGTTGAGGGCCTTGATCGGGTGATCGGCCGGGCCACCGACCGGCTGCTGCACCAGCACCAGGTCGGCAGGACGCCCTTCCTCGAGCACGCCCTCCTCCCGACGCAGAACGCGGGCAGCGTTGCTGGTGGCGTAAGCGATGACGTCCGTCGCCGGCACACCACCGATCGACGACAGCTCGGCGATCGTCTTGATGATCGCCAGCGGCATAACGCCGGTGCCCGACGGGGTGTCGGAACCGAGGATGACCCGGTCCAGCGCGCCATGCTCTGCCGCCATGCGCTGAATGTTCAGACTCGCGGAGAGATTGCCGGCCTGCACGAGCTGCAGCGCAGCATCCGACTCCTTCACGAGTCGCTCTACGTCGGCCTCCGGGAGGCTGGTGGTTCCCCCATTGATGTGGCCGGCGATATCGGGCCGCATCGCGATGAGGTCGTCGACCGTGATCGGCGCGACGCCGGGAACCGAGGATGCTCCCCCCGAGTGCGACATCACCACGAACCCGGCCTCCTGGGCCCACCGCACATGCGGAACCGCATCCTTCGGCACGTTGAAACCACCGAATCCGACCTTCATCAACCAGATTCCCTGACTTGCGAGCTCGGCATAGTCCTCCTGTTCCATGTAGGGCCCCGTCATCAGGGAACCGCCGTGGATGCGCACACCGCCGGGGCGGTTGTTCGTAAACGAACGGTTCGCTGCGACGGCCACCGCCTTCACTCCATGGCGATCCATCGGCCGCCCGGGGAAGTGCACTTCGCCGGCGGACATCATGGACGTCACCCCTCCGTGCATGTAGCTCTCGATGAAGCCGATCGTGTTCTGCTTCGGGTTGAAGTCGCCGATCGAGAAGTGAGTGTGCGTGTCGAACAGTCCCGGAAGTGCGACCGCACCCTTCGCATCGATCACGACGTCGGCCTCCGCGTCAGCGGAACCACCGATCTCGACGATGCGGTCACCCTTGATGAGCACCGTCTCGACTTCGCGCAGCGTGTCTCCCAGTCGCCCGGTGACGACGCCACGCAGATTCTTGATGAGGAGCGATCCCTCTGTCGGTCCGAAGAACTTCTCCGGGTAAGTCTCATCCCACGTCATCTGCATTCCACCTATCTGTGTCGACGCCCGCGATCTGTCGCGAGCAGTGTGTCTCTGTCGTGTCTGTCACCGTGTCGCTTGTCAGGCCGGATCTGCGCGCAGGAGGGCGATAACCTCGACCTCCACGGGGCTGTTTCTGGGCAACGAGGCCACCCCGACCGCCGAGCGTGTGTGCACTCCCGCGTCTCCGAACACGGCTTTCAAGAGCGAGCTGGCTCCGTCGATCACCTTGGAGTGGTCAGAGAAGTCAGGGTCGCTGGCCACGAAACCAGTGACCTTGACGATCCGGGCGATACGGCCCAGATCGCCGATCTCAGCATGGAGCGCAGCGATCGCGTTCACCGCACACTGGGCGGCGAGGCCGCCGGCGGCGTCGAGGCTGACGAGCCCGCTGCCCTCCCCGACCTTCCCGGTCGGGGAGATGACTCCATCGCGCAGCGGAAGCTGACCCGAGGTGAAGATCAGGTGTCCCGCGACGAGTGCTCCGGTGTATGCACCAATGGGTGCGGGCGGCGCCTCGGGAAGAGCGTATCCCCCGTCGCGGAGACGTTCGATGATCTCCGCATGCCGGGAGGAGATCATTCGCGAGCCTCCGTCGCAGAGAGCGCCGGAGTGTCGCGGGAGGACTCCCGCGCGATCATTACAGAGACGATGGTGATGATCAGCATGCCGGCGACATAGGCGGCGATCGGGACCCAGCTCTCGAAGCGGCCGTAAAGCGCGACCGCGATGATCGGTGCGAGGGCGCCACCGAGGATGCCCGAAAGCTGGAACCCGAGGGAGGCGCCGCTGTAGCGCACGTTCGCCGGGAACAGCTCCGTGGTGAACGCCGCCAGCGGCCCGTACATCGCTGCCCAGCACAGCATTCCGACAAAGTCCGCCAACAGGATCAGCACAATGTTCTGGGTCTCGAGGAGCGGGAAGAACGCGAATACCCAGAGCATCGCACCTACTGCGCCGCCGATGTACACGGGCCGCCGGCCGACCCGGTCCGACAACGCGCCGAACAACGGGATGAAGAGGATCATGGTGGCCGCGCTGACCAGTACGACGAGAGTCGCCGTGGTCTGCTCGACGCCGACCATCTGAGTCAGGTAGGTGACGACGAAGAGAACGAAGATGTAGAACGCGACGTCAGTGCCGATGCGCGACCCGGTCGCGATCAGCAGTTCACGACGCTGGGTGCGCAGCACCTCGAGGATCGGGTGCTTGACCCGGTGTCCTTCGGCGGCCAGTTTCTCGAACTCCGGTGATTCTGTGACGTTGAGTCGGATCCAGAGACCGATCGCGATGAGGACGGCGCTGAGAAGGAACGGCACGCGCCATCCCCAGGCCAGGAACGCCTCATCATCGGTCAGCCACAGCATGAGGGTGAGCGCGCCGTTTGCGAGCAGCAGGCCCAGCGGTACACCGATCTGCGGCCAGCTGGCTGCAAGACCACGGCGCCTCGGGTCACCGTGCTCGAGAGACATCAGGACGGCACCGCCCCACTCTCCACCGAGACCGAAGCCCTGCACGAACCGCAGGACGGTCAAAGCGATCGGGGCGAGGATGCCGACCGTGTCGTATCCCGGAAGCAGACCAATGAGCATGGTCGAGATGCCCATGATCATCAGCGTGATCACGAGGATGCGCTTGCGGCCGATTCGGTCACCGTAGTTTCCGAACACGATCGCCCCGATCGGGCGAGCTACGAACCCGACCGCGAAACTGCCGAAGGCGAGAAGCGTGCCGGTGAGCGGGTCCAGCGTAGGGAAGAACACCGTGTTGAACACGAGGGCTGCGGCGGTGCCGTAGAGGAAGAAGTCGTACCACTCGAGAGCCGTGCCGATGACGCTGCCGCCGATGGCGCGTCTCCGGATGCCACGGTCGTGCGAGCGGGTCGTTGTCTGTGAAGCCATCTTTCCGTTCTCCTTGGAAAAGCTCGGGCCTGCGTTCGCACAACTGATCGCTGGGCTCCTGATACCGCTCGGGTGATGCGGTTCTCTCATCATCACGAGATGCGTATCAAATGCAAACCATGGTTCGTTTGCGCTAGTCAAACATCTGCTTATACTTCAGCCATGCTCGACACACAGAAGCTTCTCACGTTCGCTGCGGTCGTTCGGCTCGGCAGCTTCGCTGCGGCGGCACGTGAACTCGGGTACACCCAGCCTGGAGTGAGCCAGCAGATGAAGGCTCTCGAACGCGAGCTCAAGACGACCCTCTTTTCGCGCGAGGGCCGTGGTCTGAAACTAAGCGAACAGGGCGAGGTACTCGCATCGCGTGCCGAGTCCCTCATCGCAGACCTCCACGCCACAGAGGAGCGAGTCGCTGCGGTCACTCGCCTCAAGGAGGCCCGGGTCCGCGTGTGCGCGTTCCCGAGCGCGAATGCGACACTGATCCCTTCGGCGATCTCACGACTGCGGGCACGCCATCTCGGGATCGAGATCGAACTGTTCGAGGCGGAGCCCCCTGAATCGCTCGACGGGCTGGAAAGCGGCGAGTACGACGTGGTGGTGGCATTTCGATACGACGATCAGCCCGCCCCGGACATCGGAGACAGCGTCGTGTCGATCGAGCTGATCGACGAGCCGATGGTCTTGATGCTGTGGGATGACCATCCGCTCGCGCGTCGGAAACAGATCGAACTTGCCGAACTTCGGGACGAGCGTTGGGTGGCCGGTTGCGTACGCTGCCGCCACGAGTTCGTCAGCGCCTGCGCAGTCGCCGGGTTCGAGCCTCGCATCGACATCACCACCGACGACAACCTCGCTGTTCAGAGCTACGTCGTCGCTGGCCTTGGCCTCGCGATGATGCCGAGGATGACCCAGTCCTTCGTAAAACATCCCAAGCTGCGCACCCGCCCCCTGTTGCCTGAGCGCCACCGTCACGTCACCGCGACCGTCCTGCGCTCGCAGCGGCAGAAGCCAGCGGTGCTGCGGGTGCTCGAGTCTCTGAGAGAGGCAGCTGAATCGATGGCGCTTGCCGCCCATATATAAGCTGAACTTTGGCTCACCACAATTTCTCTAGCTTCTCGTTTGGTTTTGCCGCCTCCACACTGTGAAGGTGCGCAGCATCGACAGCGAGAAGTGAGAAGCGAGACCATGATGTACAGCGAGTACCCGATCACGGACGCGACCGATGTCATCCGACAGCGCCGAACAGATCGACGGTGGGTGACTCAAGCGCTGGAACTCCTCACCGCCGAAGCGGGGCGAAGTGGATGGACCCCTCTCATCCCGTTCCACGCTCCGGACCTTCGAGAGATCGACATCTACTTGAAGGATGAGTCCCTGCATCCGACCGGCAGTCTCAAGCACCGCCTCGCCCGGTCTCTCTTCACCCACGGGCTCTGCAACGGCGACATCGGCCCGCAGACCACCATCGTCGAAGCATCGAGCGGTTCCACCGCAGTCAGCGAGGCCTATTTTGCTCAGATACTCGGACTGGACTTCATCGCTGTCATCCCGGCCGCCACGAGTCGCGAGAAGATCGCGCTGATCGAGCGGCATGGGGGCCAGGTGCTCATGGTCGATGATCCCGCAGACGTGGTCCGCACCGCCCAGAAAGTCACTGTCCAGCGCGGCGGACACTTCATGGATCAGTTCACATTCGCCAGCCAGGCGACGAACTGGCGCGAGGGCAATATCGCCAGTGAGCTCTTCCATCAGATGCGCCGAGAGAAGCACCCTGTGCCGGAGTGGATCGTAGTCGGCGCTGGCACCGGTGGAACGAGCACGTCGATCGCGCGATACGCCCGATTCACCGGTCTCGCTACCCGCATCGCAGTCGTGGATCCGGAGGGCTCAGCCTTCTATGAGGGCTGGCGCCGGAACGACATCTCCTACGTGACCTCGACACCGTCGCGGATCGAAGGCATCGGGCGCACCCGCGTCGAACGATCGTTCGTCCCGAACCTGATCGATGAGGTCCTTCCCGTGCCCGATGCGGCGTCGATCGCCACCATGAGATGGGCATCGCGCATCATCGGGAGACGCGTCGGAGCCTCCACCGGCACGAACATCTGGGGCACTCTCCAACTCGTCCAGCGTCTCGGGACCAGCCGACGCACCGGAAGCATCGTGAGCCTCATCTGCGACACGGGCGACCGGTACTCCTCCACCTACTACAACGATGAGTGGCTTGCGGCGCAGAACATCGACATCGCTCCGTTCGAACGCACCCTCGAGGACTTCACCTCCACCGGCGTGCTCCGGGCCGCGTGAGTGCTCGACGGCCACATCGGCTCCGGCGATACAGTTCTCACGGACCCTGTCGAAGGGGAGTCGAATCTGAGGGAGACACCAGATGAGCAGCGCCGGTCATGACGAACCTAGATCCGAATCACCCGACGTCGTGCAGATCCGCGGGGCACGGGTCCACAACCTCAAGAACATCGATGTCGACGTACCGCTGCGCGGTCTGGTCGCGATCGCCGGGGTGTCCGGCTCAGGCAAATCGTCGCTGGCGATGGGGGTGCTCTACGCGGAGGGCTCGCGCCGCTATATTGAAGCGCTCTCTACCTACACCCGGCGACGGATGTCCCAGGCAGCACGCGCGGATGTCGACTCGGTGCGCCACGTTCCCGCCGCGCTTGCCCTCCGCCAACGACCCGGCATACCGGGAGTTCGATCGACCTTCGGTACGTCTACAGAACTGCTGAATGTGATCCGCGTGATGTTCTCCCGGCTCGGCTCGCATGTGTGCCCGAACGGACATCGGCTGGAGCCGACCATCGATGTCGCCGCGAATCTCGACCTGGTCTGCCCCGAGTGCGGAGCGGTGTTCTCCCCACCCGGCGCGGAATCCCTGGCGTTCAACTCGGAAGGCGCCTGCCCGACCTGCGCAGGAACGGGCATCGTACGTGCGGTCGACGACAGTTCTCTCGTGCCCGACACGTCGCTGACGATCAACGCGGGCGCAGTGGCACCATGGGGGATGTTCGGCCTCACCGTGATGCCGCAGGTCGTCGCCGAGTTCGGCGTGCGCACCGATGTTCCCTACGCAGAGCTCTCCGACGCTGAGCGGGAGATTGTTCTGCACGGTCCGGAAGAAAAGAAGCACATCGCCGTGCGCTCCAAGAACGGCAAGCTCTTCGAGCTGGACTTCACCTACCGCAACGCGCGACTCGCGGTTCAGGAGGCGCTCAACAATGCGGAGAGCGAGAAGGGGCTGGCCCGAGTCAACAGGTTCATCACGTCGCAGACGTGCACGGCCTGCCAGGGCACGCGCCTGAGCGACGCGGCGAGACTCCCCCGCGTCGCCGGCAGGAATCTGGCCGAGGTGACCGCGATGTCTCTCGACGACGTCACGCCGTGGCTGCAGAGCATCCCCGCGACTCTCCCGCAGGAGATGCAGACGATGACCATGTCGATCATCGGCCAGTTCGCGCAGATGGCGACGCGACTGATCGAACTCGGTCTGGGTTACCTGAGCCTCAATCGCTCCAGCTCGAGCCTCTCGACAGGGGAACGGCAGCGAGTGCAACTGGCCAGAGCCGTGCGCAATGAGACCACGGGGGTCCTCTACGTCCTCGACGAGCCGTCCGTGGGACTCCATCCGGCGAACGTCGACGGCCTGATCGGAGTGATGCGCGATCTGCTGTCGAACGGCAACTCGGTGGTACTCGTCGACCACGACGTGCAGGTGCTCCGCGAGGCGGATTGGATGATCGAGATCGGCCCGGGGTCAGGGGCTGCCGGCGGCACTATCCTCGCCGCCGGCACTGTGGCAGACCTCGGCACACTGCCCGAATCGCTGATCGGCGGATTCCTCGCCGATCGTGAGCCGCTGCTGGTGCGCGACCGCGCCGAAGAGGGAGATGTCTTCGCTCATGGCCGCATGGAACTGCGCACGCGGGCTTTGCACACCGTGCACCCCCTCGACAGCGCGATACCTCGCGGTCGCCTGACCGCAGTGACGGGGATGTCAGGCTCGGGGAAGACCACCCTGGTTTTGGAGAGCCTGGTCCCGGCGCTGCAATCGCTCATCGGCGATACGAGCCGCCCTGCACATGTCCTCGATCTCACCGCGCCTGGCATCGCGCACGTACACGTCGTGGATGCCGCGCCGATCGGCACGAACGTGCGCTCCACCATCGCCACGTACAGCGGAGCCCTGGACGATCTCCGCAAGGCCTATGCGGCGTCACCCGATGCTCAGGCGCACGGACTCAAGGCCGCCGACTTCTCCTACAACACCGGGTCTCTGCGCTGTCCACGTTGCGAGGGCACCGGCCAAGTCGTCCTGGATGTGCAGTTCCTTCCTGATGTCGACATCTCGTGCCCCGACTGCGCCGGTAGCAGGTACGGCGCTGAGGGCCACGCGATCCGGCGAGCCGGATCCGATGCTCCGCCGATCTCGCTTCCCGCACTTCTCGGGCTCACCGTCGCACAGGCATTGCCGCACGTGACGGACCTTGCGAAGGTGCGGAAGAAGCTGCAGACGTTGATGGATCTCGGGCTCGGATATCTCACGCTCGGCGAAGACACCCCCGCGCTGTCCGGTGGAGAGGCGCAGCGGCTGAAACTCTCCACAGAACTCGGGCGCGATCAGTCCGATTCGCTCTTCGTTCTGGATGAACCCAGTATCGGTCTTCATCCGTCGGACACGCGCGTGCTCCTGCGGGTGTTCGATCGACTGCTCGAACGCGGAGCAACGGTGATCGTGATCGAGCACGACCTCGACGTGATTGCGAACGCCGATTACGTCATCGACATGGGGCCCGGCGGCGGAGTCGCCGGGGGACGAATCGTTGCGACTGGCACTCCCGAGCAGATCGCCGCTGCGACGGAAAGCGCGACCGGTCGCTATCTCGCGGCCGCGTTCACGCGTCATCCCACCGGCAGCTCAGAAGCGTAGAGGCCATTGCTGCACCGAACTCAACGAGTACATCTCATGCACTGAAGGCCGTATCCTGAGCCCATGAGATTCGATCATTGCGCACTGCAGGAGTGCGGCGTCGCGCGGTTCCTCAGCCTGCTCGACGGCCCCTGGGCGACGCTCATCGTGCGCGAGCTTCTGAAGAAGCCGCACCGGTTCAACGAGCTCCTCTCGGCACTGCCGGGAATCAGTGCCCACACGCTCTCGAGCCGGCTGCGCAAGTTCGAAGCGCACGAGCTGGTGACCCGCACCGCCTACGCCGAGATCCCTCCTCGCGTCGTCTACGAGCTGACGCCGGTGGGGATGCAGCTGCGCCCGGTGCTCGACGCGATGAATGCCTGGGCAATGACCGTCCCGCCCCACCTCTTCGGCCTCGATGAGGAACCGACGCCTACGCTCACCGCTGACTGACCGGGGCCCGGTGGCGGCGAACGGCATCGTAGTTGCCGCACTTCGCCGAACAGTAACAGCGCCGTCCATTACGACTGGTGTCCACGTACACAACAGGGCAGCGATCACGTAGGCAGACGCCCAGACGAGACCCCTCCGACTCGACGACGAAGAGCGCGAGCCCACCGGCGGTGACAGCACGCACACGTGCGACGACATCCTGAGCATCAGGGGCGAAGTGCAGGTGCGGACGGAGCCCGTCGTGCGTCGTGAGATATGGACTCGTTGCGCCGGCCAGGAGGAGGCGATTGATGGTGTCGCAACGCTCGTCTGCTGTCGCAGCGAGGAACACCGGGACGATCTGATCCGCCCATTCTCGTAGCTGCTCGCCGTCATGCTTGTCCAGCTCTGCACGCCGGATCTCATGGTCCGCAAGAACGGTGGCCGCAGCGCCGACGTCCCAGCCCCGCCGTGCGAGGGTCACGAGATCCGCGGCGAGCAGCGGGCCGGTCATATTGTCATGGTTGAACTGCATTGACCCATTGCATCACAGTGAGGAGATGAACGTCATCACCACGGGGATCGCCCCGATCATCCTGCTCCTCGGGGGCGGTCTGATCCTTCGGTGGCGCGTGCTGACAGACGCCGGGTTCTGGACGGGACTGTCGTGGATGAGCTACTGGGTCTTCACTCCCGCGCTCTTTCTCACCTCCATCAGCGGCGCAGATCTCGCGGCCGTGCCCGCGGGGCCGCTTGCGCTCAGCGTCGGCATTCCCACGCTGCTGGTAGCCGCACTGTCGGTCGGTGTGGCGCTCCTCACCCGAGCGAATGGCCCCCAGCTCACCTCCCTGATGCAGGGCTCCATCCGCATCAACACCTACGTCGGGCTGGTCTTCGCATCAGCGCTGCATGGGCAAGAAGGAGTGGCGACGTTCGCACTCGCCAGCGCCATCGTCGTACCGCTGGTGAACGTGATCTGCGTCACGACGCTCTCGCTCTTCGGCAAAAGGGACACAGGACGGCGGCGCCTCGCGCTGTGGAGAGATCTCGCATCGAATCCCCTCATCCTCTCCTGCCTGGCCGGAGTCGCGCTCAATCTGGGCGACATCGAGATGCCTGCGGTCCTGCAGACGACGATCGAGATGATCGCGGCCCCCGCCCTCGTCGTCGGCACCATGGTCGCCGGCGCCGCACTGCGATTCACGTTCCGCCCGCGAGACCTGGTCGATGTCGGTACCGCTGTTCTCCTCAAACTACTCGCGCTGCCGCTCGCGGCGATGTCCATCGCGCTGGCGTTCGGAATCACCGGCGCGACCCTCACGAGCATCATTCTCATCACGGCGGTCCCGACTGCGCCCAGCGCCACCGTCCTTGCATCGCGGATGGGGGGCGACACTCGGCTCGTGGCGGCCATCACCGGCATCCAGACCGTGCTCGCCGTCGCCACGATCCCCATGCTGCTCATTCTTGCTGGCACCCTGTCCGCGTGAGGAGATCACGCGGACAGGGTCGTTCGTGCGGGGGGGCGGGCGGGTCAGCGCACCCCGTACCCCAATCCGTGTCCGAAGCGCAGCAGCGGGTCAGCAGTGTCGAACGGAACATCTGAGCGCGATGCTTCGACCGCCGCCATGCTGGACGGCAGATCGAAGGGGAGGCGACCCCTCGGCGCATCGTGACCGAACAGCACGTCGAGCACCGCGCGCGGGTGGGCACCGTAGTTGGCGACGACCGCATGCGCCGATTCCAGGATCGGGGTGAGGATCGCCGGACGATCGAGGAAGACATCGACGACCGTGGTTGTCGACGCGCTCAGCTGAGCGATGTGCGACACGGTCTCGTCATCCATCGCGAGCGAGCCCGCATGGAAGTAGTTCTCGAAGGCCGTGGAGCGCTTCTCATACGGTGCATGGATGCGCACGATGGCGAGGTCCGCCTCGAGCGGATCGGTGACGACAGTGCCGTACTCCGCAGCGACATCCTCGGGGATGCCCTCGACGTACAGGCGCCGTCCCTCCGCGGCGGGCAAAGCGGAGCGCCCACCCTCGGAACGGTTCGTGAGCAGCGTCAACGACGCACGCTGAGCCGCGAGGCCCGCGGCGATGAACGCGGGCGCACCGACCACACGAGACGCCTCCACCGGATCGACGTACGGGTCGTCGAAGAGACCGAGCACGAATTTCTCGGCGAGGAGCCTGCGCGCCGAGAGATCGAGCCGAGATTCCGAGATTTCACCCGCCTCAACCAACTCGACGAGCATCTCGGGACATGCTTCTCCGCCGAACTGATCCACGCCCGCATCGACGGCCTTGCGCATCCGCTGCCGCGGGGTGAGGTCTTCCACACCCCAGGCCCGCGCGGGGAATGGTTCTCCCTCGACCGTCGCGTCGTTGATCAGACCCCAATCTGTGCAGACGATTCCGTCGAAGCCCAGCTGTTCGCGAAGAAGTTCCGTGATGATCGAGCGGTTGAACCCGAAGCCCACTTCTTCGTACTCCGTGCCGACCGGCATGCCGTAGTACGGCATCATCTGCGACGCACCTGCGGCGATCGCCGCACGGAACGGCTCCAAGTGCAGATCGAACCGACCGCCGGGATACACCTGCTCGCGTCCGTAGGCGAAGTGCGGGTCCTCGCCATCCTTCTGCGGCCCGCCGCCCGGGAAGTGCTTGGCCATCGTCGCGACCGAGTCCCGTCCGAGCGCCTCGCCCTGGAAGCCCTGGATGTACGCGACACCGAGCCGACTCGTCAGTTCGACGTCTTCACCGAAAGTATCGAGCTGGCGCGCCCAGCGCGGCTCGGTGGCGAGATCGATCTGCGGGTGCAGAGCAACACGGATGCCGACGGCGAGATACTCCTGGCGAGCGATGTCAGCGAACTGCCGAACGACGCCCTCGTCTCGGATCGCGGCGAGCCCCAGGGCTTCCGGCCACACGGAGAACGCCCCGGCGAGAAGTCCGGCGAGCGGATTGTCGCTGTAGGAATTCCGAGGGTCGGTCGACACCGTCACCGGAATCCCGAGCCGCGTGGTGAGCGCTAGGTCTTGTATGTGATTGTTCCAGCGCGCCATCGCCTCCGGCGACCCTCCGGTGAGGAGGTTGAAGTGACTCATGTGCCGATGTGACACATACTCCGCGTTCGATGGGAGGTCGAACTCTTCATCACCATCGGAGAGTGCACCGTCCTCCCCCATCGAGATCATGGCGTGGAAGAACAGGCCGGCCTTCTCCTCCAGCGTCATCTGGGCGAGGAGGATCTCCACCCGCTCCTCGACCGGAAGACTGCTGTCGCGGAAGCGTACGTCGATGCTCTGATTGTCGGAATCCATGAGTGCGCCTTACTTCGTGCCCTTGACTCGGAAGATGAGAACTGCGCCCGCCAATGCGGCAGCCGCGCCGACCAGGTAGAACAACGAGTAGCCGCCGATCGCGGTCGCCGCGCCCAGCGCGATGACTCCCGGTGCGATGGCCGGAGCGATGGACTGCGGCAGCGCATTGGCGATGTTGATGACGCCGAGGTCCTTGGCCGTGTCTTCGACATCGGGGAGCACCTGCGTCGCCAGGGCGAGCGAGACCGAGAGGAAGGACCCGATGCCGAGTCCGATCAGTCCCTGACCGACGATCACCATCTCGACGGTCGGCGCGAAGGCGAGAACGACGAGCCCGGCCACCATGATGATGCCGGCGGCGAGGACGAACGGCTTCCGGCGCCCGAGCTTGTCGGAGAGGTAACCCGCGAGCGGCCCGGAGATCGCCTGCGCGCCGACTGCCGCGAGGTTGCAGATCAGGACGGCCGTGATGGCCTCTGCTTCCGTCAGGAGGAACTTGTCGGTCAGATAGAGCGGCAGATACGTGGCGATACCGGCGTAACCGAACATCACCAGGAATGTCGTGATCCAGGTCCAACCGAAGTCGGGGTTCTTGCGAGGGTTGAAGACGAAGGATCCGGCGAAGTCCTTCCAGCCGTAGCTCGTCGACGGCGGGGTGAGACGCACCCCATCCTTCAGCAGCATCGCGAACAGCACCGTCAACACCAGACCGATGAGCGCGGGTACCGCGAATCGCGAGAGATCCGAGTCGAGGAAGTTGACCGCGAACGTTCCGCCCAGGATGCCGAGCGACGTGGTGATCCCGATGATTCCTGACGCGAGGCCGCGCTTCCATACCGGCATGCGATCCGCGATGGTGGCGTTCAACGCTGCCAGCGTGCCATTGAGGGCAGCCTGCGCGACGCACCATCCCACGAGGACCATCCAGACCTCGCTCGCCAGACCGATCGTCACGAGAGCCGCGAATCCGACCACGGCACCGAGGATCAGCCAGGGCCGCCGCATGCCGAAGCGCGACATGGTGCGGTCCGACAGACGCCCGACGAGCGGATTGAAGATGATCGCGAAGAGTGTGCCGACGCCCATGACGAGGCTGAGCGCGGCGACCGACTCGCCGCGGTTCGCGGTGATGTGCTCGAGCTTGAAGGCCAGTGAGACGAACACGGGTGTGAGCAGCGCCAGGTACACGCCGAAGTTGGCGAGACCCAGCGTCGGCAAGTAGGCCGGAGACACGGGGCCGGCCGGTACGGTCCGGGTGAGAGGTGTGGTGGTGGAGGGTTCAGTCATCGTCGACTCCTTGGTCGCGCCCGAAGGGGGTGGGTTCGGGCCAGAGTAACGCAAACTCGAACAAAATGTAAGTCAATATCGATCTATTTGTAGCTGAAGCGTGCGTGCGATCATGAGACGGTGAGATCTTCCGAGCACGCTTCGTCCCGCACCGCATCGACCGCGCTGACGCGACGGCGGATTCTCGCCTCGGCCAGAGCACTGATCGGCTCGCGAGGCGCCGCACAGGTCTCACTCGAGGACGTCGCAGCCGAATCGGAGATCACGCGCCCCGGGCTCCTCGGCCACTTCCGCTCGATGAATGCACTGATGACAGCAGTGGAAGCCGAGTTCTGCGTCGAGACCGGGCTGCGGATGTCGGCTGGCATCCGTTCGTGGGCGAGTCTGCTGGAGATCCCCGACTATCGCTCGATCTCGGTGCAGTTCTTGAACCTCGCACTGATGAACGGTTCACCATCATCATCACCGTCCGCGGCCTGCCACCACCGGCAGCTCCTCGAGTCGACCGAGAGCCTCCTCATCCAGCATTCCCGCTCGACCTCGCTGACCCCTCAAGGGCTCGTCGCCGCGTGGGAGGGGCTGCTCGTACTGCAGGCGTACTTCCCGTCACTCGATCCCGCCCGAATCCTCCGGGCGCGCCTCGATCCGGCGCGCGCCCAGCCGTCAGCGCCCTCCTCCCGCACGGCCCCCGCACCTCCGGAATCGCTGATACCCGCCGAGTTCGGCTATGCGCGTGGTCGCTCCCGCCGGCGGCAGATCGTCGAAGACGCCACCATGCTCTTCGCCCGCAACGGATACCACGGAACCACCATCCGGCAGCTCGCATCCGAGGTGGGCATCTCCGCGTCCACACTGCTCCACCACTTCGGACACAAGGCGGGCCTTCTTGCAGAGGTGCTTCGCCACAGAGACGAGCAGCTCGTTCATAGGCGCGGTCAGCGGGACATGGATGCGCGCACGGAGCTCGCGGAGCTCGGCAATGAGGCGCGCCGGGATCTGAACGTGGAGCGAGGGCTCGTAGACATGTACGCCGTCCTCTCCACCGAGGCTATTCACCCCGACCATCCGGCGCACGCCTACTTCACCGATCGCTTCTCCCGCACGATCGACTACTTCGAGGGCCTCATCGCGAACAGCGACTCCGGGTCTTCGGATCCACGGCTCGATGCCGTGTGGCTCGTCGCACTGTGGGACGGACTGCAGTATCAACTGATCCTGAGTCCTGACGACATGGATCTCCCCGCACAGCTGGATCATCACATCCAGACATCCCTGGGAATCACCCCGGCCGCGAGGAGCGCAATCCCTGACGAAGCGCACGCGCCGGATGAGCGCACATCCTCCAAGGTGTAATACAGTAGCTACCAGGTTTGTAGAGTAAGCCGATTCGGACCTCATACCCCAGTCGTACGGAGGAACTATGGCCGGAGAGAGAACTCGAGAGCGAGGCGAGCTCGAGGGCGAGATCATGCGGCTGCTCTGGCAGCACGTGGATCCCATGAGCGCGCGCGACCTGCAGGAGCTTTTCACCGGACAAGTGCCCGCGTACACGACCCTTCTCACGGCGCTCACCCGCTTGGAGAAAAAGGGGCAGGTCGTCCGATCGGGAGACTCTCCCCGCAAGGTGCGCTTTCAGGCCGCACGCTCGGGAGAAGAGTTCACGAGCGATTCGATGCTCTCCGCCTTGGACCGCGCGGGAGACCGCCACGCGGCACTGCTCGCTTTCGCCGGAACGCTTGACGACGACGACGTCGCCCTGCTGAAATCCGCCTTCGGTCGGAAGTCCTCGAAGCGCTAGCAGATGCTCTTCTGGGTTGTGCTGGCCTGCGGCATCGCATCGATCATGGTCGCACTCCTCGCACCCCTTCTGCTCACCGTGGGACGCTGGCAACTTCTGCACCCGCGTACCGCCCTCTCAGTGTGGTTCGGGGCGTTCTTCATAGGCATCGCACTGGCCCTCGCCGGGCTGATCATCGGCGTTGCGGGCGCCGTCGCCGCCTCGCATACCCCGACCGGTTCAGAGACGCTGCTGATGACGATCCTCGGCTGGGCAGGCTTGGGAGCCTTCGGCGCGATCGCCGCTTTCGTCGCCGTGTCCGCCGAGCCGGTGCTCTCCTCCGAGACAGGCGCGCTGCATTCGCTGGCGCCGATCGCCATCAGCCGCGAACAGCGACGCGGGTTCACGCTGGTCCGGTTCGAATCGGATCAGCCGATCGCCTTCGCCGCACCGGGCAGACCGCCCGAGATCCTGCTTTCGACGGGCATGGAGTCGCTTCTCCCTTCCGCTCAGTTGCAAGCCGTCCTCGCTCATGAATACGCGCACCTGAGGCAACATCATGCGTGGGCCACCCGAATCGCTCGCATCAACGCTCTTTGTCTCCCCAGAACGCACTCCGCGCGCGCGCTGCGAAGAGCAACCACGCTTCTTGTCGAATTGGCGGCGGATGACCAGGCGGCACGTCTCGCCGGCCCCGCGCATCTGGCGAACGCGCTTTCGACGCTCGCGGCAGCATCGAACGACGCCGGCCTGGAGCTTCGCGCCGAGAGACTCGTGGACAAAAGGTGGCCCGGCGCCGTCAAGCGTCGCCGGCCCCCTGCGGCCTTCGCTCGCGATTCCTCGAGTTGACGTGGTGGCTCTCGGGACCGATCCGGCTCGCGCCACCTCCGCTACGGAGTTACTCAGGCCCGAGGCTTCCAGCCGCATACACGGAGCACCCATGACCACGCCGAGCGCACCCTGCGGCGGATCCGATAGATGAGAAATCTCGCCTCGCCCCACTCCTCAGCGAGAGTGGACGGGTGGTCATCCTGATCCCGCGGGGGCGCGGTGAGTCCGATGACAAGGATCAGCACCAGGAGCGCCACCAGATGAATGATGGCCGAGGTCATGCTCACTGCTCCGACTCCGCTCTCTGACTCACCTCTCCACTTCCGCCTCTCTGGGAACTGCGATACGGACCTCGTCGAGATCCGAAGCGGGTAATGTTAACGCTACATCCGGTAGTTATCTTCGCCTTCGCGGCGCGGTGCTAAAACTACACGATGTAGACTTGTTCCCGGCAAAGCGAGTGGAGTAAAAATGTCCCAGTTCACATTTGAGGTCACCGGAATGACGTGCGAGCACTGCGAGCATGCGGTGGGGTCAGAGCTGTCCCGACTTCCCGGCGTCCAGAATGTCGTCGCTGATGCGGCAACGGGACGCGTGAGCGTCACCCACGATCTCCCGGTGGACGGGAGCTCCTGGGAAGCCGCGGTGGGTGAGGCCGGGTACAAAGTGGGTTCGTGGCCTGTAAGCCACGATGCGTGAAGAGCCTGCGCCGAACGCACCCCGCGATCCCGCCCTGCTACGCCCATCCCGTCATCTCCTGATCGCGGGCGGCATGGCCACTGCCTTCTTCGGCGTCGGACTGCCTGTTGGGATCACGGTCGCACTCGGAGACGCGCCGTACAAGAAACTCTTCCAATCCTTTCCCGGCCTTGACGTCGGTGTGACGACCACCGCTCTCCTGGTGGCGGCCGAGACCGGGATTCTGCTCAGCATGGGCATCCTCACTCACCTGCTCTTCCTCCGCGCCACGCCTGCGAAGCGCGCGATGAGTCTTGAGCACGGCTTCGAGCTCCGCGTTCTCCGAGTCACCGCGTCGGTCTGGGCAGCGAGCGCCGCCGGGCTGGCCGTGTTCGAAGCATTCGACACCAGCGGCGTGCCCCTCTCCCGCATCCTCGAACCGGGAACGATCGCGTTCCTGTTCGAGGCGAGCTACCCGCCCGCTGCCTGGACGATCAGCTGTGCGGGAGCTCTTGTGGTGCTGTTCGCATCGTTCTTCGTCGACCGCTGGACAGGGATGCTGATCCCCTTGTGGGCATCGTTCCTCGCCACGCTGGCTCCCGTCGTGTCGGGCCAGATCCTCGTCGGCCCCGATCACGACTTCGGCGGCGATGCCGCCGTCTTCCAGTCGCTCGCGATAAATCTGCACTTCGGCGTCGTCGCGTTCTACTGGCTGCGGGTCTACTCCGGTCGATTCATCGACCCAGAGTCCCTTCGGCGACTCTTCGTCATGGCGGGGATCCTGCTACCGGTCATCGCCGCCTCGGACGTCGTCATCACGTTCTTCAAGCTCGCCGGAACGCCCCTTCTCGGGTCTTTGACCGGCTGGCTGATCGTGGGGCGATGGGCGGCCCTCCTCATCGTCGCGCTCCCCCTGATCGCGCTTCGCTCGCTCTGGCGTCGCGCACGCGTTCGCGCGGCACACATCGTCTCCTGCCTCTCGGTCGCATCCTTCGGGGTCATCGCATGGATAGGCGCCACAGCTGCGATGACCCGGCAGCCTCCGCCGCAGTACTTCGTGCCCACGACCATCTCGCAGACGTTCATGGGTTTCGAGGTCGCGGATCCACCGAGCATCGAGGTGCTGTTCGGCCATTGGCGACCGAACGTTCTGTTCCTGACGATCGCGACGGCAGCCGTCGTCGTCTACCTCCTGGCAGTGCGCGCGCTCCACCGGCGCGGCGACCAGTGGCCCCCCGGCAGAACCGTCGCCTGGGTGCTGGGCTGGGCGATCATCATCTTCGCCACCAGCTCAGGGTTCGGCAAGTACTCCGCACCGGACTTCGGTATCCACATGATCGTCCATATGAGCCTCAACATGCTGGCACCCGGCATGCTCGTGCTGGGCGGGATCGTCACGCTGCTGCTGCGCGCCACGCGCTCGGTGCCCGGATCAGCCGTGGGGCCGCACGACTGGATCACCTGGGTGCTGCACTGGCGGGTCCTCCAATTCCTCTACAACCCCCTGATCGTGTTCGTGGTGTTCATCGGCTCCTACTACGGGCTGTACCTCACGGGGATCTTCGGCGAGTACATGCGCTTCCACTGGGCGCATCAGCTGATGAATCTCCACTTTCTGATCGTCGGCTACCTGTACTACAGCCTCATCATCGGCGTCGATCGCCCGCCCCGCCCAATCCCCCATGTGGGAAAGCTGGGGTACGCGCTGGCCGCCATGCCCTTCCACGCGTTCTTCGGCATCATCCTGATGACGAGCACGACCCTGATCGCCGAGAATTTCTACCTCTACCTCAAGCTCCCGTGGGCCGACCTTCCCGCACAGCAGTACCTCGCAGGGGGTGTCGCCTGGGCGGGAGGAGAGATCCCGCTCCTTATCGTCATCATCGTGTTGCTGATCCAATGGGGTCGCCAGGATTCGAAGGAAGCACGGCGCAAGGACCGGCATCTCGATACGGGGAGGGATGTGGAGTTCGACGCATACAACGAGATGCTGCGCCAACTCTCGGCCCGTTCCGCAGCAAGCGATGAACTACGCCCGGGTCCGCAGCCCGAGAAGGAGCCACAGCGATGAACACTCAGACCGTGCAGTTGCTCGAAGCCCCCCTCGAGCTCGACGTCTCCGGCATGACTTGCGCGGCGTGCGCTGGCCGTGTCGAGCGTGCTCTGAACAAGCTCGAGGGCGTCACCGCAACCGTCAACTACGCGACGGAGCGGGCAGTGTTGACCGGCATCTCGACCGAGGAGTCGGCACGCGCGATCGCGCAGATCGAGAGCGCGGGCTATGGCGCCCATCTGCGAGACGGGTCGGATGATGCCTGGTCGCAGCGTGCCACCGAGTTCCGGATCTCCTCGCTCCGGCGACGGCTGGCGGTAGCCGCCCTCGTGACCGTCCCGCTGATGGACATCACCTTGGTCCTGGCCCTCGTGCCCGGATGGCGATTCCCCGGCTGGGAGTGGGTCTGCGTGCTGCTCGCATTGCCGATCGTGACGTGGGCCGCGTGGCCGTTCCACCGAGCCACCTTCCGCAACCTGCGCCACGGCATGGTCAGCATGGACACCCTGGTGTCTCTGGGTATCGCCGCCTCGTTCGGTTGGGCGGTCGCGACACTTCTTTTCGGTGTGGGTGCCGGATCGGGGGGCTACTGGCTCGGCTTCGGCTCCACGCCCGAGGGTGCCGACTCCATCTACCTTGACGTGGCGGCAGGCATGACCACCTTCCAGCTCGCCGGCAGATACTTCGAGACACGATCGCGTCGGAAGGCGGGAGACGTTCTCGGCGCACTCAGCGCACTCGCGGCCACGCACGTGCGCGTGCTGCGGGACGGTGTCGAGACGGTGGAGCCCGCCGGCCAGCTGCACTCCGGCGACGTGTTCGTCCTCCTGCCTGGTGAGACCATCCCCGCGGACGGCATCGTGGTGAACGGCATCGCCGCCGTTGACGCGAGCATGATGACGGGCGAGCCCATGCCCGTCGCGGTGGCGATCGGCGACACGGTCACCGGCGGAACCATCAGCACCGATGGGCGACTTGAGGTGCGGGCGACCTCGGTGGGCGCCCACACCCAGCTCGCCCAGATGGCGGCACTGACCGAGCAGGCCCAGGCCCGCAAAGCCGATGTCCAGAAACTGGTCGATCGCGTGGTGACCTGGTTCGTCCCCGTCGTCATCGCGCTCTCCGTGGTCGTCGGCATCGCCTGGGCTCTCAGCGGAGCTCCCGACGACAAGGCCATCGGAGTCGGCATCAGCGTGCTCATCATCGCCTGCCCCTGTGCGCTCGGGCTCGCCACCCCCACCGCGCTCATGGTCGGCATCGGGCGTGCGGCGACGCTCGGCATCCTGATCAAGGGCCATGACGCGCTGGAAGCGTCCGGGGCCGTCACGACCGTGGTCCTCGACAAGACCGGTACGCTCACCACCGGCACCATGACGGTGCAGGATTCCGAGGCCTTCGGAGTATCCACACGCGAGATGTGGATTCTGGTGGCGTCGGCTGAGCGAGGGTCGGAACATGCCATCGCTCGCGCGATCGAGAAGGCCGCCTCGCCTCACATGGATGATCTGCGCCCGTTGTCAGAGTTCACCGCGATGCCCGGACTGGGTGCGATCGCCGTGATAGACGACACCCATGTCGTCGTCGGCAATGCCCGGCTGATGGAGGGCGAAGGCGTGAACATCCCCGCTGAGGCGCGGGCAACGGTGGAACGCTTCGAGAGCGAGGGCCACACGACCATCCTGGTCGCCGCCGACCGACATGTGATCGGCGTGCTCGCGCTTTCTGACGCCCTCAAGCAGCGCGCCGCTGAAGCCGTCACCGCTCTCCGAGCGCAGGGACTCGAGATCGTGCTACTGACGGGCGATTCGCCGGCAGCAGCCGCTCGTATCGCGTCGGAACTGGGCGTTGACAGCGTGCATGCCGGTGTTCTTCCGGCGGGGAAGGCCGACGTTGTCCGCTCCTTGCAGGCGGATGGCAAGCGCGTCGCCATGGTGGGCGACGGAGTCAACGACGCGGTCGCCCTGGCGACGGCTGACCTCGGCCTCGCGATCGTGACCGGCACGGACATCGCACTCAAAGCGGCGGACGTCATCCTCGTCCGCGACGATCTGCTCGTCATCCCGGATGCGATCGCGATCTCACGCAAGACACTTCGGACCATCAAGATGAACCTCGTGTGGGCCTTCGGCTACAACGTCGCAGCGATCCCGATCGCGGCCGCGGGGCTGCTGAACCCCCTGATCGCCGCGGGAGCGATGTCGTTGTCCTCCGTGTTCGTGGTCTACAACAGCCTGCGCATCCAGAAGGTCCGCGGCTCGCGCTGATCAGTTAGGCAGCGTTCCTAGCAGGCGAGTGTCTACCGATTGTCATACGCCTCGCGCGCGACCAACACCTCCGCGACATGGCTCTCGGCCCAGCGCCCGAGTGCCGTGAGCGGTTCCCGGAGCGTCAACCCCAGTGGCGTCAGGTCGTACTCGACGCGAGGCGGCATCTCGTCATACGCGGTCCGCGTCAACAGGCCGTCGCGCTCGAGGTCGCGAAGCGTGTCCGCGAGAACCTTTGCACTGATCCCCTCGACGCGATCACGGATGACCCCGAACCGTGCCGGACCATCGCTCAGAGCGATCACGATCATGGCCGTCCACTTATTGGCGACGCGCGCCAACGATGTGCGCGATGGGCAGGTGGCCAACATCACGTTCCAGACCGGATCGGCCATATCGAAAACTCGCCTTCATGGTTACGTTGAGGTAACAGGTTACCATATGTAACTATAAGGACATACCGTTCAACTGAAGGAGAAATCATGACTGACACCACCCCCGCAGGCGTCGCCTCAACCTACTTCGCCGCTCTCGCACAGGGCGACATCCCCACCGTGATGGCGCAGTTCAGCCCCGACGTTGTCTGGCACCAGCCGGGTGCACACCAGTTCTCGGGCGTACACACGGGCATCGACGGAGTCGGCGCCCTCCTCGGCGGAATGATGGAAGCGACCATGGGAACCTTCGCGCTCGCCGTCACCGGGCCCGCGATGGTCAACGGCGAGATGGTCGCGCTCCCCGTGCGCTTTTCGGGCGCTCGCGGCGATGCCTCGATGGACATGGCCGGCGTAGACCTGCTCACCGTGCGTGACGGCAAAATCGTGGCTGTCCATCTCTTCTCCGAAGACGGCGCGGCCGAAGACGCCTTCTGGGGTCAGCGCTGAGCAACCCTCACCGTTCGAGGGTGCCCGGCGAACATCCGGTCCCCCTCGAACACCACCCCTCCGTTGGCGTTCTCCTCACGTACTGCGCGGGATCATCCCTCAATGTCCCGGACGATCTCCTTGGTCGTCTCGATGAACGAGGTGATGTCGTCATCGGTCATCGGCAGAGAGAGCGAGAAGTCACCGCGCGCGACGGGGAAGAACCCTCGATTCGCCAGTTCCAGTGAAAGCGTCTGTGTGCGATCATCATCCAGGTTTCGCCAGTAGTCGCGATGAGTGCGGATCTGCAGGCCCGGTTCGTTCATGAAGCCATACGCCATGTGCGAGATGCCGCGACCGTAGATGCTGAAAGTACTGCCTCGTGCCATGCTCCATTCATTCAGCTCGTGCATCACCCTCCCAGCCATCGCGTTGAGCCGGTCGAATGCTGCGGCATCCAGTTGCTGCAAGGTGGCGATTCCGGCAGCGACAGAGATCTTGTGACCGTGGTGCGTACCCGAGATCGACACCAGACCGCTGTCCAGAACCGACATTATCTCGGCCGACCCGCCGACGGCGCCGAGGGGGAATCCGCCCCCCACGATCTTCCCCATCACGGTCAGATCGGGCATCACACCGTATTCGGCCTGCAATCCACCCGCACCGGCCCGCAAGGTCACGGTCTCATCGAAGATCAACACGATCCCCAGCTCCGTGGTCAACTCACGAAGCCGGGAGACGAAGTCGACGTCGAGCGTGACGAGTCCCCCCGAAGCGCTCTCGAGCTCGAGGATGACGCAGGCGATGTCCGCTGCCTGCGCGCGCAAGATGCGCTCTGTCCCCGGCCAGTCGTTCTGCGTCAGCGGGACGATGTTCGCCACGTCGACCTCGGGAATACCAGCACCATCCGCCAGTGGCGTCGGATTCGCGTCCTCTCCCGCCGCACCATCGCTGTGCGGATGCCAGGACACCTGGAGTGTGTCGGTGAAGCCGTGGTATCCCCCCTCGAACTTCGCGATCTTGCTCCGTCTCGTATACGCGCGGGCGATGCGGACTGAACTCAGCGCCGCCTCAGACGCCGAGCACGAGAACTTGACCTTGTCGACCGAGGCGATGCGTTCGATGAGCATTCGCGCCAGTTCCGTCTCGGCTTCGACCGGGTTGCCGAATGAGACGCCGGTGTCGATGGCGGCGTGCAATGCCGTCTGCACCGCCGGCGGGTTGTGTCCGAGCACGTTGGTGGTGAAGTTGTTGTTGAGATCGAGGAGACGATGCCCTTCCACCGTGGTGATATACGCGCCGTCGCCGGATTCCACGTAGACCGCGTGAGGTCCGAAGTTGAAGGAGTTCCGCGAGTAACCTCCGGGGACGACGGCCTTCCCCGCCTCCGACAGTTCCGCTGAGCGGGCGAATCGGTGAGAGAAGGCGATCTGGCTGGCGTCGAGGGTGAGGCCGGTGGTGCGCATACTGTGTCTTCTTTCGTGCGTCTGAATCAGTACGGGTAGCGGGTCTGGCCGTGGTTCACCGAAATCCACTGCTGGGTGGTGAGCTCGTCAATGGTCGACTGTCCGCTCAGCCGACCGAGCCCGGAATTCTTCTCGCCTCCGAACGGGACGATCGGCTCATCGGAGATGGTGCTGTCGTTCACATGCACCATGCCGGTCTCGAGCCGCTTCGCGACATTCATCCCTCGCATGAGGTCGCGCGTATGCACCGCACCGCTGAGCCCGTACACCGTGTCATTCGCCATAGCGATCGCCTCGTCGTCGGAGCCGAATTCCAGGAAGAGAATCACCGGGCCGAAAAGCTCACCCTGCGCGACCGCATCCGATGTGCGCACATTGCCGAGCACGATCGGGCCGAGCACGTTGTCGACGGTCTCCCCTCGGTAGAGTGCCGTCGCACCGTCAGCGATCGCTCCGTCGACAACCTTCTGCAGGTTCTGCACCTCTCGGTTGTTGATGAGCGGACCCACGATGGTCGAGGGGTCGGCGGGGTCCCCCACCCGCAGCGAAGAGACCTTCGCCACGAATTTCGCTCGGAACTCCTCCGCGACATCACGATGCACGAGCAGTCGGTTCGCCGACATGCAGATCTGTCCCTGGTGGGTGAATCGGCTGAAGACCGCCGACTCCACCGCATAGTCGATGTCGGCGTCTTCCAACACGATGAACGCGCTGTTGCCGCCGAGCTCCAGGATCGCCTTCTTGAAGTGCCGAGCACAGACCTCGCCGACGTGACGTCCCACGGGTGCGGAGCCGGTGAACACGTGTGCGCGAGGCACCGGATGCTCGAGAAAAGCGTCACCGATCTCAGAGATCTCGGTGACCACCACGTTGAAGACACCTGCGGGCAGCCCCGCCTCCTCGAAGATCTGAGCCATCAGGGTCCCCCCGGTGATGGGCGTCTCCTCGTGGGGCTTGAGAACGACCCCGTTGCCTGTCGACAATGCGGCCACGACCGGCTTCAGGCCGAGGAAGAACGGAAAGTTGAAGGGGCTGATCACACCGACGACGCCCAACGCCTTGCGGAAGACGAAGTTCTCCGTCTCGGGAACCGGCGAAGGAATGATCGAGCCGTGGATCTGGAATCCGGTGTGACTCGCCTCCTTCAGAGCGTCGATGACCAGGCCGATCTCGAATGCCGCCTTGAGAGCGGTACCTCCCACCTCGCGCCGGATCAGGTCCGCGATCTCGTCGAACCGTCGCCCGACGATCGCCGCCGCCTTCTCGAACACATCCCGCCTCTGGTAGGCGGACATCGCTTCCCAGCCCGGCTGCGCCGCCTGGGCCGCACGGAAGGCGACATCGAGATCGTCGACGGTCGCGATGCGGAAGGCTCCGATCTCCTCTCCGTTGAACGGGTCCCGCACGGTGAGCGTCTTGTCGCTGCTCCCCCGGCGCCATGCGCCATCGATGTACTGCTTGGTCAGGTTTTCGAGGTCCACGATGGTTCTCCTGGGTTGGGTAGAGAGTTGAAGGAAGGGCCGGTGCTAGCGCGTGAGTCCACGCCTCACCGGGAGCACCAGACCGATCAGCAGGATGATCGGTATCGCCCAGGGCAGCAGCTGCGAGAAGCCCGATTCTGCGTCGACCATGGCCGGCCAGTTGATGACGATGAGCATGACCGCGGCGCCGAGGCCGATCGCCCCGACCGAGGGAGCCACCAGCGTGCGCCATCGACTGACCTTGCTCCCCCAGCGCGCGAAGTACACCACCACCGAGATGGACGTCAGCAACTGCAACACGATGATCGCGAGCGTGCCGAGTCCTACGCACCACATGAAGAGCATGAAGTACGGGTCGAGCCCGAATGCGGCGAAGAGAATCACGACGATGATGCTGACCGTGCTCGTGAAGAGACTTGCGACATGAGGCGAACGGAACCGCGGGTGTGTACGGCCGAGCGCCGAGGGAGCCCATCCCCGCAGTGCCAGCACCCGAAGATACCGAGCGATGGTGTTCTGGAAGGCGAGCATGGAAGCAACGAAGCTGGTGACCAGCAAGAACATCATGATCATCGACCACACGGGGCCGACGTAACGATCCGCCAGAGCGAAGACGAACGTATCGGGTCCGGCAAGTGCTGCCTCTTGAACGTCGTCCGCACCGTAGCCGATGACGAAGCTCCAGACGGTCACGACCAGGAACAGAGTGATGATCGTCACAGCGGTGTAGGTCGCGCGGGGAATCGTTCGCGCCCGATCCCTGGCCTCCTCGCTGTAGATCGCTGTAGCTTCGAAGCCGATGAAGGAAGCAAAGGCGAACATCATAGCGATGCCGAAGGCGCCGGTCGTCGCGGTGACCGGATCGAAACTGATCGCGGTGATCCCCTCCTCCCCCCCGGATGCGAAGATCGCGACGGAGACCACCAGCAGCACGAGGACCTCGACGATCATCACAACACCGAGGACCTTCGCGGACAGCTCGATGTCGAGATAGGCGAGAACGCTGATGAGCACCCAGATGGCCACTGCCCACGCCCACCAAGGAAGGTCGAGTCCTATCCCGACGAAGATCGAGTTCGCGAAGAAGCCCGTGATGCCGTAAAGACCGACCTGCACCACGATGTAGGCGACAGCCGCGAGATAACCGGCGGCGCGTCCTGCCCTCTCCCCGAACGCCGCCTGCACGTAACTGGCGAATCCACCGCCTGCGTTCACTTCGCCGCTCATGGCCGCATATCCCACTGCGAACACGAGCAGCAGCAACCCCGCCAACAGATAAGCGGAGGGCGCACCCGCTCCCGTCCCGAGCCCGACCACGGAAGGGCTGCTTCCCAGGACGGCCGAAAGTGGGGCTGCCGCTGCGACGACGAAGAAGACGATCCCGGCGACGCCGAGCGAGTTCGGTCGAAGGCCGTTCTGGGTCAGCTCTTCCTGAGTATGCGAAACCATGACTTCTCCTGGACTACTTCGTGTCTCGGTGGAGGGCCGTCCGGCGACGGAGCATCATTGATCCGCCGGCTCGAACGCGCAGTGGGTGCGGTCGATCGCATCCGCGTGTCGGGTGACGCGCTGCGTTACAGCGACAGTAGGCGGCCGGATGCGTAGGAAGTCAGCTTCGTTCGCATGGAAACCGCACCCCCCTCGTTCGAGGGGGTCAGTCGTGGTGCCGTTCCTTCGAGGCGGCGATACGTGCCAGCTCGGAGCGAGAACGAGCCCCGGATTTCCGGAGCACCTCGCGAAGATATCCCTTGACGGTGTGGACGCTGAGGTTCAATTGCTGCGCGACCTCCATGTCACGCAGGCCTGTGGCCACCAAGGAGAAGACCGCCGCCTCGCGGGGCGTCAGAACACGCAGAAGCCACTCCGGGATCTGCTGATCCGAGGGATCCTCCAGCAGGAAGGCGACGAACGCCTCCCCACTCGGCGCCGCGGCGATCCAGCGCACGAATTGTGTACCGGCCCCCTGGTTCGAATGCGATTCGAACGCGACGACGGCCTCATCGAAAGAGGTACCGGCGCCGGCACGCTCCGCGAGCAGACGCTGCGCGACGGCATTCGGGTATCTCTGCGCTCCCGCCACATCTGTGATGACGATCGGCTCGCTGACGAGATCGAGCGCATCGCCGTACAGCGCAGCGCGACGTTCGACCAGCTCCACGCGACCGAGCGATGCCATGACGTTGCCGACCAGCTCGGCAAGGCCACGAGCGTCATCGAGCTCCCCTTCGCTGAAGAGTGCGCGCCGAGCGCTGCGACCGAAGTTCAGCGTCGCCACTACCCGCCCGTCGATCTTCACCGGGGCGTACACGAGCCCGACGATGTGGTGCATGGCGAAGACTTCGCGATAGATATGGTGCGACGTCCATTCGTCGAGGGTCATCGACTGCAGGTTGTAGGCGACAGTTCCCTGCGTGATCGCCTCATGGAGGATCGGATCGTCCTCGCGCGCGAACCGATCGTAGCGAGAGAGGAAGAACTTGCTCACACCCGACGCAGTCGTCCTCAACGGCCGATACGTGTCGGGATCGAGCACGTCGAACCCCACGAAGGTATCAGGGAAAACCGCCCCGACACCGGCGTAGAGACGGTCGGCGAGATCCTGCACGGACGTGGCTGACGTCAGCCGCGCCGCGAACGCGAGCCGTCCATCAGAAGTGGTCACGCCTCACTATAAGGTTCCTGTTGTTACGGCCAGAAGTCATAGACATCGCTCGTCCCGCGCAGGAACTCCACGAAGACGCAGTCCTGGTCGCCCACCGTCCACACGTCATGGTGCGGGGGCAGCATCATCACATCGCCCGCGGAGTAGGTCTGTTGTGAGCCGTCTTGCTGGCGCACTCCGACACCGCCCTCGAGCACGAAGGCGACATGCGGCTGGGCGCACATCCCGGTGCCGGGTTCCCCAGGCGGGGCTGCGTCCTCCGCCACCGAGGCACCAACTGGGAACCTCACAAGAAGAGCGGTCGTGCCGTCGAGCACGACCTTTCGTTTCGTGATGCGGCCGATCATGATCAGTTGATGGGAGGGGTCATCGAAGTTCGCCTTCTGGAGCAGTGCGGAAATGTCCATACTCTGCGCTCTCACGAAGCCGCCGCCGCGGCAACGGACTCGTATCCGTCGAAGATCGTCTGGCCATCGACGACGGTCTCCAGCACACCCGTCGCACGAAGATCATCAGACGTACAACTCAGGATGTCGCGATCGATGACCACGAGGTTGGCGCGCTTGCCCACCTCGAGGCTGCCCTCCTCAGCGGACCGACCGGCCGCGTGCGCCGCATTGATGGTGGCGCATCGAAGCGCCTGCGCCGCCGTCACCGCTTCATCCGGATCGATCGGCTCACCCGTCTGAGACATGCGAGTGACCGCGTTCCACATCAGCTCGATCGGCGAGACCGGGCCGGTCGGCGCGTCCGAGGCGAAGCTCACCCGCACCCCGGCGTCGATCATGCTGCGGATCGGGATGATCGTGAGCTCGTGACGCAGTTCGGCACGCCACCCCTGATCGAACGAGGGCCCGGTGTCGTGGATCAGTCCGGGCATCGCCACGAGGTCGACACCCAACGCCGCCATCCGCGGGGCCTGTGTCCCAGGTGCCGCCACGAAAGCATGCTCGATACGCAGAAGCCGCTCCCGGTCCTTCGGGCTGCGCCGCACGGCCTCGTACGCATCCAATGCGGCGTCCACAGACCAGTTTCCCATCGCGTGCACCGCCGCGTCGATGCCGAGCTCGTCGGCCGTCGTGACGATGTCACTGATCTCCTTCGCGCCATACCACGCGGACCCCCGGTGTACATGAGTGTCTCCGTGGGAGCAGGAGATCAATGGACCGTCAGGGAATCCGGGGTCGGCGAACAACTTCATCGTGCCGCTGCGGAGACGGTCGCTCTCGCGATCGTGCACACGCTTGATGAAGTCATGGCGGCGCGGATCCTGACGAGCGAAGAAGTCATCACCCGTGTGCAGCTGCTGGACGGTGAACGGTAGGTGCCCTGAGACATCGGCGCGGTGATAGAACGCCGAGATGTCCGGAGTGACCGCCGCATCGCAGACACCGGTGATCCCCAGGGAGGAGAGGTAGTGCATCTGCGTCGTCAGGAGTTCGAGGGCCGCGTCCGGATCCCGCGACACGACGCTCCGCCAGGACCGCGTCTGCATCGGGTTGACCGCAGCCTCGAGAAGCGCTCCGGTGGGCTCACCCGCATGATCCTTCGAGATCACTCCTCCCCACGGCTGCGGGGTGTACTCGTCAATGCCGGCATCCCGCAACCCGGCGGAGTTGACCCAGCCGCGGTGGCAGGAGACATCCTGCAGGAAGAAGGGATTGTCCGGGACGGCTTCATCGAGCTCCTGCCTGGTGGGCTCGCGACCGTCCGCCAGCGCCCACGGCGTGAACCCGAACCCACGCAGCCATTGGCCGGGCACAAGCCTCATCGCAGCATTGGCGATGGTCTCGAGCACCTCATCGAGCGAGGCGTGCGGCGGGATGCTGCAGTCGACGGAGACGGCGTCCAGCATCGCGTGGCTGAGGTGGTTGTGTGGGTCGATGAATCCGGGAACGATGGTCCGGCCTCGGGCATCGCTGATCTCGCAGGAGAGCGCTGCGGCCGCCAGTATCTCGGCGTTCGTGCCGATGGCCGCGATGCGCCCGTTCCGCAGCAGAATCGCGTTCGCGACGCTGCCGCGAACGTCGACGGTGTGGATCGTCGCGTTGATGTAGGCGCGTTCGGGTCTCATGCCGGCTTCTCCATCCCGGTCGACACACGATCGGCGGCGCCGAGCCTGTCGATGTCGAGATGATCGAGCACCGAGAAGATCGGTACGCCGTCGACGATCGTCTCGAGCACTTCCATCCCGCGGATCTCATCGACCGCGCACGTGACGACATCGCGGTCGATGATCACGAGGTTCGCCCGCTTGCCGACCTCGATACTCCCCACTTCGTTCTCCCGGCCTGAGGCATAAGCCGCGTTGATCGTGGCGCATCGCAAGGCCTGTTCGGGGGTGACCGCCTCGTCGGCGTCGATCACCTCTCCCGTCATCGACATTCGCGAAACCGCGTTCCAGAGGATGTCTGCGGGCCGGTACGGTCCGGCGGGAGCGTCGGAGCCGAAGCTGACCCTGACACCGGCGTCGATCATGCTGCGCAGTGGGACCACCCGCAGATGCGCTTGTCCTCCACCTCGCCACGCCTGGTCGAAGAACGGCCCGGTACCGAAGAGGATGCCGGGCTTCGCGACCAAGTCAACCCCGAGATCGGCCATCCGCGGCGCCTGAGCAGGCTCGGCAACGTAGGCGTGTTCGAGTCGCAGCAGTTCGTCGCCGCCTGCCCGCCGCACGGACTCGTACGCGTCGAGAACCACATCGACCGCCCAGTTGCCCATCGCGTGGATCGCCGTGCGGATCCCGAGCTGATTGGCTGCCACCGCAAGCTCGACCACTTCCAGCTTCCCGTAGTACGCGCTCCCCGTGTGCGAATGGCATCCTTGGTGCACCCGATTCATGATGGGCCCGTCGGGGAAGCCGTGATCCAAGAAAATCTTCATCGTTCCTCCGCGCAGACGGTTGCTTTCGCGATCGTGGACCCGATCAACGAAGCCGGTACGACGGATGTCCTGTTTGCCGAAGAAGTCGTCTGCAGTGTGCATCTGATGCACCGTGAACGGGAGCGTCCCCTGCCTGTCGGCCCTGGCATACATCTCTGCTGCGTCAGGGGTCACGGCGGCATCGCTGAGGCCTGTCAGTCCTACAGCGGCGTACTCGGCCATCCTGCGTGAAAGCAGTTCGATCGTGACGTCCCAATCCGCGCTCCCGATCGCATGCCAGGACGCCGTCTGTAGGGGGTTCATCGCCGCCTGCAGCAGGCTTCCGGTCGGCATTCCCGCGTGATCGCGCTCGATCTGCCCGCCCCACGGTTGTGGACTGAACTCATTGATTCCGACGACCTCGAGCGCTCGAGTATTCGCCCACGCCCGATTGCATGACACATCCAGAAGGAAGAAGGGATTGTCGCGTGCGGCTTCGTCGAGTTCGCCGATCGTCGGCGCCCGGCCCTCACTGACCGCGAACGGAGTGAAGTTCGTTCCTCGTATCCACTGCCCGGGGACCGCGACCGCCGCGGCACCGGCGATCGCGTGCAGGAGTTCATCGACGGTCGGTAGGAGCTTCCCGGAGCAGTCGAGAGAAACCGCGTCGAGCGCGGTCAGGCTCAGATGGTTGTGCGGATCGATGAATCCAGGCACGACGGTCCGCTGCTCCAGATCCCTGATCCGGCATCCCGGACCGGCCGCAGCCCTCACGTCCTCCTCGCGCCCAACTGCGACGATACGTCCGTCCCGCACCAGCACGGCGTCGACGACGGTGTTCCGATCATCGACTGTACGGATGACCGCGTTGACGAAGGCCCATTCTCGGGTCATGACTCTCCCCTGCGTGCGATTCGAACTGCTCGGGTGCTATCTCGGACGGTCGCGGGTGCAAAGACGATAGGTGACGTCTGCCGTGTTGCCATTCAAGGGGGAGCCAAAAGCGGGTGCCACGTTCGTCTGAGTGGACTTTCGACCCCCCTCGTTTGCGGGGTCGGTATGCGGCGAGCGGGAGGGAGGAGTGGTAAGCCCGCCGAAGGCACTTCATTGGAGTGGCAGACAATCCCTCGTCGCATTGATGAACTGAACTCATGGAAAAGCCGCGCAGGATACTCCGCTCATTACCGATCCGCCTGATGATTCGGGCCGGATTCGTGGAGCGACCAGACGAGCTGCACCAATTCGGCGCGGCTCGTGACGCTGACCTTCGCGAAGATGCGCTTGAGGTGCTGCTTGATCGTGTTCTCGCTGATGAACGCTTCCGCCGCCATGTCCTTCGTCGAGAGTCCGCGCGCCACCATCGCCGCGATCTCCTGTTCGCGGCGGGAGAGCACCTCGACGGCAGGCAGCGCAGTCCGCGCCGTGTGCGAGTCCGAGTACAAGAAACAGACCAGAGCGTCGCGACGGCGTAATCGGTGCAACTTCAAGATGAGTCGCCGATCTTCGAGGGGATCTGCGACCTGGGTGGTTCGTGCGAAATCGCCTCCATCGGCAAAATCCTGGATAGCTCTCCTCACCCGCCCGGCCACTCCCTGCTCATCGGCGGGAAACGACGGTCCGAGGAGTTCCCCCGCATACTTCGTCACGAACACCGGTTCCCCGCTCGGCCTGCAGATCACCACCGCACCAGAACTGCGATCGAATGCCCCCTCGAGCACGAGTGCGCGCGTCTCCATCTCTTCAAACCGGTGAGCGCGTTCCAGGGCGAGCCCCACGTGCTGCGCGAGGGTGCGAGCGGTGGAGAGTTCCTTCTCGCTGAACGGGCGTGGCCCACCGCGCGCGAAGTTGATCGTGCCGACGATCTCGCCGGCCTTCACGACCGGCGCCTGCATGGAGTGTGAGAGGTCGGCCAAGGCCAGCACCTCTCGTGCACCCGATCTTTCCCACTCATCACGCGGCAACCGTCCCGAGTCCACCGGCAAACGGTGGCGAAGCACGTGCTTCAGCACCGGATCATCCGGGCGCCCGAACGCCTCGTACCGCGACAGGAAGTCGGATCCGAGATTCGCCGCGATCTCGAGCGGAGGCGCATCGGATGTATCGCTGAGGCGATAGAAACCGATGCCCTCCGCCGAGATCACATGTCCGACGGCGACCAGGTACGCAGACCGGACGTCCTCCAAAGTCATGGCGAGATTCAACTCGCGCAACAGCGCCTTGTAGCGGGAGACGCCCTTCCCAGAAGACCGTTCGATACTCGCCATGTCGATGACCCCGTCGCGTCTGTGCGATCGTCGATATATTGCTTCGACTTATTCGGATGATACCCGGAGAGGTGTCGCCTCAGAGCCGATTCAGGAACCAGTCGGCCAGGCGTGCAGATGCGACAGAGAGGTAGTCGTAGCTGCAGTGCAGAGAACCGGCACCGTCATAGATGTCGACCGTCACATCATCCGTCTTCAGCGCAGCGACGAAGCGACGCGCACCCTCGATGTCCATGATGATGTCCGCTTCACCGTGCATGACGTAGACGGGGACGTCGATCTTCTCAGCGACGCCGTCGAGCGTGAACGCCGCCAACTTCTCGCGAGCGTCGGCATCGTCCTTTGATCCCGTCAGCCACTGCAACTGCTTCTGCAGTGGAGGGTAGAACTCATAGAAGTCGGTGAGGATGCTCCACGTGCCGCACCAGGCGGCGACAGCCTTGACCCGCGGCTCGAAAGCTGCCGCCCGAGGCGCGTAGTATCCGCCGAAACTCACACCAGCGAGGCCGATGCGGTTGGCGTCGACGTCGTCGCGCTGCTCCAGGAAGTCGAGGATCGCACGAACGGGCACTTCGTAGTCCGGGCGGCTGTAGAGCTCCTTGAATCGGAGCGAACTGCCACGACCGGGAGTGTCGATCATGACGACGTTCATGCCACGATCCGGGAACTCGGTCCCTCCGAGGAAGTAAAGTTCCTCCGCCCAGGAGTCAGCGCCACCGAGGAAGAGAACGGTCGGCCTTGCCTGCCCCGAGTTGTCGGGGCGCACGATGTAGCCCTCCATCTCGATACCTTCGAACGGGACCGCGATCTTCTCGATCAAGCCGTCCGTCAGCTCTGCAGCCTTCTGGAAGTTCTTCGTACCTTCCCGATACGCGACGGTACGAAGCGGATCGAACGAGTCGAGGAAGAACTCGGAGTGACGCCAGTAGCTGAGCGAGCGGAACAGCGCACGGCGTGCGGTCGTGGTCTCCCCACGCTCGAGTGCTGCATACCCCTGCGCAGCGACCTCGGCGGCCGTGCGAGACCATTCCCGCTGCCAAACCTCCTCATCCACGGTCGTGGTGCCGATCCTCGCCGCAGTCCGCGCGCACTCGAACATGTCTGCGCCGCCGACGGCTACCTGCCCGAGCAGACGCATGGTCTGCAGCGACCAGTCCTCGTCCTGCGGGAAGAGTTCGATCAGCGACAGTGCATCGCCGTTGTTGGATACCATCTTGTTCTCCTTGCCGTTGTGGTGATGGATTCAGAGGGATGCCGCGCGGACGGAAGGACCGTCCACGAACTGGTCCCAGCTCACGTTGTCCCGGATAGCCATCCGATAGCCGGCCAGCTGACGTGGGGCGTTCACGCAGACCGCGCCTCTGAGCAGACCGTCGCGGCCGAAGAGCACGATCAGACGGTCGTCGCTCATGTGCTCGATGTACACATGTTCCGCGGCGCCCGCACGACCGACGAAGCGCATGCGAGCGTCGTACTGGTCGCTCCAGAAGTACGGAACCGTGAGAAATGCGTCGTTCCCGCCCAGCAGGGTTCCCGCGGCGTGTCTGCCCTGATCCACTGCATTGGACCAGTGTTCGATGCGCATCTCCTCATCGAAGATCGCGTTGTACCAGCGAGCGACGTCACCGGCCGCCACGACCCCTGGGGCCGTCGTGGACAGGTCCGCCTCGCAGATGATCCCGTTTCCGACGCTGACACCGCTGCCCTCGAGCCATTCGACTGCAGGCTCAGCGCCGATGCCGGCCACGAGGACGTCACCGATCACGACGCTGCCGTCACTGAGGTGCACCCGCACACCTCCTTCTGGCGTGCGATCAATGGATTCGAGTGACAGCCCGCATCGGAAGCTGACTCCGTTTCGCTCATGCAGATCGCGATACCAGGCGCCGATCACATCGCCGAACGCCCGCGCCAGCGGCACGGGCGCCCCTTCGATGATCGTCACCATCATGCCGAGCTGTCGTGCGGCCGCTGCCACTTCAAGACCGATGAACCCGCCGCCCGCGATCACGAGATGACGACCGGCCTGTAGTCTTGGCCGCAGCGCACGGGCATCATCAGACGTGCGGATCACATGCACCGTCGGTCCGTCTTCTTGTGTGCGAACCCGCCGCGCACGCGACCCTGTCGCGATCACTAGGCCGTCGTAGTCGAGCGCAGTACCGCTGAGCAGTTCGAGCTGGCGGCCGTCCGTGTCCAGGCGCACGGCAGGATCGTTCAGCAAGACGGTGATGTTCTTCTGCTGGTACCAGGCCGCATCGTGCAACAGGAGACGCTCATGATCGAGGCCCTCCATCAGGGCCTCCTTCGACAGCGGCGGCCGGTCGTATGGAAGCTGGTCCTCGGAGGAGACGATCGTCAGCTCGCCGTCGTAGCCACGGTCGCGCAACGACTCCGCGGCGTGCACTCCGGCGAGTGAACCTCCGACCACCACGATCTTTCGCATCACGACTCCGTGACGTGTATGGCGCGCGCCGGACACCCATGCTGTGCAGCGATGGCTTGACTCCGGAGATTCTCGCCCGGTTCAGCGACGAGCACGATGGCTTTATCCGTGTCTTCATCGAAATCGAACAGCGCGGGCCCTTCGATGAGACAGTTGGCGTATCCCTGGCAGGCATGCAGATCCAGAGTCAGAGTGAGTGCCATGTCGTGTTGTCCTTCGCTTCGTCGGACCGGTCAGTGACCGGACATCTCCAGGTGCGGTTGGCGGGGCGTGACAGATGCCGCACGGGCTGCTTGCGGCGTGTTTCTGCTGCGAAGGGTCCGCAGCACCCCACCGGTGATGACTGCCGAGATCCCCGGGATGTCACCGAGACTCAGAGCGCTGAGGGCGTCAT
Organism: Microbacterium sp. LMC-P-041; assembly: GCF_030209555.1. Classification (NCBI taxonomy): domain Bacteria; kingdom Bacillati; phylum Actinomycetota; class Actinomycetes; order Micrococcales; family Microbacteriaceae; genus Microbacterium; species Microbacterium sp. LMC-P-041. Next base: position 84,259 of record NZ_JARVRV010000001.1, read on the forward strand.
CGCGAGTGGAGCCCCACGGGGCATCCATGATGATGATGTCTCCCGCCTTCCCTGGTGCAAGGAAGCCTGCCGGCAGCTCCCACGTGACCGCGTTATTGCCGGTGGCCGCCGCCCAGACCTTCTCAGGCGCGATGCCACCGAGCGAAGAGAGCTCCGCCACGGTTTTGATGACCCCTAGTGGCATGACTCCGGTGCCGGTGGGAGTGTCCGATCCGATCACCACACGGTCGTACATGTCATGCTCCTCAGCGCGACGGATGATGCGCACGGCCGACTGCAGATTGCCTGCCTGCACGAGCTGCAGCGCCATCTCGGTCTCGTCCATCACCCGGTCGACACCTTCGATGTCGAGCGAGGTCGGCCCACCATTTATGTGTCCACACACGTCAGGGGCGAGGTCCAGCAGATGATCCGGTGTGATCGGCTTGCTCCCCGGGATGCTGGCGCCACCGGAGTGGCACATCACCTTGATGCCGTGCTCACGCGCCCAATGCACCTGGTCGGCACCATCGGAGGGGTCCGAATACAGTCCGAAACCGAACTTTGCCAGACGCACTCCCGCCTTCTCCAACTGACGGAAATCCTTCTCACGCAGGGTCGGCTCGAGCACCACGGCCCCCGCATGGACGGTCATGCCGCCGGGATGGAAGTTGTCGAAGCACGACTTCGCTGCGATCGCCAAGGCTTTAACACCCGTGGCATCATGCGGACGGCCTGGCGCGTGGATCTCACCCGGCGAGACGACGCTGGTGATGCCGCCGTGCACGTAGCTTTCGAGGAAGTCGACCGTCTTCTGGCGCGGCGTGTAGTCACCGAGCACGACGTGGCAGTGCGAGTCGATGAGCCCCGGAGCCACAGTGGTTCCCTCGGCATCGACGATGACGGGAGAACGGTCGATCTCAGCCTGCAGATCGGCGTACATCCCGACCTCGGTGATGAGTCCCTCCCGCACGATCACCGTGTCGGCGTCGAGGATGATCGGCGAGCGCCAGTCTCCGGAGAGGATGACGCCGGCGTTCACGATTGCGAGATCGCCGTTCATTTGTTCGCCTCACGAGCTTCATCAGCCGTCATTCCGCCGACACGAGCGTTGATGCGGCCGCGGTTCGTGACGGCGGCGATAACCACGAGCTCATCCGCATGGGGAGCGTCGGGGATTCTCACTTCCATCGCGTCGTAGTGACTGCGCACCCACACGTCGTCTTTGTAGGCGGTGGGAACGTCGATGAGGGTGCCCGGCGTTCCTGGCTTGGTGACGGAGGTGATCCATGCCTGGCCCCCGCCGATCGCCTCCCGGAATGCATTGCCGAAGACCGAGGTCAACGCCGAGTTGATGTGCTCCTGCTCACCATCGGTGCCGACAAGTCCGGCTTTCCCATAGCTCTCGACGGGCTCTCCGAGAAGACGGAGCGCCTGAGCGCCGAGCATGCGACCGATCTCATCCGATGCATCGATCACGGACGACAGGTCCTCGACGTAGCCGAGACCTGCGAACGGATTCTTCACCACGGCGCAGACTGCGACCTTGCGCACAGGGCCCGCGCCATCGGAGCGACCGCTGACCTCTCGGACTTCTTCGATCTGGGAAAACATCTTGCGAATGGCAAGAACACCTGTACTCATAATGACCCGCTCCTCACCGAAAGGCACCGATGCCTTTCACCAACCGACATGTTCATAACGTTAGAAATTGCGCGGAGGGCGCACATCACCCGCACGGGTAACTTCGGCCCTCCGAGGGATCACATTCGACGTCCGGCGTCTGAGCGGATGATCATCCCTGTCACGGCGCGCGCATCGACAGGATCCGCCAGGAAGCGATAAGCGCCGGCATGATCGATGGGGCCAGCAGTGATACCCAGCAGTGTCGCGCGCGCGATGCGCAGGTCACGTCCCACCACGGCGTCGGCAGACGAGGTCTGCTGCAAGGAGGAGAGCCCCCCGAACCGCGTACCGCTCGTGCCCCCCGGAGCCACTCCGTTGACGCGCAGCGGTGCCAGCTCGGCCGCGAGATGCTCGACCATTCCTCGCACGGCCCATTTCGCGCTACCGTACAGCACCCCGCCACCGACCGCGTTGAACGCCGACTCGGAGACCGTCAGGGTTACCGAACCTCTCCCACGAACGAGAGCGGGGTGCGCGATGTTGACCGCCACCAGAGCACTGAGCACGTTCAACCGCCAGCTCTCGCCGGCGGCCTCGAGGAGATCAGCCGGAGAGAGCTCGTGCACCTGTGCGTAGAAGTCGAAGACCCCGACTCCGCATGTCAGATGGTGCAGCGCTCCCCCAGGGTCGGAGGCGAGTTCGACAGCGGATGCGAGGACTTCGGGGTCCAACGCATCGCCGACGATCGATTGGATCGCGCCACCGGACCCCGAGACCACATCATTCGCATTCGACGCAGAACGCTCGAGGATCGTGACGCGTGCGCCCTCTCCGTGGTATCGCTCGGCCGCGGCTCGAGCGATGCCCGATCCCCCGCCCGTCACCAGGATGTGCTGCCGGGCGAGGGTGCCGCTCATGCGCCAGGCGTCCGGCTCAACAGATCCGTGATGAACTCCGGCTCCTGATAGCTCAGCACGTCGAGTGCCACCGCGTCGAAGCGAATGCAGGTACCCCGTCGGGGCGACCACAGCTCCAGGCGCACGCCGTTGCGCGTCATGACTTTGCGGACCACAACATCGGCGAACTCGTTCGCGACGACGATCGGCCCCTCGTTGCCGCCATCCCGCGGCATCTCGAACGTCTCGCCGGGCTCAGGATTTTCGGCGGCCGGCTCTGTTTCACTGGATTCCATTGCGTGCCTCCTCAGATGAAGATCGACAGATTGTGAGCGTTGATGACCGCCTGATCGATCGCCGCCCAGCGACGAGCCAGGCGGTAGCCGTCTTCCGTGAGACGAATCAGGTCCTTGCGCGCCACCGACAGGAGGTTGGGATCGATACTGTCGCCTCTGCTGCGATAGATGAAGCAGGAGGAGTTCACCTCGAACTCGTTCTCGACATCCGTCGCGTCGATGAGCACGTTCGTGATGTAGTGCCGAGTGCGGGACGGCGGCTGCTCGGCCCACGAGAAGTCGGTCTCGAGGCGACGCACACGAACTTCCAGCGTCTGCCTGTTGTCCTGGAAGATCCTGCCGTTGGGCGAAAGCTCCCACTCGGCAAGATCCTCTCGCACCACCCGCAACGGAACGTCGTAGGTGATGTCATCCGTCAGGAACTCCAGCCAATCACGGAAGCGCCGCTCGTCGAGTGCGAGAGCCTCCCGATACATGACGTCACGGATGTCTTCCTGGACTCGGCGATCGACCGTGCTCAACATGACCATGGCCGTCACACCTCCCCGGTGAGGTAGTCAGCCCAGCGCAGCCACAGATTGCGGAAGTTTGAATCGTTCACGTAGGGCTTGACGACGTGGCCCGGACCCGGGAACTCCGGATCCTGGATCGCATCCATCCCCATCATGTACGGGAACTCGATGTCTCGAGCCATGCTCGACTTGGCCATTCTCGTGACCCGCGCCCAGTTCTCGAGATCGTCCTGTTCGAACGTGCCCGCCTGCGCAAAGGCCAGAGTGTATGCCTGGTAGGCGGCATCCTTGTACTCCTGCGACGCATCCTTCGGCACGAGACACCAGGAGTACATCTCCGATCGACCAGGGCCGATCGGATGGTACAGGCGCATGGTGACGAACCTCACCCCGGGCTCCCCCGGCACAAGACTGAACGGCTGCATGAGGAAGGAGAGGTTGGGGAACACGGTTCCCACGGCCGTCCGCGTGTTGCTGAACACCTCGATCTGCTCGGGCGTGAAGCTCCGGCGCATCTCGTCGGCGAGCTCGTCAGGGAAGCCGGAGAACGGCACCATTCCGGGGGTGTGCCCCAGGCCGATGCCGTGCCCCTTCCCCGGGATGCTCGCCGCCCAACCCTGACTGTGCGTCGCGCCCGAAGACGGGAAATAGCCGAGGTTGAAGCCGAATTGATGTGCGACGGGTGTGTGGTATCCGTCACCGGAGAAGTTCTCCGCGGCGATCTTCCAGTCCGTCTCGGTGATCCAGTGGTCCGGGGGCCCGTGGACCTCGCTGCCGGCGAGACCCTGCTTCAGATACAGATCCAGATAGAACTGGAACCCGCCGAGGTACTCCTCCAAGGACGGTGCGTCCTCGTCGAAGGTGCCGAAGACGAGTCCGGCGTAAGACTCGACCCTCGCCTTCTTGAGGCCCCAGTCCTTGCGTTTGAGCGCTCCCCCGTACCCCTCGGCCATGTACGGGACCCCGATGAGCTCACCCGAGTTCTTGTACACCCACCCGTGGTAGGAGCAACGGAAATGTGAGGCATTCCCCATCTCGGACTTGCACATCATGTTGCCGCGGTGGCGGCACATGTTCAGGCTCGCGTGGACCCCGCCGTGCTCGTCACGCGCCACGATCAGGTTGTTGTTCCCGATGTAGCGCGTGACGTAGTCACCGGGCTCGGGGATCTCGGTCTCATGCGCGAGGAAGCACCATGCTTTGTTGAAGAGCCGCTCCTGCTCGAGATCGAAGATCTCCTGATCGTTGAACACGTGCGCCGGAAAACGCCCTGCTGCGATCCCTTCACGGATCTGATGAATTCGCTCATCCATGGCTTCGCCTGACTCCCTCGTCATGATTCGTCACCCTCTCATGCGTTGCGGGAACCCAGCTTGGCTGTGATCTCCGCGGTGATCTGCTTGTAGCGCTCGACGTGCTGCAGAGTCGTGTCCCAGTGCACCTGGGGCACCGACTCCTCGGTGTAGGGCACGCGGCTCTTGCCGACGTGGATGTAGCCGGCCGCGTTCACGCGAATCTTCTCGAGAGGAATGTTGTACTTCGCGAACTCGAAGAAGTCCTGTCCGACGATGAAGGGTTCGTGCGCCCAGCGAAGACGCTCGGTCAGCCAGCGAGCGTCCTCGGTACGGCCCTCACGCAGCGCATCACGCAGGTGCAGAACCGGGTCTGGACCCATGGCCGTGGTCGAGGACCAGGCCATACCGACGAGCTCTTCGCCGTACATCTCCCAGGCAGGGAACCAGTCGGTCTCGATCGGCATCAGCGGGAAGCGCGTGCCGGTGTGAGCCATGTCGTTGTGGTATCGGAATCCGACCGATGCGCCACCGGCATACTTCACGGCGACGACCTGTGGCAGCTCGTTCAGCGTGCGGTACACCGAGCGCGGGATGATGCCACCGAAAGCGGCCGTGTTGTCGTAGACGACGATTGCCATGTCAGGGACGGCGGTCGCCACGTCACGGTAGAAGTCCGCCATGATCGGAGCGACCATCTCGCCCCACATCGGGCGACCCAGCAGTGTGCCCGTGGCTCCGAGACCGGAGAGGAAACGCATGCGGGAGATCGTGTCACGCGTGTTCAGCGTGGTCGCCCCGACGAAGATCGGAAAGTCCGGGTTCACGGAATGCGCGGTCTCGACGGCGCAAGCCGCGAATGCCTTCCACTCATCCAGCGTGAGTGTCGCCATCTCACCGAGGGTTCCGTTCAGCGCGATCGCGTCGACCCCATCGGCCATCAAGGCCTTGATCATGCGCTCGGTCTCGACGAGATCCACCGTGTCGACGGCGTCCACGCGCTCCGCGCCGGGAAGGGCAGGGGTAGGAGGGTAGGCCATCACACCGCGCATGTCCTTGCCGGTGACTTTGGGGAGGTTGCTCATGTGGGTTTCTCTTTCTGGTGACGACTCCGCACGATGACGGGATCGAAGGTGTAGTTGGGATTCTGGACAGGGATTCAGGAGTCGAGCGGCGCGCCGGCGGCGACTGCCGTCCCGGTGAGCCATTCGGGGACAGGTTCGTAAGCGAGCACCGTGAGAGGAGCGCCGAGTGCGCCGGCCGCCGCGATCCAGGTGCGGACCTCGTGCGCGCCGTTGCCTGCCGCATCGATCTCCTGTGGCGAGTAACTCTTCAGCTGCTCCGGGTCGCCGCTCTCGATCCGGGCGATGAAGTCGCGATCGAACTCCACGTTCACCTGCCCCGACTCCGGGAGTCCTACCCAGTGGGAGAGGCCTCCCGTCGCCAGCACGACGACTCGCTCGACCTCCGTCTGCGCTTCGACCGCAGCACGGATCATCTCGCCGAACTCATAGCAGCGCTTCGCGGTCGGCCACGGCGGGTTGACACCGTTGACGATGATCGGGACCAGCGGATACTTCGAGTCCGGGTCGAGATGCTTGAGAGGAACAGTGAAGTTCTCGTCGAAGACCATCCCCCCTTCGACCAGGGCCGGATCGAACTCAGACGAGATTGCGAACTCGTAGATGTGCCGGCCGAGTGCGCCGTTTCCGGGATATTCATGGGGCTCGATCTTGAGGAACTCGCCCATTTCCACGGTGGCCGGCCCCAGGTACGAATCCGCCGTCGTGATCGCGAAGGCCGGAAGGTTGCCGAAGTTGAAGTTGGTAAAATGCTCCACCGACACCGCAACGATGGCATCAGGGCGCAGGTGCTCGAGCATCTCCCGCGCTTCGCGGAACGCCTTCTCGATGGCCTGGCGCGGCTTCTCCTGCGCGCGCTCCGGCCATCCCGTGATTCCCGGCGAATGTGAGGCGGCGAACGCCCCGACGATCTTGCCCATCAGTTCTCCTCACGGATCTGCGCGTAGTACTTCGCGCGGTCGACCTGCAGCTGAATCGCGCAGAAATAGATGAGGTAAGGGTTGGCCCCGATCTCATGAAGCTTCTTGAAGTTCATCGTGCGCATCGCCTCGCGTGCGTCTCCCTCAAGCCCGTAAAGGTCCAAGACGGGATAGGGATTATCGAGAAAGCGCTTCGCGATCTCGGGATTCTTGCGAATGTCCCACAGCAATTTGTGAAGGTTGTACACGCCGCGCCTCCTTGCTCGCATGTTCGGCCGTGTCGGCCTGACCTCGAGATCGTGCCCTCGGGAACGACCTACTGCGACACTAGGTACGAGGGACTTGCTCGCGCGTCACCCTCCCGGGGCAATTCGACTGTCTAGCGATTTCGCGGAGCCTCTCGGCTGACGTGAGAAAAGTACCCTTCCGAGTAACGCGCGTCATCGTCGGGATCGCCTATGTTCAGCCCATGTACACAGAAGAGGGCATCCCCCGCCACCATGTTGTCGACGGCGTCGCATTGACCGAGTTCCGCCCGTCCACTGAACCGTTACGCACGCCGCTCGTCTTCGTACACGGCGGTCTGCACGGTAGATGGCAGTGGGATTCCACCCAGCGGTGGTTCGCCGAGGCGGGGCGATCGTCGGTCGCGCTCGACTGGTTCTCTCACGGTGACTCACGGCAACTCGACGCCTCCGAGTGGCTGACTCGCAGCATCCTGGACGTCCGCGAAGAGATCGATACTGCGGTCGCGCAGTCCGCTTCGCGGCCCGTGCTCATTGGACACAGCATGGGAGGGCTGGCATCGCTGGCCTATGCGGCAACGCATCCTTCCCAGATTGCGGGTCTGGTACTGCTCGCGCCGGTCGCCCCCGAGGCTTTCGCCGGCGCACCCGTCGAGCTGCCGATCGACAGCAACAAGCCCTGGCCGCCACCGCCACTCGATGTGGCCGCGCACCTCTTCTTCCAAGGGGCGCCTTCTGCCGAGCACGAAACGATCTATGCGCGGTTGCAGCCCGAGTCACCGACGGCAGTATGGGAAGCGACCCGATGGACCGCGCTCGTCAATGTCGACGCGATCACGGTTCCGGTGCTCGTGATCACAGGCGACAGTGATGAGTTGACTCCTGTGGACATCGTGTCTTCACTCGCCAGAGGGATCGACGCGGAACTCGTGGTGCTTCCCGGTGTCAGCCATGGCCTGTCGTTCGACCCGTCGTGGAATGAGCAGTGCGCGCGTATTCATTCCTGGATATCGCGCGCTGTCTCCGAATGAGCGGGATGCCGTTCGCACTTGGCGCGAAGGCCCCAGGGCTTCTGATGTGCCTGGGAATTGCGATCGCGGCGACCGTCGTCGGCGGTTTTGTGCCTATCGTCGGATCAGCGCTCCCCGCGATCATCATCGGCGGAGTCTGGGCGATCATCCGTCGGCCCGGCGCCCGCTTCACTCCCGGCATCGCGACCGCGACAAAGCCCCTGCTCCAGTTCGCCATCGTCTTGTTGGGCGCACGAATGTCGCTGGGGCAGGTCGCCGATGTGGGCCTCACATCGCTGCCCGTATTGCTGAGTTCACTGTTCGTCTGCCTCATTGCCGCATGGTTGGTCGGGCGAGCGCTCGGGGTCGAGCGCGACACTCGAATTCTGCTCGGGGTCGGGACCGGCATCTGCGGGGCTTCGGCCATCGCCGCGGTTGCCCCCGTGATTCGTGCGAACCCCTCCCAGATCGCCTACGCCGTGTCCACGATCTTCCTCTTCAATGTCGCCGCCGTTCTGACTTTCCCCTGGGTAGGACATGCGCTCGGTTACGACGCGACAACGTTCGGCCTCTTCGCCGGAACAGCGGTAAACGACACCAGTTCCGTCGTGGCGGCGGCCAGTATCTTCAGCACAGCCGCGCTGGGGTATGCGATCGTCGTCAAGCTGGTGCGAACGCTCGCACTCATCCCGATCACGGTGGGTCTCGCAGTCATGGAGGCACGACGCTCACTGAAACCACGAAGCCGAATCGGACCGAGGAAGATCGTGAAGCTCGTGCCCTGGTTCTTGGTCGGCTTCGTGCTGATGGTGATACTGAACACGCACTTCGTCTTCCCTGCTGACGCTGTCGGTGCGACCAGCGCGGTGTCGACCTTCCTCATCGCTGCAGCTCTGGCCGGAATCGGGCTCACCACCGACCTCGGAGCAATCCAGCGTGCAGGATGGCGTCCGCTTCTCCTCGGCGCCATCCTGTGGATTCTCGTCTCCGGGGTCACGATCGGGGCGATCGGGCTCCTCGACATGGTCGCCCGTTGATGCGGGCGATATCGCGCGATCTCCAGAGAATCTCGTGCACCCTCAGCCGTTCATCAGTACCAGCATCCATCCCATGCCGGCCGCCATGGCGATGTGGCAGAGAGAGTGGATACGGTGATGCGACGAACGGAATAGGCGCCAGATCCACCAGACCGTGGCCGCAACGCAGAGCGCGATGAAGACCGCGTTCACGATATCGACCCATACCGGTGTCGACTCGATCGTGGGCCCGCCTCCGCCGCCGTGCCCGGCGTGGCCGCCACCGGCGTCGCCCGACATATCCATACCTGCCATGAGGAGTGGCATCGCGGCGAGCATCCAGACCATTGCGGCATCGAGCACGATGTGGCCGACGAGGTCGACGGTCTGGGCTCCCTTGACCCCTCGGAAGGACGGCACGAGCGCGAGCGCGAGGATGGCGAAGATCGCCACCTGCGCCCAGGTCACGGCATCCCATACGGTCCACCAGGTCATGACGATCATGGCGACACTCATGACGCCGTGGGTGATGTCTATGACGTCGGAGTCGGTCAGGCGGGCACCTCGGCGCCCCTCGCGGGAGCGCTCGATGAGACCACTCAGACAGATGACGGCAGTCATGATGAAGACGAGAGTGAGGATGACGTTCCACGGCGCGGCGATCACGAGTTCAGTTTAGTACTACATTATGTAGATATCCGAATTCGGATCTTCGACTCCCCGGCAGAAAGGCCGCGACGATGACCACGATCGACACCGCGTCGACGGACACCCCGACGAAGGCACCGAGTCCTCGCTCCCTGAAAGTCAACTGGTTCGGCGCCTTCTGGCGCTGGCACTTCTACGGAGCACTCCTGGTCATCCCCGTGCTCTTCGTGCTCGCGGTCACCGGCATGACATATCTGTTCCGCGCGCAGATCGACTCTGCGATGCATCCGGGGGTCATCACGGTCGCTGTCCCGGATGGAGCGGAGCGTCTACCGCTTTCTGCACAGCAGCAGGCGGTGACCGCCGAGTTCCCCGACAGATCCGTCGTCTCGCTCTTTGACGGTCTCGGCGATCGATCTACTGTCTTCGTCACCGAGCTCACCGATGGCACCACCCAGAACGTCTATGTCGACCCCTATCGAGCAGAGGTCACAGGCTCGCTCACCGATGATCAACTCATCTCCGACGTGTTCATACGCATTCACGGGAACCTGCTGGCAGGAGAATTCGGTGACCGGCTGATTGAGCTCGGCGCCAGCTGGGCGATCGTTCTGACCATCACCGGGTTCCTGATCTTCTTCCTGGGACGAAGACCACGACAGCTGGCCGCGCAGAAGAAGCTCAAGGGTGCACGCCTGCGCAGTGCGCATGCGCTCGTCGGCCTTCCTGTCGGCCTCGGCATTCTGATGCTCGTCACCTCCGGCCTCCCCTGGACCGGACTGTGGGGCAGCGTGTCAGAAGAGGTCGCATCCACCGGCGGCTCCTCCCTCTGGGGATCCGACCCCGGGGCAGAGTCCACGATGAAAGACGTCATCGAGGAAACAGACGGCTCCAACGCACCCCCGGGCTGGGCGGTGGGCATGGGGCCGACCGGGCAGAGTGAGGGGTCCGGTGCGCGGGTCTCCATCGACGCAGCCGTCTCCGCCGCTGAGGCAGAAGGCGCACCGAGCCCGTACTACGTGATCTACCCCGTCGATGCCGCTGGCGTCTTCAGCGTGATGAGCAGTCAGTGGTATCAGCAGGGGAACGCCGCGGAGTCCGACGTCACCCTCGAACAGACGGTCCACGTCGATCAGTACTCGGGCGAGGCCGTCGCGCAGTATGGCTATGAGGACTACAGCCCGCTCGCTCAGGTGGTCTCGAATGGGATCGCGATCCACGAGGGCCGGCGCTACGGACCGATCAACACGATCCTGACGTCGCTGTTCTGCCTTGCCGTGATCTTCATGTGCATCTCCGCCCCCATCATGTGGTGGCGTCGCCGCGGCACCGCGAGCGGTATCGCCGCACCGCGCGCGCGCCTGCCCCTGTTCGGGAGCATATCGTTGTTGATCGGAGTCGTCGCGCTGGGGATCTTCCTGCCCATGTTCGGACTTTCGGTGCTGGTGATCCTGGCTGTCGACCAGCTGCTGATCCGTCGGATCCCGGCATGGCGGAAGTTTTTCAACACCGTATGAACGCGAGACGGTCTCGGTCACCCGAGCGACCGAGACCATCCGGCCGCATTCGCACGAGCGGCATCATCACAAGCTGCAGGACCGTCATTCCGACGTTGAGTGCAGAGAAGATGATCAGCTGCGACCATGTGGGCCGGGCGATGGCGCCAGAGCGCGCTCGAACACCGCCTTCGGTTGCGCTCCCGAGAGTGCGAGCCGACCGTCAAACAGGAAATAGGGCACACCCTGCGCCCCGAGCGATCGGGCACGCGCGATGTCATCGGCCACCTCGTCGTCGTGCTCCGTTCCTTGCGCGACCGCACGGACGTCGATCTCGCTCAGACCCACCTTTCCGGCAATCTCCGCGAGTACCGCTGCATCCGCGACATCGCGGCCCTCGGTGAAGTGCGCCCGGAACAGCGCCTCGACCATCGCATCACCGGTTCCATGAGCAGCCGCGTAGTGGATGATCCGATGCGCGATGCGCGAGTTGTGATCGTCACTACGTTCTCGAAGTCGTAAGCGATGCCGGCGTCCGCCCCACGGTTCACCAACTCTCGACGACCGGCCTGCATCTGTTGGATCGGGATGCCCGCTCACGCATCAACGATTCGAGATTGGTCGGGTGGTCAACAGGAAGATCGGGCATGAGCAGGAAGCTACGATGGCGGACGCTGATGCGATCCGCACGTGGCGAATCGGTGATCGCCTGCGGGAACAGAGAGTGTCCGAGGTAGCAGAACGGGCACATGATGTCGCTCCACACCTCAACGGTGAGGACCGGGCGCGAGTTCTACGGAGCCTCGTTCATGCGCAGTATTCGGTGAAGTGGCAGCCTCCATAGGCTCCGTCGTCGATCAGAACGATCTCGGGGCCTCCTCTGCGGCCGATGACTCCTGATGGACCTGTTGAGTACTTGACTTCATAGGCAAGCACTTGTTCAGTTCTTGACGCGATCGTCAAGTTGAGATGTCGGTCCCCTATCGTCGGGGTCAAACCACCACGCGCTCAGGTCGTGTATAGACGTCCATAGATGCGCCACGAACGAATCCCAGCAGCGTCAGCCCCGACGATGCTGCGAGCTCGACCGCGAGAGATGATGGCGCCGACACCGCGGACAGGATCGGAATACCGGCCATAACAGCCTTTTGCACGAGTTCGAAGCTTGCTCGCCCCGACACCTGCAGCACGATCCCCCTCAGCGGAAGCCGGTCCTGAAGCAGTGCCCACCCGACCACCTCGTCGACAGCGTTGTGCCTGCCGACGTCTTCACGCAGGACCAACATCGCACCGGTCGCCACGTCGAATAAGGCGGCCGCATGCAGTCCTCCGGTCCTATCGAACGCGGCCTGCCCCGCACGGAGCGCGTCAGGCAGTCCTCGAACGACCGTCGCGGCGATCGAAGTCTCATCGCTCGAGACGTCTTAGCGCGAGATCTTCTCGATGGCATCCATCGAGGCTGCGCCGCACACACCGCACGAACTGGTCGTGTAGAAGTTGCGCGCGATATCGGTCGAGGGAAGTTACACTTCCGCGGCGAGCCCGACATCGAGCACGTTGTAGGTGTTCGCCTCTGCTGCCAGCACCCCCACCGGTGCAGGTCCGATCGTGAGCAGGGGGCCTGACGAAGAGGGCCCGAGTCCCGGTCCGCCAGAGTGGATTGCCGATCGGAATTCTCCCCGGTGCCGATGACTCCTTCGCTAACCAGGAAACCCGCCGCGAGTTCGACATCGTGGCCGGGTGTGCGCATCGTGACCGAAAGTGCGGTGCCGGCGACACGGATCTCGAGCGGCTCCTCCACCGCCAGCAGATCAGCGCGCTGGTGCACTTCGGTCTCATCCGCGAGGACGATCCGGGTGACGCGGGTGCGTGTCGTGATCCGGCCCATGCCAGCCTCCGTCGATGTGCAGTGTCCGTGCAGACACGTCCATCATTCGAGGGTATCGGCGGCCGTTCCCGTTGGGGTCCTTCGGCATTCCACATTCCATATCACCTGATAACCGATCGGAGTTGCCGCAGGCGAGGATTCTCCCGCAAAAATGCGTTCTCGTCACGGGAGGAGCCGTGCCGTCCTAACCTGAACTCATGGTCCCCACTCTTGGCGTCGACGAGTACTTGGAGGCCGTGCTGCGGTCAGTGCCCCTCCTCCCGGCTGAGAGAGTCGAAGTCGATACCACTCTCGGACGCACGCTGCGAGAATCCGTGAACGCAGCCGTCTCCCTTCCGGCCTTCGACAACTCGGCGATGGACGGATTCGCGGTGCGGTTCGCGGATCTGGCGGTCGCCTCACTCTCGGGGACTCCCTCACTGCGCGTGGTCGCAGACCTTCCCGCAGGAGAGGATGCAGACCCGACGCTTCCATCGGGCACCGCGGCGCGCATCATGACGGGGGCACCCATGCCCACGGATGCCGACACGGTCATCCCTTTCGAAGACACGGCGGATGGTCTCTCAGACTCCCTCACGACGGCATGGATCACCCGGCTGCCTCACGCTTCGGGTGCGCATGTGCGCCGCCTGGGCGATGATGCCCAGCGCGGCGATGAGATCGTCGCCGCGGGAACCGTGCTCGGCCCCCTGCAGATCGCAGCCGCTGCCGCCGTCGGAATCGGAGAGGTTGTCGTGACGCGCGCGCTCCGAGTCGCCGTGATCTCGACTGGCAGCGAGCTCGTCGAGCCGGGCGTGCCACTGCGCCGCGGTCAGATCCCCGAGTCGAACAGTCGAATGCTGGCCGCGCTGGCGGTCGACGCAGGCTGCACGGTCATCCGCCGCGCCAGCGTCCCTGACGATCCCGTGCGTTTGATGAAGCTCCTCGCTGAGGTTACAGGCCCCTCGTCGCCGCAGTGCGCTGACGTCGTGCTGTTCTCCGGCGGGATCAGCGCTGGCGCGTTCGAGGTCGTCAAACATGCACTGGCCGAGGAGATGACTTTCACTCACCTGGCCATGCGCCCTGGAAAGCCCCAGGGGTTTGGAGTATCCCGTGAGGGAATCGTGATGTTCGGTTTGCCGGGCAATCCCGTCAGCGCCGCGGTGTCTTTCGAGGCCTTCGTCCGTCCCGCGCTCATGCAGATGCAGGGCCGGCTCGACGTGCACCGGCCGAGCCTCCTCCTCCCTGCGGTCTCGGGTTGGGGCTCACCGTCCGGTCTGCGACACTACGTTCCGGTGTCAATCGATCGATCCGATCCCGCAGGCTGGGTTGCCGTGCCGCTCGGGCCTGGTGGATCGCATCGCGCGGGCACGCTCGGGCGCTCCGACGGCTACGCCATCATCTCAGAGAACGTGCACGAGGTCCGCGCCGGGGACCGCGTTCGGGTCATGGTGACATCATGACCACATGGGCCGGCGCGCACCTCGGCGCGATTCTGTTGGCGGGAGGGCGTGGTTCGCGGGCCGACGGGGCCGCCAAACCGCTCTTCATCGTCGGTGGACGCACTCTCCTCGCCGAGGCTGCCGATGCAGCCGCGACTGCCGGAGCACATCCGATTACGGTGGTGTCCCACCTGCAGGATGCTGCTCTTCCGGTCACGTGGTTGCGCGAGCTTTCACCGTTCGGCGGCCCCGTGGCAGCGATCGTCGCAGCCTTGGATTCCTGGCCGGTGGAGGCCGATCCGGAGTGGCCGCTGCTCCTGGCGTGTGATCTTCCCCGCGCCGTTGCCGCTGTCGAGACTCTCTGTGACGCTCTCCTCCGCCTCGCGGAATCCGACGGAGCGTGCCTCACCGACGAATCGGGCGGCGCCAGTGGCTCGCCGCTATGTACCGAACGTCAGCGCTGAGACGCGCAGCCGGAGACCTTCCCGATCACGGTCGCGACCTGGCGATGCGAGCTCTCCTAGCCCCACTCGACCTCCGATCAATCACGGCACCCGACGACCTCGTCCACGACGTCGACACATGGGATGATCTCCTCGAAGCGCGCCGCCGGGCGAGCCTCGCGATCACCACGCGTCAGAAAAGGAGCCCTCATGAGCGATCCGCCACGTACTCTCCCGCCGGAGGCATTGGATGAGTGGGCCGCGTTGCTGCGCACTCACTTCGGTCTCGCGGACGCCGACATCCCTGTGGCCGACGTGCTCAACATGACCCGCGATGTCGCCAACGGCGTCGCGCGCCCCGCGGCGCCGCTCGGCGCCTTCGTGGCCGGGCTCGCAGCGGGTAGGGCGGGTGCTGACCCTGCCGAGATCCATGCAGCGCTCGAAGCAGTGGCTACGCTCGCTGCGAATTGGCATCGCTGAGTTCCGTCGGCGCCCGGAGACCTTCAGCCGGCTCGGCGCTCGAGCCGCACGATCACCGCCTTCGAAGTGGGAGTGCCGCTCACATCGGCGACTGAGTCGAGCGGAACGAGAACATTCGTCTCGGGGTAATAGGCCGCGGCGTTGCCTCGCGGCGTGGAGTAGGAGACGAGGCGGAATCTCTCTGCCCGACGTTCTTCCGTTGACCCGTCGCTTCCGCGCCATTCAGAGACGAGGTCGACTATCTCTCCCTCGTCGAAGCCGAGATCGACGAGATCGTCGGCGTTCACCAAGACGACACGTCGTCCGTCGCTGATGCCGCGGTACCGATCGTCCTTGCCATAGATTGTGGTGTTGTACTGGTCGTGCGAGCGCAGCGTCTGAAGAAGCAGCCGCCCCGCAGGGATGACGGGGTACTCGAGCGGGTTCGCGGTGAAGCGAGCCATACCGTCTGCCGTAGCAAACCGCCGCTCGTCGCGCGGCCCGTTGGGCAGAAGAAGCGTGCGCCCCTTCTCGATGCGCGACTCGAAGTCCTCGAATCCTGGGATGACCCGTTCGATGTGCGAGCGGATGCGGGAGTAGTCCGTCTCGAGCGCCGTCCACTCCGCGCGCGGAGCATTCGACTCGGCGCGGGATAACGGCGCGGCATCGAAGAGATGCCCGCACAGACGTGCGACGATGGCGACCTCGCTGAGGAGCTCGTTCGACGGCGGCGCCAGGCGTCCTCGTGAGGCGTGCACCGCGCCCATCGAATCTTCGACGGTCACCCGCTGCTCGGTGTCGCCCCTGCGGTCGCGGTCGGTACGACCGAGCGTGGGGAGGATGATCGCACGTCGCCCGGTGACGACGTGGGAGCGGTTGAGCTTGGTCGACACGTGCACGGTGAGGTCGACGCGGGCCATCGCCGCCTCCACCACCGCGGTGTCGGGGGTCGCCGAGACGAAGTTCCCGCCCATCCCCATGAAGAACTTCACACGACCGTCACGCATCGCTCTGATCGCCTCGACTGTGTCGAAACCATGCTTCCTCGGCGCGCGGAACGCGAACTCGCGATCGAGCGCGTCGAGGAAGTCCGCAGAGGGCTTCTCGTAGATTCCGACCGTGCGATCACCCTGCACGTTCGAGTGCCCCCGCACCGGGCACACTCCCGCACCGGCTCGCCCGATGTTGCCCTGGAGCAGCAGTACGTTGACCACATCGCGAAGCGTGGGGACGGAATGCTTGTGTTGGGTGAGACCCATCGCCCAGCACACGATCGTGCCCTTCGACGAGAGAACATCGTCGCCGATCTCGCGCAGGGTCGCCTCCTGGATTCCGGTCGCCTCGACGAGCTCGGCCCAGGTCACCTCTGCCATCGCCTGCCGGTATGCGTCGAACCCGCTTGCGAAGGTCTCTACGAAGGCGCGGTCGATGACCCCACCCTCGCGCTGCTCAGCCTCGAGAAGATGCTTGCCGATGGCCTGAAACAGCCCCTGATCCCCGCCTGAGCGGATCTGCACGAATCGATCGGCGATCGTCGTACCGCCGAAGGCCACTCCCCGAACGGTCTGCGGATTCTCGAACTTGAGAAGCCCCGCCTCAGGCAGCGGATTGACGGCGATCACGCGCGCGCCCCGCTGCTTCGCCTTCTCCAGTGCCGAGAGCATGCGGGGGTGATTGGTGCCGGGGTTCTGCCCCGCGACGATCAACAGATCTGCCTTGTGTATGTCTTCCAATGACACCGTGCCCTTGCCGATACCGATCGTCTCGGTGAGTGCAGAGCCGCTCGACTCATGGCACATGTTCGAGCAATCGGGAAGGTTGTTCGTGCCGATCCCACGCACGAGGAGCTGGTAGAGGAATGCGGCCTCATTGGACGTTCGTCCGGAGGTGTAGAACACGGTCTCATCAGGGTCGTCAATCGCCGCGATATGGCCCGCAACCAGGCGCAGGGCAGCATCCCATTCGACAGGAACGTAGTGCGTGGCGCCCTCCTCGAGAATCATGGGTTGCGTCAGCCGACCCTGCTGACCGAGCCACCAGTCGTCATGACCACGAAGCTCGTCGATCGTGTGCTCGGCGAAGAAGGCGGCGCCGACGCGACGCAGCGTGGCCTCTTCAGCGACGGCTTTCGCCCCGTTCTCGCAGAACTCGGCGACGTGCCGCTTGTCTTCCTCCGGCCATGCGCACCCCGGGCAGTCGAAACCGTTCTTCTGGTTGACGCGCATCAGTGTTTGCACGGAGCGCGCCGCGCCCATCTGCTCCTGAGCGATCTGCAACGCGTGCAGCACCGCAGGGATGCCGACCGCGACCTCCTTGGGCTGCGACACGCGAACGCGCGTTTCATCGATGTCGTTCTTCGGTGCCTTCGTCGCCATGTCGACAGGATAGGTCACGGGCCCGCAGACGATGAGGTGGGGGCTCGTCGACGGCTGCTGCGGCGAGAATGCTCCCCCCCGCTGGCCCCCACCTCCGCTAAGATCCGCTGACCTGCGGACGGTCGGCTCGTCCTACTTCTTTCGGCCCGCCAACCGCTGGGCTGCCGCATCAACAGCGAGAGAAAGTGGCGGACGGGGTTCCTCACTCAGCGTCGCCAGCACGATCGGCATGCGTACCTCCGGGTTCGCGATCTCCGCCATCTTCACCCCGATGCTCGCCGCATCAGTGGGAACCGCAGACCGAGGCACAACGCTCACCCAGTCACCCGTGCGTGCCAGCGCGAGGAGGGCTTCGACTGAGTCGGCCTCGACGACGGGACGAAGCCGCACTCCGACGCCGGCCATCGCCTCGTCGAGGATCTGACGTGCCCTCATCCCGGGCTCGAGCACGCAGACATCCCTCGACGCGAGGTCGGCAAGCTCGATCCTGTCGCCGATCGCCGCGCCCTTGGACGCTCCGACGACCACCAGGCGATCGGTCTCGACGAGGATGTGCCGAATATCGTCCGCAACAGCGGCCGGATGCAACAGCCCGGCATCCAGTTCGAAGGATCGCAGGCCGGCCACCACTTGCTCCGAGGTCATTCCGGAGATGAGGCGGACGCGGAGTTCAGGGTGGACGGCGCACACCTCGGCGAGCAGCCGTGCGGCGAGCGATACCCCGGAGGGGATGACGCCCACTCGTACGACCCCGGTCATCCTGCCGAGCGCACTCTGCACTTCGTCCTTGAGCGCCCGATGATCGGCGATCATCCGGCGAGCCCAGACCAGCACCGCCTCACCCTCCGGCGTCAGCCCTTCGTAGGCGCGCCCTCGTCGCACGAGAGGCACCCCCAGTTCCGTCTCCAGTTTGCGGATCGCTTCCGAGAGCGCCGATGCGGAGATAAAACATGCAGCCGCTGCACGTCCGAAATGCTCCTCGCGAGACACTGCGACAAAGTATTCGAGCTGGGTCAGTAGCAACGGAACCTCCGGGCGCGTTCGCGGTCATCGGCGCCGGAGGCAACCGACGAAGTGATCCGCGTACTGGGCAGGCTACTCCGCTGCAGTGCTCTGCGGACGCTCCTGTACTGATGATGTCCACGCGTATGGTAGGAACTTGCCGTCGATCGTGACGACGACACGGTCTCCGTCGGGATGCACAGCCCGCTCAAGAGTGATGCTGCAGTTGATCGCACTCATGATCCCATCACCGAACTCGTCATGGATGAGCGACTTGAGAGCGGGCCCGTAGACCTGGATCAACTCATGGAATCGATAGATGGTCGGATCGTCGGAGGTATCGCGGCTCGGAGACCTCGTGGGCTGTCGAACGAGGGCGTCGACGATCTCGTCTTCCAGCTCCAGCGCGTCTTTCAGCTGCCGCGCCTCCCGTGCCGGGACCGGATGCATCCCCAGAGCGGCGGCGGCCGTCCACACCGGTGGTTGACCGAGCCGGCGTGCCAGATCTCTCCACGACATCCGTTTCCGGCGACGGTGTTCATCGATGATGTCGCCGGCATCCTCCTTGCTGATCACTCGGCGGATCCGCCCGCGTAGTAGTCGTTGCCACGCGAGAACTCGACGAAGGTGCACGCGACGTCCCCCACGCTCCAGGCGTCGTGCCCCGGAGGAAGGAGCATCACGTCTCCGGCGGAGAACTCCGCACTCTCACCGCCAGTCATGACCACACCGAGCGTTCCGGCGATCACCAGCGCCACGTGCGGCAGGACGCAGTCCTCCGTACCCGCGTACGCCTTGAGATCGTTCGACCACTTCGCACCGACGTCGAAGGTCACCTGTGTCACCTCGACACCGTCCAGCGTCGCAGTGCGCTTGGAGATGAGTCCGTGGCTGTCGGCCGGAATGTCGGCGAAGGTCGCCTTCTGCATCGATGTGTTGTATCCCATGTCCGGGTCCATTCGTCGGTTGGCACTCTGTCTGGCGTGTGGGTTGATCACATCATCGCGTTTCACGACAGCAAAGGCAGAAAGCGCATGGCCTACATTTCTTCGCATTTCGCCTGTTCTGTAACACGACGGTCACACGCGCGACGCGACCGGGCAAAGCACCGGCGCTAGCGTTCACCGCATGGATGACCGATGACCGCCGCGCACGACCCGTGGGCCGGCGCTGTGCTCGATGCTGTCCCGCACCCACTCCTGATCATCGATGCGCGAGGAGGCATCGACCAGATCAACAGCGCTGCGACGGCCCTGCTCGGCTATGCCGACCGAAGAGAGATCCTGGGCCGCGCCAGCCATGAGGCGCTGCATGCGTGGCACGAAGACGGAACACGCTACCCCGCGCATGAGTGCCCGATCGTGCGCACGACATCGAACGACCCCGTGCCCCGCGGGCGAGAGGTCTTCATGGGTCGATCCGGACGCCCGATCCCGGTGGCGTGGTCGGTCTCGAGCCTTCCCGGCTCCCGGCACAAGCTCCTCGCCTTCGACGCATCCTTCCGGCAGGTCGCCATCTCCGGATCGCCGGCACGGGCACTCCCGTCGCTCGACGTTGTGCGGGGACAGATCTCAGACGGCTTCCGTGACCCCGCGCTGACCCCGTCGCGCATCGCCGATATGAACCATGTCTCCTTGCGAACGCTCCAGATCATCCTCGCCCGTGAGGGCACATCGCCGGCGAGGCTGATCCGTTCAGAGCGTCTGCGCTATGCGGCCCAGCTGCTCGGTCGAGGCATGCCACCGAGGACGGCAGCCTTCGATTCAGGCTTCAGCGACGCCGACACCTTCTCCCGCGCTTTCCGGAAGCACTTCGGCATCGCACCGAGCGCGTACTCGATCCGCAACGATCGTTGGAATCGTCGAGGCCTCGTCGACGGCTGACGCGCTCCCGCCGGATATCGGCATGTTCGCTTTACAGACCGAGCACTCGGTCGGTATGACCGTAGTGGACTCCGGGCCTTCTGACAACATTTATCTCGACCAAGATCCTGCGCGGCGCACCAGGGTTACATCCTCGCCAGCGCGTGAGATGACCGGCCGAATATCGATCAATGTGTAACACCCACGTGATCTGAAGGACGTGAAGCGGAAACGCTCCACTCATATCGTGAGGAACACTAGGGAGGAACACCGCGCAGCCGCGTCTGCGATCGAGACGAGGAGAGAGACATGGAGTTCCGCCAGCTCCGCTATTTTCTGCGTGTATCCGAAACTCTGCATTTCGGACGCGCGGCCGACCTCGAACACATCGCCGCGTCCGTGGTCAGCACACAGGTCTCCCGTCTCGAGCGTGAACTGGGGGTGGCCCTCTTCCGTCGAACCAGCCGACATGTCGCGCTGACGCAGGCCGGAGAGGCCTTCCGCGAACACGCTCAGCGTGTCCTTCTGGCACTTGAGGCAGGGGCCGCGGCCGCACGCGACTGCATTCCGGAGATGCAGCGGCTGCGAGTGGGATCCTTTGCAGATGACCCCCTGACGCATCGATTCCTCTCCACCTTCCGGCAGCGACGTCCCGGCGTACCGTTGAGCTACGTCGAACTCTCCATCTCGAACCAGGTCTCCAGTGTGATCGACGGCCTAGTCGATCTCGCGTTCGTCTGGCTACCCGTCCAGGACCCGCGCGTCAACGTCGACTTACTCTACTCAGAGATGCCTGTCGCTGCGCTTTCCACTCTGCATCGACTCGCGGGCGAGTCCCGCGTGCACGTCGACGATCTGCTGGAGGATGCCTTCGCGCTCGCATCCGCCGACACTCCCCCGGAGTGGCGATCGCACTGGTCACTCGATGCGTACCGGGGAGGTCCGCCGCAGAGCTCGATCGCAGTGAGCTCCGCCCGAGAATCACTCGCCGCGGTCGCCTACAGCGGAACAGTGGACACTCTCTCCACGAACTCCGCGTCACTGTGGCAACACCCCGGTGTGCGCTTCCTGCCCCTTGTCGACGCACGACCGACAAGCCTCGCTCTGGTGTCGTCGGCGCAATCGCGGAGCCCGCTCGTCGACGCGTTCCGTGAAGTGGTCGCCGACGTCGTCGCCGCCGAACTCGCCGCTGTGCCCGGCGCCGTCTCGCTCGTCAGCTAGGGCGTGGCCGAGAGCTCACAGTTACAGTGAAGGCCCACCCCTGTCTGTGCTTTCCGTCAGGCGGTCGCCGATGTGGCGGGCCATGAACTCACCGCTCATCGCTCGACGGCGAGGCACCTCCAGGTGGGGACTGCGGCGGACCCGACTTCTTCGTTGCGTGAACGATCTTTCCGCCTTCATGGGCGACGATCGGCATGCGATTGTCCTGAAGCTCAGGATTACGGGCCTCATGACGAGCCAACCGCTCCTCGAGCCGCTGAAAGTGCGCAACGCCCTCCCTGCTGGCACCGACCCCTTGCCACGAGCTGGGCAGGCGTCGCCGCAGTGGAATATCAGGGACGTGGGCCGCCGGAACGGCCCGGCCCGTGAGCGCGACAGCGGTGATGCGCCTCACCGCAGCGGCACCGCACGCGCACCTCTGGTCATCCCGCGCCTCCATCGGTACGCGGAGATCGAAGCCATCGTCGCAGGCGTGACACGTATACGAGTACGTGGGCATCGGGACGACCTCAACTGTAGAAGGCGTCGGGCCCATGTCGAAGGGTGGCCATCTGCGCCGCATCATGGCCGAACACCATGGTCGCGTTCTCTTTCTCGGCGATCGCAACCAGACGGTCGACCGAGCGCAACCACGCCCTGTTGTCCCACACCGCGGATCCCCAGTGACGCTGCTCCAGCGACTCCTCGAGGTATACGGCGTCAGAGGTGAAGATCATCGGGCCATCGTTGGGCAGGTCGACTTTGAGCGACATGGTTCCCCACGTGTGGCCGGGCGTCTCCAGCAGAGTCACCCCAGGGACGATCTCGACATCGCCGCTGACCGTGTCGAAGGTGAGCCCCTCGTAGACCCTCTTGATGTGCCCACCAGAGAAGAATCCGTCGAAAGCGAGCGCCTCCGTCAACTCCGTCTCGTTGACAACCAGCCGGGTGTGGCCGTTGTCGAACAGCTTGGCCCCGCCGGCGTGGTCCATGTGGAGATGGCTGAGGATGACCTGGTCGATGTCGCCGGTCTCGTACCCGAGCTGACGAAGACGGGAATCCAGGTATTGATGCTCTTCCACCTGGTCGTAGGGCGCCATCTCATCGAGGCCGCTGCCGGCCCATTCGGTCTCCCAATCACGCGACGGTGTCGCATCCCACAGAATTGTCCCCTCGGGATGTTCGATCAGCACGGCATGCGTCGCCACGCTGAGCCAGGTGGCCGGCTTGTGGCGATCGGTGCGAGACGCACGGTTCTTGGGCGAGCAGAGCAACCACTCGATATCGGTGCCCATGGCTCCGCACTCGAGGATGTGGACCTTGATTCCGTTGGTCATGCTGAGTCCTTCCACTTCACAGCAGCAACCGGGGTTCCGATCACCGTCAATGCAGTTCTGCCCAGAGCCCGACCGCGATCACACGCGGCCGAAAGCGCCGGTCAGCAGTCCGCGCACCCATGCCCCGCTACAGACTCGGTGCCGGCACCATCTCCGGCCGGCACGCAGCACGTGCAGCCCGCGGACGAGCCGACCGTCTCCGCCGGTCCCCCGTCCGACTCCGGAGCAGACAGCCGGCAGAAGCAGGACGCAGTGATGGTCACATCAGCGGCTGCGACGGCGATATCGCGCTGCATGGCGACCATGGCCGCCTCGTTATGACGGCCAAGACGAGTGAGGCACTCATGGAGTCCGTGCAAGCTCCACACGTTGTTGGGGTGCACTCGGGTTCGCGGCAGCTTGCCGTCCAAGCCGAGATCGGACCGGTAGACAGCCTCTGCCTCCGCCACCCGCCCCTGATCAAGCAACAGGGCACCATAGGCATGGCGAACCGGCTGAAGCCACGAGCGCGGCTCCGAGTAGAGCAAGTCGTCTTCACGTTCGATGGCCACCCGAAGGTGGGCGAACGCCTCCTCGATGTTGCCCTTGCGGTACTCCACCTCCCCGTCGAGCATGGCCGAGGCCACCCGCAGCACATCGACCTCACGGTTGGGCAGAGCGAGCCTGCTCTCCGGCACCCGTGCGGCTGCCTCGCGGAACGCGATGCGCGCCTCCTCCGCTTCTTCGATTCGACTCAGCGCCGCATAAGCGACACCCTTCGCGTACCAGAGCATCGCCGTGGTGACGCAGAACAGATCCTGATCCTCCGGCAGCTCCATCTCGATGATCTCGTCCCACCGGCCGAAACGCACGAGCACGTGTGACAGAGCCGACACGTGGCTTTCGGTCCAGTCAGCCATTGGCGGACTCGGTGTGCGCAGCACATCTTCGGTGAGAACTTCGATCAGGCGACGTGCAGCGAACTCGGCTTCACGGGACCGGCCGAGAAGCATCGCTCCGAAGACCTTCACGTAGAGGTTGTGGGCGCGATACATGAAGTAGAACCGCACGTCCTTCTCACGCGCGAAGTACAGATCGTCAGCCCTGCTGGCGTCGGTGTTGGTGTCCACACCCCGGCGATAGTCACCGCAGGCGATGTCGATGTGAGAGGCCATGTGCAGCATGTGACCGGCATCCGGAACCAACGTCCGCAACCGGTCCCCTGCGTTCAATGCCCGCTCCGGAAAGAACGACATCTCCAACAGATGAAGGTAGAGGTGATTCAGGCCCGGATGCCTCCGCCCCTGCTCGCTGTCCATCGCATCCTCGAGCAGACGCTGCACCTCCAGCGAGGCGTAACCATCGGGCTCTCCGGTTACCGGGTGCCAGAGCTCATACGGGCTCACGCAGAGCATCGCCTCAGTGCACAATGCCACGACGTCGAGATCGTCGGGATACTGCTGTCGGACCTCCTGCATCGCCTCGGCATACGCGAGGTTGAGTGCGGAGAAATCGGCCGGGCCGTCGGTCTCGGGATAACGCGCCGCAAGGGCTTCGATGAGCGCACGCTCGTCCGGCGTCGCGCGGGCCGAGAGCTCACGCGCAATGGCGAGCTCCGCACGAGCCCGACGGCACGTCTTCGTATAGTCGACATCGTCGAACAGCTCCCAGGACTTGTTGTAGTCCGGTCCGATCGCATACGCGATCCCCCAATGAGCGATCGCGAGCGAAGGATCAGCCTGCGCTGACCGGGCGAAACACCGCTCGGCCTCATCGAAGTTGAATGAGTATGCCCATACCATTCCACGGTCGAACCACGTCTGCGCGTCCGCCGAGGTGGTCGACACCGCACGCTTGTGGTCGCCCAGATCGTAGTACGGTTCGGATGCTGCCCGCCCGTCGGATGGCGTGACCACCGGGTAGGTCATCGCAACATCCGATCCAACGCGGACTTCGCATCGCCGAACCGCGCGTGCACCACCTTCTGCTCCAGGTAGGACAGCACCTCGTCCTTGGAATCCTCGCGACCGAGACCGCTGTTCTTCCAACCGCCGAACGGAGTCCCGAAGAAGTGCTGAGTGGAGTCATTGATCCACACGTATCCGGCCTGGATGGCATTCGCAGTGCGGTGCGCGACCGAAAGGTCATTGGTCCACACGCTCGAGGTCAGACCGAACTCGACCCCGTTGACGAGACTGAGCATGTCGTCATAGTCGCTCCAACGGAAGACCGACATGACGGGCCCGAAGATCTCCTCGCGGGCGATGCGCATCTCCGGCCGCACATCCGCGAACAGAGTCGGCTCCAGGTAGTTGCCGCCCTCAGGAAGACCCTGTGGACGATCACCACCGCGCACGAGCGTGGCGCCGTCCTCCACCCCTGCTTGCACGTATCCGGTGACCTTCGACCAATGGCGACGGCTGACCAGCGGCCCGATGTCGGTGTCGTTCTGGTAGGCAACGCCCATCCGGTAGTCGCCGAGGGCGTCGGCGAGTTTGGACACGAACTCGTCGTAGATCTTGGCGTGCACCACCACTCGGGAATTGGATCCGCAGGCCTGACCGGCATTGGTGGTCATGTTCATTCCGCTGATGGCGCCTCTCACGACCTCGTCGATGTCGACGTCGGGAAACACCACCATGGCGTTCTTGCCACCGAGCTCGAGTGAGAACTGCTTGATATACCCGGACTCAGCTCCACGCCTCTGGATCAGCAGTCCAGTGGGTACCGATCCCACGAAGCCGAGGCGCTTGATAGAGCGGTGGGTGACGATGCCATCGCCCACCTCAGCACCACCGGTGACGATGTTGACCACACCGGGAGGGAATGCCTCGGCGAACAGCTCGCCGGCTGCCAGCGTCGAGAGGGATGTCTCCTCAGAGGGCTTCATCACCACGGTGTTTCCGGTGATCAGCGCCGGGAGCGAACGGGTGATGGCGAAGAGTGCGGGGTGATTGAACGCGTTGATGCGTCCGACCACACCGAATGCGCGGTGCGCGGAATAGTGCAACCTGTCGCCGTCACCGGGGAACACCTCACCGGTCATCGCCTTCGCCATCGCGGGGTATCCGTCCAGTGACGGATCGCAGTTGTCGATGTCACGGCGCATGCCGGATACAGGGTTGCCGCAGTCGATGGCGTCGAGCATCGCCAGGCGTTCACGGTTCTCACGAACAAGCGTTCGGAAGCGATCGAAGCACTCGGCGCGGCCGTCGACACCGAGAGCTTCCCATTCGGGCTGCGCCTGGGACGCGGCAGCGACCGCGTTCTCGACGTCTCGAGCCGTCGCGACCGGCACCTCGCCGATGTCCGAGCCTGTGGACGGGTCGACGACCGTCGAGGTCTTGCCGTCACTTCCACCCACGAACTTGCCGCCGATGAGCATCTTGAATTCGTGTCCGGTGACGTAGTCATTGACCGGGTCTGTCGTTGTCATGTGAGACATGCGTGGTCCTTCCTGGGGCCGAGCGGGGTGGACATCGGTGCGGGCCGAGTCTCAGGAGTCGTGCGTGGAGGGATGGAACAGATCCTCGATGCTGATCAGTTCCGGGATGAGGCCTTGGTCGACCATGTCGTCGACGAAACGCTCGAGGTTGAGGCGGTTGGCAGCGATCCCGCGAGGCCACACGTCGGCGGCCAGGTCGACCCGCTCCTGTTCCAGCTCCAGCCGTCCGAAGGCGGCGATACCGTAGTTGGAATCGTTGAACAGATCGCGTGCGTGATCGAAGGCCTGGCGGTCCAGATCGAGAAGCACGCCGGGCAGTTCGGGTAGCTGATCAGCGACGTGCGCCTGCATGGTCAGCACGTGCATGATCGGCATATAGCCATTGCGTTCGAACTGAGCCCGCACCTCACCGCCCGCGTCGGGGAACAGTCGGCGGAACTCGCCGGTGGGATCCATGACCGACTCCGGGAACCCTGGCAGCACCACCGCGTCGGCGTCGCCGTCGCGGAGCATCTGGAACGGATCCGTGCCGGAGGCGAGCCTCGTCACCGGCAGTTCACCGACCTCGATCTCCTCGGGGCCCAACGAGAGCCACTCGATCGAACGCCACGGCACACCGTACTCACGCTGAAGATCGGAACGAGCGACGACCGACATGGTGGTCTGAAACGTCAGAAGAATGACCCGACGACCCACCAGATCCTGAGCTGTCTGCAGAGGACTGTCCCGGGTGACGAACAGTTGCGTCTGGGTGAAGAGCCGCCGAGGGAAGACCGGCGTCGCGATGAACGGGAGACCCTTCGACCGACTGATGATGTACGACGACAGAGAGGTCTCCGCCGCGTCGAACTCCCGATCGCGCAGCATGCGCCCGTGCCGGTCGGCGCCGTCACGGAGCATGGTCAGCATTCCGACCTGGAGAGGTCTGAGTCGCAACCAGGAGGGCGTCTGCAGCACGCCGTCGAAGTAGGCCTGCGACCGGCTGTACCTGTCGAGGGCGAGGGATACCTCCCCCTCTTCGATCGACTCAGCCACGGAACGTCCCATCCGGTCGCAGACGCCCGACTGCGGAGTTCACAGCGTCGGTCATGCGGATGATCTCGTCGTCGGTGATGACCAGAGGCGGAGTGAAGATGCTCAGCGTTCCCACACCTCGTCCGATGACGCCGTAGTCCTCGCGGAGGACATCAGTCAGCCCGCCGCCCTGGAACGTGAAGGGCGATTTGGCGACGGGGTCGGACACGAACTCGATGCCCGTGGAGAGCCCGATGCCCCGCACGTCTCCGACCAGCGGGTTCTCGAGTAGCGGTGCGAGCTGGGTACGGAACAACTCACCTTTGCGCGTCGTGTCGGTGACGAGGGACTCATTCTCGAGGATGTCGAGGGTGCCGAGCGCAACAGCGCAGGCCACCGGGTGGCCGTTGTAAGTGAACCCGTGGGCGAAGCCCTCCTCGCTGGCGACCGAGTCACCGATGTCGTCGCGCATCAGAACTGCTCCGAACGGGACGTACCCACTGGTGATCGCCTTCGCCGTGACGATGATGTCCGGCTCCATGCCTGCCACCTCGGAGGCGAACCAGGACCCGGTGCGACCGAAACCTGTCACGACCTCGTCAGCGATCATCAGAATGCCGTGACGACGCAACACGGCCCGCATTCGCGGCCAGTAGTCAGCCGGGGGGACGAGCCCGGCCTTGTGGCTGATGATCGACTCACCGATCATGGCGGCGATGTTCTCGGCGCCGATCCGAGTGATCGTGTCCTCGAGCTCGGCCACAAGATAGTCGGTGATGGGCTGGCCGTCGTACCGCTCGCTGTGGAACGGATACGGCGCAGTGAGGTGATGCACATCGGCGATGCCGCTGCCGAAAGAGGGGTGGTGGTAGTACTCCGCTCCCGTTGCGGTGAGGCCACCGTAGGCGACGCCATGGTACGAGAACTCGCGTGACAGAATCCACTTCCGCTGCGGCTCACCGCTGCGGAAGTGATGCAGCCGCGCCGCCTTGATCGCGGTCTCGACACCCTCCGAGCCACCGTTGGTGTAGAACACCTTCGAGATCCCCTCCGGGGCGAGATCGACGAGACGCTCGGCCAGTATCACGGCCTTGTCGTTGGAGAACTGCCAGAAACTGGTGAAGTACGCCAGATCCTTCATCTGCGCAGCAGCGATGTCAGCGAGTTCCTGACGACCGTGCCCTACCGTGACCACTGAGAGCCCTCCGGAGCCGTCGAGGTATTCATTGCCATTCGCGTCCCAGAGCGTACTTCCCTGGCCTCGCATCATCACGACACGGTCGGTGACGGACGAATCCAGGCACGGGTGCACCAGATGCTTGCGATCGAGGTCGGCGAAGTCCGAGGCCGACAGGGTCCGTGCGGTCTGCATGGTCATTGCAGTTGTCTCCTTCTTATGATCGTCGGGCATGTCTTCACCCACGGCAGACAGCGGCGTACAGCGCCGCGAGGAGTCCGCGAGTGCGGTCGTCGTCGGTGTCGTCGCACATCTGATTGGTGATGTAAGAGAAGCCGGTGCGGTGGCGTGGCCACATCCCGTGGATCGAACCACCGGCCCCCGTATGGCCGTATGCCGCGAGGGCAGGCCCGAACTCAGCGTTCTGGCTCTGCAGCATGAACCCGGCCCCGAAGGCCAGAGATTCGCCACTGAGAGCGTCGACGGCGCGTGTACGTTCGGTGACGAACTGCGCGATGGTCTCCGGGCTGGTCAGACGAACATCCCCGAGAGTGCCTCCGAGCGCCAGGCAGCCGTAGTAGGTCGCCATCGAACGGGCATCGATGATGGCGTTCACACCCGGGATCTCCGCCTGGTGGAACCGGGGCTGATTCCAGATCAGGGGCTCATCGAACAGTCCGGGGTTCGCATAGCGAGGTCCACCATCACCAGAGCAGATGTACTCCTTGACCGCAGTGAAGTCCTCACCGAGGCACAGCTGAGACACTCGCTCTTCGAGCTCGGGCGGCAGACCCAACCACAGGTCGACTCCGAGCGGCTCTGCGATCTCGGTGCGCACGAACTCACCGATGCTGGCACCCGTGACCCGGCGGACGATCTCGCCGCACAACCAGCCGTACGTCAGCGCGTGGTAGCTCGCCCGGGAAGCGTGGGGCCAACGGGGCTCTTGTCCCGCAAGCCGCGCAGCCATCGCCTCGGGGTCGATCAGATCGTCCTCGAAGACAGGCCCCTCGATGATGGGCAGACCTGCTCGATGGCTCAACACGTTGCCGACCGTGATATCGCCCTTGCCATGCTGGGCGAACTCTGGCCAATAGGTGGCCACCGGCTCGTCGAGCCCGAGCAGTCCGCGATCGACGAGCATGAGCAGAACACCCGCCACGATCCCTTTGGTACCCGAGAAGGTGAGTTGCATGGTGTCTTGCTTCCACGGATCCGCGGTCACACGATCGCGAGTCCCACCCCAGAGATCAACGACCATCCGCCCGTCGACCACGGCGGAAAAAGCTGCACCGACCTCTTGGCGAGCTGAGAAATTCGCCCGGAACAGTTCGGCCACGATCTCGAAGCCCTCTGCGACGAATCCGTGTGTTCCGTCGTTCTTCTCGAGGACCGGAGTCCGCTGCATTTGCTTCAAGCCCATCGTCGGGCTCCTCTCGCGTCATAAAAGGGGTGTGCTGTCGGCACCGGTGCCGACAGCGATGTCGACACCGGCACCTGCGGGCGCAACATCGTGCCCGCACCAGGGCATCAGGCGTCGATCACCTTCGCGATGGCACTGATCTCGATCTGCTGACCGGGAATGAACAAGGCACTGACGCCTGCCGCGGTCGCCGTCGGGGCTTCCTCGCCCACGAAAGCGACGAGCTGCGGCAGGATCTGCAGGTACTTGCTCCCGATCTCACCCGTCCCTTGCGGGTCCGTCAGGTAGATCGTCCAGTTGAGCATGTGTCGAGGCGAGCTGCCCGCCGTCTCCAGGATGTCCGCGAGAGTCTTCAGTGTGAACTCACACTGCGCGCTCAAGTCATCGCCACCGATGACCTCGAACTCCCGAGACAGGGGTCCCACTCCCTGCGTGAACACAATTCCGTCCGTCTTGACGGCCAGGTGAAAAGCAAACTCCGTTGTCGCAACATACTGGTCGAGCTGGGGGTGCATGCGTTCAATCATTGTTTCTCCCATGCTTGCCGAATGGAGGCCCGCGGGCCGGTGTGCGTTCAGAGTAGGAGACGGGGCCTATCGACAGTGAGTACCCATATGGGTACTTTGAGCCGCGGCGGGGGTCACGACAGTCGGCTCGGACCCGACATCGTTGCGATCTGACGACCGATCGATCGCGGTTCAGACGTTGATACGTCTGGGCGCCACACGCATCCTTGGAGAGAGATCCCTCACCCCGAGACCGCCAGCCCTCTGGCACCACCCCAGGAGACAACTGTGCTCACCCTCGAAACCGCCACCCGTCGCTTCACCGAGAAGTTCGCGCAATCCGCTCAGCTCACCGCGGTCGGAAGAAATGTGATCCCGGGCGGCTACAGCCGAACGTCGTTCAACTTCGGCCCGCACGCGGTCTTCGTGGTCGGCGGCGACGGCGCCTTCATCGAGACTGTCGAAGGTCACCGGCTGATGGATCTCAACAACAATTTCACCGTCAACATACTCGGACACGGCGACTCCGTGATCAGCGATGCCTTGATCGCCGCGATCCCGTCGGGGGCATCCTTCGGTAACCCCGTCGCCGAAGAGGCCGAGCTGGCGACGATCCTGATTGACCGGATCGCATCGATCGACATGGTGCAGTTCTCCTGCTCAGCGTCCGAGTCGATCCTGAGTGCGGTTCGAGTCGCCAGGGCGTACACCGGTCGCACCAAGATCGCGAAGTTCGAGGGCGGCTATCACGGCTTCACTGATCCGGTGAGCATCTCCGCTCACCCGCACGACGCCGAGGAGTACGGCACCGACGAGAGCCCCAGACCGGTCGCGGACAGCGCAGGCATCCCGATCGAAGTGATCGAGCAAGTCGTCGTGCTCACCCAGAACGACATGGCCGGAACCGAGCGAATTCTCCGAGAGAACGCCGATGACCTCGCATGTGTGATCCTCGAGCTCGAGAGCGGCGCCGGCGGCCACGTGGTGCTGCGGAAGGACTTCGTGCAGATGATCCGCCGCGTGACGGCCGAGCTCGGCATCCTCTTCGTCCTCGACGAGACCATGAATCTTCGCGGCGCGTATAACGGCATGCAGAGTCTCTACGGCGTCGACGGCGACCTCACCGTCATGGGCAAGATCATCGGAGGCGGACTACCCCTCGGAGCCGTGGGAGGAAAGGCCGCGATCATGCAGGTCATGGCCGACGGCACCGTACCGATCTCGGGAACGCACCACGGGCATCGCCTCGCACTGGTCGCAGGAATCGCATGCATGCGCGCTCTCGACGAGGCGGCGTACGACCGCCTCAACTCGATGGCCGAGCGGATTCTCTCTGAGATCGGCGAATGGACGGCTGCGCGCAAGAGCCCGTTCACGATCTACGGCGGCGGCTACTCGTCGCTGGCCTACGCCTACCGCACCGAGCCGGGTGTGAAAGTCGAGACCCAGCGCGACCTGTGGCGCAACGTCGACGCGGACAAGACACAGACCTTCTCGCTCGAGCTCGCGAACCGCGGCTTCTTCCCCGTCGCTCGGGGTGAGCTTTCGCTCTCGCTCGCGATGACCGACGACGACATCACCTCGTTCATCGATACCGTGAAGGAGATCGTCATCGACATGGAGAGCTGAGCGTGGTGGGTCATCTGCGGGAGCGGACGCTCCTGCAGATGACCCCTCGTCTAGACGTCGAGCTCGAGTTCCGGTGTCAGCGAGCGCGAACAGCACACGGTGATCTGCGCGTTGGATGCCCGAGCCTGCGCACTCTGCACATGGTCACGATGATCGGGTATGCCAGCCAGTACCGGTGTGATGCAGGATCCGCAAATTCCCTGTCCGCAGGAGCGGTAGGTCTCGTAGCCGTTGCGCTCCAGGACATCGGCGATCAACTCCTCCGAGCCCACCCTCATCGACTGACCGGTGGACGAGGCGATCACGGTGAAGGCGGCGTGGCCACCCACAGCGCTTGAGGGCGATGCTGATGAGAATCGCTCCGTCGCGAACTGATCGGCCCGCCACCCCGCGGCGATCGCTCGCTCTCGTGCCAGCGTGACGAATCCATCCGGTCCGCATGCGTAGATCGCTCCGTCGGCGATCGGTTCGCCGAGGCTGCGAGGCGCCGTCGCGCGGAAGGACTCGCCCTCTCCGCTGAAATGCGTGAAGACCGATGATTCATACGGACTTGATCTCAGGTGCTCAAACAGTGGGAGATCGGCAGGAGTCGTCGAATACGCGTGAAGTTCGAACGAGCGCCCCTCCCGCGCGAGGGCCGCAGCCATCGAAACCAACGGCGTGATGCCCACACCCGCGGCGAGAAGCAACGAATGCGAGGCCTCGCG
Organism: Microbacterium sp. LMC-P-041; assembly: GCF_030209555.1. NCBI lineage: Bacteria > Bacillati > Actinomycetota > Actinomycetes > Micrococcales > Microbacteriaceae > Microbacterium > Microbacterium sp. LMC-P-041. The sequence goes on from NZ_JARVRV010000001.1 coordinate 117,144, forward strand.
CGCAAGCGGGAACGTATTGCGAGGCGGCGAGACGTGCAGCCTGTCGCCGACGCGGAGGTCATCGTGCACGCGGGCCGACCCGCCACGGCCGTCGATCTCTCGCTGGACGCAGATGGTCAAGGTCCCCGCCGGTTGCCCGGCATCCACGAGTGAGTACTGACGCGTCAGGGACCGCCCCAGATGCACATCCACGTGCGCACCGGGATCGAATGCGAATCTCTCGTCTCTGCTCGTCGCTCGAAGGCGAACGAGCACGGCCCGATTCGACACGTTCGCGCGATGTTCGACGACTACCTCGAGGAGAGGAGCCGTCGCCGGGGAGCTCTCCCTCTGGGTGCGAGGTCGCTCACGTGTGCGCCGCTGCGCGAAGAACCCCATCGGTCACGCGTTCCTTCGCACGGCTGTTGCGACGGTGAGCCTGAGTGACGACCGTGGCGCACTCTCGCATGACGAGTGAGGTGCAGGGGCACAAGAGGCATCGGGGGTGGGTGAGGACGCGTACGCCCACACCCACCCGCGCAGGAAGGAAAGCATGAGGAGCACGATTTTATTCTACGGCATGTAGATTAAATCATTCGACTCGTCGGGTCCGCCTCAGTTCGCGGAAGCGCGAAGCTCCTCTTCCAGCGGAGCGAGGAAGTCTCGAGACAGCTCCGTGAGTGCAGGACCGGCGAGTTCGGGGGTCCCAGTATGGAACGGCGGCTCCGGAGCGTACTCCGCACCCAAGACAGCGAACTTCGCCATCTCCTCACCGGAGAAATACGAGAGGAGCCGGATACCGAGATCCATGCCTGCGGTCACACCGGCCGCCGTCAGCCTGTTGCCGTCCTCGACCAGGCGCTCGTCGACCTCGATCGCCCCATAGCCACCGAGCAGATGGCGGACGGCCCAGTGCGAAGTGGCACGTCGGCCCTCGAGCAGCCCCGCGTGCGCGAGAGCGATGGAGCCGGAGCACACACTCGTCACATACTCGGCGTCCTGTCCGATGCGTTGCAGGTTGGCCATCGCCCGGGCATCCCGCAGCAGGATCCCCGTATCACCGCCGGGAACCAGAATCACCGCCGGAGGCTCCGTCACCTCATCGAGCGTCATCGCGGGCGCGAGCGCCACTCCGCTTCCGCTGACGACCGCTTCGCCGGCGGGGCCGGTGGTCACGAACTTCACCGTCGCGCCCGTCGCTGCGAGGAAGTGGAAGGGTCCCACCACATCGAGCAGTTCGAATACGGGGTGCAGGACGATCAGAATCGTCTTGTCGGTAGTGAATCGGACCCCGGGTAGCGCGATCAGGGCGCGGTGGGCTGCGATGGATCGATCGATGGCCTGCTGTTTGGCGGGGTCGTGTCCGATCACCGTGAACAGCGTGGTGGCGGACGAATCGAAGCCGGTCGGGTGACCGGGGAGACCTGCCATCTCCGGAATGTCGTGGCGGTCCTCGTTCATAGGGTTGCTCCTCATTTCTCATGGCCGACGTGCTGCCGGCGCGGGATTCAGTGGTGTCGACGTTCGTGGCACCCGTGCTGATCAGCCGTCAGCGAAGACGAGCTGAAGTCGTCCTGTGAGCGGATTGATGAGAGTGTCGGCACGGACGCCGAACACCCGCAGCAGGAGCTGTGGGGTGAACACCTCGTCAGGGAGCCCTGAGGCGACGACGTGACCGTGCTCGAGCATGACGATCTCGTCGCAGTAGGAAGCGGCCAGGCTTAGATCATGCAGAGTGACCAGGGTGGTGATCTCGAGATCACGGACCATCCTGAGCAGCTGGAGCTGATGTCGGATGTCCAGATGGTTGGTCGGTTCGTCGAGCACGAGGATCTGCGGCTCCTGGGCCAGCGCGCGTGCCAGCTGCACGCGTTGACGCTCACCGCCCGAGAGCGTGCTGACCTCGCGATCGGCGAACTCCACCACGCCCGCGGTCATCATGGCCCGTTCCACGGCTCGCCTATCTTCCCCACGGCTTGTTGCGAGGAGCCGCCCATGCGGGAGTCTTCCGGTCGCGACGCAGTCCGCCACGGTGAGTTCGAGGTCCGCAGGGCTGTCCTGCACGACCGCGGCGGTGATGCGTGCGGCATCCCGGGCACGCATCGACCAGACATCGCGGCCACCGGTGAGCACCTGCCCCTCGACGGGACGCAGCATGCGGTAGACCGTCCGCAGGAGCGTCGATTTGCCGCTGCCGTTGGGGCCGACGAGTCCGACGACGTTCGACTGAGCGCGTAACGCCACGTCTTCGATGATTCGTCGTCCGGTGATGTCGACACTGACGCTCCGAACCTCGAGCCTCGCACCCTGCGCTTCACTCATCGCTCGCTCCGACCGGAGCGGCGCAGCAGCCAGAGGAAGAACGGGGCCCCGACGACGGCGGTGAGGAGACCGACCGGCACCTCGGTCGGCGCGAGGAGCAGTCGAGCCCCGACGTCCACGATCACCAGGAGCAGCCCTCCGGCGAGCGCGGACGCAGGAAGCACCCATCGATGATCGGAGCCGATCACCATGCGGACGGCGTGCGGCACGACGAGGCCGACGAATCCGATGGACCCGCTCACCGCGACCGCGACGCCGACGAGCAGCGAGGTGATGATGAACAGCATCAGTCGCATCCGTCCGATGTCGACCCCGAGGCTCGCCGCGGTCTCGTCACCAGTGAGAAACGCGTTCAGTACGGGAGCGAGCAGCACCAGGACGATCGTCGCCAAGACCAGGACGAGCGCGGGCATACCGAGGTCCGTCCAGGTCGCTGCCGCAAGGCTCCCGGCAAGCCACGACAGCACCTGCCCGACGCCCTGATTGGCACCACTGGAGCGGAGGACGAGATAGCTCGTCACCGAACTGAGCAGGTACGACATCGCGACCCCGGCCAACACCAACCGGTTCGGCGTCACCCTTCCCGCCTGCTGCGCGAGCGCGAAGACGAGGATCGTACTGAGAAAGGCCCCGATGAACGCGGCGACCGGTGTCGACACGACGGCGAACAGGCCGCTCGTGAGCGTGAGTGCTGCGACCGCGGCGACGGATGCCCCGGAGGAGACACCGAACACGAACGGGTCCGCCAGCGGATTGCGCACGACTGCCTGCAGCACCGCACCTGCGACCGCGAGCGCCGCTCCCACGACGAAACCGACGAGGGCGCGTGGTAGACGGAACTCCCACACGATCTGGTCGTCGAGCCCGTCGGCACGGCCGCCGCCCCACGGCAGCAGGTGCGCACCGATCACCTCGAGCACGCGGCTCGGTGCGATGTTCACGCTCCCGACAGCCACGGACAGCACCACGGCAACGAGGCACCCGACGATGAGGACACCGATGACCGGTTGCGGGTGCCGCCTGCCGCGAGCGTGCGGCCGGGCATGCGCGGCCGTTCTCGTCACGAGGCGGGAACCGCGAGATCCAGGTCGTGGTGGAGCGCATTCGCGATCTTGGTCAGACCGACCATGACGGAGATCGACGAGTCTGTCTCCTGTGTCGGAATCTCGCTGATCCGACCGTTCTTCACCGCGGGCACGTCGGGGAAGGTCTCCTCAAGGAACGCCTTCTGCGTCGCGAAGTCCTGGCCGGCGAAGGTTCCCACCAGAATGACGTCGGCGTCGGACGCGGCGAACTCCTCCTTGCTGACGTAGACGGAGTCCGAAGGGAAGGCGTTCTCGCCGCCCGCCGTCTCGATCAGATCGTCGTAGATGCCTCCCGCGAGCACGATCACCGGACCGGTCCCGCCATTGAAGTACGCGGTCTTCACGGTCGGCTCATCCTTCACCGACGTTACGACCTTCTCCTTCGCGCTCTCGAGCTCCGCGACGACCTCCTCCGCCTTGGGCGAGACGTTGAAGATCGTCCCGTAGTCGCGCAGCACTTTCGAGACGGATTCGATGTTCCAGATGTCTGAACTGAGGTAGTCCGTCGCACCGCAGAGGTTGGCGCCGTAGACGGTGATCCCGCTCTCCTCCAGCTGTTCGACCGAGGCATACCCTTGCGCCGTGTCGAACGCGAACCCCTCGAGCACCTGGCTGGTCACGAGATCAGGCTGCTCGCTCAGCAGCACCTCCTTCGACGGGAATCCCATCATGCTGCCGATGGTCTTCAATCCTTCCGCGGCCTCGGCGACCGACTCAGGGTAGGGGGAGTAGTTCTCCTGCACCGCGACGATCTTGTCCCGCAGGCCGAGCGCGAGGAGCGTCTCGGTGTTCGACTGCCACAGGCTCACGACCCGCTCGGGCTCCGAGTCGACAGTGATCTCCCGACCGCAGTTCTCCAACGTCACCGGATAGCCGACGACCGTGTCGGTCGCCGAGGGCTCGATTGACGAGGGAGCGCCGGTTCCTGAGCACGCAGTCGTCAGGAGCAGGAGGGCTGCGACCGCGGTGGTGGTGGACATGGATCGTCGGACGATGGGTTGCACGGGAGCCCTCCAGGGAACGGTTGGAAATTCTACTTCTTGTAGAAGACTATCCGGCTCCCGGTCAATCATGCTCTCGGTCGATTACGCTCTCGGCCATTAGTGCACTTGACTTCACTGATGCATCGTATGCACTAATAGACTCATGAAGATCATCGTCCACGGCGCCACAGGCGCCCAAGGTGCCCCTGTCCTCGCCGCCCTGCATGCGCAGGGCCTCTCCCCCATCGCTGCGGTCCGGGACCCTTCGGCCTATACCGGCGTCGGTACGGCGACAGCCGTCGACCTGTCCTCCGTCGATTCTCTGGCGACCGCTTACACCGGCGCAGACGCGATCTTCGCCCACCTGCCGGTGGGCCCTGAAGAGGTGCAGCAGCGCCACGCCGAGGTAATCGTCGAGGCCGTCGACCGTGCGCGCCCTTTGCGCGTGGTCATCTCCACGAGCGGCTACCCGTTCGGCATTCCCGGGGAGAAGTCGCCGATCGACACCCTCGTCGACGGGCTCCGCGCGACCGGCGTCTCGCTGGCCATCGTGGCCCCGAAGCTCTTCCTCGAGAACCTGATGCTCCCGATGGTCTCGGCCGCCGTCGAATCCGAGAGCGTCCTGCGGTATCCGATCCGCGAGGACTACGCGATCTCGTGGATCTCGCATCTTGACATGGCCGACATCGTGACCAGGCTGATTCAGAGCAGCGACGCGACCGGGGTGATCGAGGCCGGTGCTTTCCCCGGCCTGCTCGGCACAGACCTCGCCGCAGGATTCTCCGCGCACCTGGGCAAGGAAGTCGTCTTCGAATCCCAGACGACCGACGCGTTCGGCGCGGAGCTTATCCCACTTTTCGGTGAGGCCGGCGCCACCCCCGTCGTCGACTCCTACCGCTGGAGGGCGACGCAACCCGATGAGGTCATCGACAACGAGAACAGTGCCCAGTCACGCCTCGCCATGCGGCCGCGATCTGTGGCCGAGTGGCTGAAGGACATGTCCGTCTGACATGACACGAAAGGGGTGGGTGCTTCTTTCGCGCACCCGCCCCTTCACGTTCGACAAACTGGCCTGATCCAATCGATCACGTGCATACGGGCCAGTTGTTCCGGGTGGCCGTCTCCAGGATGCTGGAATCCAGATTAACTTCAATCTTGGAGGACCCATGCCAGCCCCTCGCCGCGCCCTGATCGTCATCGACCCCCAGCAGGAGTACTTCAGCGGCCTCCTGCCCATTCAATACCCGCCGCGTGATGAGTCGATCCAGCGCATCGGCGATGCCATCGACGCCGCCGAGCGGGCTGGTATCCCCGTCGTAGTGGTGCAGCACACAGCCGGTGACGGTGCTCCGGTGTTCAACCCCACGACGCCGGAATTCCGGCTCCACCCCTCCCTGGAGGAGCGCGACTCGAGCGCGTGGAAACACGTCGTCAAGAACTACAGCTCGATCTTCCCCGAGACCGGAATCCACGACTGGCTCCGCGAAAACGAGATCGACACCATTGCCCTGACCGGCTACATGACCAACAACTGCATCCTTGCCAGCGCTGCAGACGCTGAGTTCCGCGGGATCGCCACCGAGGTTCTCGACGACGCCACGGGAGCGATCGACATCACCAATGACGCCGGATCCGTCGACGCCAGGACCGTGCACACCACGCTCATGGCTCTGCTGAACTCGAACTGGGCGGCTGTCGCGCCGACCGCTGCCTGGGTCGAGGCCGTCGAGGCGGGATCAGTGCTCGCCAAGGGCAATCTGGGCGAGTCTGCCGCCATGGGCGCCGCTGCACACGCTTGATCCGCATCATTCGGCCGGACGTCACGGGCACGTGCTGTCCGGCCTCCACCTTCAGCGCTTCACACGAAGAAGGTGACCGGCGATCACGCCAAGCTGAGGAAGACCTTCTCGAGCTCTTCCACGGTCGGCCCTTCGGCATCGCCTGAACGCCCGATACACTCCTCCAGTGCCGCGGCGACGACCACGAAGCCAGCCCTGTTGAGTGCATGCGTCACCGCCGCCAGCTGCGTCACGACATCACGGCACGACGCCTCGGCTTCCACTGCTGTGATCACCGCATCCAACTGCCCCCGTGCGCGACGGAGCCTGTTGAGGACCCTCCGTTGCGCCTCATGATTCGTGCTATCCATCGGTGTCGCTCGCTTTCCCTGGCGTCCGAACAAGACGATCGCCCCGCCGTGTCGACGGTTCTGCGATCGAGGCCGCGACGATGATCGCGATGACGACGGAGGAGAGTCGTCGCGGTGTCGTCGCGCGGCAGAAGATGCGCGCGGGTCGATCAGACATGGCGCGCGAATTCCGGCGTGTCGAGCATGTGACCGCCACGGTCCGCGAGCACTGCCCGCAGCGTGATCCCACCCGAAAGCGATGCGGAATCAAACCCCCCGCCGACGATGAGGGTCCTCACGCGAGCGTCTCGGACTGCGCAGCGATCTGCGCACGCACGTCGTCCATGTCGAGACCCTGCACCGCATCGACGACCTGCTGCAGACCGGCCGCGGGCAGCGCTCCCGGCTGCGAGAAGACCAGGATTCCGTCGCGGAAAACCATCAGCGTCGGAATGGAGGTGATCTGAAAGCCCGATGCGAGTTCGCGCTCGACCTCGGTGTCGACTTTGCCGAACACCATGTCGGGGTACTTCTCGGACGCGGCTTCGAAGATCGGCCCGAACATGCGACATGGCCCGCACCATTCCGCCCAGAAATCAAGCAGGACGATCCCCCCGGCAGTCAGGGTCTGATCTAAGTTGGTCGCCGTGATCTCTCGAGTTGCCATGACTTAATGGTATACCCCCCAGGGTATACTGTCGCGAACCTCTGAGCACGGACACGATAAAGACCAGCCACCGAAGGAGCGTTCATGAAGATCGCGATCTACGCCTTCCCCGGCGTGACCATGTTCCATCTGTCCGTACCGCAGATGGTGTTCGATGAGGTGTCCCGGTTGGGGCTCGCGGAGTGGTCTTCCGTCCTCTTCTCTGAGCGAGGCGGCTCCGTCCGTTCGTCCGAGGGCTACTCGATCGGCGGCGTTCACCCACTGTCCGCCGTCGTCGGTGCCGATCTCATCGTCATTCCTTCCTGGGTTGACGATGGACGGGTCCCCAGCGCCGCGCTGCGCAAGGCAGTGGTCTCCGCACATGCCGATGGCGCCGTAGTCGCGGGCCTCTGCCTCGGCGCGATCGCGGTTGCCGACATCGGGTTACTCCGAGACAGGAGTGCGGTGACGCACTGGCGGTCTCTGAGCACTCTCGCCGAGAGGCATCCGCAGACCAGCATCGAAACGGATGTGCTCTACATCGATCATGGTGACGTGCTGACCTCGGCCGGCACCGCCTCGGGCCTCGACGCGTGCCTGCATCTGGTTCGGCAGCGACTCGGCGCAGAGGCGGCGAATCGCGTTGCTCGCAGCCTCGTCGTGGCGCCTCACCGCGAGGGCGGGCAAGCCCAGTACATCGAGCGGCCCGTCGCGATTCGAGAGGCCGATGATCCGATCGCGACGGCATCCGATTGGGCACTCGCGCACCTTGATGAAGATCTCACGATCGACGCCCTCGCCCGTGCCGCCCACATGAGTCGTCGTTCATTCGTGCGAGCCTTCCATGCCTCCACCGGATCCACGCCCGCGGCCTGGGTCAGATCCCGGCGACTCGATGAGGCTCGGCGGCTGCTCGAAGTAACGAGCCTTTCGATCGATCAGATCGCGGCATCCTGCGGATTCGGCAGCCCGATCACCCTCCGTCAAAACTTCCTGCTCGCCTTCGGCAGCACGCCATCCAGCTACCGCCATCGCTTCGGCGAACGGTCCTGAACCGTCGCCAGTTGCGTCGTCATCGATGGTCGTAAACGCGTTTGTACTTTCCGTCGCTGCGAGGCAACTCCCCCGGTTCAGCAAGCCGAACCTCGACAGTGGTCCCGATGTGCACTTTGATGCGTTGCTGCAGCACAGCGGCGGCAGATTCGCAGACACCGCGTTCAAGGTCGGGATGCCGCTCGATGCGTACCGTCAGGCTGTCCATCCGCCCCTCCCTGCGCAGCTCCAGAATGAAGTGCGGGGTGAGCGTCTCGATGCCCATCACCAACTCCTCGATCTGCGTCGGGAAGAGATTCACACCGCGGAGGATGATCATGTCGTCGTTGCGTCCGGTGATTTTCTCGATCCGACGCATCGCGGGAAAAGCCGTCCCGGGAAGAAGCCGCGTGAGATCTCTCGTGCGGTAGCGGATGACGGGGAACGCCTCTTTCGTCAGCGATGTGAAGACGAGTTCTCCCCAGGCGCCATCGTGCAGGGCCGCTCCGCTCTCACCGTCGATGACCTCGGGCAAGAAGTGATCTTCCCAGACGTGCGGGCCGTCTTTCGTGCGGGCCGACTCCGTCGCTACGCCAGGCCCCATCACCTCGCTGAGCCCGTAGATGTCCACTGCATCGATTCCCCAGCGCCGCTCGATCTCGTGACGCATCTCGTTGGTCCACGGTTCAGCCCCGAGAATGGCGACTTTCAGCGACGTGGCTGACGGGTCGAAACCTTCTTTTTCCATCACATCAGCGATGGCGAGCAAGTAGCTCGGCGTGCACATGATCGCATCCGGTTCGAAATCACGGATCAGTTGCACCTGCCGCGCAGTCTGGCCTCCGGACATCGGGATCACCGTCGCGCCGAGCCTCTCTATTCCTGCATGAGCCCCGAGACCACCCGTGAACAGGCCATAGCCGTAGGCGTTGTGGACCTTCATCCCCGCTCTGACCCCGGAAGCATGGAGTGAGCGGGCGAGGAGATCGGCCCAGCGATCGAGGTCACCCCGCGTGTAGCCGACGACAGTCGGGCGCCCTGTCGTACCCGAAGAGGCATGGATGCGCGATACCTGGCTCATCGGCACCGCGAACATGCCGAAGGGATATGTCTCGCGGAGGTCGCTCTTCGTCGTGAACGGAAATCTTCTGATGTCCTCAAGCGCCCGCAGGTCCGATGGCGACACACCGACCTCGTCGAACTTCCGTCGATACAGTTCGACGTTCGCATAGGCATGGTTGATGGTCCATTGCAATCGTTGGAGCTGCAAGGCATGCAACTCACCCAGCGAGACGCCCGCAGGATCGATCTGCGCGGCTACGTGGGGTGTTGTCGATTTCGACACGGGTTCTCCGGTGGTGTCAGTGGGCGATGGGGGAGGGTGCACACAGTCAGCAGGCACCCTCCCGTCGAGTCCGGTCAGATGGCCTCGGCCACCGGCCGGCGGTGCTCATCCGGCTGCGGCGTATCCAAGTCATCCAGCGCGGCAAGCTGAGTGCCGTCATGGCGGAGCTGCCCAGAGACTCGCGTCTGCGGCGTCTGATCGAATAGCAGGCGCAGCACATCGGGACGGGAGTAGTGGCCCACCGGATCCGCGGGGTTCTTCGCCGCCAGGATCATGGAGAGATCAATATCGGCGTAGATGATCCCCTCTTCCGTCGGTGCGAGGGGTTCGGCGAGTGAACGACCATCCGGCCCGTAGATTCGGGCGTAGCCTCCACCCTTGGCGATCAGCTGACGCTTGAGATCGGTGTCAGCGAACGCCTCCCAGGCGGCGTCGCCGATGACGGCCGTCGGGGCGATCACGAACGTCTGACCCTCCACGGCGTACTGCTGAGAAGCCGCAGTGTTCACCTCCGGCCCGAGCGCGAAGACTGCGCCGGGGAAGATCGAGAAACTCGGCCACGCGGCGATGTGCACCTGCTCGTGCTGGGAGAACATCGCGTACTTCGTCAGCGGCTGCAGATGCTCCCAGCAGCAAAGCCCACCAATGCGCCCGAGACTCGTGTCATCGACCACGAGGTCAGACCCGTCCCCCTCTCCGAACAACGTGCGTTCGACATGTGTTGGCTTGAGCTTGCGTCGCGTCCTCACGACGCTGCCGTCGCTGTCGATCACGGCCTGACCCATGTACAAAGACCCGTGGTCACGTTCGCTGTAGCCGAGCGCGACGACGATGTCATGAGCGCGCGCCGCCTCGCGAATCGCCCGGAACTCGGGCCCGTCGATCTCCAGCGAGTTCTGTGGGTACCTGATCGCGAACTGGCTCTGCCACGCCACACTGTCGAGCCAGAGAAACCACGGGTATCCGGGAATCCAGGTCTCTGGAAAAGCAACGAGATCGGCTCCGTTCGCAGCCGCCTCCTTGATCAGGTGAAGAGTCTTCTCCACCGTCGCGCTCAGGTCGAACCACACAGGTTCAGCCTGAACGGCGGCGGCCTTGAAACGTGTCGAGTACTCGGTCATCATCGGCATCCTCTCTTGTTGACGGGTGCTGATGAAGCTACGCGCGGGTTGCCGTCAGAAGGTAAGCATTCTCCGCATGGCTATCGGCGATCCGCGCACAGAGAACCACAAAAACCGTGGGGGGTAAAGCCCCACGCATCCTCCGAGATCACGATGATTGGGCGCGACGCCAGGACTCTGGCGTGGTTCCCTTCTCCCGGCGAAAAGCGCGAATGAAGGTGGTGACGTCACGAAATCCCACTCGATACGCGATCGCGGCCACGGTGTCCTTCGACGGACCCCGCAGTAACCTGCACGCCTCCTGAAGGCGAATCGCTCGTACGAAGGATGCGGGCGCGGCGCCCTCACGCGCGAAGATCAGGTCGAGGTATCGGCGCGAAATGTTATGGCTGCGGGCGACATCGTCCAGAGAGAGATCCGGGTCCCTGAAGGCGCGGCGCAGGTGATCCTTGACCGATTCCAAGATCGCGTTCGACGCGAGAGAGCGCTCGTCACCGGCGGCCTCGGCCCGCAACGCACCGAGGAGGAGATCGAGTGCAGTCTCACCGAAACCCTCGCGCGCAGCAGGAGTCGTGTCGCCGGCCTTGATCACGCCAGCCAGATAATGCCTCAAGACGGTGAGCGCCGAATTCGACGGTGCCATCTCGCGGGCGGTCGCATCTCGAATCTCCGCGTCGCGAAGTCGAAGCCGGGCACGGGGGACCTGCAAGACGAGCTCACTCATCGGGGCGTCGAATTCCAGACGATACTCCCGATCCGCCTCGTAGATGGCGGCGTGACCTGGGGCCAGTCGCGCAGACCGGTCAGCTTGCTGCACAAGACCGAGACCCGAGAGCTGAATCGACAGCAGAATGTCATCCCGAGGATCTCCGGCGATGAGCTTCGCCGTCCGATCGACCGCCGACGCGCCACACCGAACTCGGGATGCACCGATGGTCCCGAGCTGAACGTGGTCTATTCGCCCTTCGAATGCACGAGGCCCCGCCGCGCGCAACGGCACGAAGCTGTCGCTGCAGATGAGCGACCACTCGTCAATACCGCTCGCGACCAGCGTCGACATCATGAAAATGTATCGCTGCGACCACGGGCATGCAAGGAGACTTTCTCGACGGCGCCCAGTTGCCGCGAAAGGTGCATGTGCAGCACATCGCTGAACGCGGCCAGGTCACTTCGTCGGATCGAGTCCTGGAGAAGCCTGTGATCCTCGATGAGGATCTCCCGCTCAGAGGCGAGAGCCTCCAATGCGTGACGACGAAGCCGGTCTTGCCTGTCGTCGAGCTGCGCGACGAAGTCCTGAAGGATGCGATTCTCCCCACACGCGACGATGAGGGCGTGGAACTTCGCGTCAGCGATGGCGAACGCCTCGGCGTCGTCGGAGAGGTGCGCAGTCCGCTGCGCGTCCAGAGAGCGACTGAGATCAGCGGCGAGTCGGCGCGCGTCGCCCAAGGCCAGAGAGCGCCTGGCCGCCAATGTCTCCAGCGCTTCCCGCACCTCGAGAATCTCACCCGCATCAGCGCTCCGGATCGGAGCAACGACCGCACCGTGTCGCGATCGCAGCTCGAGCAACCCTTCCGCAGCGAGCTGGACGAACGCGGCGTGCACAGGGGTCCTGCTCATGGCGAGCTCCCGACCAACCACGGCTTCACTGAGAAGGGCGCCCGGCTTCCACTCGCCGACGACAATCCTCCGCTTTGCAACGTCATAGGCCCTATCTTTCGCGCTCACCTCTGGCCGCCCATCGCTCGTGGTCATCTCTGCCTGCATGTTATCGTGTGCTTGTATACAAGCTCCCCGTAGGGGAAGGATGAATGACAGTGGCCTTTGAAGCGAGCGACTTCGCGCTTTTGGCCGCGGTGATCGTCGGGGGTGCGCTGCAGCGCATCGCAGGTATGGGCTTCGCGATGGTGGTCGCACCCTTCGCAGTTCTCCTGCTCTCCGGACAACAGGGAGTGGTGTTCGCGAATCTCAGCGGCGCATTCGCGGCGATGGCCTTGATCTGGCCCGCGCGCGCCGACATCGATCGCAAGCGCCTTCTCATCCTCTCCACCACCAGCATCGCTGGTGCCGCCGGGGGCGCACTGATAGTGCGATTCCTGGATATCGGCACGTTCCGCATCCTGGTCGGCGGGATACTCCTGTGCGCGATCCTTGGCTCGCTGCTCATCGCCCGGTCACGACTGGTCGTTCCCTTGACCCCGGCATCCTTCGCGGCGGGCAGCGCGACGGGCCTGCTGGTGACGATGTCCGGAATCGGCGGACCGCCCATGTCGATCTATGCCGTGCTCACACGGTGGGAGCACCGACAGTTCGCGGCGACCATGCAACCGTTCGTCCTCTTCTCCTCCCTCATCGCAGCAGGCGCCGTCCTCCTGTCCGTTCCCGACTCGGCTCCTCAACTGCCTCCGGCGAACTGGCTGATCATCGCCGGCGCCCTCGTCTCGGGGCTCGCCATCGGTCAGTTGCTGCACCGACGCATACCGCCGACCATCGGACGGATCGCCGTCATCGTGCTGGGCATCATCGGCGCCGTCACCGCGATCGTCTCCGGCGTCTCCATCGTCGTGGCCGGCAGGGGCTGATGCGCACCGAATGACGCCACGAGCAGGCCTGCACGCTCCGACGAGCAGTCGCTGCATAGTTCCTGCCTCGCCCGCAAGCGCCAGGGCTACGGCCCACGGTCAGATCAGGCCGCCTCGGGCACTCCGACTGACGTGCGCGATCCATCACGACCCACATGAATCCAGGCGCTAAAGAGCTCCGAGTCCCGGAAGCGGAACGCGAGGGTGAGCTCGGATAGAGGCAGCACCTCGGAGACGATCCCTGATACACGTGCCAGATCAGCGTGGCGACGCTGACCTCGCCTGCGGCCGTCTTGGGAAACTGCCAGTCACGCACCCACGCGCCCGATGCCCCGAGCACATGACGCAGTGCGAGTCCCGACGGAGTCAGCCGGTACTCGCTTCGGCTTCCCGGCGATCGTGCCCCTCGTGCGAAACCACACCAATCCACTCGAGGTAGCGCAGTCGCGAGGATCTCACGGACGATGAGCATCGTCCGGGGATCGGCGATCAGGTTCGCACCCAACGAGACCGGGTAGTACTCCATCGGCGGAGACCAGCCATCGGGACCGCCCTGGAACCTCGGGACAACACCACTCGTCTCATCCATTGCGATTCCTCTCTCAGTTTCGCCACGACGGCGCATCAGAACCAGAGGCGATCAGGTTCGCACCCAACGAGACCGGGTAGTACTCCATCGGCGGAGACCAGCCATCGGGACCGCCCTGGAACCTCGGGACAACACCACTCGTCTCATCCATTGCGATTCCTCTCTCAGTTTCGCCACGACGGCGCATCAGAACCAGAGGCGATCAGGAGAGATTGTCACGATCAGCGGGAGCTAGGAAGTGCATCAGGCACACTCTCGCGATGTGGCGGGTGGCGGGCGCACACATCCACGACGCCACGTCGCCGTAGATTCTCCGATGGGCCTCGATTCCGGAGGCGCTGGATCAGAAGGTGACACCGTGCCCGAAGTTGAGCGCGGAACGCTTGCCGACCGTCGGGCCGCAGGTCTCCACGTACATCGACGATCTCGCTCACGAATGCCACTCTGCCGCACGCTGTGGCGCTCGCAGACCGGGGGATGGCGCGAAGCGATGCATTTCGATGCGGCGCTCGCCAGGGGTCTCAGCACTCATGCGGGCCACCTCACGAACACCCTTGTGAGCGAGGATCTCGGAATGTCGACCGCCACGCTGGAGGCCGCCCTGGCGGTCTGAACCGTCGGCAGCACCGCCATGGCGCCCTTCGAAACCAGCTACCGCTGCGTTACCGCAGCCGCTCCTCCTGGCATGACGAAGGCCCCGCATCCCAGTGTTTCCAAGGGATTCGGGGCCTTCGTGGTGGCGGTGACGGTGGGATTTGAACGCACTGTTGCCGCGAGATCGGTGCCCGACTTTCGCGTAGGGCTCGCCAGAGGGCTTCCAGGTCCGTGAGGCCCGCAATTACCACCCTGCGGCTCGGAGTGACCGAGCTCGGTTTGAGTGCCCGGGCGGGACTACGCTCAGGGGGACTCCGATCGGCAGAAGGAAGCGGACTATGGATGGGCAACGATTTACGCCCGCGCAGGTAGAGCACGCACTCGCGGCGATCGAGAAAGGACACCAACTGGAAGGCCAGCAACCGAGCGCACGCGCCCTCGATCGCGCCCGGCGCATCCTGACCGGTGAGCTCAGCGTTGACGAGGCGGAAATCGAGATGCTAGATGCAGTCGCAGAGATCATCGACCGCCGGAGAAACCGATAGCCAGCCGCCGGAGGATTCGTCGACCAAGGCCTGAGTAGCGATAGCAACTTGCTCAAACATCCGGTCGCGTATCGCACTACTCACTGTGTCATCTCGGCTCCACACGCTGACGGCCACCGGATTGGCTAGAAGTCGACTCGAAACAGGACTCGATAGGTCGCGGCGCCTCGTCTTCGTCGTTTTAATGCGCGTGCTTTGCGAGAATCAATGTGAACCGCAGAGAAGAGAGCTGCACGTGGACTGGTGGCCTCAACAAGGGCCGATCAGCCGACTGTCATCGGATAACCGCAAGTCATATCGGATCTACGCTTGGATCGACCCTGTCACGCGACAAGCGCACTACGTGGGTCAGACCGCGAACACGCTCCACCTCCGCCGAACTGAGCATCTTCGAAGTGCAGGTCGCACGCGCAAGAATGAGTGGGTGCGGGGCATGCTTGAGTCCGGGATCGAGCCGGAGATCGTGCTACTGGAAGAGGTCATTGGACTTCGTCGGCAAGCAGCCGACCGCGAACAGCACTGGATCGGCCGGCTTCGAGCTGAGGGCCATCCACTCACAAACTGACAGGGTTCGCAGAGCACTAGTCGCGGGGCATGGTGAGCGCGCCTTCGCCGGGTGCGTCCGATGCGGTAAGTCCGCGGTCCCGTTCACCACTCGACCAAGTACGTGCGCCTTTAGCTTGTCGCCTGCGCCGGCTCTTCAGGGGGCACAGCCTCCCACGTCCCACGGTCGTCAACAATCCTGATGCGATACGCGTCGAAGCGCTGCTTGATATCCCAAAGCTCCGATCCGTCTCGATACCGAGCATGCTCACCGTCTAGGTTTCTGGCATGACAGATAGTTCCTCCGAGGGCGAGTTCGTGGAACCGGGCGGCCTGCATCCCGACACGCGTATACCGGTGCCTGATCTCGACAAGTTTCCGAGCGGATGGGCATCAGCGGGAGAGCTCGCCGTGGGAGATCGTGTGTTCACTGCTACCGGTGGCGCAGCTTCGGTTACTCGCACTTCGCGAGTTCAATGCAGAGACGTACGAGAGGTCGCGTTCTCAGACCGACAGAGGATTCGATGCGGACCCGGTCAGGAGTTCGCCGCGCAGTCTCCCGCGCAGCGCATTCGTGAAGGAAGGTCCGGCGAGGGGGGAAGAGATCGTCGGCGACGACTGGCCTACGAACGCGATGCGTTCGCGACGCTCGCGGAGCAATCGGCGCCGGGTGAAGTTGTCACCGCTTCAGACCTGCGCCGTCTGACCGGAATAGGCGTGACGCCGCTGCTCGAGACGATCTCAGCGGCGGGAGTTGCGCGAACTCGTGTGCGGCGCCGAATCTCGTCGGATCGGGTGCGACGCCGCAGCATGATGGTCAACACCTACCCCGCAGTAGCGCTCCTGACCGTAGTCGTTGGTTGCGGCTTCGGCGGATCGATTCCCCAGTCCGACTTGCCGGAGCGGATGTCAGTCCGCGAGGCGTTCGAAGCACTATACATCGAACAAAATTCGAAGGCGTTGGAATCTGTGAGGGGCGCACTAAAGCGTCGACACGTCCCCGCTGAGCGGTCTCGTCGGGCGGTCGTTGACGGCGCTCTCGGCAGGAGGGCGGACGTGTACGTGTTCAATCGGCGAGACGCCCTGCTCGCGGTCGCCTCACAACGCGACACGATGCTCGACCGACTGCCTAAACGATCAACTCGGATCACCGCGAGATCCATGGAGGCGTCTATTCGTGACCCGCAACGAGGCTCTCGCCTGACTTGGTCAGTTGAAACTCCGGAGCCGTTTGACCTGCCCGATCGTGACGTTCGCATTCCCCCTTGGCTTCTTGGCTTCTGGCTTGGCGACGGAGACCACGACAACTACCAGGTGACAGTCGGCAATGAGGATCGCGACGCCCTCGCGCCGATGATCGAGAGTGCGTGGGATGGGCCCATCTGGATTCGCGAACTCGAGGGCAAGATCAAAGTATCGTTACGTAGGCGGAACCTGGAGTCGTGTGTTCACGGCCACCCTCGTGTGGACAGCGGACCTTGCTACACGTGCCTGACACTGTACGAGTACAGAGGGCTTCGTCGACCGCGACCCGGGATCAACGCACCGTTCATCACGCTGCTCCGATATGCGCGCGTATACAAGAACAAGCACGTGCCTGCCGTCTACTTGCGAGGTTCGTCATCACAACGCTTAGCAACCCTTCAGGGTTTAATCGATTCGGATGGACACGTCGCTGACGATGGCGGCGTGGAGTTGGCTCTCAGTGATCAACGGCTCGCATCGGACTCGCTCGAGTTGATCCGCTCGCTAGGCATTCGGGCGAGTTGCACAGGTGCACCGACGCACCGAACGGCGCCTGATGGCGCACGAATTCCCGGTAAGAATAGACATCGAATCCACTTCACGACTAGGCGACGTGTAGCGAGCCTGCCTCGCAAGGCTGACCGATTACTCGCCGCCGACGCTGACTCGCCAGTGTTGCGGCGGCTCTTCATTAAATCGGTCGCCACTAAGGAAGAGGCAACGGAAATGATCGCTCTCACGATTGACGACCCCGCCGGCACGTTTCTCGTCGAGGGGTTCTTGCCCGTCCTCGACGATTCACGACGAGGGCGCCACTTCAACGTGCGTGAGACCTCTTCCGCTTTGTGACCATCCAGCTGGTCGCGAGCTCAAGGACATGGTGCTTTGGCTCCTAGGGAACAGCTTGGGCATGATGACATCCTTCCTGGGCATTCCGTCGACTGGCAGGTTTGATACCGCCTGTTCCGGCGCCAGACCCAACCCACGCGCTAATGCCCTCGTCGTCACCCATAGGCTTGCTCCGGACTGCAAGGGCTGCGGCAGATGAAGAAAGATCATCATGGCCGATCAAGAGGTCACGTACGAGTCGAAGACCGTGGGCACCATCCGGGGCACCGAAGCGCGGACCGTCGCGAAGCGGGAAAGGACGGGTAGGAGGTCGTTTCCCAGGCTCCGGGAAAGCTGCAGAGCGAGATCGTGCAGCGTAGAGCGAAGCCGAAGTCCCCAACCCCCGCGATCCCGGTCGGTCACTGCTCAAACGCCAGATACCTACTCAGCCCCATCTCACTTCAACGTCTGGCCCATTGGCCATGATAAGACCAGTTATCCCGACTATCGGCGCGAAACCTGATTCGCGACAAACCCCGGAAAGTTACCCTGCAGACAGACAGATAGACGTACAGCGCCGTCGATCTTCGCCGCAACCAATGTTCCGGCGGCGCTAACCGACTGACCGGCAGTTTCAGGAAGTTCTCATTCACATCGGAGTGGCACCGCCTCGCGACAACGCCCGCACTCGCCTTCTTCACCGCGCCTGATCATTTCTTGAACGTGACCCGACAGGCGACGCTCGAGTTTGGGGGGCGCCAGTCGTTGCCGAACGTCGACCGTCGGCTCATCGAGATGCCGCGAGGTTCTGCGTCGGGTCTACCATGTGCACAAGCGGCTGATCACGGTGGAGGCGGAGTTGGAAGTATCCCAAGAGCTTGTTGCTCTCATGGCGAACTACGTTGCAAACGTTGCTGCGGATGTTACCCGCGCCGGAGCAAACAGGCTCGCGCAAGTACTGACGTGGAATGCGACTGTCGACCCCGAACCGAGTCGAGCAGCCCTCAACACGAGCATGCAAGCGGCCCTCGCTGAGCAAGGCATCGAGAGCCGATTGGCCGAACGCGTCGCACGCTATCTCCTCTGGGAAGCGGACCTGATTCACTTTGTGAGGATAGCCACGGCCGAAGGATCCTCGGAGGACTATCGCGGCGCAACGCTGGAGGAGATCTCAGCCCACCTTCGACTCGAAATTGGCCTGGAAGGCGGTGAGCTGGACTCGGTGGCCATGGTGCTAGCCGACCTGATCACGCGGACCGGACAACCAGGCTACGCCGTCCATTCCTTTGGAAGGCCGCGCCGGAGCGGCCCGGAGACCTCTTCGCAATTTCTCCTCGGTCAGCGCGTAGCTCGTGCGCGACTATTCGAGGAACTCGGCGTTCCGAGTGCGCAACACATGAATGCATACACACAACGGTACCTGAAGTCTGCGGCCACTGACCTAAGCTACATTCGACTCCAACAACTAGGCGAACAAGGAAACGAAGTCGCATTGCACGATGTCTTCGTGCCGCCAAAGTTCTCCCCACTCCCGGAACCAGAGACCTTGATCGACAGCGACGAATTGCTAACTAGCAGTCAGCGGCTCGTGATACTCGGCCCCGCGGGTAGTGGTAAATCGACATCTGTGAGAGCGGCGGCGGGCTCGATCGCTGCTGCTAACGACTTGAGAAGCGTGCCGTTTATTCTCGAGATGCGCAAGTTTCTTGCTAAGACGACGGTCAGGTCTGAGCTGTTCGTCGAGCATCTCGAGCGACGAGTCACTGCCTCTTTGCAGGACTCACCGCCCGAGGGATGGATGCAGTACCTTCTGATGTCAGGAAGGGCGGTCGTCTTTTTCGACGGATTTGACGAGGTGCTCGACTCTGGGCGACGCAGCGAGATCCGCGATGCTGTCCGCAGCTTCTCGTCACTTTACCCATCTTGCTCGGTCGTTGTGACCTCCCGTTTTACGGGCTACGAGCTTGCACCCTTCAGCGACGCTGAATTCTCTCACGCCCAGATCTGCGAACTGTCTGAACCACAGGTGCGCACATATGCTGACAAATGGTTTGGTCTGCGTGGGATGGCTGGCACCGGGCACGAACTATCGGCGCAGCATTTTCTCGATGAAAGCGAAAAGTATGCAGACGATATCCGTCGCAATCCTCTGATGCTGGGCCTGCTCTGCAGCGTCTACTACAGCCGCGGAGATATTCCTCGCTCTTTGAGCGACCTCTATGAGCAATGCGCGAGCATGCTTTACGAGCAATGGAACACGATGCGAGGCATCGACGATCATGGCGCCTGGTCGAAGCGGCTACGGCCAGCACTCTATGAGGTTGCAAACCTCGTCCTGAACAACGAAGAATACCTCAGCGAAGGGATACCTGAGGAAGCATTGATACGGACCTTGCGCCGATTCTTCGTCAAGCGGTTGAATCTTGATGAAATTGATGCCGGTCGTTCGGCGCGCGACCTCGCTGAGGTGTGGGCTGGCCGCGCATGGGTACTGACGGCGGTTGCGTCCGACGGGATCAATCGACCCCGATACGGATTCGTTCATCAGTCATTTCTAGAGTACTTCGCTGCCGTTTACATCTTCCGCAAGGCCAAAGGTGCTGCTGACCTGCTCAGACGGCTACGTAGTCGCCTCATTTACATGAACGGATGGGCGGTGGCACTCTTGGCAGTGTCTACATTCGATAACTGGCGCAGCCCCGGTGCGACCTCCTTCGTCGACGTGCTGGTGAAAGATGCCCGGCACTCGGTCGCATCGGAGCGACTGGCACTGCTGCGCTTCGCCGCCGCTCTGAACGATGTGGTTTCGCTGACAGGGAAGACGCAGCGCCGCGTTATAACTGCAGTCCTCGAGACCTACGCTGGGGCGGTGATCGTTCCCGAGACCGCCTCGGCACTATGGGACGGGCACGATGAGACACGGTCGCGTCATGCAGCGTATCGTCGGCGCGTCGCTGACGACACCTTGGACCCCGATGACGGCGATTTCGATCTTGAAGACCTCGCTCCCGAGGATCGGCGCTACGACGGACTACTCTCCACACTCGATGCAGAATCCGTCGCGCTGGCGATCGTGGATTGGTCAAGAGCCGACCCTCGCGTCGTGACTGTAATCGCGGAGTGTCTTGTGGATGTCGAGAGATCGGCTGGGCTCGATCGAGCCGCGGCTACCGGGGCCTTTCTCGTGACAGCCCTTCGCAAGCGGAGCTTGCCAACGCTGCCACTACAATCACGTATCGAGAACCTTGTCAAATCCGCTCCCCCGGGAGATCACTGGTTTGGCGTCGCCTGCGCGTTCGCAATCGAAAGCGTGGCTGCGGCGGAAGCGTATCGGGTTCTGCCATGGCGGCTCTTGGCACTCAACGAGACCTTGGTGCAGTCGTACGCTATCGACGTGACATCGCGCGCTTCTATAAGCGGCGAGCTGATGATGCTGTTGACCAACCCCGATCAGAGACCAATGCTTGCTCAGCTCGGGAAGAAGCTTGAGAATGACAGTCACCGCGCGCCCACCGAAGAGATGAGTTTCGACACGCGTGCCCGAGACGCTCTGGCCGTGACACGGCCGCTGACGCCGATCACTAACGACGAGCCTCACACCCTCACAGAGTCGACGGTTGTTGCGAGCGTAGCGCTGGTAGCTCTCGTGCGCGAGGTTTGGGGCGAAGAGTGGCTGACTCCGCTCACAGATTTGGAAATGGACCCGGTGTGTGAAGAGGTGCTCGGTGCGGCAATTCGTCGGCAGCCCCTGCCGGAAAGGGTTCGCGGCTCTTTCACTACATCAACAATCCGCTTGTTGGAAAAATTGCTTGACTGCTAAAGCAGCTAGGAACGACCAAGGTTCAATTCCCCGAGCCGTCCTTCCTCGCGCGCAAATCGAAGCGCCGCGATGAATATCACGGCAGCGGTGGGATGGATTGTGTTCATTATTCAGCTTTGAGTCCGTGGTCCGCACGCCTCGACCTTTGATTGCGGAGACGACGTATTCGGACTATCGAAGCGATCGCGTGAAGAGTTCAAGATTCACCTATTTATTCATCCAGCAAACAGAGCGCCCCCATCGCAGGCCGCATCAGCATTCGACCGAGCTCGGGCTCACTGCACGTCGACCTCGAAGTAACCCCGCACTCGTAGTCGTCTGAGTTCGCCGCCCAGATCCACCCAGATTCCCAGCCATACATCGCCGACCGAATCGCGGACACCCGCGTGCACATCTTCCCGCGCGAGGCCGCAAACCCCACATCGCGTCCCCGGGGGATCCGGCGTCGTTCGGACAGATCCGGTCACAGTTCCGGCTGCTTCGGGCATCGCCTCGGACTCTCACACGCCGACGAGCCTCGGCCGTCGAACAGGCGGACGACTTCAGTTAGACCGGATACTAGGGTCATGTCCGCTCCGAAGAAGCATGATTTCGTTCCTCAGATGCTGCTGCGTAAATTCGCTGTGACCGACGGCGGTCTGCGCGTGTTCGAAATCGGTGAAAGCCGTGGCCGGCACCTTCAAGGTCACCCCGAGCGCAATGGCCGTCCGCGCCATCAGACTCGGCAGGCTCAGCTTCGAGGCCGCCCTCGAATCTCTCGGTGATCTCGAGACAAATTTCGAGCCCGACCCAAGTCCGGGCCTCGCAGCCAGTCAAAGCCCGTTAACGCCATCCGGAAGTACACCGGACGAGCACTCACCGCACGGATGCTCCATGCCGTCGAGGAACGACGGCTCTCGGAGCGCGAGTTCTGCCGCGTCGTCTGCCCCAAGCGGCTCTCCCCAGCCGGCCTCGGCGATCTCAAGGCGGCGCTCAGATGAACGAAGAGCTGTACCTGCTCGACAACAACGCCCTCTCTCACCTCACCCGGGTGCAGCGTGCGAGCGCGTTCTTCCACGACCGCTGCTCCCTCCCGTCCGAGATCATCCACGAGGCGGACGGCTATCCCGATGCCGCATCATTTCCAGACGTCGAGTACCCGACCACCGCGAGCGTACTCAAGCACCTCGGCGCAGTGATGGCGACTGTTCCGTGCGACGACTCCACACTCGTCAACCTCTATGCGAATAAGGGCGCCGCCGACCCGATGCTCATCGCCTGCGCCCTCGACGGCATGGAGGAAGCCAGCACGCTCCTTTGGGGGCCGACATGGGTAGTCGTCTCGAACGATAAGGAGGTTCGCGCGAAGGCCGCGGATGTCGGCGTTGCGTCGTGCACGCGGGAAGAGTTTCTCGCGAGAACCGCGGGCGATTGGTAGAAGGTCGGCGGCGACGATCGGCCAGGACATCGGCGGAACCGCACGCCCGCTGCACACCGGATGTCAATCAAGTACGAGAATCCCAAAGGACTATGGCAGTGTCGCACCAGCGTTGCGCCTGGCGGTCCCCGCTCTCCTTCGATAGGCGAGGGCGATTTCCGGGCTGGAGAGTTGTGCTTACAGAGGTTGAGGCCGGAACGCGCCCTGATTTGGCGGCGAACACCATTGGATACCCGCCAGAGCCCTAGGATGAACCGCAGTGCTCACCCCCAACGGAAGTACAGACCTCTCCGTTGGGCGGGCAAAGGTGAGGGGCTCCGCCGATGCACGCCATCCAACGAAACCGAGCCGCGACGCGACTGACCACTGCTGAGTGGATTCTTTACAACGGACTACCAGATGACGATGACTGACGATCCAGACGCAATCGATCCTCCCATCCTGCAGATCGGACCGGCGGAGCGAAGATTGCCACTTCGGTTCGATCCGGGCAAACTCACAGATCTGTTGTGGGCAGTGGCGATTGCAGCACTCCCAGTCCTGGCGGAGGTGATTACGAGGATTTTCGCGGTCGAACCGGTCCTCGCCAACTACTCGAGCATCGGTTACTCACTGTTTGCTTTGTCCGCCACCGTGATAGCTCGGCGGCCACCGCCTCACTCTCTTGTGACGATGCTCCTCGTCTTCGCGATCATCATCCAAGTGCTATGCGCGGCCCTCGCCAGCGGGCGAAGCGAAGTGCCCCTATTGGCTTGGATAGCGCTTGGTGCGTCCACAGTCATCACGGGCGCGTGCATGTTGATCTGTTGGTGGCCGTGGCGGCGAACCATGTCGAGCGAGGGATGGCACTAGATGTCTACGAGGTCTGTAGGTCGTGATGCCATCACGATCGTGGTGATGGCTGCAACTCTTCTCTCATCCGCGGCCGCCGTGGGGCTTCTAACCGTCGTGATTAGTAATCCCGGCGCGCCGGTGCCCGTGGTTATCGCAATCATTGTCTCCCTGCTCTTGACGGCAGGTGCAGCGATGAGTGCCGCCTTCGTAGCGAGGCGGGCCAATATGCGTCCGGTTTCGCTCCGGATTGCGCTGGTCGGCGCTCCTCAGGTTGGCAAGACCGTGTACGCCAACGTTTTGTATGAGCTGCTCCTGGACGCTCGGGCTCCTAGTGGTCTCCGCTTCGTGCCTGAGTCGAGCTCAGCGAAATCTGTGGTGGCCGCCATCCGGGGTCTGTCTCGCGGGAAGTGGCCGAAGGCGACGCGCTCTGACGGTGTCTACCAGTACCGAGGATCGATCGAACGAGTCGGCCCCACTCTCTTCTCTCGATTGTGGAACGGACGGCAACAGTACCGCCTGGAGATCGGTGACGCCGCTGGCGAGCTTTGGACCGAGCTGGCGGAGAGCGACGTTGAGGATCAAATCCTCGACTCGAACTTTTTCGATTACGCGGTCGAAAGCGATGTGCTGCTCCTTTTCGTCAGCGCTGAGCGAATGACCGCGGACCCCTCCCGTGTGCGACCAGATGTCGATGACATGGTTGGCATACTTCGTCTGCTCAGCGCGACGCGCGGTTCTGATAGGCCGCTACCGCCCGTAGGGATAGTGATCTCGAAGAGCGATCTGCTCGACCCGCAGCAACGAGCTTGGATTATGAGTCTTGTCGAGAACGACGTGCCACTTCCCCACGGGCAGCGGGAAGGCCGCTTCGAGGAGGCACTCGCCCAGCTGGAACGACTGCTCGGAGTTGCTACTCGCTTGTCCCCCCGAGTGGAACTCTTCGTCGTTTCTTCGCTTGACGCAGCGCTCGACACTGGGATGGCGGACGCCACGCTCTTAGGTGTGCCACCAAGGTCTGAGATTGAGAAGCTCGGCCACCGACAGGCAATCTATCCTCTTCTTTGGAGCCTGCGACAGTCACGCCGCGGGCGCTAAGAGCCGATAACTGCTCCGCCTCGCGTGCACGCGACGCGATTCATTCGTAGCTTGGCATTGCCGGGCTGCGCATGAGCGACTCAAAATCTTCTTTGGCTCACCCCGGCACAGTCCGCCCCGTGGATCTCGACACTGCGAACGGCGCACGGCTGAGTCGTAGTGGAGTCAGGACACGTGTGTCGCTCAGACCGAGCATGGCCGCAGAAGACAGCAGCGCCGTCCATCGACCCTGACGGCTGATGTTTCACTCAGCGCACGACGTCCAGACAGCGTGACCAGTTGGTGCCGGGCTCCGCGAATAGGCAATCCGCGACCCTGGCTAGGGCAGGCTTATGCTCATCCGGAAGGTGCGTCACGCGTCGGCCACTGCCAGAATTCAAATATGAATGACGCTGCTAGCAAGTTGATCGAAGCGGCCGATTACTGGATCCGCACCCGAGACGCTTTTCGGGCGCTGATCGAGGCAGGGCTACCTCCTGTCGGATCCGACCTCGATGAGGACCTGAGCAAAGTCCTGAACCGTCTCAGTACTCTCCCTCAAGCGGTCGCGATGCTCAACTACGCCTTCGACTCGGCTGACGTCCTTCATCGGCTTTGGCACGAGCCGATGTTTCACGTTCCCACGGACTACGTCTTGCTTCGAGCGATAGTAGACAACGCCGTCCGAGTGATCTGGCTTCTGGAGCCAGATGATTCCGAAGGCCGGCTCACGCGGGCGTGGCTGCTGGCGCGAGACGCTCCGGCGCGGACGAAACGCCGAATCACTGCGTCACTCAGAGAGGACTCCGCGCGCCCGAGCGCGCAAGACATGAGAGCCGCAGCCGTGAATGCCACCTCTTACATGAAGGATCTGGATCATCTGTTCGCCGAGGCTTTGCACCGGCTTCCTTCGCCACAGGTGCTAAGAGCCAGCGATTTCATCGCGGCTGCTGAACGTCACCCTCTTCATGACGGAGTTGACGGTGGCGTCACACGTCTGTGGAGTCAACTCAGTGAACTCGTTCATGGAACGATCACTGCCACTGAGCATCGCATGGTAGATGATCCTCCGATTGCTCACTCTCGTGTCACACGAGCAAACGTTGATGATCTCGCACTCACGGCGGCCCTGGTGTCCAGGATCGTCGAGGGAGCTCTCGACCTCTTCTACACACGCTTCGCACCACGCACGGCAACGTCGCAATGCGAGCAGTGAGTCGCTTGAAACTCATTCACAACCCACCCCTAGCTTGAACCATGTCCCCGCCCACGGCGGTCAGATGGCTGAGCCCGCTCGTGCGAATCTCCTCGCTTGCTCGGTCAACGCCACGAGGTCCTCAAACTGAATCTCGAGCACGCACGACATAGCCGTGTGTTGCCGGGAGGTGGCACGGCCAGAGAGCTGAGAAGCGGCCCGAGATTCACCTACTTTCCAGATGTCACCCGGTTGACCTCCTACTATTTGCAATCACCTTTGAGGCGTGACGCGCCGCACTCAGCGCGTTCCGGCCCCCTCGATTGTGCTCGTTGATGTTCTCGCAAAGGCCCGCTCGGCTCGAACGGTCAAGGCGACGAACTTGATCAGCGGATCCTCGTCGCGAGTGAGTGCGTCGAGCACCGGCATCGGAACGTCGGGGTTCAAAGCCACGAGCAGCGCAAGGTCGCTGCCGCGACCGGCGAGGTTGACCAGCGTTTCGATCGGGGTCGCTGAGTTGAATGCGACAGAGTGCTGTGTTTCGAGGTCTGTCTCATCGGCGAGTGCGCTGAGCACGTGCCCCGGTGTGTTCGGGTTCGCTGCAACGGCTCGCCTGACTCGCGAACTTCGACGCTCACCTCCGAGGAATGCGAGAATATCCGGCGTCGCGCTGGGATTGAACGCCACCCCGAGCCTCACCTCGGCGTGCGAGTGCGCGGCCTGCTGATGCAGGTCCGCGATCAATGCCGCCGTGGGTCGTGGCGCACTCTCGATTTCATCGGTGATCTCGTCAGGATCGGTTTGCTCGGCTGTGTCAGCAGCGGGGTTACGGAAGGCCGCGATCCGGACGTCGAGATCTGGGTCGAGCAGCAAAGCGGTGAGCGCGTCTTCCGGGGTGTTCGGGTTAGAAGCTGTAGACCGCCGGACCGCCGCGAGATCATCGCGCGCCAGCATCGCGAGAATACTCTCTGGTGTGCGGGGGCTTTCAGCGATCGCGCGCCGGACGTACTGGTCGCTGCTTCGAGCCAGCCGTAAGAGGGTTCTTAGGCCAGCACCGGGGTGTTCGGCGGCCTCAAGCCGAAGATCAGGATTCCGCACGCGACTCTTGGACAACCGGTCCACGGCGTCTTCGACCAGCGCCCCGGGAAGAGTCACGTCGCCTCGTTCCCCCAGCGACTCAAGCAGGTCGAGAAGCTCGAGATCGCTGGCTGAGGTCAACAGGCCTTTTGCGAGCTCCGTAGCGACTTCAGAAGGCAGGTTGCTGTTCCCGAGGACCTCGAGCCGAACGACCATCGATTTGTCGTCCGCGAGAGCCCGGAGAGCGACGGCAGGGGTAGCGTTGTTCCACGCCACCGCGCGCCTGACGTCGATGGAACGATCCTGAGCGAGGCGTACCAGCATGTCGTGGCGTACGCGATGAGATTGGGCAACGGATACTCGGGTGTCGGTGGATCGCGCTGACAGGATCTTTGATGCCAGCAGCTCTGCGCCCTCATCATCGAGTGCCGGGTTCTCCGCCAGCGCGGTCAGAACTTCCGATGCGTTCTCCTTGATCAGCTCTCTCAGCGTGTCGGGTGGCGTCGCCGGATGCGACGCCACCAGGGCGAGCACTTCCCGGTTGTACTCCGCAGACGTGTACCACCGCTCGTTGGCGGGGACTCCTTGGTCGCGGAAGGAAACGCGAACCGCACGAGAGCTGGCAAGCTCCCGCAGCACTTTGGTCATCGCATCATCCAGAACGGTCGTCGAACGCTTGAGAGCAGACCACCGGACGTCCGGGTCGTTGTCGGTGAAAAGACTGGTTCGTACGGTGACGTCGTCGATGGGAAGAGTCGTCGCGACTACTCGCCGGATGTGAGATGGCTGGTCCGTGTGCATCAGCGCGTGCTTCACCGCGTCCGGGAGCCCATTCGTCAGCGACGCAGGAACGTCTATCGTGCGATCGTCGAGGCCTGCCCAGATGCGGCTTGCGCGAGGAAGCGGGAGCCGAGCGCGCCCGTCGAGAGGCCGGCCGATGAAGAGATGAATCAACTGCTGAAGCATCCCCAGATCTGCTCTGTCCCTGTCGCGGTCCTGACGAATCTGAACAAGATCGGCAGGGAGCGCAGCGGCCTGCTCAGCGCTGGGTTGCACGAGCTCCTGGGTGATCTCGCTTAAGCCTGTCGCTGTGACGGGGGACTGCTGGAGCGCGTGAGGGCGCGTGTCGGGCTCTCTGCGAGGCGTTCGCGGGTTCGCGGCTGCTGCACGTCGTACCGTCATGCTCGTGTCTTGATCGAATGCGGACAGCATTTCCGGCGGAGTCGCGGGATTCATGGCGACACCTTTGCGCACGTGCGCGTAGTGGTCTGCGCTCAGCGTGTCGAGCGTGTTTCTGGATGTCGTGGGGTTTCGTCCCACCCTGAACCTGAGATCGGCGTCGTCTCCGAGGGCGAGAGCCAGCAGCATCGCCTGAGGAGTGTGCCGATTGTCCGCGAGCAGCTGCAGCTTGCGGCGTTCCGACACCGGAACATGGACGGCGACCTGCCGCTGGCTGGTCGCCGCGACGAACCCTTCCCGCAGACCCGGCAGCAGCTCCTCTGGATCGCCGCCGAGAAGATCCTCAAGGCTCCACGTTGGTGTGAGTCCCTGCCGAGGAAGCCACAGTCCCACCCGGCGAATAGCCAAGGCGTCATTGAGATCGAGCATCACGTAGCCCAGCAACTGGCGCAGAAAGCCTCGAAGAGTTGAAACGTTTAGCTCGGCGTAGACCTTGCAGTCGATCAACGTGTCCCCGACGAGCCAGTCACCGTCGGCTCCGCCCACCAACATTGCACCGCTGAATGCCGGGTGGGGGTCTAAGCGCGCCCCCTCGACGACGCGACCACGCCAGGCGGTGACTTGCGCGCTGTTCTTCTCACGCAGTGAGCGAATATCCGCCAGAGCTGACGGGGTGATCGCGTCGGCGAAAGAGCGGCCGTCGTTCACAGTGTCACACGCAGCACCGAGGGAGCCCGTGAAGGCTTGCATTCCCCCGTAGTACACCTGCTCCGCCGGAGCGAGCAAGATCGATGCGAGGTCCAGGTCTGCGTCGTCAGGGCCCCTGGATATCAAGCCCTTGGCGATCTGGAATGTCTCGGTCAGGATCTTCGCGCGGTGGTGACCGTTGGCTGTCTCGTCTGCGTGTAAATGGACTCGGGCGATACCTGCTGCGGACGCCGAGCCCTGTATGTCGTAGTCGCCCAACGCTATGCGCGTCCGAATATCGAAGGCCGTCCCAGATCGCCTCGTATCGACGTCGGCCGGCGCGGGAACTATCGGGTTACTGGCTGCAAGAGCGACCAGGCCAAGCGTCTCAGCCATCGCACGGGCAGCCGGAGACGTGCCGCGGGTGCGGGCCAGGCGCGGAGAAACCCCGTCGACGTACGCACGGATCGGAGACCCGGCGTCACCCAACTCACTTGTGAGGCTCACGAGACGGTCACGGCTGGGCCCAGCGGTAGCGAGCGAGCTTGAACGGCACCACTGGAGTTGCGCTGGTCAGCGGGTGAGTCGGGTGGCAGTCTCGCGTGAGAGCGTCCAACGGAGCTACTGCGCTCCGGTGGCTTTCATGACCTGGGTCGCCTGTAACCATCACAGCCACTCCTTAGCAGAGGGCGTGACCAGCGGTCGGAGCATGATCTGACTATATCGATGCGCGCCAGAAATGGGCTATCCCGCATCCGTCGCCCCCGCCTCACCCGTGCCCCTCACCTTCGCGTCGAGGCCGAAACCCTTCGCCGGGTCTCCTCCGATCCGCACCGGCCGTGAATCAGGGTTTGATGATCCCGCTCTTCACGAGGTTGAGTTGGATGCTCGCCGAGTCTTCATCCCGGGTGCGAGCACCTATTCCGGCGCCGGCCCCCGGTTCACGACGGTCGCAGCGTTTAGATACGTTGTCTCTGGCCCGCGCTACCGTGAGAGCGGAGATGATCGGAGTGTCGCGTTCGTCGCGAATAGAGGGGGGCACGAGATGACCGAGAGCGGCGCCGACACGGAGGACGGCTTCCTTGTCCCGACTGCCGAAGACAGGATTCTCACGGCGGCACGGGATGTGCTCAACGGTCTAAGCGAGATTCCATTCGTGAGCACAGGAATGGCTCTTGCTCTCGAAACACTCCCCACGGCAAACGAACGCCAGCACGCTCGCGCGCTCCGTACGCTGTGGTCCCTCATGCACGAACTTCAGGACATCGTCACCGCAGAAGACTGGCGTCGCGTATCCAGCCGTGAGGCTTTCGATGCAGCGGCCCTACGTGCGCTCCGAGCGGCAGAGGAAGCGCAAGCCGAAGAGAAGCGCGAGCTCATCTGGTTCGGCCTGATGAACGGCTGGGTGCGCCTGCACGGGGACACCGAAAGGGATCGCTTCCTGAGGATCGTATCCAAGTACGACCTGAAGCACTTTCATATCATGGAGGAGATCCAAAAGGTCAGCCCTACGAAGCCGACCTGGACCAAGATGCACTGGCTAACGGAGATGATCGGCGGGGACCGCTTCGCCGCCCGGGCTTATATCCACGAGATGCACGCCGACGGGATCGTTCAGATGTACGACCAGCCAGAGATTCGAAAGGCCGATCGTCCGTCGGTCATGACTCATGAGATTGTGCTCTGGACCGACGCCGGTGATCGGCTTCTCGAGTTTGTTAAGAGGCCCGTTGCCCCGCCGAAGGGCAAGAACTGATGAGCGACGCGGCCCGTAGTCCGGGCGCTCGACGCCTCAGGCTTTGCCGAGGCCGGTTTCAACCGCACTGACCCGGCGAAGGTAACTGACAAGACCCGCCCAATCCGGGTAGATCGAGTTTTCCGTCAGCCCTTTGGTTTCCAGGTACTTCCGAACATCGCGCTTCACGTCCGCAGCGATCCGGATGCTAAACATGGGCACTACGTTCTCGGTGTTGGGCTTGGCCTTAACGTCGTGTGCTGCAGGCAAACCGAGCACGCGGGTGCTCTGCGCAATCTCGCGGGCTCTCCATGTCTCGCCGAGATTTGTCGCGAAAAGTTCAAGGAGATCATCGTCGACGATGGGTTCGGCATCAAAGAGAAACGCTGCGCGTTGAGCCCTCATTCGCCCGTTGAGCGCGGGCGGCTGCCACGCGGGGACCGCTCGACCGGTCCCCCAGTCGTTCGTGCGTCGGCTCTCCGCATCGGACCACTGATGCCAGAAAGCGTTCGTGCCGGGAGGAGCGAAGAAGCTCGGAGGCTCGATCGTTTGGTTCCGTCGTGGTGCGGCTGACCGTCCCCACGCAACGATGCGTCCGTCAGCGGCGTCATGTTCGTCGTGGTTGAGCGAGACTGCGAACCACGCGGCGATCTCGGGATCGAGAGAGACATCGATGAGCCGCGTCGGGGCGCCCTGATGTTGGAGCTCAGCGAAGAAAGCCATCTCGCCGGCGTTCCTCACGATCCCCCATTGGTCGCCCGCTGCAAGTTGAAATCGCTCGACGGCGATGAGTCGACTTTCGTCCGAACCATGCTCAGCAGCACGTAGCGCACGAGTCAGTGAGCTGTTGACCGGCCAATCCGCGTTCTGCTGACCGCGCCACACCAGCCCCAGGGCGCTGTTCTTTTGTTGCAGTACGCTCAGCGCTCTCAGCAGTTGCTTCAACGAGGCGACCTCAACCTCGAACGATCCGAAGAAGTCGCTCGGTTTCCGATTTCGACGCGGCTTTGGTCTACGGGAACCGGCCAGCGTCTTCGACAATGCCGTTTCCCAGTCAGCGAAGCTCGGGTAGTTGAGGCCCGGCAATCTGCCGTTGACCCCTGACAAACCCGACGCGATCGTGTTGATCCCGGATCCTCCCCGTGAGAGCTCGGCGATCGACGCAATCTTGCTCAGAGCTGCTTGGTCAAGGATGGCGGCCGACGCGGCCTCGATCGCCGCTAACGTGGCTGCGGAAGGTCGCGACGCGGCCTCGGCCATGGCAATCAGTGATGCCGGCAAGGGGGGCCTCTCGATCGACGGCAAGATAGTAAGCCCCTCGCTCGCTGCCAAGGACGGTCGGGTTGCTTCCGCCATTGCCGCCACGGCCGCAGAGGACTTGAGGCTCTCCATTGCCGCGAAAGACGGACGGAGCGACTCCATCATGGCGGTCACCGTAGCGGACGGTCTCAGGCCTTCCATCGCCGCTGCCACACCTATCAGCGAACTGCGACTCGATTTCGGCGGCGTTACCGGCGTTCCCAAGCTTTCCACTCCAACCGATTCCGCAACCTCGGAACTAGTCTCATCGTGGGCATCATCTGCACTCGCGCGACCGTTTGGATTTGGTGGCACACGTGACACGACAATGCTCGTTTCCCTCGGATGAGATCAGGCTCTTCCTTAGTGAAACTATCAGCCTCCCCCGAGGTCTAAGGAGGGGGCGGTTTCAATTGAACTCGAACGTGCGGTAGGACGAACGCACGTTGAATCGGCGTCCCTCCTTCCGACGCTGAAGGAAGCCCGCGATGGTGTCCACGTCGTTCGCGCGCATGCCGAGTTCTCGACACTTCGAACGGACCTGATCGACGGTGATGGGTGCCCACCGATCCGGCCGGTTCATCATGTCGGCTTTGAGCTTGTCTTCCTCGTTCCACTTGAGCCCCGAGGAGTAGCCCGCGGCCATAGCGGCGATGTGTTCGAGGATGGCGTCGATACCGTTCGGCAAAGGCGCTGAAACAGGTTGTTGCTGAGGGTTGGGCTCGATCCTCCGCCCGGGAAGAAGCTGGATGGGATTCATGTCCTCGACCCACTCGGCGGTCTCCTCTTCCCCCCATTCGATGACGGCTATCGCGTCGGCGTTCACCCTCCAGACGTCGTTCAGGTGCTTACGATCGGGCCAGGCGTAGAGCACTCGCTGGCCGTCGAAGTGCCCACCGGAGAACCCGCGCCAGGCGTAGTGGTACACCTGAGGCTGCGCGATCAACCGCTTGATGCTCTCGCTCTCCACTGCTCGCCGCGGTGTTACAACGACTACAGACCCGCCAGGTCGGGAGAGGAGCCAGCTCACTGCGCGCGCATTCTGCGCCTCCCGCGAGTCGCCCTGGCCGAGCCGCGATACCGCGACGGGAACGTCACTCATAAGCGACCTACCTCCTTGATTCGTCAGTTGGGACTCACCGTACTGCTCGGGTCCGACATTCCTATCCCGGAATTCGGCCAGATGACAACAGCATGCAGCGCCTCAATCGCGGGAGCGTCTCCGAAGTGGTCCGAGCTGTTCCGGCCCCTTCGCGCGCACGATGGGAGCACTTTCCAACCTCAACTGGCCGAGCGATCTACGTCACTCTGGACTTCTGCCAGCACGAATGGCGACTCTTGCAGCTGAAACCGCCAGCGTACGACTGACGCAACGCCCACGTGGCATGAGCAGGACGTGCTCACTCAGCGGCAGTACAGTGACACCCTCACCGCTTGTCCTGCGGTGTTCAGTGAACCGCTCCGCCACCCTGCCTCCACCACGACCGTCGCGTCGCTGATAGCGGCGATGAGTCTGTTGCGCGAGAGGAATCGCCACTTCGTCGGCGCGGTGCCGCAGGGCACTTCGCTCACCACGGCTCCGGTCTCCACGATTCTCCGCAGCAGCTGCTGATGGCCTTGGGGATACGCGCGATCGACTCCCCCGGCGAGGAAGGCTACGGTCTTGCCGCTCACGCCGAGGGCGGCCCGATGAGCTGCCCCGTCGATGCCGTACGCTCCGCCGGATACGACGACCGTGCCGGAGGCTGCGAGCTCGCCGGCGAAGTCACCGGCGAGCATCTCTCCATAACCGCTGGCCGCCCTCGCGCCCACGATCGCGACTCGGCTCGGAGCCGTGAGCAGCGCCGGGTCTCCGCGAACCCAGAGCACTGTCGGCGCATGCACCCCGAGGTCGTCGAGAGATCTCGGCCAGAGGTCGTCGCCCGGCAGAAGCAGCCGAGCGCCGACCTCGGCTGCTGCACGGATCGCATCGAGAACGCTGCGCGCATCCGCGCGGACCATCCACCTGGCTCGTCCCTCGGCGAGAGTCCGTTCACTGACCTCCGAACTCGCCACGGCCCCTCCGCCGATCGCCAGCCCCAGTGATGCCACTGCGCCCCGCTCCGCGATGAGCGCTCCGGCGACTCCGTCCCCCGGCTCGGTGAGGACTGACCACGACACTCGTGCCAGCGCCTCGTCCAGGTCATCGACTGGTCGCACCTGTCGCAGCGATCGCCGCACCGCCGCATCGCCTCTGAGAGACTCGATCACGATAGGTATCCCCTCTTCAAGAACAGTGCCCGTCCTATTTCTTCCCGGCCTGGACTGTCGACCTGTGCGAGGTCCGCCATGGTCCAAGCCAGCCGCAGAACCCTGTCATAGCCTCGAAGAGTGAGAGCTCCCCGCTCGAGAGCCCTGTCCAGTGGCGCCTTTGCCTCTGCGGCGATCCGCAGATCGAGTTGCCTCAATCGGGCGCCCGGAACTTCGCTGTTGCGGACCCACGGTGTCCCCCGCCACCGCGAGGCCGCCCGCTCACGCGCCTGCATGACTCTCGCTCGAGCTCGCTCGCTCGTCACCTCCGTACGGTCGCCGATCATCGCCCGAGAAGCAGACACGCGCGAGACATGCAGCTCGATATCGACCCGGTCGCGAAGCGGACCGGACAGTCGGGTCGAGTATCTCCGGATCGCCAACGACGGGCAGGTGCATTCCGCACCGCGCACCCCGTAGTTGCCGCACGGGCACGGATTGAGCGCCATGACCAGTTGGAAGCGTGCGGGGAACTGTGCGGTGACGCCCGATCGACTCACCTCGATGACGCCGGACTCGAGCGGCTGCCGCAGTGCGTCGAGCGCGACTCTCGAGAACTCCGCTGCTTCGTCGAGGAAGAGCACACCTCTGTGCGCGCGAGAGATGGCGCCAGGACGAACAGACCTCGTGCCGCCTCCGACGAGCGCCGCAACCGAGGCGCTGTGGTGAGGCGACTCCATCGGCGGCGTGGCGTCGAGAGCTCGCACAGCGTCGCCGGTGAGTGAGCGGATCGAGGCCACTTCGAGAGCCTCGTCGTCGGAGAGACTCGGAAGTATGCCGGGGAGTCGCCGCGCGAGCATGGTCTTACCTGCGCCTGGCGGGCCGCTGAGCAGCATGTGATGGCCTCCTGCTGCCGCGACGATCAGAGCCTCGACCGCCTCGTCCTGGCCGACGACGTCCGCGAGGTCCAGCCTCTCGCGATGCTCCGGCGCGAGTGTCGCCGAGGCGACCGGATCGGCATCGAGCACGTCGATCTCCGCGCCGTGCCAGACGGCGACCTGCGAAAGACTCGCTGCTGCGCGAACCTCGATTCCGGGCACCAGCCTCGCCTCCGCCTCGTTGCCCCACGGCACGATCACGGTGTCGAACCCCGCACGCGCAGCGGCGAAGACGGACGGGAGCACCCCGGGCACGGGACGGAGCCGGCCGTCGAGTCCGAGTTCGCCGAGATGCACCGTTCCCGCGATGGACCGCGTGGACAGCGCTCCCCCTGCCGCGAGAGCGGCGACCGCGATGCTCACGTCGAAACCGGCTCCCTGCTTGGGGAGGCTGGCGGGCGAGAGGTTGACCGTGAGGCGGCGGCGCGGAAGATCGAGTTGCGTGTTCTTGCAGGCGTTGTGAACCCGCTGAACCGCCTCGCCGAGCGCTTTGTCCGGCAGGCCGATGATCTTGAAGTCGGGGGTCTGGTTCGAGATGTCGGCTTCGACCTCGACCATGTGCCCGTCGACCCCGGTGAGCGCGACCGCCCACGTGCGGGCCGTTTTCACGACACGTCCACGAGATGTTCGAGAGTGCTGTGCTGCGGGTCGGCTCCGATGATCCCGATCGCCTCGATCCGGATCACGAGGCCGACCGCCTGTTCGGGATGGTCGGCCGCCCACGCATGAGCCAATCGCCACAGTCGTCGGATCTTGCGGGAATCCACGGCCTCGAACGGGTGTCCATGGGAGATCGTCCGTCGTGTCTTGACCTCGACGATGGCGAGGTGGTGACCGCGACAGGCGACGATGTCGATCTCGCCCTGCGCACATCGCCAGTTGCGGTCGAGGACCACATATCCGATGCCGGTCAGATACCGAACCGCATGTTCTTCGCCGGATCTACCGAGCTCGTCTTTCGCTGCCATGAAGACAGCCTGTCGATCGGGATCGACGACCGCGCTTCAGGAGTGGGGACGTTACGGAGTGCGGGGACAGCCCATCAGAAAGCCGGACTGTGCAGAAGTGGTCACTCCCCGTCGAGCGACAGCTCCTGGGGCAGCTCGAACTCGCGGCGCTGAAGCTCTTCGACGTTGACGTCCTTGAACGTCAGCACGCGCACAGCCTTCACGAAGCGGTCGGCACGATAGATGTCCCACACCCAGACGTCACTCATCGAGATCTCGAAGTAGAAGTCGTGCTCGGTGTCACGACGCACGACGTTCACCTCGTTGGCGAGGTAGAACCGGCGTTCCGTCTCGACAACGTACTGGAACTGCGCGACGACATCGCGGTATTCGCGGAACAGCGCCAGCTCGAGCTCGCGGTCGTAGTCGTCGAAGGCTTCCTCATCCATGATCACTCCATCCTAGAGTCGGCGACGCGTCGATGCCGCACGCAGGCTCAGAACAGAGTCGGGACATCCGCGATCGCCCAGGATGATCGGTGGTGTGGAGAGAGCCCGAGGCTGCGGATCGCATCGCGATGCTCGAGGCTCGCGTATCCCTTGTTCCGGTCCCACTGGTACGCGGGGTGACCCTCGTGGAGCTCCGCCATGTAGGTGTCCCTCGCCACTTTCGCGATCACCGATGCCGCCGAGACCGATGCGCAGTCGCGGTCGCCCTTGACGACCGGTCGCACCCGTAGAGGCACCGGATGCACCCGCGAGACATAGTCGTGGTTGCCGTCGAGGAGCACCAGAGCCCCGTCGAGGCGAACTCCCGAATCGACGACGCTCTGCACGGCGCGCGACGCCGCAAGACCGAGCGCTCGCATGATGCCCACCTCGTCGACCTCGGCCGCGCTGGCCCAACCGACTCCAGAAGCCTGCACCCATGCCGCGGCTCGCGCAGCGACATCGGGCCGACGCCTCTCGGTGACCAGCTTCGAATCCCGAAGCCCTTCGGGAACGCGGCGGCGCGCCCCTGCCGCATCCATCACGGCAGCTCCGACCGCCACCGGCCCGGCAAGCGCACCGCGTCCGACCTCATCGAGGGAGATGATCAGATCGCACTCGCTCAGCAGCCTGCGCTCCAGAGTGAGCTTCGGAGCGACGACGGTCATTCCGGATCCGGGACGCCGTTGAAGCTGTCATGGTGGCCGTCGATCGTGCCCAGACGGTCGAAGGGCCACGTGGTGAAGAACGCCTTGCCCACGACGTTCTCGATCGGGACGAAGCCGCCGCTCGGAAGATCCTGATGCGCCCGCGAGTCGCGCGAGCGATCGCGGTTGTCTCCGAGGAGCCACAGCGACCCATCCGGCACGACCACGTCGAACGGATCGTTCGACGCTGCGGTGTCTCCGTCTGGCAGGTTGAGGTAGCTGAGCTCGTCGATGGGCGCTCCGTTGACCGTGATCTGTCCGAGCGCGTTGCAGCAGACGACGTGGTCACCCGGGAGACCGATCACACGCTTGACGAGGTGATCCTGCGAATCCGTGGCCGAGATCCCGACGACGTTGAGCATCCAGTCGAAAGCCTCGACGAGAGGCGGCTGCGCAGGAGTCTGCGGCTGGCCGTCGAGCCACCCGCCCGGGTCCTTGAAGACCACGACGTCGCCGCGTTCGTAGGCGGTCCACCGCGGCGTCAGCTCGTCCACGAGGATCCGATCGTTGACCAGGAGAGTTCGTTCCATCGACGCGGACGGGATGTAGAAGGAGCGGACGATGAAGGTCTTGACGACGAAGGAGACGAGCGCCGCGATGACGACGATCACGAGGACGTCGCGCAGGAACACGAGGAACCCACGACGCCGCTTCGTCGGTCGAGCGGACGCGGCGGCGGAGTCAGTCGTCATGGGGTTTCCTTCACAGTCTCGCACCGCACGGAGACGGCAGTATCAAGGGTCGCACACCCCGGGGAGAACACAGCACCCCGGGACATCGTGTCCCGGGGTGCTGTGGAGAGCCTGCGCGTCAGTTGTCGCGCTTCTCCTTGATCTTGGCCTTCTTGCCCCGCAGCTGACGGAGGTAGTAGAGCTTCGCGCGACGCACGTCACCGCGGGTGACGACCTCGATGTGGTCGATCACCGGGGAGTGCACCGGGAACGTACGCTCGACGCCCACCTGGAAGCTGATCTTGCGAACGGTGAAGGTCTCACGCACGCCGTCGCCCTGGCGGCCGATGACGACGCCCTTGAAGACCTGGATACGCGAGCGGGTGCCCTCGGTGATGTTCACGTGCACGTTGACCGTGTCACCGGGGTGGAAGACGGGAACGTCTGAACGCAGGGATGCTGCGTCGACGGCGTCGAGGATCTGCATGATCGTCTCTCTCTGCACTCGCCTCAGGTCGGTTGCATGCTGTAAGTAGGAATAAGAAGAAGTGTGTGCTGAACGGCGCCGAAGCGTCCGTGGGCTCCCCTGAGGCAGAACCGGTCACGGCACAAACACTCATTCTGCCATGGATGCCGCACACGGCCAAAACGTCGCGTGCGTTTCCGTCACTCCGGCGAGTCCTTCTCCCGGATGACGAAGACCTCTCGCACGCGGGTCTCCGGCGCGGGCTCGTCGACGCCGGGAACGGTGGACCACGAGATGGTCTCGCGGATCCGTGCTCCGCTTCCCTTCGCCTCGTTCCACAGCTGCCAGAGCTGCAGCCAGACCAGACCGATGCCGACGACGACGGCGGCGGCGAGAAGCCAGCCGAACGCGCCGTCGATGAAGCATCCGACAGCGATGGTCAGCCCGTGCCAGAGCGTGAAACCGCCGACATCCCACCACGAGACGGCCCTCTCGACCCGCACCGACGGGCGAGACCGAGTCAGGAGCGTGAGAAGAAGCTGGCCGACGAACACGGAGGGGACCGCGATGAAGAGGACCCAGAGGATGGCCCAACCGCCTTGGAATACGCCCCACCCCACGAGCAACCAGAGCGGCAGGAGGAACGCTGCCGGAATGAGCCACCGGAAGAACGCCTGACGCAACCACATGTCACAAATCGTACGACGGCGTGCGGCCGATGATCCAGGTGTTCGCTCTGAGCACGCGGCCTCGAGGCGGACGCCCGTCACCCGGAGATCGGGGAGAATGGAGAGGACGAGAGGACACCCGATGATCGAACTGCGCACCCCTGCCGAGATCGACGAGATGCGCGCCGCCGGTCGCTTCGTGGCCGAGACCCTGGCAACCCTGCGCGACGAGACGAAGGTCGGCACGAACCTGCTGTCGATCGATCGCCGAGCGCACGACATGATCCGTAAGGCCGGAGCGGAGTCCTGCTACATCGACTACCACCCGTCCTTCGGCGCCAGTCCCTTCGGCAAGGTGATCTGCACCTCGATCAACGACGCTGTACTGCACGGCCTCCCCCACGACTACACGCTGCGAGACGGCGACCTGGTGTCGCTCGACTTCGCCGTCTCCGTCGACGGATGGGTGGCCGACTCCGCGGTGTCCTTCGTCGTCGGCACTCCCCGCGACGAGGACCTCCGCATCATCGAGACGACCGAGCGCGCTCTCGCTGCGGCCATCGACGCGGCCGTGGTCGGCAACCGGATCGGCGACATCTCGGCCGCCATCGCCGCGATCTCACACGGCGAGGGGTATTCGATCAACACCGACTTCGGCGGTCACGGTGTCGGACGCATCATGCACGGCGACCCCCACGTCCCCAACGACGGTCGCGCGGGACGTGGATTCCCGTTGCGCGAGGGCCTGGTGTTCGCGCTGGAACCGTGGCTGCTCGAGACCACGGACGAACTCGTGACCGATCCCGACGGATGGACCCTGCGGAGTGTGGACGGTTCCAGGGGCGCGCATTCGGAGCACACCGTGGCCGTGACGGCCGATGGCCCGATCGTCCTCACCGACAGGTCATTCCTCGGCGTTCGCTGACCCGCGGGGCTCAGCCGGCGGC
This sequence comes from Microbacterium sp. LMC-P-041, assembly GCF_030209555.1. Taxonomy (NCBI): domain Bacteria; kingdom Bacillati; phylum Actinomycetota; class Actinomycetes; order Micrococcales; family Microbacteriaceae; genus Microbacterium; species Microbacterium sp. LMC-P-041. The sequence continues at coordinate 157,086 of NZ_JARVRV010000001.1, forward strand.
AGCGCGCGTTCCCACGCGGCGACCGGACCCTCGAGGACGTGGAACGCAGGATGCGGTTCGGGCACCGAGACCGCGGACCAGAGTCCGAGCACGTCGGGATTGCGCTCCGCGAGCTTCGCGCTGAGATGCGACCATTCCAGCGCGAGCTGGCCGGTGGTCACGGACAGGATCGACTCACCTCTCGCATCCGGTCGATCGATTCGCGATCGGTCGAAGGTGTAGCTGCGCACGTCCGCCTCGACGGCGACGCCCCGAAGGTACGCGCCGATGGCATCGAGCGGATCGGGATAGGCACGGAACCGCTCCAGTTGGGGGTGACCGGTGTAGCCACGGGTTCGCCCGGCGAGCACCGCTTGAGCGAGCAGCGCCTCCCGCCAGCAGGCCACCAGACCCTGGCGATCGAGGTACTGCGGGTGCAGTGACCAGATCCTCATGCGCGCCGATAGACGAACACGTCGGTGATGATCGGCAACTCGAGCTGTTCGCGCCCGCGTGTGTCCGGGTCCCCGTCGAGCACCGCTTCGATGGCGGTCGTCATCACCGAACGGGCATGGTCGTCGGCCACGAGGAAGGTGCTCACCGTCGACCAGCGACGGAGGTACGCCTCGCGGCTGATCTGCTCCGTCCAGTGGATCGCTTCGCTCGTCACGAACGTGAATCCGGGGAGCTCCGCCGCGGCGGTGCTGGTCGTTCCGTCCGTGTCAGCGACCGCGGGGTGCGCGATACGGTGCGCTGCTCGATCCCACGAACTCGACGGATCCGAGTGGTTCCAGACCAGCCCGAGAGTTCCGCCCGGCGTGAGGATGCGCGAGATCTCCGCACAGGCCGACTCCCGATCGAACCAATGGAACGCCTGCGCGACGGCGACGACATCCGCCGTGCCGTCCGGCAACGGAATCCGCTCGGCACTGCCGATGAGGCCTTCCACATCCGGAAGCTTGGCTCGCAGAACCGACAGCATCTGCTCGGAAGGCTCGACAGCGATCACGCGTTCCGCTCGGGCCGACAGCAGTTCCGTGAATTTCCCGGTGCCCGCGCCGAGGTCCAGCGCAGTCCCGATGCGCTGTGGTGCGATGAGCTCGACCGCCTCCACGGGGAATCCGGGACGGTAGCGGTCGTAATCCGCCCCGATCGTCTCGAACGACTTCGCCAGCACCTCATCGACCATGGTGCGACGCTATCAGCCGCCGATTCCACCGGGTACGGAGGCGACGCGGCTATGCCATCCTGAGTCCATGATTCCGGAGGATCGGCATGTGCCAGAACACCTGTTCCTGGTGCGGCACGGGCAGACCCGCTGGAACCTCGATCATCGGCTGCACGGGCAACTCGACTCGCCTCTGACCGAGGACGGCATCCTTCAGGCGCAGAGCGTCGCCGCGCGCCTCGTCGACCGAGGCATCACCACCGTGTGCTCCAGCCCGCTCGGCCGCGCGCTCCGGACCGCGGTCATCGTCGCCGATCGGATCGGCGCAGATCTCGTGGAGGTACCGGAGCTCGCCGACCTCCATCACGGTGAGATGGCCGGCCTGACCTGGTCCGAGATCGATGAACGATTCCCCACCGCCCGCGAGGACCGGGCTGAGAACCGATATGGTTGGGCATTTCCCGGAGGTGAGAGCTACGCCCAGGCGAAGGGACGTGCCCGCCGGGCACTGTCGGTGTGCGGGTGGGCTTCGTCCGGGATCCCGCTGCTGGTGAGTCACGAGATGATCGGTCGGCTGCTGCGTGCGGAGCTCCGGGGCCTGGCCCCCGCATCCGCGCTCTCGCTGCGGCACCCTCAGGGCGTGGTGTTCGAGATCGACTCGGGGATCGAACGGATCGTCTAGCGGTCGTCGTCCGGCAGCAGATCCGGGCGCCGACGTCGCGTCCGTTCGATCTGCTGATCCCGCCGCCAGGAAGCGATCACGCCGTGATTGCCGCTCAGCAGCACGTCCGGCACCGGTCGCTCTCGCCACACCGACGGCTTCGTGTAAGACGGGTACTCGAGGAGTCCGTCCTCGTGAGACTCCTCGACGAGGCTCGCCGGATTTCCCACAACACCGGGGATCAGGCGACCGATGGCCTCGATCATCGCCATCGTCGCCACTTCCCCGCCGTTGAGGACGTAATCGCCGAGACTGATGAGCCGCACCTCGCCGAGCGATGAGGCGTATTCGAACACCCGCTCGTCGATCCCCTCGTATCGACCGCATCCGAAGATGAGGTGGTCGCGAGTGCTGAGATCGCGTGCGGTGGCCTGCGTGAAGACCTCGCCTGCGGGCGAGGGGAAGATGATCGTGGGCCGACTGCCCTCTTCGGACGGAGCAGATGATGCCAGCTCGTCGAGCGCGAGCCCCCAGGGCTCCGGCTTCATCACCATCCCCGCCCCGCCCCCGTAGGGGGTGTCGTCCACGGTGCGGTGACGATCGGACGTCCACTCACGGAGGTCTCGGACACGCAGGTCGAGGATGCCGGTACTCTGCGCCTTCCCGAGCAGGGAGAGCGTCAGACCGTCGAAGTACGACGGGAAGATCGAGAGGACGTCGATGCGCACTGGCGGGCCGAACGAGGGATCAGTCAGTGGCGTCGGAGTCGGAGGACTCCCCCGCCTCCGTCGCATCGGACGCGTCAGGGAGCTCTTCGAAGAGGCCCGCAGGCGGCGTGACGATGACGCGCCCGGCGCTGATGTCGACCGTGGGAACGATCGCCTGGACGAACGGCACCATGATGTCCTGCTCGCCGGACCTGACGATGAGCAGATCCTGCGCAGGGAAATGCTCGACGCGAGCCACCTTGCCCACGACGACGCCGTCACGGACGACGTCGAGACCCACGAGCTGATGGTCGAACCACGCGTTGTCCTCGACCTCGTCGTTGTCCTGATCGATCCAGAGGATGGCTCGGACGAGAGTCTCTGCGCCCTCGCGATCGTCGACATCCTTGAGGAAGACGACGGGGTTGCCGTTCATCACGCGGTATTCGCGAACGACGACGGTCTTGCCGTGCCACGGAGATGCCTCAGGCACCTGCAACGTGAACTCGGCTCCTGGAGTGAATCGGCGTTCCGGGTTGTCGGTGTACAGCTCGAGCTTGAGAGCGCCCTTGAGGCCGTGGGCCTTGACGAGGCGCCCCACCCGCAGCTGGTTCTTGCCCTGGTTGCGGTCCTTGGACACCACGTCAGTCATCCGCGACGTCGACCCGGACACGCCGCCCATCCGCGAGAGCGGCGATGAGCGTGCGCAGTGCTTTTGCGGTGCGGCCGCCGCGCCCGATCACTCGACCACGGTCGTCGGGGTGCACACGCACCTCGAGCAGGTCGCCTCTCGGCGTCGTGGAAGCGTTGATGCGGACATCTTCAGGGTGATCGACGATCCCCTTGACGATGTGTTCGAGCGCGGCGGCGAGCACGACGAATTACTCTGCGTCGGCGGCGGGAGCCTCTGCGGCCTCCGCGTCGGCCTTGGCGGGAGCCTCCTCAGCGGGGGCCTCCACCTTCTTCTCGGCCTTGGGCTTGACGACGGACTTCTTGGACGCGTCGATCTCGAACGGAACCTTGGGCTCCTTGACCTTCAGCGTGGACTTCGCGTCCTTGTCGCCCTTGAACTTGCCCCAGTCGCCCGTGATCTTGAGCAGAGCAGCGACCTGCTCGGTCGGCTGAGCGCCGACGGAGAGCCAGTACTGCGCACGGTCGGAGTCGATCTCGATGAACGAGGGCTCCTCGGTGGGGTGGTACTTGCCGATCTCCTCGATCACGCGACCATCGCGCTTGGTCTTCGAGTCGGCGACGACGATGCGGTAGTACGGCGCACGGATCTTGCCCAGGCGCTTGAGACGAATCTTGACAGCCACGATTCTCCTGAATTGTGTGGAAGGTAACGAACCGATCGCCTGGAGAGTGGGGTGCACACCCGGCGGAAGCTCAAATAGGGAGGACGAGTGCTGGATAGAGGGTCGAGCACGTCGTCCGACCTTCTATTCTGCCAGATCCGCGGCCCAGGAGCGAAACGCGGCGACACGACGGTTGCCGTGTCGCCGACAGCGCGTGTCAGACTGTGCTCGTGAAGCTCGATTTCGCGCCATCGGCCCGGTCCACCGTCGGTCTCGAGTGGGAGATCATGCTCGCCGATCCGGTGAGCGGTGATCTCGTCGGCCGCGCCCCCGAGCTGCTGTCGGCACTCGAGGATGAGAGTGCAGAAGAACGGCATACCGTGACGGGCGAGCTCCTTACCAACACGATCGAGGTCACCAGCGGCATCGGCGATTCCGTGGCCCATGCCGTGGACGACATCGCCAACGCGATCACCGCTGTTCGTGCGGCGACGGATCCGGCCGGCATCGAGCTGCTCTCGGCCGGCAGTCACCCGTTCGCGCAGTGGTACCACCAGGAAGTGACCGACAAGACGCGCTACCACACCCTGATCGAGCGCACCCAGTGGTGGGGTCGGAACATGATGATCTGGGGGATCCACGTCCACATCGGCGTGGAGGATCAGCGCAAGGTCATCCCGATCATCAACGCCCTCGCCGCTTATCTCCCGCATCTGCAGGCTCTCTCCGCCTCGAGTCCGTTCTGGGCCGGTGAGCGCACCGGATACGCCTCGAACCGTGCTCTGGTGTTCCAGCAGCTGCCCACTGCGGGGCTCCCGTGGCCGCTGCAGGACTGGTCGGAGTACGAGGCCTACCTCGACGACATGGTGCGCACCGGTGTGATGGCGGACGCCACCGAAGTGCGCTGGGACATCCGGCCCGCACCGCGGTGGGGGACGATCGAGGTGCGGGCATGCGACGGGCTCTCCACGCTGCCGGAGCTCGCGGCAGTGGCCGCGCTCGTGCAGGTCCTGGTCGAGCATCTCTCGCGTCAGATGGACGAGGGACTCCCCCTCGCGCAGATGCCCGCCTGGTACCACCGGGAGAACAAGTGGCGCGCCGCGCGCTACGGCTTGGACGCGCGGGTGATCGTCGACGCCGCCGGAACCCAGCGTCCCGTGCGGGAGCATCTTGCGGAGGTGCTCGAGGAGCTCGCCCCGGTCGCGGTCGAACTCGGCTGCGTGCGTGAGTTCGGCAGCATCGAGACGATCCTCACGGACGGCGCGAGCTACGAGCGTCAGCTGACGATCGCGAACGCGACGGGCGGCGACCTCGGTGCAGTCGTCCAGCATCTGATCCGAGAGTTCCGCTCCGGCCCGGAATCCTCGACCGACGAGCCGTAGGGTCAGTCCTCGACGAGCCTGCGCGCGAGTCCTTCATCGAGCACCACGTCCGTGATGAGGTCGGCGGCGATGGCGGCGCGGAGGCTGGCGAGCTTCGGAACACCGGACACCACGCACACGCGTCGGGGCACCCGCCGCAGCCGGTCGAGACCCGGACCCGTCGCCCGTGCGTTGACACGGATGTCCCTCCAGGATCCGTCCGCGCGGAAGAAGACCGTGGCCACGTCGCCGATCGCATGGTCCTCCCGGAGGCTCCGGTAGTCATCGCGACCGAGATAGCCGCCGACGTACACGCGACTGGGGACCTCCGCGGCCGGAGAGCCGAGACTGAACACGGCGATGTCCATCTTCGACTGCAGGTCGAGCACCCGCAGAGTGCTCCGCTCTCGCCACATCGCCTCGCGCGTCGAGGGATCGTCGAAGAACGCGGGCACGGGGAACTGCTGCACCTGCGCACCGAACGCGCTGCCGAAGCGCTGGAGGATGTCGCTCGAGTACTCGACCCCGCTGGTCTGCGTGTTCCCGGCACCGTTCAACTGCACGAACGTCGTGTTGTGCGTCTCCTTCTGCGTGAGACCACGACTGACCGCGCTGATCGTGGATCCCCACGCGACACCCACGATCATGTTCGAGTCGACGAACTGCGACAGCAGTCGCCCTGCGGTCAGGGCCACCCGCTCGAGCCTCTCGACCTCGCTGACGATCTCGGGGATGGGCACGACGTGGGCCACGAGGCGATGCCTGTCCCGGATGCGCTGCTCCAGCATGCCGAGTCGCTCGAGAGGCGAATTGATGCGGATGTCCACGAGTCCGCTCTCGCGGGCGAAGCTGAGCAGGCGAGACACCGATGATCGCGAGGTCTTCAGCTCCTGCGCGATCACCTCCATGGTCTTGTCCTGCATGTAGTAGAGCTGTGCCGCGGTGAGCGCGGCGATCAGCTTGGAATCGCGCGATCCCGCGTCAGACTGGCGCATGACGACCTCCTCGAGTCGATCTTTGCACATATGTGCAACGGGCTTGCGCGTGGTGGGCGATCAGGTCGAAGCTGGGAGCACGCACAGAGAAGGGTCGAAGATGATCGAGTCGACACACTCATCACCGGAACGCGCGGCAGTCCGCGCCGTCCGTGAGTCCGGACGCACGAGCGTCCTTGTCATCGGAGCCGGGATCAACGGGATCTCCGCGTTCCGTGATCTGGCGCTGCAGGGCGTCGACGTACTGCTCGTCGAGCGAGGCGACTTCGCCTCCGGCGCGTCGGCGGCGTCGAGCCACATGATCCACGGCGGCATCCGCTATCTCGAGAACGGCGAGTTCCGACTCGTGCGCGAATCGGTCGAAGAGCGCAACGGTCTGCTGAAGATCGCCCCGCACTACGTCAAGCCGCTCGAGACGACGATCCCCATCTACTCGACCTTCTCCGGCATCCTGTCCGCTCCCCTGCGCTTCCTCACGCACAAGAGCGGCAAGCCCCAGGAGCGTGGAGCGTTCCTGATCAAGGTCGGACTGACGATCTACGACACGTTCTCCCGCGACGGCGGCATGGTGCCCCGTCACCGGTTCCTGGGTCGCAAGCGCTCGCTCGCCGAGCTCCCCTCGCTCGACCCGAACATCAAGTACACGGCCACCTACTACGACGCGTCTATGCACGACCCGGAGCGCCTCGCGCTCGACGTCCTGCAGGACGGACGCGCCGCACACCCCGGCGCCGTCGCACTGAACTACGTCGAGGCGATCGCGCGGGACGGCGAGAAGGTCGTCCTCCGCGATCGTGAGAGCGGGACCGAGTTCACCGTCACCGCCGATGTCGTCGTGAACGCATCCGGTCCGTGGACCGATCTCACCAACGACGCGCTGGGCAACGACACGCGTTTCATGGGCGGCACCAAGGGATCCCACATCGTCCTCGACCACCCCGAGCTCCTCGAGGCGACGCGCGGACGCGAGATCTTCTTCGAGCACTCCGACGGTCGCATCGTCCTGATCTACCCGCTCAAGGGTCGCGTTCTCGTGGGAACGACCGACATCGATGCAGACCCCCGCGAGGTCCCGGTGTGCACCGAGGAGGAGATCGACTACTTCTTCGACCTCATCCACCACGTCTTCCCGACGATCGACGTGACCCGCGAGCAGATCGTCTTCAACTTCTCGGGGATCCGTCCGCTCCCCCGGCACGAGGACACCGCGCCGGGATTCGTCTCTCGCGACTATCGCATCGAAGTCGACGAGAAGGGTGCCGCCCCTCTCGTGAGTCTCGTCGGAGGCAAGTGGACCACCTTCCGAGCCCTCGGCGAATCGCTCTCCGATGTGGTGCTCGGTCTGATCGGTCGCCCCCGCACCGTGTCCACCGCCGGACGCGCCATCGGCGGAGGCCGTGACTTCCCGCGCACCGAGAAGGCACGTCGCATCTGGATCCAAGAGAACCTGCCCGGAGCCGGCGATCGCGCCGAGCGTCTTCTCGCCCGATACGGAACCCGCGCCGCGCAGGTCTGGGAGTTCATCGAGCAGGGAGACGACGCGCCTCTGGTCGGCGGCGACCTCTCGACGCGCGAGCTGGCATGGATGGTCGAGAACGAGATGGTCGCGCGACTGCAGGACGTCGTTCTGCGCCGCACCAGCATCGCTTTCACCGGCAACGCCGACGCGGATGTGCTCGAAGTGCTTGCAGACGCGCTGTCTCCTCTGCTCGACTGGGATCGCGCACGGCACGATGCCGAACTCGAGCAGACGCGGGCGCTGCTGAACGAACGCCATGGACTCCAGATCTCGTCACGCGCACGCGGCTGACGAGACATCCGAACACCGCCCTCCACGCGGTGTAATTCCCAACAAGTGCCAGGGCTAAGGGGCCCTGGCACTCAAGAAAGGTCAATGAAGACATGACTGAAGTGAATCTCGGTCTCTACTTCCTCTCGGAGTTCGTCGGCACAGCGCTGCTGATCCTCCTCGGATGTGGTGTGGTCGCCAACGTCGCGCTAGCCAAGAACAAGGGCTTCGGCGGCGGTTTCCTGATGGTCAACTGGGGATGGGGTCTCGCGGTCTTCGTGGGTGTCCTCGCCTCCGCCTACTCCGGCGCCATCCTGAACCCTGCTGTCGGCATCGGCCTTCTCGTCGCAGGCAAGATCGACTTCTCTCAGTTCGCGGTCGCGACCGGTGCTGAGCTGCTCGGCGCGATCGTCGGTGCGATCCTCACCTGGCTGGCCTACAAGCAGCACTTCGACGAGGAGCCCGACCCCGCCAACAAGCTCGGCGTCTTCTCGACCGGTCCCGCGATCCGCTCGTACGGCTGGAACCTCGTCACCGAGGTCATCGGCACGTTCGTCCTCGTGTTCGCGGTCTTCGCGTTCGCTGACTACGGCGACATCGAGATCGGCGTCCCCGGAGGCCTCGGCCCGCTCAGCGCCCTTCCCGTCGCACTCGTCGTGGTCGCCATCGGTGCATCGCTCGGTGGACCGACCGGATACGCGATCAACCCGGCACGTGACCTCGGCCCCCGCATCGCCCACGCCATCCTCCCGATCAAGGGCAAGGGTTCCAGCGACTGGTCCTACTCGTGGGTCCCGGTCGTCGGTCCGCTCATCGGTGGTGTCCTCGCCGCCGTCGCTGCGCCGGTACTGCTCAACCTCGCCTGAACCCGAACCTGACTTCAAAGGAGAACACAATGGCCGACTACATCATCGCCATCGATCAGGGCACCACCTCCAGCCGCGCGATCATCTTCGACAAGAAGGGCAGCATCGTCGCGACCGGTCAGAAGGAGCACGAGCAGATCCTGCCCAAGGCAGGCTGGGTCGAGCACGACCCCGCTGAGATCTGGCGCAACGTGCAGGAGGTCATCGGACTCGCACTGAGTCGCGCCGACCTGACGCGCCACGACATCGCCGCGGTCGGAATCACGAACCAGCGCGAGACCGCTGTGGTCTGGGACAAGACCACCGGCAAGGCCGTCTACAACGCCATCGTCTGGCAGGACACCCGTACGCAGGAGATCGTCGACCGCCTCGCGGCCGACGGCGGGGTCGAGCGGTTCAAGCCCATCGTGGGCCTCCCCCTCGCCACCTACTTCTCCGGCACCAAGATCGCCTGGATCCTCGAGAACGTCGAGGGCGCTCGCGAGAAGGCGGATGCCGGCGACCTCGTCTTCGGCACGACGGACAGCTGGGTGCTCTGGAACCTCACCGGCGGTGTCGACGGCGGCGTTCACGTGACGGACGTCACCAACGCCTCGCGCACGATGTTCATGGATCTCGAGACGCTCGAGTGGCGCGACGACATCCTCGAGGCGTTCGGCGTTCCCCGCTCGATGATGCCCGAGATCCGCTCCTCCTCCGAGGTCTACGGCGCAGCCGAGGACTCGTCACTGCTGCGCGAGACGCCGATCGCCGGCATCCTCGGCGACCAGCAGGCCGCGACCTTCGGCCAGGCCGCATTCAACACGGGCGAGAGCAAGAACACCTACGGCACCGGGTGCTTCCTGATCTTCAACACGGGTGAGGAGATCGTCCACTCGAAGAACGGCCTGCTCACCACTGTCGGCTACAAGCTCGGCGACGGACCGACGCACTACGCGCTCGAGGGCTCGATCGCCGTCACCGGATCCCTGATCCAGTGGCTGCGCGACCAGCTCGGCATCATCGGCTCCGCTCCCGAGGTCGAAGAACTCGCGAAGCAGGTCGACGACAACGGCGGCGTGTACATCGTCCCGGCGTTCTCCGGTCTGTTCGCGCCCTACTGGCGTCCGGACGCCCGCGGCGCCATCGTGGGCCTCACCCGCTACGCGAACAAGAATCACATCGCTCGCGCAGCGCTCGAGGCGGTCGCATTCCAGACCCGCGACGTGCTCGACGCCGTCAACGCGGATGCCGGAGTCGACCTCACGGAACTCAAGGTCGACGGCGGGATGGTCGCGAACGACGCGCTCATGCAGTTCCAGGCCGATGTGCTCGGTGTGCCGGTCGTTCGCCCCGTCGTGGCGGAGACGACAGCGCTCGGCGCCGCTTACGCGGCCGGTCTCGCCGTCGGATTCTGGAACGGACTCGACGATCTCTCCGCCAACTGGCAGGAGGACCGCCGTTGGGAGCCCTCCATGGAAGACGGAGAGCGCGATCGCCAGCTGCGTCTGTGGCGCAAGGCCGTCAGCAAGTCGATGGACTGGGTCGACGAAGACGTGAAGTGACCTCAGATACCTGAGTGGGCGGGCCCGGAGGATTCCTCCGGGCCCGCTTCATCATTCCGGCGCGACGTCATCGACTCGACGACGCGGAGGAAGGCGGACGTGACGTTGCGCGGGGCGCGATCGTCCCAGGCGACGTACTGAACCCGTACGGGACCATCGACGAGATCGACCGCCGCGACGTCGAAGGACGACGTAGCGATCACCCCCGGTGCCAGCAGTGAGATCGCGAGCCCCTGGGAGACGAGACCCAATATCAGCTCAGACGAGTCCGCTTGGAAGGGCACGTCACGTGTGATGCCGGCTGCCGCGAAGGCAGCGTCCGCCTGGGCGCGGCCAGATGTGCCCGCGGGAAAGTCCGCGAAGACCTCATCCGCGAGGTCGGCGAGGCTGACGCCGACATGCCCGGAGATGCGGTGAGCAGGGGATGCCGCGACGACAAGGCGTTCGCGGGCGAGTGCACGAAATGCCACGCTCCGAGGCTCGACGCCCTCTCGCAGTCCCAGCAGAGCGACATCGAGGTCGCCGCGCCGAACGGCCTCCACCAGCGTGTCGCTGTTGCCGACCGTGAGCTCGACCGCGGCATCCGGATGAGCGGCGCGGAACCGTGCGATCGCTTGCGGGACAGGGACGGCGCTGCCCGTGGGGATGACACCGAGATGAAGGGTGCCCACGACGCGGCCGGCCGTGGCAGCCGCAGCGTCACGCGCATCGTGCGCTGCTCTGACCGCCCGATTCGCATGGACGAGGAATGCCTCACCCGCCTCGGTGGTGCGTACGCTGCGGCTCGATCGGACGAACAGCCGCTGCCCGAGTTCCCGCTCGAGAGCAGCTATCTGGTGGCTCAGCGCCGACTGCGTCACGAAGCAGCGCTCGGCGGCGCGCGTGAAACTGGCGGACGACGCGACTTCGACGACGTATCTCAACTGCTGCAGATCCATGCATTCATGATCGCAGTTCATGTGTCAGGTGATAACCATGCGTTGGACTCATGGCTAATGGGCATTCAGGCTGAAGGAATGAACCGCCTCGCCCTGCTGCTGCTCACCGCGCTGGCCCCTCTGTCGTGGGGCACCACCTACCTCGTGACGACGGAGTTGCTCCCGACCGGTCATCCCCTCTTCGCAGGACTCCTCCGCGCGCTTCCTGCGGGACTCGTCGCACTGGCGATCGGTCGCGCTCTGCCGCGCGGAGCCTGGTGGCTGAGATCTCTCGCACTCGGAACCCTCAACATCGGCGCATTCTTCCCGCTCCTGTTCATCGCCGCGGAAAGGCTGCCCGGCGGAGTCGCCGCCGCCGTCGCGGGTGTCCAACCGCTGACCATCCTCGGACTGAGTGCTCTGCTGCTCGGAGACCGCATCCGCCCTGTCACGGCAATCGCTGCCGCCGTGGGTGCCGGAGGCGTCGCTCTCGTCGTGCTCGGACCAGCAGCCCAGCTCGATGCCCTCGGCATCCTGGCGGCACTCGGCGGGGTGACTGCGACCTCGGTGGGCATGATCCTCACCAAGCGCTGGGGGCGCCCGGCAGGCGTGGGGGCCGTCGCCTACGCGGGGTGGCAGCTGACTGCGGGCGGGCTGGTCCTGCTGCCCCTCGCCCTGTTGTTCGAAGGCACTCCCCCGACCGTCGACGGCGGAGCAGCGCTCGGGTACGTCTGGCTCGGATCGGTGGGAGGCCTGCTCGCCTACATACTGTGGTTTCGAGGCATCCAGCAGCTGCCGGTGATCGCACCCGGGCTGCTCGCTCTGCTCTCCCCCGTCGTGGCGACTCTGCTGGGCGCACTCGTCGCCGGCGAGAGGTTCACGACGGCTCAGGTCGTCGGTGTCGTTCTCGTCCTGGTCGCCCTCGTCGGAGGACAGCTGACCGCGCTCCGGCGACCACGCCGGTCGTCACGTGTTCCCGAACCGGCGCTGCCCGCGCGCCGACTCTGAAGGGACGCCTCAGCTCTTGCCGAAGAGCTTCTGGATCTCCGCGAGGTCGGCTTCGCTCGGCGCCTTCGCGCCCCCGAGACCGAAACCCGAACCCGTCGGAGTCGACGTCGGAGCGAGGCCGGCGTTCTCGGCGGCGCGCTTGGCGGGGTTGCCCGAACGTGAACCGCCGGAGGACTTGCCCTTCTTGCCGCGCTTCGACGACGCGCCGGGCTTGCCCATGCCGGGCATCGACCCCATGCCGGGGATGTTCGGGGTGCCACCGCGCGCGACGGTCTTCATCATCTTCGCGGCCTGATCGAAGCGCTGGACGAGCTGGTTGACATCCGTGACCGTCATTCCCGAACCGCGGGCGATACGCAGGCGACGCGAGCCGTTGAGGACCTTCGGATTGCGGCGCTCACCGGGAGTCATGGAGCGGATGATCGCCTCGGTGCGATCGATCTCGCGCTCGTCGAAGTCCTCGAGCTGCTGCTTCATCTGCCCCATGCCGGGAAGCATTCCCAGCATCTTCTTCATCGATCCCATCTTCTTCATCTGCTGAAGCTGGTCGAGGAAGTCTTCGAGTGTGAACTGCTCGGTCGCGAGCTTCTCGGCCATCTTGACGGCCTCTTCCTCATCGAAGGCCTGCTGGGCCTGCTCGATGAGGGTGAGGATGTCGCCGAGATCCAGGATCCGGCTGGCCATGCGATCGGGGTGGAACGGCTCGAGGTCTTCGAGGCGCTCACCGGTCGATGCGAAGATGATCGGGCGTCCGGTCACGGAGGCGACGGACAGCGCCGCACCACCGCGGGCATCTCCGTCGAGCTTCGACAGCACGACGCCGGTGAAGTCGACACCCTCCTGGAACGCACGAGCGGTGTTCACCGCATCCTGGCCGATCATGGCGTCGATGACGAAGAGAACCTCGTCGGGGTCGGTGGCCTTGCGGATGTCGGATGCCTGCTTCATGAGCTCGGCATCCACGCCCAGGCGTCCGGCGGTGTCGATGATGACCACGTCGTGCTGGTGACGTCGCGCATGCTCGACACCGTCACGCGAGACCTTGACCGGGTCGCCCACGCCGTTGCCCGGCTCGGGTGCGTAGACGGTGGCACCGGCCTGCTCGGCGACCACCTGGAGCTGGTTCACGGCGTTCGGGCGCTGGAGGTCCGCCGCGACGAGCAGAGGAGTGTGTCCCTCCCCCTCGAGCTGCTTCGCGAGCTTGCCCGCGAACGTCGTCTTACCCGAACCCTGGAGTCCTGCGAGCATGATGACCGTCGGCGCGGTCTTGGCGAACTGGAGACGACGCTGCTCGCCTCCGAGGATCTGCACGAGCTCCTCGTTGACGATCTGCACGACCTGCTGGGCCGGGTTCAGTGCCTTGTTGACCTCGTCGCCGAGGGCACGTTCGCGCACCTTCGCGGTGAAGTCCTTGACGACCGTGAGCGCGACGTCGGCGTCGAGCAGCGCACGCCGGATCTCGCGCACTGTGCCGTCGACGTCGGCCGCAGTGAGCTTTCCCTTCGTGCGAAGGTTGCGGAAGGTCTCGGTGAGCCGATCGGAGAGCGTGCCAAAGGTAGCCATGGTGACACCGAGTTTACGCGAATCCTGACCCGTTCTCCGCGCTCGCTGCCGCGGTCCACGGCAACCGCGCGATCGCGCGCACAGCGTCGGCGAATCGATCGCTGACCGAACCGCGACCTGCGCCGCTCTCGGCCCAGGCTCGCACCGCAGCGAGAACCGCGGCGGCCCACGTCGCTGCCGCGATGTCGGCGGTGAGCGCGGGGACGCCGGAGCGCCGGGCGAGATCGGCGAGGGTCGCAGCCAGGCGCGCCTGTCGCCGTGCGGCGTCCTGCTCGAGTTCGTCGTCGAGCCCCATCGCGGACGAGTTGTTGATCGCGAGTGCGAGGCTGTCGGGTGCGAAGTCGTCGACGAGAGCCGAGAGGATGCGTCTGACGTGCGCGCCGTCGCGATCTTCGTGCACCGCGACCAGATCTTCGACCGCACGACCGATGCGGTCGTCGAGACCGGACCAGAGCACGTCGCTCTTCGACGAGAAGTAGTTGAAGAAGCTCGAGCGGCTCACTCCGGCTCGCTGGGTGATGTCGGCGACCGAGGTGGCGTCGTACCCCTGCTCCAGGAACAGCTCGCAGGCAGCCTCGGCGAGAGTCTCCCGCGAAGACGCCTTCGGCCGCCCTGCTCGGCTCGTGCTGCTCATGTCAACACGCTACCGCGCGTCGCTGCGGCGCGCCGCCGTCAGTGCGGAGGAGTATTCTTAGACGCAATCCATCTATTGACGAGAGTGGTCTCCATGCTCGAGATACTGACGGCGGGTCTCGCCCCGGCGTACGTCCCCTACACCGTGGGCTGGGATCTGCAGCGCAGCATCCATGCCGACGTCGTGTCCGGCACCCGTCCGGACACGCTCATCCTCCTCGAGCATGAGGCCGTGTACACCGCCGGCAAGCGGACCGAGCCGCAGGAGCGCCCCCACGACGGCACTCCGGTGATCGACGTCGACCGCGGCGGGAAGATCACCTGGCATGGCCCCGGCCAGCTCGTGGGATACCCGATCGTCCGACTGCCCGAGCCGATGGACGTCGTCGCTCACGTCCGCCGCCTCGAGCGCATCCTGATCGACGTGCTCCGTCCGCTCGGCGTCGACGGGTACCAGGTCGAGGGACGCAGCGGCGTATGGGTCCGCCGCCCGCTCTCGGAGGACAAGGTCGCGGCGATCGGGGTGCGTGTGCAGCAGGGCGTCACGATGCACGGCTTCGCGATCAACTGCGACAACACTCTCGCGGGCTTCGGCGGCATCATCCCGTGCGGGATCACCGACGCGGGCGTGACGACGGTGAGCGAGGTCGTCGGTGCTGACGTCTCCCCCGCCGACATCAGCGCCTCCGTGTCCGCCGCCTTCCTCGCCGATTACTCGACCGCCGACCGTGTAGGAGCCTCCAGATGACCGCCGCACCCGAGGGACGCAAGCTCCTCCGCCTCGAGATCCGCAACGCCGAGACGCCCATCGAGCGCAAGCCGGAATGGATCAAGACGAAGGCGAAGATGGGGCCCGAGTACACCGCGCTCCACTCGCTGGTGAAAAGCGAGGACCTCCACACCGTGTGCCAGGAGGCGGGGTGTCCGAACATCTTCGAATGCTGGGAGGATCGAGAGGCGACCTTCCTCATCGGCGGGTCGCAGTGCACCCGTCGGTGCGACTTCTGCCAGATCGACACCGGCAAGCCCGACGCCTACGACACGGATGAGCCGCGCCGGGTCGCCGAGAGCGTCGTGCGGATGAACCTCCGCTATGCGACGGTCACCAGCGTCGCCCGCGACGACCTCCCGGACACCGGAGCCTGGCTGAATGCCGAGACCGTCCGGAAGATCCACGAGCTCAACCCGAACACCGGAGTAGAGCTGCTCGCCAACGAGCACAACGCCGATCCGGCCTTCCTCGGCCAGATCTTCGACGCACGCCCCGAGGTCTTCGCCCACAACGTCGAGACCGTGCCGCGCATCTTCAAGCGCATCCGCCCTGCATTCCGGTACGAGCGCTCGCTCGATGTGATCACCCAGGCACGCAACGCGGGACTGATCACCAAGTCCAACCTCATCCTCGGAATGGGCGAGGAACCGGAGGAGGTCGTCCAGGCGCTGAACGACCTGCACGACGCCGGCTGCGACATCATCACCATCACGCAGTATCTGCGGCCGTCTCCTCGTCACCTGCCTGTCGCACGGTGGGTCAAGCCGACCGAGTTCGTGGAGTTCAAGGAGGAGGCCGAGCGGATCGGCTTCCTCGGCGTGCTCGCAGGCCCCCTCGTGCGCTCGTCCTACCGCGCTGGCCGGCTGTGGGCGCAGTCGATGGTGTCGAAAGGACGCGAGATCCCGCCGCACCTGGCGCACATCGCCGAGAGTGCAGACCTCGGCTTCGCCCAAGCCGTCTGAACTGAGGCGGGAACGGTCAGTCCGCGCTCATCACGGATTGCACGCTGCCGTCGGAGCCGAGGTTCACGAGCAGGACGTCGTCGGTGGTGGTGGCGTCAAGCGCGTACTCCAACACGGCGAAGGGCTCGGACCCACCGTGCTCGTCGGCGAGGATCGTCATGCTCATGAGCCGGAGCGATCGGATGATGTCGACGGCGGCGTCACCGCTCACGTCGACGAGGACGTCTTCGAGCTCGTCACCATACGCCTCCTGCTGCTGAAGGATGTACTCGGTGACCTCGCTCGTGCGATCGTCGACCTCGGCGAGCATGCCCCGCCGCGAGACCGCGTCGACGTTCTCGATCCCCGCGATGAGCGAAGCGGCGATGTCGAGCGCGTCGGCAGAGACATCGTCCTGGTCGGGAGCCGTGAGGTCGACGGTGACGCTCTGGTCACCGAGCTCCACCGTCTCGGACCAGAAGATCGAGCCGTCGGGCCCTGAGGACAGGAGTCCGAAGTAGTCGTGTTCGATCGCCATAACGCTATGAAACCAGCCTCGTGCTCGCGGCGGTAGTCCCGTCGTCAGCCGACGAGCGACTTGACGAAGACATGGGGGGTGAATCCGGTCAGATCATCGATACCCTCGCCCTGCCCGAGGAGCTTGACGGGGATGCCGGTGCGCTCCTGCACGGCGAGGACGAAACCGCCCTTCGCCGATCCGTCGAGCTTGGTCAGGACGAGACCGGTGACGCCGGCATGCTGGAGGAAGGCCTCGGCCTGCATCACTCCGTTCTGCCCGGTCGTCGCGTCGAGCACGAGAAGGACCTCGCTGATCGGCGCCTGCTTCTCGATCACGCGACGGATCTTTCCCAGCTCATCCATCAGCCCGCCCTTGGTGTGCAGACGACCGGCCGTGTCGATGATCGCGATCTCGATGCCCTCACGCTGGGCGAACTCGATCGTCTGGTAGGCGACGGATGCCGGATCCTGGCCCTCCTGCTGGGGACGGACGATCGCCGCTCCCCCGCGCTGCGCCCAGGTGGCGAGCTGATCGACGGCCGCCGCACGGAACGTGTCGGCTGCGCCGACCACCACGCTGCGCTGGAACCCGCGGAGGAACTTGGTGAACTTGCCGATCGTCGTGGTCTTGCCGACGCCGTTGACGCCCACGACGAGCACGACCGCCGGTCGCTCGGTGAGCTTCAGGGTGGTGTCGAACTTCGCGAAGTGCTCCTCGAGCGTCTCGCGCAGCATCCGCTGGAGATCCTGCGGATCGGTCGTGCGGTAGCGCTCGACCTTCTCTCGAAGCTCCTCGACGACCCTCTCGCTGATGTCGGGACCGAAGTCAGCCGTGATGAGGGCGGTCTCGAGGTCCTCCCACGTCGTCTCGTCGATAGTGGGCTTGACGAACATCCCGCGCAGCGCGCGAGTGAGGGACCACGACTTCTCCGCCATGACTCCAGCCTACGGGTAGCGCCGTCAGACGGCGGCCGCGCGGTCGCCCACGCGCTGCCCGACGACCGCAGAGACGCCGTCCTGACGCATCGACACACCGTAGAGAGCGTCCGCGATCTCCATGGTTCGCTTCTGGTGGGTGATGACGAGCAGCTGCGAGCTCTCGCGAAGCTGCTCGAACACAGTGAGCAGGCGGCCGAGATTGGCGTCGTCGAGCGCCGCCTCGACCTCGTCGAGGATGTAGAAGGGGCTCGGGCGCGCCTTGAAGATGGCGACGAGCAGCGCGACCGCGGCGAGGGAGCGTTCACCTCCCGAGAGCAGGGAGAGCCGCTCGATCTTCTTGCCGACCGGACGCACCGACACCTCGATGCCCGTGGTGAGCATGTTCTCGGGATCTGTGAGCGAGATGCTTCCGGATCCGCCGGGGAACAGCAGCGGGAAGACCTCTCCGAACGCGACCCTCGTGTCTTCGAACGCGCTCGCGAAGATCGTCTGCATCCGCTCGTCGAGATCGGCGATGATCGTGAGCAGATCCTGACGGGTCTGGGTCAGGTCGGCGAGCTGTTCGGTGAGGAATGCATGGCGCTGCTCGAGTGCCGCGAACTCCTCCAGCGCGAGCGGGTTCACGCGTCCGAGTTGAGCGAGCTTGCGCTCCGCATCAGCCAGTCGACGCTGCTGAATCCGTCGATCGAACGGGATCGCCGTGTCGAGCTGCTCGTCATCGGCGGGCTCCGCAGCGGGGTCCCGCGGAACGAGCTGGTCGGGACCATATTCCGCAACGAGAATATCTTCGTCGAGCGCGAGCTCCGAGGCCACCCGCTCCAGGAGGCTGTTGAGGTGCAGCTTCTTCTCATGGATCTGCAGCTCGAGACCGTGGACGCTCTCGGTGAGGCCGGCCAACCTCTCCCGGAGCGAGGTCTCCTGCGCGCGCAGAGCCGTCAACTCCTGGTTCTGCGCCGATCGCGCCGACTCCGCCTCGGCCAGCGCGACGCGTGCCTCGGTGACGGACCGATCGATCGAATCGAGGATGCGCGGGAGCTCTAGCGCGACGCCGGATGCCGCCTCGCGCTGCGCACGGCGGATGACGGCCCGGCGCGCTGCCTCGGCAGCCGCGTCCCGCTCCTGCTCGCGCTGCCGCTCGAGACCGACGACCCGGGACTGGGCAGCGCGCACGCGCTCACGCAGCGTCTCGATCTCCAGGCGAGCCCTGACCTCACCCTCGCGTGCGATCTCGAGCGCTTCGAGCAGTCCGTCACGCGCTGAGGCGTCGAGCACGGGCCGCGGCGCCGCGACAGCGGCGTCCCACTCGGCCTTGGCTGCCTCCGACGCGGCCTCGGCCTCCTGCACCGCGCTCTGCGCCTGCGCGAGCCCGTTCTCGAGTCGCTCGCACTCGGCGACCGCCGACTCGTGGGTGACCGTGATGCGGTTGACCTGCTCGGCGTGCGTCGCCAGCGCGGCATCGTGCTCGCGGAGCGCCCGGAGCGCGTCCTTCGCCAGACGACGGGATGTCTCGACGGACTCGTTCGCGTCCTCACGCGCCTCCCGCAGCGAGTCGACGATGACCTGCACTTCGGCCAGGCGGTCGTTCGCCGCGTCTCGTTCGGCGGCGAGTTCGAGGCGCGAGCGTTCGCCGCCGGAACCCGTGCGCAGAGTCTGAGCGGTGACGACGTCGCCGGCGGTGGTCACGATCGTGGTGGTGGTGTCGCCGGCGAGATCGAGTGACAGTCGCGCGGCACGCGCTGCGTCGAGGCTGTCTGCGATGACGACGTGCGACAGGATGCCGAGGACGCCGTCCGGCGCCGTGACCGTGTCGACCGCGCGGGTCACCCCATCGATGGCGGGCAGCTCGATCGACGGACGCGCGGAGTCGGCGATCACGAAATCGACCACTCCCCGTCGCTGCTCCGACGCGTCGCCGGCGAGGTCGAACGCATCGTCCGCGCCGTCGACGAGGACGCCTTCGGCGAGGGGACCCAGCACCGCCGCGACGGCAGCTTCGAATCCGCTCCTGACCTGCACCGAGTCGCCCACGAGTCCGCGTATCCCCGGACCGCCGGTCTTCACGATCTCCGCGGCTCCTCCGGAGATCGCGAGCGCGCTCCCGAGCGCCGCCGACTTCGCGGTGAGCGCGTCGACCTCGCGTTCCGCCGCGTGCAGCCGCTCACGGAGTGTCTCCCGCTCGGCTTCGGCCGCCGTCGCAGCCCGCTGCGCGCTCTCGTACGTTGCGGAATGCTCGGCTGCCGTGCCCTCAGGCGCCTCTGCATCGGCGATCGCCTCGAGGGCTTCCGCTGCGTCACGACGGCGCGCGTTCGCCGCCTCGAGAGCGTTCTCCTGTCGAAGAACCGCGCCCCGCACGGCAGCGAGAGCGGACGCGGCCGCATCGGCTGTGCCACGCAGCGAACTGATGCGCATGTCGTACTCCGACACCAGCGCGCTCTGTTCGGCGATGTCGACGTCGAGAGTGTCGAGTTCGGCGCGCGCGAGCATCACCTCGCGGCTCGCCACGGTCGCCGCTTCCTGGGCGTCACCGAGGCCAGCGGAGATCACGGTGATCTCATCCTTCGCCTCGTCGATCGTGCTCTGCGTGACCGTGACGGCGGTCACGGCCGCGTCATCGTCGTCCGAGCCGAGCAGCGCGAGCCGCTGATTGGCCAGAGTGTAAAGCCCGCGCATCCGCTCCTGCACCTGTTCGAGACCGAAGGCGACGCTGCGCGCCTGATCCACCGCGGCCGAGTTCTGATCCTGCTCGAGCCGTGCGATGTTCGCCCGCACCGCCTCCGCCTGATCGGACAGCACCAGTCGTTCGGTATGTCTCTCGTTCTCCGTGCGCGTGTGATCGGCCAGGGCGGTGCGCAGCGCCACGACGTCGTCGGCGAAGATCCGGGCCTTGGCATCGCGGACGACCGCGGCGATCGTCTGCGCCTCTCGCGCGATCTCGGCCTGGCGTCCCAGCGGCTTCAGTTGACGGCGGATCTCACCCGCGAGGTCGCTCAATCGCGTGAGGTTGGTCTCCATCGCATCGAGCTTGCGAAGGGTCTTCTCCTTGCGCCGCCGATGCTTGAGGATGCCCGCGGCCTCTTCGATGAAGCCACGACGATCTTCCGGCGATGCCTGGAGCACTGTGTCCAGCCGGCCCTGTCCGACGATGACGTGCATCTCGCGTCCCAGCCCCGAGTCGCTGAGGAGCTCCTGCAGATCGAGCAGGCGGCAGTTCTCTCCGTTGATCGCGTACTCGCTCGATCCGTTGCGGAACAGAGTCCGGCTGATCGTGACCTCGGCGAACTCGATCGGCAGTGCTCCGTCGCTGTTGTCGATCGTCAGCTGCACCTCGGCGCGGCCCAGCGGCCCCCGGGTCGAGGTGCCTGCGAAGATGACGTCTTCCATCTTGCCGCCGCGCAGCGTCTTGGCCCCTTGTTCGCCCATGACCCACGCGAGGGCGTCCACCACGTTGGACTTGCCTGACCCGTTGGGTCCGACGATGCAGGTGACACCCGGCTCGAAGACGAAGCTGGTCGGCTGCGCGAAGGACTTGAACCCCTTGAGGGTCAGGCTCTTCAGATGCATGCGCGTACCGCGTCTCGGGGGTGAATCACGCCCATACGCTACCGGAATGACGGCTCAGAACGGGCATCCCGCGCGGGTTCGCAGTGAACCGGAATTCCGCGCGACACGCCGATCCACGCCGGTCATGCTTGACGGACACGCCCGGGTTTCGCTACCGTAACCTCCGGATCGCCACACGAAAGGAGGTTACCGATGATCACTCAGCTCACTGCTCAGGCCACTGGCCTCGCCGCGCCATTCGCGCCGCGCTCTGCGCACTCGGTAACCGCCGGCGTCCGTCGAAGCGCTCTCTCGTAGAACCGCAGCCCGAGAACTCTGCCCCGAACCATCCACCGGTCTCCGACCTGTGACGGGGCTTCTCGCCCGCTCTACTCCGCGCTCCGCCCTCTGATCCTCTCCGGATCACGGCTCTCCGCCGATCCCGGCGCTCGCCTTCGGGCGCACCGGGCTCTCGACTCTCACCGCGCACCGCCGCCCTTCACCGAAGGCCCGGCGGCCGCGTTCGCCGCACCCATCACCACCATTCATCTCGAAGGAATCATCGTGAACACCACGCTGTACCGCAGCATCCCCCACCCTCCGGATACCGAGGACCAGCAGGTCCTCCACATCCCCGCACCCGATGAGCTGCGGCGCCTCGCGCTGGCAGATCGTCTCTCTCTCCGGATCGGCCTCTGGCTGCTCCAGAGGGCACAGCGCCCTCGCCCGGTACGTCGTATCGCCGCCGCCGAAGCGGATGCGCTGCGTCTCGATCGACGTGATCGCACGCCGGGCGAGACCTACGCCCTGCTCACCTACGACCTGCAGCGTCAGCTGCGCTGACCTGGAGATCACCATGAGCATTCCGCTCACCCCTGATGCGTCGCTGCATCCGCTCGTGCTGCCGGCACGAGCGGATGCGGCTGACGCCGCCGAATTCCGTGAGCTCGCCCGTGTTCGCAACGCCGTCTACCGAGAACTCACCGGACGCACCGAGCAGGATCTGACGCCAGAGGCGCTGCTTCCGATCCTGCGCTCTCGCAAAGAGCGCACGACTGCCGTGTGGGCGGTGCGCGTCGGAGGCGAGATCGTCGGGCGCACAGTCATCGACATTCCTCATGAGGAGGGGTCGCGTGTGGCGATCGCCGCGATCGAGATCCACCCCCGTGTCTGGGGTCAGGGGATCGGAACCGCGATCCTGCCGCACGTCGAGGCCTTCGCCCGTCTCCACGGCCGCGCGGTCATTCAGAACTGGACGGAGCAGCCGGCCAGCGACGGACCCAGGCTGCAGGCGAAGACGGGCTTCGGCAGCGTTCCGGACGATCACGTCGCACGATTCCTCATCCGCCATGGATTCACCCTCGAGCAGGTCTATCGGGTGAGCCGCCTCGCGGTCACCCAGGAGACGGTTCAGCGTGCCGAGGAGCTGCGGGAGGACGCGCGAGCGCTCTCACAGGACTATCGCGTGCTCCAGTGGATGCTTCCGACGCCACCGGAGCACGTCGACGGCTACGCATGGCTCAAGTCGCGCATGTCGACCGACGCCCCCTCGGCCGATCTCGAGACCGACGAGGAGGCCTGGGACGCAGAGCGTCTGGTCGCCACGGAGAAGAGAGTCGCGGAGATGGGCCAGATCATGCAGGTGACTGTCGCGCAGCACATCCCGACAGGCGAGCTCACCGCATTCACCGAACTCGGAATCGGTCCGGATCCCACCGCCACCACACACCAGCACGACACCCTGGTGCTCACCGAGCACCGCGGCCATCGTCTGGGGCAACTCGTGAAGTGCGAAGCGTTCCTGTCGTGGACAGGCATCGCTCCCGCGTCACGCGACGTGATCACTTACAACGCCGAGGAGAACCGGCCGATGCTCGCCATCAACGAGGCGATGGGATTCACGGCCATCGCCTACGAAGGCGCGTGGAAGAAGGAGCTGTCATGAACACAAGCACACTGACGATCACACCTCTGGCCGTCCCCCGCGCGCTGGACGCCGAGGATGCCGCGGACTTCCGCGCATACGGAGAGCTCAACAGGCAGATCTGCGAGGAGCTGGTCGGTCTGCCCGACATCGCCCCCGATGCCGCGCAGATGCTCGCATCGTGGCAGGATCCCAGCGATACCCTGCAGACCGGGTTCGTCGCCAGGCTCGGAACCGAGATCGTCGGCATGATCACTCTCTCCTACGCTCAGGAGGCGGACGCGAACGCCGCAGAGGCGGACCTCCTCGTGCCGGAGAAGCACTGGGGACGCGGTGTCGAAGACGCTCTCCTGTCGCTCGCCGAGTCGGAGGCGCGCGCACACGGCCGCTCTCTGGTGCAGACCTGGACGCTGCACAGGCCCATGGAGTCGGACCGGATGATCACACCGCGAACAGGGTGGGGTCGCATTCCGGCGATTCCGCTGTCGGACGCTCTCGTCGCCCGCGGATACGAGTTCGAACAGGTCGAACGCAACAGCGAGCTCGATCTGCGCTCCGACCCCGCCCCGCTGCGGGCCGCTCTGGAATCGGCGAAGACCGCCGCCGGCGACGATTACCGGGTGCTCCAGTGGATGGCGCCGACACCGCCTGAGTTCCGCGACGGGTACGCGGCGATCCTCGCTCGCCTGTCTACCGACGCCCCGAGCGGCGACATGGACTTCGTCGCCGAGGAGTGGGATGCGGAACGTGTCGTGCGACGTGAGCGACGGCTCACGGGGGCCGGTCAGGCTCTGTCGATCGTCGCGGTGCAGCATGTGCCCAGTGGCGACATGGTGGCCTACAACGAGCTGCTCGTCGGGGCGGACCGCGCAGGAGTGACCCACCAGCTCGGCACTCTGGTGTCTCGCGAGCACCGCGGGCACCGTCTCGGCACGATCGTCAAGTGCGCGAATCTCCTCCGTTGGAGAGAGCTCATGCCGCTCACCCCGACGGTCTCGACGTTCAACGCAGAGGAGAACCGTCCCATGTTGAGCATCAACGAGGCGATCGGTTTCGCGCCTGTCTCCTATGCGGGAGCGTGGCAGAAGCGGATCTGATCGAGATCATCCGAGCGGTGTACACGGCCGGCCACGGATCATCCGCCCGGCCGACGCAGCGGTCTCCGTATGGCCGCGAGGCTGGATGCATGAACACGACGGTCCTCGACGCACGCTCTCTGACCAAGTCCTACGGAACGACCCGCGCACTCGCCGGGGTGGATCTCACCATCCACCGCGGCGAGTCGGTCGCCATCATGGGTGCCTCCGGGTCGGGCAAGACCACTCTCCTCCATGTCCTCGCCGGCATCATCAGTCCGGACTCGGGCACCGTGTCGTTCCAGCCCTCGGTCGGTCAGGCGGTGGAACTCGCCGGACTCGGAGAATCCGCTCGTTCCCGGCTGCGGAGAGAGCGGTTCGGGTTCGTCTTCCAGCAGGGTCTGCTCATTCCGGAGCTCACGGCGGTCGAGAACGTGGCGCTCGCATCGATGATCAACGGAGTGAAGAGAGCACAGGCCACCGCTCACGCGGCGTCCTGGCTCGCCGCGCTCGGGCTGGCCGGGATGGAGGACCGCCGAATCGGCGAGCTGTCCGGCGGGCAGGCGCAGCGCGTCGCGATCGCACGGGCTCAGGCGACGGGTGCGGAACTCGTGTTCGCCGACGAGCCGACCGGCGCCCTCGACTCGCACACGTCGCAGGACGTGATGAATGCGCTGCTGTGGTCGACGACGGGCCAAGGGCGCACGCTGCTCGTCGTGACACACGATGCAGACGTGGCGGCGCGCTGCTCGCGGATCGTCTCCGTGCGCGACGGCCAGATCATCTCGTCGGCGGTGACGGCATGAACGCCCGCGTCCTGGCTGTGCTTCTTCGTGCCGGGACGGGAGAGAAAGCGGTGCTCGCGCTTCCGCTCATCGCTTTCGGCATCGTCACCGCCCTCGTGCTGACCGTCGTGGGCGGGGCTCAGTCGTTCTGGACCTGGACCGATGAGTACGCGCCGGTGTACCAGGCGTTGGCCGCGATCGCGCTCGTGCTCCTCATCGTCCCGCTGATGAATCTCGGCGGGGCGGCCGCCCGTCTCTCAGCCCGCCGTCGTGACGAGCGTCTCTCGACCCTGCGGCTTCTCGGCGTGACGCCTCTGGGCGTCGGCGTCGCTACGGTCATCGAATCCATGATCGTCGCGGCCGCCGGTGCCGTCGCCGGAGTCGTCGTCCATCTCGCCCTCACCCCTCTCGTCGGACTCATCCCGTTCCGTGGCACGGCTCTCGGCGTCGAGGCGATCATGCTCTCGCCCTTCAGCGTTCTCGCCGTCGTGGGAGGCGTCCTTCTCGTGGCGGCAGCGAGTGCTGTGCTGGGGCTCCGGCGCGTGATCATCTCGCCCCTCGGCGTGCGCCTGCGGACGACCGTCTCCACCGCGCACTGGTTCCGCGCGATCATCGCAGTCTCCGTTCTTGCGCTCGTGTTCGTCCTTGTCACGGTCTTCCCGTCCGTCGCAGGACTCGCGGCGACCATCACCGTCCTCGCCCTGTTGTTCGCCGTCTCCCTGGCGGTGCTCAACGTGATCGGACCATGGGCCCTGAAGGTCGCCGCCGGCCGTCAGCTGCGCAAGGCCGAGCACGCAGATCGGCTGCTCGCCGCCCGTCTGGTGCTGGACTCCCCCAAAGCCGCGTGGCGTCAGGTGAGCGGCATCGCGATGGCGAGCTTCATGGCCGTGTTCGCAGGAACCGGAGTCTCCCTGATGAATGTGATGAACAGCGGCGACGCGACGTCCGCGGATGCGGCCCTCGCCGCGGACATGCGCACCGGCCTCGTCATCACCCTCGTCGCTTCATTCCTGATGGTCGCGGCGTCCGTGGGGGTCAATCAAGCCGCGGCCGTTCTCGATCAGGAGGAACTCCACCGGAGTCTGCACCGGCTGGGCGTGCCGCTCGCGATCGTCGACAGCGCACGCCGCCGGGCGATCATGTCTCCACTCCTCGTGACCGCGATCGGCTCGGCGACCTGTGCCGGCGTGCTGGTCTTCCCGCTGCTGGGGATCGCCCTGGTCACGGCACCCGAGTCTCTCCTCACGATCGCGCTCGTCCTGGCCGTGGGGATCGGAATCGTCTGGATGAGCACTCGAGCGACGCGGCCCCTGCTCGCCCGGTCGTTCGAGATGGTGTGAGTCTCAGCGACGCCGCTGGCAGCGCGGACAGTAATGACTCGAGCGGTTCATGAAAGCCTCCCGGCGGATCAGAATGCCGCAGCGCGGGCACGGCTGTCCGCCTCGACCGTACGCGTTGAGCGAGTGGGCGAAGTAGCCTGCCTGACCGTTCACATTGACGTACTGGGAGTCGAAGCTCGTGCCGCCCTCGGCAAGGGCCTTCACGAGCACCACTCTGATCTCGGCGAGGAGTCGCCTGCTCGCTTGCGTCGACAGCGCACTCGCGAGAGTCGCCGGGTGGATGCGCGCAGCCCACAGCGCCTCATCCGCATAGATGTTGCCCACGCCGCTGATCGTCTGCTGATCGAGCAGCACTCGCTTGATCGCACTGCCGCGTGTGCGGAGTGCACGCAGGAAGCGATCGTCGTCGAACAGCGGGTCTATCGGATCACGGGCGATGTGCACGACCTGAGTCGGGATCCACGTCGGTCCGTCCGGCACCAGACCATCGACCGCCAACGACCCGAAAGTCCTCTGGTCGGCGAAGACGATCGCGAGCTCGCCATGCCGAGGATGCTCGATGCTGATCCGGATGCGCTCGTGGCGTTCCGCCTCGGCGTCCGGCGCGCGCAGCAGCATCTGTCCGCTCATTCCGAGGTGCGCGATCAACGCGGAATCAGCGGTGTCCAGCGGCAGCCAGAGGAACTTGCCCCGTCGGTCGGCTGCAGTGACTCTGCGTCCCTCCAGGCGCGCGACGAAGTCGGACGGCCCGGCCGCATGCCGTGTGAGAGCTCGTTCATCGAACACGCTCACGGCCGTGATGAGCGAGCCGATCACCGCGGGAGCGAGACCCGCCCGGACGACCTCGACCTCGGGAAGCTCAGGCACGCTCGTTGAGCAGTCGCCACGCGCTGAGCGCGGCGGCCATCTCTGCCGTCTTCTTGCTGCTGCCCTTGCCGGTCATCGCCAGATCGCCGACGACCACGGTTGCGAGGAATCGACGATCGTGGTCGGGGCCGCTCGCCTCCACCGAGTACTGGGGCGGAGTCGCACCGACTCGCGCAGCCAGCTCCTGCAGGCTCGTCTTCGGATCCATCGCCGCGCCGTAGCGCTCGGGGTCGGCGAGGAGCGGCGCGGTCAGCCGGAGCACGAGCTCGGTCGCCGCCTCAGGACCCGCTGACAGATACGTCGCGCCGATCACGGCTTCCATCGTGTCGGCGAGGATCGAGTCCTTGTCGCGACCGCCCGTCTGTTCCTCACCGCGTCCCAGCAGCAGATGGCTGCCGAGATCGATCGCTCTCGCGACCTCGGCGAGAGCGACCGTCGAGACGACGCTCGCGCGCCGCTTGGCCAACTCCCCCTCATCCAGCCCCGGATGGGTCGTGAAGAGCATCACCGTCACGGCTTGTCCGAGAACGGAGTCGCCGAGGAACTCGAGACGTTCGTTATGGGGGATGCCGCCGTGCTCGTAGGCATAGGAGCGATGGGTGAGCGCCAACTCCAGAAGCTCCGCGTCGATATCGACGCGGAGCTTCTCTGGGAGCGGTCTCGTCCCCCCAGGGACCTCAGTCACAATCGTGAAGTCGCGACTCAGACGTCGGCGACCTTGCGACCCTTGTACTCGAGGAAGAGCTCGGTGCCCTGCGAGTCGGTGACGACCTTGGCCTGGTGAGGACGGCTGTAGACGACCTGACCGTTCTCGATGGTCTTGACGAGTGCGACGGGCGCCGCCTTCCACTGCGCGCGGCGCGAGCGGGTGTTCGAACGGGATACCTTGCGCTTCGGGGGGTTACCAGCCATGACTAGCTCTCTTCTTTCTCGGCGGCTCGGCTCTGTGCCTCACCGTCTTGGTCTGTGATCTGCTGGAGCGCGCTCCACCGAGGATCGATGGGAGCCACCTGCTCCGTCCCGGTGCTCTCGGTCAGCCTCTCGCCCGTCTCCGGGTCGAGCCCGGGGCAATCCGGCTGACACACCGGCTGAAATGGAAGCGCCAATACGGCCGCATCCCTGACTAGAGTTTCAAGATCCACGTGGTCGTCTTGAACCTCGAAGTCAGTTTCTTCCTCACCAGGATACGCGAAAAGCTCCTGGAACTCGACTTCGACGGGCCGGGTGATGTCGATCAGGCATCTTCCGCATACGCCGGAGTACTCAGCATCGGCGGTTCCGGAGACCAGGATGCCCTCGTGAACCGACTCGAGACGCACGTCCAGGTCGAGCGCAGAACCGGCTTCATACGCGACGATTCCCTCTCCCCAGCCTTCGCCGAGGGTCACCGAGAACTCGTGCTCGCGCATCTCGCCCGGCTTGCGGACGATGTCACGGACGGGCAGGACGAAGGGACCATTCATTCGGGAACGCACCCGGCAATGGTACCGGCTCCTGCGGGATGGAGGCTGGTTCCGCGCTGTGTGGAGACGGCGCCTCCGGAAATCAGATCCCGCGTGATCCGGTGTCGAGGAAGGAGGCGACCGCCGGCGGCACGAACGGCGACACGTCACCGCCGAGGCCCGCCACCTGGCGGACCAGGGAGCTGGAGACCAGGGCATGCGCGGGGTCGGGCAGGAGGAAGACCGTCTCGATGTCGGCGAGGTGACGGTTGACGATCGCCATCGGGGATTCGTACGCGACGTCGATCTGCGAACGGATCCCCTTCACGAGAACTCCCGCACCGACGTCGCGGGCGTAGTCCACGAGCAGCCCCATGCTCCAGGAGCCCACGACGACGTTGTCGCCGATCCCGTCCTCAGCGATCGACTGCTCGAGCAGCGACATCCGCTGAGCGATCGGGAGCAGCGCCTCTTTGCCGGGGTTGTGCACCACGAGCACGTGGAGTTCGTCGTACAGCTTGGCTGCGCGACGGATCACGTCGAGATGACCCAGGGTCGGCGGATCGAACGATCCAGGGACGACGGCGATCCGGCTGCTCATGCCCCCAGCCTAAAGCACGCGATGCCGCGGTCAGTTCTTCGCGAGTGCCGCCCGGTCGTCGTCGCTCACGCGTCGCTCGATCGCCGAGCGGAGTCCGGGATTCGCCCGCAGATCCGGGTCCTCGGAGAGGATGCCCTCCGCGAGCTCCCGGGCTCGGACGATCAGGCCCGAGTCCTTGACGACCCGCAGCAGCTTCAGGGAGGACCGAGCTCCAGCCTGTGCGGCACCGAGCACGTCACCTTCACCGCGGAGCTCGAGATCGACCTCCGCGAGAGCGAATCCGTCGAGAGTCGCTGCCACCGCGTCCACGCGTTCGCGCGCCACTGACCCTTCTTCGGCTTCGGTGACCAACAGGCAGAGCCCTGGAACGCCTCCTCGACCGACACGGCCCCTCAGCTGGTGCAGCTGCGACACCCCGAACCGATCGGCGTCGAGAACGATCATGGTCGAGGCGTTCGGGACGTCGACGCCGACCTCGATCACGGTCGTCGCCACCAGCAGGTCGATCTCACCGCGCGCGAAGGACTGCATGACGGCGTCCTTCTCGTCGGACGGCATGCGACCGTGCAGCACGGCCCGTCGGACGTTCCCGAGCCGGGGGTGCGTCGCCAGGGCCTCATCGAGCTGCACCACGCCCCAGCGAGGACCCGACGCACCCTCGGGCGGGATCAGGGGCTGCTCCCCCGCTTCCGCCGTCTTCTTGGTCGTGTCGATCGCCGCGCATACCGCGAACACCTGTCGGCCCTGAGAGATCTCCTCGGCGGCGCGCTCCCAGACTCGATTGAACCAGCCGGGATGCTCTGCGAGCGGAGCGACGAAGGACTCGATCCCGGCTCGTCCCTTGGGCATCGTGCGGATCACGGAGGTATCGAGATCGCCGAACACCGTCATCGCGACCGTCCGCGGGATCGGGGTCGCGGTGAGAACCAGCGCGTGCGGGCTGGACCCCTTCGCGCGGAGCGCCTCTCGTTGCTCGACTCCGAACCGGTGCTGCTCGTCGACGACGACGAGACCGAGATCAGCGAAGGTCGTCTTCTCGCCGAGGAGCGCGTGCGTGCCCACGACGATCAGAGCCTGTCCGGAGGCGACGCGGAGCGCAGCCTTGCGGCGCTCGGCGGCCGGCATCTGACCGGTGAGCAGGGTGGGCATCACGAGCGGCGACATCTGCGGCCCGAGCATCTTCGCGATCGATCGCAGGTGCTGCCCTGCGAGCACCTCGGTCGGGGCGATCAGCGCCGCCTGACCGCCGGACTCGGCCACCTGGAGCATCGCGCGCAGCGCGACGAGGGTCTTCCCGGACCCGACCTCGCCCTGCACGAGACGATTCATCGGCCAGGCGGCGACGAGGTCGCTCGCCACCTGCTCGCCGACCGTCTTCTGGTCGGGCGTGAGGTCGTACGGCAGCGAGGCGTCGAAGCGCTCGAGCAGCCCACCGGGCTTCGACGGACGCGCAGTCGCCGACAGCGATCGCACCGCATCCCGCTGCTGCAGGAGGGCGGTCTGGAGAGTGAGCGCCTCGTGCATCCGCAGGGTGCGGACCGCAGGATCGATGTCGTTGCGGGTCTTCGGGCGGTGAATCTGCTCGAGCGCCTCTCGGGCGGTCAGAAGTTCCTCCCGCGCGCGGACATCTGGGGCGAGAGGCTCCGGCACGTCGCCGAGGCCGTCGAGCGCCCGCGTGATGAACTTCGCGATCTGCCACGTCTGCAGCGTCGACGTCGCGGGATAGATGGGAATCAGCACGGCAGCGCGCGCGTCCGCCCGGCGTCTGGCCGCATCCTCGTCGTCGAACAGCTCGTACTCGGGATGCGCGAACTGCGTCATGCCGTTGAACTCGCCGACCTTGCCCGAGAAGACACCTCGACGTCCGACCGCGAGGTCCTCGGAGCGCCACTTGGCCGCGCCCAGGTTCTTCGCGAAGAACGTCAGAGACATCTTGCCGATGCCGTCGCCGATCACGACGTCGACCATCGCACCGCGACGGTTGCGCATCGCCCTGGCGCTGGAGGACAGCACCTCGGCGACGATCGTCACCGTCTCACCCAGAGGGAGTTCACGGATCGGGGTCAGCTCGCCCGGATCCGCGTACCGTCGGGGATAGTGCGACACGAGATCGCCGACCGTCTTCATGCTGAAGGCTCTGTCGAGAGACTTCGCCGGCGTGGCGCCCAGCGCCTCCTCGAGCGACGAATCCAGCGTGAGCGACATGATCCGAGTCTAGGAGTCCGCACGGACACGACGTGCGCCGCAGCTGTCGTATCGTGAACGGGTGACGAGGATCATCGCCGGAACAGCGCGCGGCGCGCGGCTCGACGTGCCCCGCGCGGGAACGAGACCCACCAGCGACCGCGTGCGGGAGTCGCTCTTCGGAGCGCTGGAGTCGGCGGACGCCATCGTCGGCGCGCGGGTGCTCGACCTCTATGCCGGCTCGGGTGCGCTGGGACTGGAGACCCTCAGCCGCGGCGCGACGAGCGCGGATCTCGTCGAGCACGGCCGAGAGGCGGCGTCGGTGGTCCGCCGCAACGCCGCCACCGTCGCGAAGGCCGGAGCGCCGAGCGCGAGGGTGCACCAGAGCACCGTCCGATCGTTCCTGCTGCGCGCCTCCGGCCCGTACGACCTCGTGTTCTCGGATCCCCCGTACGACCTCGACGACGAGGCGATGACGGCGGACCTCGTCACGCTCGCGCCGCTTCTCGCTCCCGACGCCCTCGTGATCATCGAGCGCGCCCGGCGATCGACCCCTCCCGACCTCGCTGCGGCCGGACTGGAGCTGATCCGCGAGAAGGCCTACGGCGACACCGCGCTCTGGTGGGCCGAGCCCACTCCCGCGACGGAGTCGTCTCAGCCCGAGGCCGAGTCCCAGTCGCGATAGGGATCCCAGCCGCTGACGTCCGCGGGTGCGCCGTCGACCAGCAGCTCGTGCTCGCCCCGGGGCATGACAGTGCCGATGACGCGGAAGCCCGCCGGCACGATCCCCGGCGGGAAGCAGGCGAGCAGGGCGTGATCCTCGCCACCGGCGAGAGCTCGCTGGGGGCTGTCGCCGAGGGCTGCGCTGTCGAGTGCGATGGTGACCTCGGAGGCCGCTGCCATCCGTCGCGCGTCGAGCGCGAGCCCGTCCGAGATGTCCATCATCGCGGTCGCGCCCGCGGTGGCAGCGAAAGGGCCGAGACCGATCGGCGGCGATGGACGGAGCTGTGCCGCCAGAGCAGCGCTCTCACCCGGGGCGAGCAGGGACGCATCGACGGGGACCGGCGCCTCCCCCGCGCGGAACCTTCCGAAGAGCACCGAGAGTCCGTGAGCGGCGTGCCCCAGTTCGCCTGCGACCGCGACCACGTCACCGACCCGTGCGCCCGACCGGGTTACAGGCGGCCGGCCCTCGAGATCGCCGAGCGCGGTGACGGCCACGGTCAGGACGTCCGAGACCGTGAGATCGCCGCCGACCACCGCGCATCCCGGTGCGAGTGCGGCGCAGGCTTCTCGGAAGCCGTCTGCGAGGCGCTCGATGAACGACAGTCGAAGGTCGCGGGGAACGGCCAGCGCCACCAGGAGCGCCGTCGGCCGCGCGCCCATGGCCGCCACGTCGGCGAGGTTGACGGCGGCGGCCTTCCAACCGAGGTCGTACCCCGACGACCACGCGAGCCGGAAGTCCGGGCCGTGCACGAGAGTGTCCGTCGTGGCGACCACCGAACCCGAGGGAGCGGCGATCACCGCCGCATCGTCGCCGGGTCCGACGAGCGTGTGAGAGGCCCGCGCCGTCCTCGCCAGGATCGCTCTGAGGATCTCCCCCTCCGACAGTTCGCCGAGGGTCGGATCATCGTCGCGAGGTCGGGAGGACATGCAGTCAAAGGTAGCCTGGATGCATGCCCCGCTCTCGCCGTCTCGCCGTCGTCGCGGGCTCGCTGGTCCTCCTCGCCGCACTGTCCGGCTGCTCGACGACGATCCACCTCGAACCCGCTGAGGACGCCAACGATCCGGCCTGCGCCGAGGTGTCCGTGCTCCTCCCCGACGCCGTCGGCGATCTCGATCGGGTGTGGACCGATGCTCAGGCGACCGGAGCCTGGGGCGACCCGACCGTCGTGCTGCGCTGCGGCGTCGAACCGCCGGCGCCATCGACAGAGGTGTGCACGACCATCGGCAGCGTCGACTGGCTCGTTCTCGATCAGGAGGAAGACCGGCAGCGCCTCGTGACGTACGGTCGCGAGCCCGCCATCGAGGTGATCATCCGACGTGGCGAGGAGATCGACTTCCGTACGGTCGTCGAGAGCCTCTCCACGAGCATCCAGTCGGGCCTCGCGCCCGCCACGGCACGCTGCACCGACCGGGTGCCCACCGACGAGAACCCGGACGACGGATCGACCGAAGGCTGACCCGTCGAGGGTCAGCGGCGCAGGCCCGCCTCGATCAACTCGGAGATCAGGTCACCGTAGCTGAGTCCGGAGGCCACCCAGCACTTCGGGAACATCGAGATCGGAGTGAATCCCGGCATCGTGTTCAGCTCGTTGACCACCAGCTCTCCCGTAGGAGTGAGGAACATGTCGACGCGCGCAAGACCCCGCCCGTCCACCGCCTCGAACGCACGGACTGCCGCATCCTGAATGGCCGCGACCTCGGAATCCTCGAGCTCCGCCGGGCACACGACGTCGACGCCGTCGCCGCCGAGGTACTTTCCCTCGAAGTCGTAGAACCCTCGAGTCGTCAGCACGATCTCGCCAGGAAGCGACGCTCGGACGCCGTCGGCACCTTCGAGCACGGCGACCTCGATCTCGCGGCCGACCACGCCCGCCTCGATCAGGACCTTGTCGTCTTCTGCGAACGCGATCGCCAGCGCCGCATCGAGCTCGTCGGCGCTCTCGACCTTCGAGACGCCCACGCTGGATCCCGCGCGAGCCGGCTTCACGAAGAGCGGCAGGCCGAGCGCCGCCGCCGAGTCGCGGATCGCGACGACATCCTGTTCCCACTGGCGCGCGCGCACCGTCAGCCCGGCCGCCACCGCGATACCGGCGGCCCGCAGCGCGATCTTCATGAAGTGCTTGTCCATGCACAGTGCGGAGTCGAGCACCCCGCCGCCGGCATAGGGGACCTCGAGGGTGTCGAAGTACCCCTGGATGGTGCCGTCCTCGCCGTGCGGGCCATGGAGGATCGGCAGCACGATATCGATCTCGCCGAGGGATTCGGTGGTGCCGTCGGTGCGCACGACGCGCAGGCTGCGGTCTCCGCCGGGTTCCGGCCACAGCACCCGTGTGCCGTTGTCGGCAACCTCGGGCAGGTGAGCGGCATCCAGCGGGAACTTCGCCGGGTCGTCGTCCTCGAGGACGAAGGCGCCGTCGCGGGTGATCCCGACCGGGATCACGGCGTACCGATCGCGATCAATCGCGCCCAGCACTCCGCCCGCCGTTGCGGAACTGATCGAATGCTCGCTGGAGCGCCCTCCGAAGAGCACCACCACCGTCTGCTTGTCCATGGTTGGTCCTCTCACCCTGCGGGGTGTCGTCGTCCGTCGTCAGGTGGGGTGCGATGTCGCGGGGGTTCATCTTGCCGTCGAGCACCATCTTCACCTGCTCGACGATGGGCATGTGCACGTCGGACTCTCGGGCGAGTTGCAGCACCGGCGCCACGGACGCGAGGCCCTCAGCGGTCTGCTGCATCTGCTTCACGACGTCCTGGAAGCTGTATCCCTGGCCGAGCAGGCGCCCGGCCGTGTTGTTGCGGCTCAGCGGGGACTGACATGTCGCGATGAGGTCGCCCAGGCCCGCGAGTCCCTGCAGGGTCTCGGGGTGAGCGCCGTTGGCGACGGCGAAATCGGTCATCTCCACGAGCCCGCGGGTGATGATCGACGCCTTGGTGTTCTCGCCGTACCCGACGCCGTCGACGATGCCGATGGCCACCGCGATGAGGTTCTTCAGCACTCCCCCGAACTCCGTGCCGATCACGTCGGTGTTCACGAACGTCCGGAAGTAGCTGTTACGTGCCGCGCGCGCGACCTCCTCGGCGGTCTCCCGACTGCGTGAGGAGATCACGGCGGCCGTGGGCTGCTCGCGAGCGATCTCGAGCGCGAGGTTCGGCCCGGAGGCGACCGCGATACGGTCGGGATCGCAGCGCAGCTCCTGCTCGATGACCTGGCTCATCCGGAGCCCCGTCGTGCGCTCGACGCCCTTCATCAGGCTGACGATCTTGGCGTCGTTGTCGGCGAGCAGCGGCCGAAGCGCCTTGAGATTCTCCCGCAGCGACTGACTCGGCACCGAGAGGTACACCTGGTCGACATCGCGGAGCGCGATCGCCAGCTCGTGCGTCGCGGACATCGTGCGCGGCAGGTTGATGCCGGGCAGATAGCGGGAGTTGCGCTTGGCCTCGTCGATCTCGTGGGCGAGTTCGGCTCGGCGCGCCCACATCGTGACCTGCGCCCCGCCGTCGGCGAGGATCTTTCCGAACGTGGTGCCCCAGCTTCCGGCACCGATCACCGCGACGCGTGGTCCTGCGGGAGCGTTGCGCTTAGGAGTCAAGGCGACCCGTCTCCTTCTGTCCATGGGCGGACGGGTTCCAGCGCTCGGCCGGAGCCTTCTCGTCACGCAGGTCCTCGAGCAGCGCCGTGATGGCCTGCATCAGTCGTTCGGTGGCTTCGTTCAGCGCAGATGCCTCGCCTGCACGACCACGGAGGTCCGACAGATCGACGGGATCGCCGATGACGACGTCCACGGGCTTGCGCAGCGGCCAGAGGCTGAGCCCCTTCTGGTAACGCCCCATGATCCGCTGGGTGCCCCAGTGGGCCATCGGGATGAGTGGGATGCCGTCGGTCAGCGCGAGCCGGACAGCCCCGGACTTTCCGCGCATCGGCCACATGTCGGGGTCGCGGGTCAGCGTGCCCTCCGGATAGACGATCACACCGCGACCGTGCTCGACGAGCTCGGCCGACTGCTTGAGCGTCTGCTTCGCCGCGGATGCCGACGAGGCGCGTGCCACGGGGACCATTCCTGTCGCGCGGAGCACGGCTCCGAGCACAGGAACCTTGAAGAGACTCTCCTTCGCCATGAAGCGCGGAGCTCGACCGATGCGCCACACCGCGAGTGCGACCACGAGCGGATCGAACTCGGAGTAGTGGTTCGGGGCGAGAACGTACGCTCCCTCACGCGGGAGCTTCTCGCTTCCCGTGATGCGGAGCTTCGCGACGAGCGAGATCAGCGGCACGGCGATCGCCGCGACCGGCCAGAACGCACTCGGTCGCGTGGTCTCCGTCGAGCGGGAACCCATCGGGGTCACCGGATGACGTCGAAGTCGGCGCCCACGGCATCGAGCTTGGCGAGGAACTTCTCGTAGCCGCGGCTGAGGATGTCCACTCCGGACACCCTCGACTCGCCTTCGGCGGTCAGCGCCGCGATGACGTGGCTGTATCCGCCGCGAAGATCGGGAACGACGATGTCTGCGGCGTGCAGCGGCGTCGGGCCGGTGATGACGGCGGCCTGCTCGAGGTCCCGGCGCGGGACACGACGGGCTCCGTCCTGCAGTCCGCGGGGGTGCACGACGATGTCGGCGCCCATCTTGACGAGCGCCTCGGTGAAGCCCAGACGGTTCTCGTAGACCGTCTCGTGCACGACCGAGCGGCCCTTGGCCTGAGTGAGCGCCACGACGAGAGGCTGCTGCCAGTCGGTCATGAATCCGGGGTGCACGTCGGTCTCGACGATGACCGGCTTGAGCTCGCCGTCGCGACGGAACAGGATCCCGTCCTCCTTGATGTCGAACCATCCGCCGGCCTTGCGGAACACGTTGAGGAACGTGAGCATCTCCTGCTGCTTCGCGCCGCCCACGAAGATCTCGCCGTCGGTGGCGAGTGCGGCGGACGCCCAGGATGCGGCTTCGTTGCGGTCGAAGATCGAGCGGTGGTCGTACCCCCGAAGCGTCTCGACACCCTCGATGAGGATGACGCGGTTCGGCTCGTAGGAGATGATCGCGCCCATCTTCTGCAGCACCGCGATCAGATCCATGATCTCGGGCTCGATGGCGGCGTTGCGAAGCTCCGTGGTGCCCTCGGCGCGAACGGCCGTGAGCAGCACCTGCTCGGTCGCTCCGACACTCGGGTACGGGAGGTGGATGTTCGCACCGTGCAGGCGCGCACCACCCGTCGACAGGCGGATGCCGCTCGGCAGCTTCTCGACGATGGCGCCGAACTTGCGGAGCGCGTCCAGATGGAAGTCGATCGGGCGGTCGCCGATGCGGCAGCCGCCCAGGTCGGGGATGAAGGCCTGACCGAGACGGTGCAGCAGCGGGCCGCAGAAGAGGATCGGGATGCGCGAGGCACCCGCGTGAGCGTCGATCTCCTCGAAGTGGGCCGACTCGACGTCGCTGGGGTCGAAGACGAGAGCTCCGGGCTCATCGCCGTCGGAGACCCGCACGCCATGGACCTCGAGAAGCGAGCGGACGACCGCGACGTCGCTGATGGCCGGCACGTCGCGCAGCACGCTGACGGTCTCTCCGAGCAGGGACGCGACCATCGCCTTGGTCGCGAGGTTCTTCGCGCCCTTGACGTCGACGCGGCCGCGCAGCGGGCGCCCTCCGCGAATGGCGAGGACGTCTCCGGTGAGTGGGGGGACTCCGTCCGGAAGAGCGTCGCGCACAGGTGTCGTCATTCGGAGCCTCACTTCATTCAACGGAATTCGGGGCGGGGTCGCCCTCGGCTCCCCCGCCCCGCCGTTCACTGCTGAACGGGAAGGGTCCGGGGCCGCCACGACTCGCGACGGGCCTCGAACTGCGCGATCTTGTCTTCGTTGCGCAGAGTGAGCCCGATGTCATCGAGCCCTTCGAGGAGCCGCCATCTAGTGTAATCGTCGATCCCGAGGTCAGCCTGGATCTCACCGATCGATGCGACTCGCGCCTCGAGGTCGACCGTGATCGAAGCCCCGGGATTCCGGTCGATCTCGGCCCAGATCCGCTCGAGATCCTCTTCGGAGATGGTGGCGGCGAGGAGCCCCTGCTTGCCCGAGTTGCCCCGGAAGATGTCGGCGAAGCGCGGGCTCAGGACCACCGCGAAGCCGAAGTCGCGCAGCGCCCAGACGGCGTGCTCGCGGCTGGATCCGGTGCCGAAGTCGGGGCCGGCGACGAGCACCGATGCGCCCTGGAAAGCCGGCTGGTTGAGCACGAACTCGGGATCCTGACGCCAGCCGTGGAACAGTGCGTCCTCGAAGCCGGTCTTCGTGACCCGCTTGAGGAACACGGCGGGGATGATCTGGTCCGTGTCGACGTTCGAGCGCTTCAGCGGGGCGGCGATGCCGGTGTGGGTGGTGAACTTCTCCATGGTCAGACCTCCGCCATCTCGTTCAGGTCGCTCGGACTCGACAGCGTGCCGCGGATCGCGGTCGCGGCGGCGACGAGCGGCGACACCAGGTGCGTGCGTCCACCCTTGCCCTGCCGGCCCTCGAAGTTGCGGTTGGAGGTCGACGCGCAGCGCTCCCCCGGCGCGAGCTGATCGGGGTTCATCCCGAGGCACATCGAGCACCCCGCGAATCGCCACTCGGCTCCGAAGTCCTTGATGATCTTGTCGAGTCCTTCGGCCTCCGCCTCCAGCCGCACCCGGGCAGAGCCGGGAACGACCATGACGCGGACGCCGTCGGCCTTCTTCTTGCCTTCGACGATCGACGCGAACGCGCGGAGATCCTCGATGCGGCTGTTCGTGCACGACCCCATGAAGACAGCGTCGACCGGCACCTCCTTGAGAGGCGTGCCAGGCGTCAGATCCATGTACTCGAGGGCCCGCTCGGCTGCGGCACGCTCATTGGCATCGGCGATCTCTGCCGGGTCGGGAACCGCCGCCGACAGCGAGCTGCCCTGACCGGGGTTGGTGCCCCACGTCACGAACGGCTCGAGCTCATCGGCATCGATGAAGACCTCGGCGTCGAACGTCGCCCCCTCATCCGTCGGCAGCGTTCGCCAGTACGCGACGGCGTCGTCCCAGTCCTGCCCCTTCGGTGCGTGCGGGCGACCCTTCAGGTACTCGAAGGTCGTCTCGTCGGGCGCGACCATGCCGGCACGAGCGCCGGCCTCGATCGACATGTTGCAGATCGTCATCC
This sequence comes from Microbacterium sp. LMC-P-041, assembly GCF_030209555.1. Lineage (NCBI taxonomy): Bacteria > Bacillati > Actinomycetota > Actinomycetes > Micrococcales > Microbacteriaceae > Microbacterium > Microbacterium sp. LMC-P-041. Next base: position 196,370 of record NZ_JARVRV010000001.1, read on the forward strand.
GGCCCTCCATCGACAACGCCCGGATCGCGCTGCCGCGGAACTCCAGGACGTAGCCCTGACCGCCGCCGGTGGTGATCTTCGCGATCACCGCGAGGATGATGTCCTTCGCGGTGACGCCGGGCCTCAGCGTGCCCTCGACGTTGATCGCCATGGTCTTGAACGGCTTCAGCGGCAGCGTCTGCGTCGCCATGACATGCTCGACCTCGCTCGTGCCGATGCCGAAGGCCATGGCGCCGAACGCGCCGTGCGTCGATGTGTGCGAGTCGCCGCAGACCACCGTGATGCCGGGCATGGTGAGACCGAGCTGCGGCCCCACGACGTGGACGATGCCCTGTTCGGCGTCGCCGAGCGAGTGCAGACGCACGCCGAACTCCGCGGCGTTGCGGCGCAGCGTCTCGATCTGCGTGCGGCTCGTGAGGTCGGCGATGGGCTTGTCGATGTCCCAGGTCGGCGTGTTGTGGTCCTCGGTGGCGATCGTCAGGTCGAGGCGCCGCAACGGTCGCCCCTCCGATCGCAGTCCGTCGAACGCCTGCGGGCTCGTCACCTCATGCACCAGGTGCAGATCGATGTAGATGAGGTCCGGCTCGCCGTTCTCGCCCTTGACGACGAGATGGTCGTCCCAGACCTTCTCGGCGAGGGTCCTGGGACGGACGGGAGCAGTGTCTGCTGCGGGGGTGTTCATTGCGTGTCTCCTGAAGCTGGCGGTTCGGCCCACGATGGACTCCGCGACGAGGAGGGGCTCAGAACGAGGTCTCGTCGCGGCCGCTAAGAAGGAGCACGATCCGCATGACGTCAGATTACCACCGCTTCAGCGCCCGGAGTCTCCGCGTGACACGCTACTGTCACCCACACCTTCGAGAGGCACCCGCATGACCGACGACAGCACCGGATTCGCCACGAGAGCGGTCCACGCGGCCCGGAATCAGGGGCCCGCATCGTCGAGGGCGACGCCGATCTACCTGACGGCGGGCTTCGAGTTCGACGACTTCGACCACGCCGCCGACCACTTCGGCACCGGCGCGGGGTTCGGATACACGCGCACGGGGAATCCGACGGTGCACGCCGTCGAGCGCCAGCTCGCCGCACTCGAATCCGCCGCAGAGGCCGTGCTCGTCGCCAGCGGCCAGGCCGCGGTCGTCACCGCACTGCTGACCGTCGCCGGAGCGGGCGATCACATCGTCTCCTCGACGCACATCTACGAAGGCACGCGAGGGCTTCTGCTCGACAACCTCGCTCGCCTCGGCATCGCGACGACGTTCATCGACGACATCGCCGACCCCGGCGCCTGGCGGGGTGCGATCCGCCCGACCACCCGGGCGCTGTTCGGCGAATCCATCGCGAACGCGCGCAACGACATCCTCGACATCTCCGCGGTGAGCGCGGTCGCCGACGAGTTCGCCATCCCGCTCATCGTCGACAACACCCTCGCGACGCCGTTCCTGCTCCGGCCGCTCGAGCACGGCGCCGCCATGGTGGTGCACTCCGCCTCGAAGTTCCTCGCCGGTCACGGGTCGGTGCTCGGAGGCGTGATCCTCGACGACGGTCGCTTCGACCCGGCGAAGGCGGGGCACAACGCTCCGCATCTCGTTCTTCCGGGGCGCGGCGGGTTCCCGAGCGTGGCTTCGCGTCATGGCGGCAACGCGCGCATCGCCTACGCGCGCGAGTCCGTCGCTCCGCGATTCGGCGCGTCCCCGTCGCCGCTCAACGCGTTCCTGATCGGACAGGGCGCCGAGACCCTCGGTCTGCGGGTCGAGCGGCAGTCCCGGAACGCCCTCGAGATCGCCCGCTGGCTCGCCGCGCAGGAAGCGGTCGAGAGCGTCGACTACGTCGGCCTCGACACGCATCCCGACCACGGCCTCGCCGAGAGGTACCTCTCGGGAGGGTACGGCTCGATCTTCACCTTCACTCTCCGCGGGGGCCTCGACGCCGCACGCGACTTCGTCGAGAGCGTCGACGTGTTCACGCACATGACCCACATCGGCGACGTGCGCTCGCTGGTGCTGCACCCCGCGACCACCAGCCACTCGCATCGCACGCCCGAGGAGCGAGACGTCCTCGGAGTGCAGCCGGGAACCCTGCGGCTGTCGGTCGGCATCGAAGACGTCGCCGACCTCCTCGGCGACCTGGCCCGAGTCCTGGAACCCGCACGAGAGGCCGTCTCATGACCAGGCCCCAGCACTTCGGGTGGTTCCTGGCACGCGGCTTCGGCCCGCAGGGGTGGGGCTATCCGTCGCTGGACTGGGACTACGACTGGACCCGTCCGGAGATCTACCAGGAGGCGGCTCGCACGCTCGAGCAGGCAGGCTTCGACCTCCTCATCATCGAGGACGCGCCGTCGCTCGGCTCTCCCGACACGATCGACCTCCGGGTGCGCCATGCCTTCGGCGGCCCCAAGCACGACCCGCTGCTGCTCGCTCCCTACCTCTTCCAGGCGACACGGCATCTCGGGGTCGTGCCCACCGTGAACCCGGCGGCGTACCTGCCGTATACCGCGGCTCGGCAGTTCTCCACGCTTCAGCACCTCAGTGGCCACCGCCTCGGACTCAACGTGGTGACCGACACCGGCAGTGCGCGACATTTCTCCGCCGCGGAACAGCTCGGGCACGATGCGGCATACGACCGCGCCGAAGAATGGCTCGCCGGCATCCGCTCGCTCTGGCGCAGCTGGGACGACGGTGCGCTGGTCCGCGATCGCGAGACCGACGTGTTCGCCGACGGATCGACGCTGCGCTCCGTGCAGCACCGCGGAACGCACTTCGACTTCGACGGCCCGTTGAACGCCGTGCCGTTCACCGACGGGGAGCCGTCGATCGTCTCCCCCGGCGGCTCCGGCCGCGGCCTCGGATTCGCCGGCGCCAACTCCGATGTGCAGCTCGCCCTCGCGCCGCTGGACGAAGCCTCGGTGCGTGCCTATCGAGCGAAGATCCACGATGCGGCGATCGCCGCCGGACGCTCGCCGGACGACATCAAGATCCTGTTCGCGATCCAGCCGGTGATCACATCATCCGCCGAGGAGGCCGACCGAATCGTCGCCGCCTCCGCGCATCCCGACGACGCGACCCTCGTGCAGATCGCACGCAAGCAGTCCAGCGACCTCGAGACGGATCTGACCTCGCTCGATCTCGACAGACCACTCGACCTCGAGATCTTCGGCGAGCACGTCTCGCGCGGGAGCATCCAGCGCCTGATCGGCGACCGCGGAGACGATGCTCCTCTACGAGTCCATCTCGCCGCGCTCGCTCGGACGGGCCGCATCTCCGATCGCTCGGGTTTCGTCGGCACTGCCGAGGAGTTCGCAGATCTGATCGAAGAGCTCGGCGAGTGGGGCAACGACGGCGTCCTGCTGTGGGGCGACTTCCACCCCGTCACGCTGCATCGGACGCTGGATGAACTCGTGCCCGTTCTTCGACGCCGGGGCATCCTGCGCCGGGACTACGTCGACGGAGGGCTGCAGGCGAACCTCCGCGCGTTCTGACGCGTAGGCGAGCAGGGTCACCAGCCCAGGGTGCCGGGTGCACCCTTGAAGGGGCCGACGACCGTCGACGTGACCCACCCGCCGTAGAACCCGCCCGGCTGCGGTGTGACGACCTCGTCCCCCACCGTGCACTCGTCCATCGGACCCGCATAGACGGCGACCCGGTCTGCCAGCATCTCGAAACCTCGAGAGGGATTCGGGTAGTTCCAGGCGGCCCCGGCCGCCGTCTGCGCTCCACCTCGCACGTCGAGGTAGCGTGCGGCTCCCTTGAACTCGCAGAACGAGGTGCCCGGCGCGTCAGAGAGCGAGCCCGCGGTGAAGTCGGCGATCGGCAGGTAGTACACGGGAGGATGGCTCGTCTCGAGGACTCGCACCGCGTCGCGCGTGTCGGCGATGAGCTGGCCGCCGAGGCGGACGGTGATGCGCGCAGCCACGGGCTCGATCTTCGGCGGTCGAGGATAGTCCCAGACGGATTCCTGACCGGGCGAGGGCACGAGAGGGCGGGGTCTGCGCATCTGTTCACTGTACGTCGCACGGTGTTGACTGGGGCCATGTCAGAAATACCGATGTTCCCGCTGGGGTCGGTGCTCTTCCCGTACACCCCGCTCCCGCTCCGCGTGTTCGAGCCGCGGTACCTCACCATGATCGGGCAGCTGCTCGACGAGGACGACCCTCAGTTCGGCGTCGTGCTCATCGAGCGCGGACATGAGGTCGGCGGTGGCGATCGCCGGAGTGGATTCGGCACGATGGCGCGCCTGGTGAGCGTGGCGGCCGATGCCCAGGTGCTGCACACCCTGGCGGTCGGCACGGCACGCTTCACCGTCGAGCAGTGGCTGGACGACGCTCCTTACCCGCGCGCAGAGGTGACCCCGCTGCCCGAGCTGACCTGGAACGATGCCCTCACCCCCCTGCGCACCGAAGCCGAGGCGATCGTGCGCCGGGTGCTGGCACGCACCGACTCGCCCTGGGACGCCGACACCGAGCTGTCGGAAGAACCGCTCGCGGCCGCCTGGCAGCTCGCCGCCATCGCGCCGCTGGGCGAATACGACCAGTACACGCTGCTGCAGTCCACCACGGTGGGCGCTCTGCTGCGTCAGGTGATCGATCTCACGCTCGACGCCGAGGCGCTCTGGACAGCGGAGTGACACGTCTCCTGCTCGTCGCGGGAATCGCGGGCGTCGCGGAGAGCGACCGCCTCACTCGACCGTCGGGCTGACCCGCTGCGCCCGCTTCTCCCGAGACGAGGCGATGAGGCTGGCGACGGTGGCCACGGTCATCGCCACGACGATGACGCCCAGCGACACCATGTTGTCGATGTCGGGAACCCACTCGACATGCTGACCGCCGTTGATGAACGGCAGCTCGTTCTCGTGCAGCGCGTGAAGGATCAGCTTGATGCCGATGAATCCGAGGATGACCGCGATCCCGTAGTGGAGGTAGCGCAGACGATCGAGCAGATCACCGAGCAGGAAGTAGAGCTGGCGCAGACCCATGAGCGCGAAGATGTTCGCGGCGAAGACGAGGAACCCGTTGGTGGTGATCTCGAAGATCGCCGGGATCGAGTCGATCGCGAAGATCAGGTCGGTGACGCCGATCGTGATGAACACGATGACCATCGGCGTCCACATGCGCTTGCCGTCGACGGTCGTGCGCAGCTTCGAGCCGTCGTACTCCTCGCTGATGTCGATGCGGCGCCGCAGCAGGCGCACGATGAAGTTCTCCTTCTTCACATCGTCTTCGTGCTCGCCCTCGGGCATCGCCTGCTTGATCGCGGTGTAGATGAGGAAGGCACCGAAGATGTAGAAGATCGGCGAGAAGTGCTCGACTATCGTGACGCCGACGAGGATGAACGCTCCGCGGAGGACGAGGGCGATGATGATGCCGACCATCAGCACCTGCTGCTGCAAGCGTCGCGGCACCGCGAACTGCGCCATGATCAGCACGAAGACGAAGAGGTTGTCGATCGAGAGGCTGTATTCGAGCGCCCAGCCGGTGATGAAGTCGCCGGCGTTCCGCCAGCCTGCGACGTTTCCGAGAAGAACCGCGAAGAGCAGCGCGAGTCCGACGTAGAACACCACCCACAGGGTCGACTCCTTGGTCGAGGGGATGTGGGGACGAAGTCGGATCAGAAGCAGGTCGCCGATCAGGATGATCGTGAGGACGATCATCGAGGTGATCTCGAACCAGACAGGGATTTCCAAGGGCGTACAGCACCTTTCGGGAGGGTCGGAAAAACGCCGAAAGTCTCTCCCACGCACAGAGTGCGTCGCACGACCGGAGCAGCGATGTCGGTGCTCGTGATGACGGTGGATGCGCTTGCGGGATACTCCCTCTCGCCTCAGCAATGGTAGCGGAGTCGAAGACGCTTGCGGATGCCGCCGGCACCGATCTGAGACGATGGGGCGTCGACCGACACTTCCTGGGTGAGAGACACCGAACGGAATCGGGATGCCAGTGCAGACGAGTGACCAGAGAGTGGCGGCGCGGGCCGCGGCAGGTGACGAGAGCGCCTTCCGCGAGCTGTACCGCGCGTACGCCCGCCCGGTCTACTGGATCGCACACGGGATCGTCGGCGCCGCCGCGGATGCCGAGGACGTGACTCAGGAGACCTTCGTCACGGCGTGGCGGAAGCTGCCGGGGTTCGAGCTGCAGGGAGACTCCATCCTCCCGTGGCTCGCGACGATCTGCCGCTTCCAGGCCGCGAACCGCCTGCGCCAGCGCAGACGCGACCAGGCCAACACCGCGGATGCGGTCGATGAGACCCTCCCCTCGACGGTCAGCGTGGAGGAGCAGGTGATCACCGCGGACCTCGCAGAGCGGATCGCGGCCGAGGTCGGCACCCTCAGCGACCTCGATCGCGCGATCTTCCGCCTCTGCGCCGCGGAAGGCTACGCCTACCAGGCTGCGGCCGAGGAGCTCGGCGTGAGCCACGCCATCGTCCGGAACCGTCTCTCCCGAGTCCGCACCCGACTGCGTGGTGCCGTGAAGGAAGCGAGCGACGCATGAACGACACCTCCACCGAGCCACTGCCCGAGCTCACCGATGCCGCAGTGGAGCGCATCGAGAGAGCCGTGTTCGAGGACATCGCCGCCGAGCTGCCGCGGCAGTCGCCTGCAGAGAAGCGCGGTCGCGTTCGTCGTCGTCGGTGGCTCACCGGCACCGGCATCGCCGCGGCGTTCGTCATCGGCGTCCTCATCACCCCGCCCATCCTCACCGCGGTCGGCGGTTCGGCGACGAGCTCGGCCGACGGCGGGGGCGTGACTGTCGTCGAGGACGCTCGCTCGGGCGCCGTCGACCAGAGCGCGCCCTCGGCTCTGACCGAGTCAGCCGAGTCGGGCGCGGTCGCCGGAGATGTCGCAGCGGGTGATCGTGAGATCATCGCCACGGCCAACGCCACGGTGGAGGTGAAGGACGTCTCGGACGCCGCGGTCGCCATCGGGGCACTCGCAGAGTCGCATGGCGGCTACGTCGAGAGCACCGAGATCGGCGGGACCCCTGCCGTGGACGCCTCCTCCGATCCTGTCGCCGCGGACTCGGAGTACGGCTGGATCAGCATCCGCGTGCCGTCGGCGGATCTTCCCGCCGTCATCGATGAGCTCACCGAATCCGGCGAGGTGCTCTCCTCCTCCATCGCGCAGCAGGATGTGACCTCGACCGCGATCGATCTGCGAGCGCGCATCGATGCGACCAGGGCATCCGTCCAGCGACTCAGCGAGCTCATGTCCCAGACCGGCACCGTCGCGGAGCTCATCGAGGCGGAGGTGGCGCTGACCGATCGTCAGGCGCAGCTCGAGTCGTACGAGCAGCAGCTCGCCTCGCTCGAGGACCAGGTCGCGATGTCGAGTCTCTCGGTGCAGCTGACCCGCACCGCCGCGCCGACGACGGCCGATCCCGCAGGATTCTCCGATGGGCTCGTCGCGGGATGGAACGGGCTCGTGGTCTCGCTGAACGCCCTGGTGGTCTCTGTCGGATTCCTGCTTCCGTGGCTCGCCGTGGCCGGGCTGGTCGTGCTGATCATATGGGGCGTCCGCCGAGCACGCCGCGGTCGTCGAGGCTCCGACGCGGCGGATACCGACAGCTGAGATCACCCGTTAAATCTCGAATTTCCGGGGTATACAAGAACTCTTGTGAGAATCGGGAACCGGTTCTAACGTGACGTTCATGGAAGACATCTCGGTCGTCACCGCCGTGCACCACCCGCTGCGCCGACGCATCTACGACTACCTGCTGCTGTACGGCACATCGCAGGTGACGGCACTCGCCCGGTCGCTCGATGCGCAGGTCGGCAGCATCAGCCATCATCTGCGCATGCTGGAGCGGGCGGGCCTCGTCGAGCGCGCCGAGGACCCGTCGGGCGACCGGCGCACGAGCTGGTGGAAGATCGCCCGTCGCGGCCTGACCTGGTCGGCGGAAGACTTCGCTGATTCCCCCGCCGACGCGCTTCTGGCGCGCGAAGCGCAACGGCAGAGCATCCGGATGCAGATCGAGCGCCTCCAACGCTGGCAGCGCCGGCACGATGATCCGGCCGTCGCCGGCTATGACGCCTCGAACACCGAGACCACGGCCTGGGCGACGCCGGACGAGCTGCGCGACCTCAGCTCGAGGCTGTCGGCGACGCTGAAGGACTGGCGCGACTCGGTCGACCTCGAAGACGGGCAGCAGCGGACACCGATCTTCTTCTTCGCGCACGCCTTCCCGACGACACCATGACCGCCGCAGACCCTGTGCAGCTCGTCGAGCCGCCGGCGTTCCGACGAGACCATCGAGTGCATGCGTGGATCCTCGTCAAGGCGCTCTCGGACGCGGGCGACGCCCTGTGGACGATCGCGTTGGCGTGGACCGCCGTGCAGACGGCCTCGCCTGCGGTCGCAGGACTCATCGTCGCCGCCGGCACTCTGCCTCGTGCGGTCGTCCTGCTGTTCGGCGGCATGATCGCCGACCGCGCGGACGCGCGCCGAGTGATGATGCTGTTCAACGCCGTCCGGGTGGGCGTTCTCGTGACGGTGGCGCTCTGGGTGCTCTCCGCGCCGCCCACCGTGGGTGTGCTCCTCCTCGCCGCCATCGCATTCGGCGTCTGCGACGCCTTCTACGAGCCCTCGGCGGGCACCGTCGCCCGCCAGCTCGTGCGAGCCGCTGACCTGCCGTCCTACGGCGCTCTCTCGCAGACCGCATCGCGACTCGGAACGATGGCCGGCGCGGCCGTCGGCGGTGTGATCGTCGCGTCCGCGGGCCTCGTCGGAAGCGCGGCGGTGAACGCGGTGACTTTCACCGTCGTCATCGCGTTCATCGCCATCTGGCTCAGACCGCGGTTCCTGCTCGCACGGGCAGACCGACAGTCCGCTCTTCGCGACATCGCGGGTGGATTCGCCCACCTCGGCGCACATCCGACCACCCGCACGCTCGTCATCGCCCTCTCGGGGCTCAACCTCGCGGTCGGTCCGGCCGTCGGGATCGGCCTCGCGCTCCGAGCACACGAAGAAGGCTGGGGCGCGCCGGCTGTAGGGCTGTTCGAAGCTCTGTTGGGACTCGGCGCGGCGATCGGCGCCGTGTCCGTCGCCAGGTGGCGGCCTCGGCGCGAGGCACGCGCGGGATTCCGTGCTCTGATGCTGCAGGGAATGGCCATCGTCGCACTCGGCTGGGGTCCCGCGTGGAGTGTCGGAGTCGCTGCCTTCGTCATCGGTGCGACCGCCGGCTACGCATCGGTGCTGCTCAGCGCCACGTTCTCGGCAACCGTCGACACCGCGTACCTCGGCCGCATGAGCTCCATCACCCGGTTGGGCGACGACTGCCTGATGCCGCTCGCGATGGCCGCGTTCGGTCTGCTCGCGTCGACCACCGCGCTCTGGGTTCCCTTCGCCCTCTTCGGTGGAGCGATGACGGCATCGATGGTGGCGCCGTTGGCCAACCCCGCGTTCCGGAGCATGTCGCTGCGTACAGCCGTCGGATCCACATGATGGATGCGGAGACGACGAAAGCCCTCGGAGAACCGAGGGCTTTCGCTTGTTGTGACCCCAGCGGGATTCGAACCCGCGTTACCGCCGTGAGAGGGCAGCGTACTAGGCCGCTATACGATGGGGCCGTCTGGCGGAACGTTTCCGTGCCGCGACAACTGTTCAAGTATGCCACGACGATTCTCACGTCGCCAAATCGAGCGGGGCGGTCTTCAGATCCCGGGCGTGGCGCACCTGCCGAGGGGTTTGCCACGGCGCCCCTGAAGGAGTTGACTCATCTCATGCGCGTCACCAAATTCGAACATGCCGCTCTTCGCATCCAGCAGGGCGATGACGTCCTTCTCCTCGACCCGGGCTCGTTCACCTCTCCCCTGAACGATCTCTCGGGTCTCGTCGCTGTCGTGATCACTCACGAGCACCCCGACCATTGGACCCCCGAGCACCTGGATCGGATCCTGCGCGCAGCCCCCGGCACCCCGATCTACGCCCCGGCGGGCGTCGCGCGCGCCGCCGACGGCTATGACATCTCCGTGGTCGCTCCGGGCGAGACGGTGGAGGTCGGTGCGTTCACGCTCCGCTTCTTCGGCGGCACGCATGAGGTGATCCACTCGTCACTGCCGGTGGTCGAGAACGTCGGCGTGCTGATCAACGATGTCTTCTACTATCCGGGCGACTCGTACGCGATCCCCGAGGGCGTCGAGGTCGGCACTCTCGCGGCACCGCTCGGCGCGCCGTGGCTGAAGATCGGCGAGGCCATGGACTACGTCCTGGCCGTGAAACCACGGCGGGCGTTCGGCACTCACGACATGACGCTGTCCGTCGCGGGCAAGACGATGCACCGGCAGCGGCTGCAGTGGGCGACCGAGCAGGGCGGCGGCGAGTTCTCGATACTCGAACCGGGCGACTCGCTCGACATCTGACGTGGCGGACTCCCCCTCTGTCGAGTACTCGCTCAACGAGGGCGGCGTACGAGATCTCCTCCGAAGCACGGACCCCGCCCTCGCCAAGCTTCCGCTGAGGCTGTTCGCCGACGGCTGGGACAACTCGATGTGGCGCCTCGGCTCCGAACTCGCCGTGCGGCTGCCTCGACGCGATCTCTCGGTGCCGCTCATCACCCACGAGCAGCGTGCCCTGCGCACGATCGGGCCGGCTCTCGCCGCCGTCGGCATCCGTGCGCCCGTCCCCGTGATCGTGGGCGAGCCGAGCGCGCACTTTCCGCGACCCTGGTCCGTTCTGCCCTGGATCCCCGGAACGACGGCGCTCGCCTCCTCCCGCCCGGACAACGCGACCTGGGCGCCCCGACTCGCGGACGCCCTGCGCGCGCTGCACGTGGCCGCGCCGGTCGATGCTCCCCGCAACCCGGTGCGCGGACGCGCCCTGTCCACTCGAGACGCCGCCATTCGGCCACGTCTGGACGCGTTCGACCGCCGGACGGCACTGCGCGACGCCTGGGCCGCGGCACTCGCAGCGCCGCCCGCATCGGAGGAGGTCTGGATCCATGGCGATCTGCACCCGGGCAACGTGCTCGTCGCCGACGGCACGCTCACCGCGCTCATCGACTTCGGCGATGTCACGGTCGGCGACCCCGCCTACGACCTCGCCTCGGCCTGGATGCTCTTCGACGCCTGCGGCCGAGAGGCATTCCGGCGAGCGACGAGGGAGCGTTACGACGACGCCACCTGGACCCGCGCGAGAGGCTGGGCGGCGTACATCGCCCTCGTCCTGATGACTCAGAGCGATGACAGGCCCGAGTACTTCGCCGTCGGAGCGAGCACGGCCGACGCGCTCGAAGAGGACTAGCTCTGCGCGGCTCGAACGCGCAGAGCTCGAGCCAGGTGGTCGCGCTGTTCGATGACGATTCGGCGCAGAGCGGCGGGCGCCGTGTCGTTGTCCGCGAGCCACGCATCCACGGCATCGAGTGTGGGCGAGGCGGGGAAGAGTCCGACCACGAGGCGTTGCGCCAGCTCGATGCTCCGTGTCGCCCACGCATCGCCGATCCGCCCGAAGTACTCGGCATCGAACCTCTCGATGAGATCGCGGCGTCCTCCGGCTCGGAACCCGCCGATCACCGCGTCGAGATGATCGTTGCTGAGCGATCCGTCGTTCCACGCCGCGTCCCAGGCGGCAGCCCGGACGTCAAGTTCGGGACGCGAGGCCAGGGCCCTGCGGGCAGCGGTGCGTCCGCTGCCCGTGTCGTCGGACTCCAGCTCCGCGGCCACCGCATCGGCATCCGCGTGTCCCGTGGTGACGAGGGCGGTGAGGAGCTGCCACCGCAGATCCGGGTCGATCGTGAGCCCGTCGGGGGCATCGCCATGCAGGATCGCGCGGATGTCGTCTGCACGCACATCGTCGAAAGCTGATGCCGATGCGAGCGCACGCGCCCAGGAGAGCTGTGCATCGCTGCCGGCATCGGACGTCTGGAGCGCAGTCCACGCGGTCTCGACCCATGCTGTCAACTCACGCTGTCGCGCGTCATCGCTCGCGTAGTTGCGGATCGCGAAGAGCGTATTCGCGAGGATGCCGGCGAGAAGGCCGATGTTCGACTCCCGCGGAGCGTGGGCACGAACGATCTCGGCGTAACGAGCGGCCGCGAGCTCGCCGTCGCGGGTGGCGTTCCAGAGCGATGACCAGATGACAGCCCTGGCGAGAGGATCGTCGAGCGAAGACAGTGATTCCCGCACCGTCGCCAGAGAGGCGTCATCGAGACGCACCTTGGCATAGGTGAGGTCGTCATCATTGAGGAGCACGAGATCCGCAGCCGGAATGACCACCGGTGTCCGCTCGTCGTCGATGTCGAGCGCGATCTGATCGCGACGGACGACCCTCCCGTCGACACGATCGTAGAGACCGATACGCAGGCGGTGCGGCCGCGGGTCGCTCTGCATGACGGCGGCGCCGCCGTCGGCATCCCGCTCCACCCACAGCGTCGAGACCCCGGTGGTCTGCAACCAGGCACGCGACCAATCGGTCATGTCCCGCCCGGAGACCGCGCTCAACTGCACGAGGAAGTCCTCGAGGGTCGTGTTGCCGAAGGCGTTCGCCGCGAAGTACCGCCGCGCGCCCTCGAAGAACGCCTCGTCGCCGACGAACGCGACGAGCTGCTTGAGCACGGCGGCACCCTTGGCGTAGGTGATGCCGTCGAAGTTCAGCTTCGCCGCCTCGAGATCGGGGATGTCCGCGACGATCGGGTGCGTCGTGGGCAACTGGTCCTGCTGGTACGCCCACGCTTTGCGGTTCGCAGCGAATTTCACCCAGGCGTCGTGGAAGCGCGTCGCCACCGCCGAGGCGTGCGAACCCATGTAGTCGGCGAACGACTCCTTGAGCCACAGGTCGTCCCACCACTTCATCGTGACCAGGTCGCCGAACCACATGTGCGCCATCTCATGCAGGATCGTGTTCGCGCGAGCGGCACGCTGGGCATCCGTAGCGGCCCCTCGCGACAGGTAGGACTCTGTGAATGTCACGAGGCCGGGGTTCTCCATCGCGCCGAGGTTGTATTCGGGCACGAAGATCTGGTCGTACTTGCCCCACGGATAGGGGTAGGCGAACGCGTCGGTGAAGAAATCGAGACCCTGGCGGGTGATCTCGAGGATCTCGTCCGACTCCAGGTACTGCGCGAGGGACTGTCGCGCGAACAGGCCCAGCGCGATGCGCTGATCGTCGCGCTGCCACTCGCCGTCGACTCGAGCGTAGGGTCCCGCCGCGATGGACGTGATGTAGCTGGAGATCGGAAGAGTAGGAGCGAACTCGACACGTTGCACGCCGACGCCGGCGTCGACGCTGACCGCCGCCTGGTTCGACAGCACCTGCCAACCCGCCGGAGCATCGATCACGAACGCGTAGGGCGCCTTGATGTCGGGCTGCTCGAAGCAGGCCATCACCCGTCGCGCGTCGGCGGGCTCGTACTGCGTGTAGAGGTAGGTGCGGTCGTCGACCGGGTCGTGGAACCGGTGCAGGCCTTCGCCGGATCGGCTGTAGCTCGCGACAGCTTCGACACGGACGACGTTCTCGGTCCCGAGGCCGCTCAGCTCGATGCGCGACCCGTCGTAGACGACATCGCGGTCGACGCCGTTGACGACGACCCTCTCGACGCTCTCTCCGATGAAGTCCACCCAGGTCGAGTCCGCCGTCGCGGTGAAATCCAGGGTCGTGGTCGTGGAGAACCCGCTGCGTGCCCGCTCCGGCGCACCCGTGAGGTCGAGTTCTACGCGGATGCTGCGCACGGAGACGGCGGCGGATCGCGCCGCGGTCTCCTCTCGGGAGAGATTGGCTGTGTCCATGCCTCCATCCTTTCATCCGCGTTCCCGCCCTGCCGAACCTACGTACGTTGCCTCACGCAACAGAAGAGCGTAGAGTTGCGCTATGCAACATGAAACTGGGTCAGACGAACGCCGAACCGACAGCGCCGCCGTCCTGAAGTCGCTCGTCGCCATCACGCGGCGCGGCCTGGTCGACGCCCGCGCGGGAGAGCCGACGCTCTCGATGACCGACCAGTCCATCGTCATGGCGATCGCCGACCAGCCCGGGATCCGGTCGACGGACATCGCCCGGATGTTCCGACTGAACCGCTCGACCGTTTCACGTCAGCTGTCCGCACTCATGTCTCTCGGCCTCGTGCAGGAGGCCCCTTCGAACTCCGGACGCGGCCGACCGCTCGAGCTGACCGCCGAGGGCGAAGAGGCATTCCGCGGCACACTGCGATCGCTGCAGGACGTCATCGACGCCCATCTCGCGCAGTGGACGGATGACGAGGTGCAGCGCTTCGCGCATGATCTCCGGCGTTTCGACAGCGGCGACGAACAAGCCTGACCACGGCCCACAAGGCCACCAGAGGAAGAAGAGAAATGAAGAACATCACTGTTCTCGGCACCGGCGTGCTCGGATCGCAGATCGCGTTCCAGACCGCCTTCCACGGTTTCGACGTCGTCGCATACGACATCGATCAGTCCGCGCTCGATCGCGCGGCCGAACGACTCGAAGATCTCGCCTCGCGCTACATCGCAGACGGCGTGGAGAATGCCGCTGACGGCGGCGCGAAAGCAGCGATCGACCGCATCCGGCTCACCTCCGACCTCGCGGATGCAGCCGCTGCAGCTGACCTCATCATCGAGGCGGTGCCCGAGAACCTCGAACTCAAGCAGAGCATCTACCGGACCCTCGCCGACGCCGCACCGGCGACCACGATCTTCGCGACCAACTCCTCGACCCTCCTGCCGAGCGCGCTCGCGGAATCGACGGGTCGCCCCGACCGGTTCCTCGCCCTCCACTTCGCGAACGAGATCTGGTCGCGCAACACCGCCGAGGTCATGGGAACCCCCGCAACCGACCCCACCGTCTACGAGACGGTCGTCGAGTTCGCGATGCAGATCGGGATGGTCCCCATCCAGATCAAGAAGGAGAAGGCGGGCTACCTGCTGAACTCGCTGCTCGTGCCCTTCCTCCAGGCCGGGGCCGAGCTGCTCGTCGACGGCATCGCCGAGCCCGCGGACATCGACGCGACCTGGCGGATCGGCACGGGCGCGCCGGCAGGCCCCTTCGAGATCTACGACATCGTCGGCCTGACGACCGCCTACAACATCTCGCGCATGGGCGGCGAGAAGCAGCAGCGCTTCGCAGACCTGCTCAAGGAGCAGTACATCGACCACGGCAAGCTGGGGGTCGCGACGGGCGAGGGGTTCTACACCTACCCTCGCGAGAGCTGACGCCCCTCACCGCCCGAGGAGCTTGCGGATGGCAGTCTCCGGCGACACCGACAGGTCGAGAGTGCGACCGCGCGCGTAGAGCCGGAAGACCCGCGGGTCGATATAGCTCCCTCGGGCGACCGCGAGAGTGTTGCCGAGCGCCGACGCCGTGGCCTGCACAGCGAGGCGCTCGGCGCGCCGTCGATCGGTCTTCGTCTCGAGTCGGCCGATCCGCGCCAGCGCGTCCGCCGCGAGGATCGTACCGTGCAGCGTGCGGAAGTCCTTCGCGGTGAACGACGATCCCGCCACCTGCCGCAGATAGTCGTTGACCTCGCTCGAGGTGAGTCGCACCCGGCGACGGCCCTTGCGATAGGCGAGCAGCGGAGCCTTCGGCGAACCGACGGCGAACTCCGACAGCGCCTCGGCGAGCGGCGCATCGGTGATC
Source organism: Microbacterium sp. LMC-P-041 (assembly GCF_030209555.1). Lineage (NCBI taxonomy): Bacteria > Bacillati > Actinomycetota > Actinomycetes > Micrococcales > Microbacteriaceae > Microbacterium > Microbacterium sp. LMC-P-041. Next base: position 211,922 of record NZ_JARVRV010000001.1, read on the forward strand.
TCGATCGAGGCGAGCTGCTTGCTCTTCGCAGGGAAGCTGAGCGCGACCGTACTCCCGTCGATCCGCACGTCCCGTCGCCGAAGCGTGCTCAGGCCGCGACTGCCGTGTTTCACCAGGTAACGCTCCGAGCCGATGCGCAGTGCAGCGTCGTCCAGCAGCCGGAAGGAGACGGCGAGGGCGCGTTCACGTGTCAGTCCCGGTTCACCGATGGCACGGGTGACCTTCGCCCTGGCGGCGGGCAGCGCCTCGGCCAGTTTGAGCGCCCGGGCGAACTTGCGCTGATCTCTGCCGGTGCGCCAGAGGGGATGGTAGAGATACTGACGTCTGCCCGCATCGTCTGTGCCGACCGCCTGAATGTGAGCGAGGGGGTCGGCGGCGATCCACACGTCTTTCCACGCGGGAGGTATCGCGAGGTCCCGGATGCGCTCTCGATCGGCCTCGGCCACGGGCGTGTTACCGGCATCGACGTATCGGAAGCCGGAGCCCGATCGCACGCGTCGAATTCCCGGCGTCTCGCCGGGGACGACTCTCGTGAGTGCCATTGGCATCCTCCCTGTCATGCCGCGTCGGGCATCTGCGATCACGATGCCCGGCCCGGCGACGGCAGTGAAGGGCATGGCGCGACACGGGCGCGCTCTGCTAGGCGATATCTCCCTCCGGACGGCATGCTCCGTCGGCAGCGGCATCGCGCCGATCGGATTGTCCGGGCACCCGATGGTCTGCCATCCTCGTGACTATGGCGATGTCATTCGAGGAGTTCCGTGCGTCCCTGACCCGTGCAGATCTGCGCGCCCCACTCGGGTTGCAGCTCACCGACCTCGAAGCCCGACAGGTGGCCGACGATACCGCGTCCGCTCAGAGCTGGTACGCCTACTGGGTGTCGACCCAGCCGACCGCTCCCCCGCCGCCCACGGGCCCCGCATACGACGCACCTCCTCCGGCGTACGACGCACCTCCTCCCGCATACGACACGGCGCCCGTGTACGCCACGCAGGCCCCGGCGCCAGCAGGCCCGCCGGTGTACCCGGGATACACGGCCGCGCCCGACGGCCCTCCGGGTCAGAAGAGGCGTGTCGGTCTCTGGGTGGCGCTCTCGATCGTGGGCGCGCTCCTTCTCATCGCCGCGATCGTCGTGATCTTCGCCTTCGCCACGGCGCGACACTGGACCAAGACCGATGTACCCGAGCAGCCAGAGACCTTCCGCAGCGAGGAGTACGAGACCGGGCGCTACGACGTCACGATGGACGACGTGAACCCCTGCAGCGTGAACCAGGACTGGACGGACTGCACGAACCTCATGGTCGCGACCTACACGGCAGCCTGCGTCGATGTCGAGCTCACCGAGAGCGCGACCCGCCTGTGCGCCGAGTACAGCGCGGCGATAGACGAGATGAAGGCGCAGGACGGCGACGGCTACTTCGTGGCCACGCTCGGCAGCTATGGCAGCCTTCACCGGACGCCTGAGATCGATACCCGTCAGGTGTCGAACGACGACTACGAGCCGGCCGTCACGCACGAAGCGGTGTGCTACCTCGGGTTCATCGGAGAGTGCGAGTAGGCACGCATCCAGTAACGACAAAACCCCCGCCTGAGCGGGGGTTTTTGTCTTGCTGGGGTACCTGGACTCGAACCAAGAACAACGGAACCAGAAACCGCCGTGTTGCCAATTACACCATACCCCAAGGGCGAAACCGGAGTCTCGCACCGAGAGTCAAGCTTACCCGAGCCGCGGCCCTAATGCCAAAACGCCGCCGTTCGTCCGGGCGCGTCGCGGGCGGGGATGACGAGGGAGAGCACTCATCGGCGACTCTCCCTCGTCGACCAGGCCGTCTCAGCCGGCCAGGAACTCCGACAGCAACCGGAGCCGTCGCAGCGACTCGTCCTTGCCCAGGAGCTCCATGGATTCGAACAGCGGCGGCGAGATGCGGCGTCCCGTGATCGCGACACGCGGAGGACCGTAGGCGACACGCGGCTTGAGCTCGAGGCTCTCGACGAGCGCCGCTGCGAGAGCCTCCTGAATCTTCTCGGGCGTGAAGTCGGTCACCGGCTCGAGAGCCACCACGCACGCGTCGAGCACCTCGCCGGCGTTCGCAGGGAGCCCCTTGAGCGCGTCGGCGTCATACGAGACGTCGTCGGAGAAGAGGAAGCCGACCATGCCGGGCACGTCGCCGAGCAACTGCACGCGCTCCTGCACGAGCGGGGCGACCCGGAAGGCGAGCACGAGCTCTTCGTGAGTCGGCTCGTCGAAGAGGCCGGCGGCCGCGAGGTACGGGATCGTCCTCTCGGCGAAGTCCTTCTCGTCGAGCTTGCGGATGTGGTCGCCGTTGATCGACTCGGCCTTCTTCTGGTCGAACCGAGCCGGGTTCGGGTTGACGTCCACGATGTCGAACGCCTCGGTGAACTCCTCGAGCGTGAAGACATCGCGGTCGTGACCGATGGACCAGCCGAGCAGCGCCAGATAGTTCAGGAGACCCTCGTGGATGAATCCGCGATCCCGGTGCAGGAAAAGATCCGCCTGAGGGTCGCGCTTGGAGAGCTTCTTGTTGCCCGTCTCGCCGAGCACGAGCGGCATGTGAGCGAACCGCGGGACGAACGTGGTGACGCCGGCGTCGATCAGGGCCGCGTACAGCGCGAGCTGACGAGCCGTGGAGGGCATCAGGTCTTCGCCGCGCAGAACGTGCGTGATGCCCATGAGCGCGTCGTCGACGGGATTCACGAACGTGTAGAGCGGGATCCCGTTCGGACGCACCACCACGAAGTCCGGGAAGGAACCGGCGGGGAAGGTCACCTCACCGCGGATCAGATCGACGTAGGTGAGGTCCTCGTCAGGCACGCGCAGTCGGAGTGCCGGCTGACGACCCTCCGCGCGGAACGCGTCCTTCTGCTCGGTCGTGAGATCCCGGTCGTGATTGTCGTAGCCGAGCTGCTTCGCGCGTCCGGCCGCCTCGTTGCGGGCGTCGATCTCCTCCGCCGTGGAGAAGCTCTCGTACAGGGCGCCGGAGGCGAGGAGCTTGTCGATCACGCCGCGATAGATGTCGTGACGCTCGGACTGGCGGTACGGGGCATGCGGCCCACCGACCTCGACGCCCTCATCCCAGTCGATCTTGAGCCAGGTCAGAGCGTCGACGAGCTGGCGGAAGCTCTCCTCACTGTCGCGCGCGGCGTCGGTGTCCTCGATGCGGAACACCATCTTCCCGCCGTTGTGGCGGGCGTACGCCCAGTTGAAGAGGGCCGTGCGGACCATGCCGACGTGCGGCAGTCCGGTGGGCGAGGGGCAGAAGCGGACGCGTACGTCGGAGCCGCTGGCGGTCGTGGTGAGGGGGTGCGGGGTAGCCATATCCCCTCGATTCTAGTTGCCGGGTGGCGTCTCGACCTCCCCGATCGCCAGCGGTCGCGGGCCGCTCAGGAGGGGTCACCGTGGGTAACAGTCCCTCACCCTGGGTAACAACCCGCATTCGACGCCGACGCGCTCCTATCGTTGCCGCATCGACCAACCGGAAGGGTGACACCATGACAATCACGGATGCAGTGACGACAGGCCTCAGCGATCGCTGGCGCGGCACGCCAAGACCTCAGACCAGCCTCGAGTGGATCGACCGCGCCGAGGAGGTGGCCGACATCCTCGCGGTGGATGCCGTCGAGCGGGACCGCGCGAATGCGACCCCTCGGGCCGAGGTCCAGCTGCTCAAGGACTCGGGGCTGGTCACCCTGCTCGGCCCTCGCGCCCACGGCGGCGCCGGTGAGAGCTGGGACACCGCCTACAAGGTGATCAGGGCGGTGGCCCGCGGCGACGGGTCGATCGGACAGGTCCTCGGGTATCACTACCTCTGGGCGTGGGCGGCCCGTCTCGTCGGAACCGAAGAGCAGATCGCCGCGGTCGAGGAGCTGTACACCGCGAACGACTTCGTCTTCGGCGGCGCGGTCAACCCGCGCGACTCCGACTTGGTGATCCGCGAAGACGGCGATGATCTCGTGTTCTCCGGGCGCAAGTCCTTCTCGACGGGCGGCCAGATCTCGGACCTGACCGTCCTCGAAGGCGTCCTCGAAGGCACCGAGACGCACATCTTCGCGATCGTCCCCACGGCTCAGGAGGGGATCGTCTTCGGAGACGACTGGGACAACCTGGGGCAGCGACTCACCGAATCGGGCTCGGTCGAGATCCGCGACGTCCGAGTCCCCTGGTCGGCGGCAGCCGGCTTCGTCGACCGGGTGTTCCGCCCCTTGACCTACAACACTCTGAACGTGCCGACCATCCAGCTCGTCTTCGCGAACTTCTACCTCGGCATCGCACAGGGTGCCCTCCAGACGGCATCCGCCTACACGCGATCTGTGACACGCCCGTGGCCGTACGGCGGCGATGACAAGCAGCACGCGACAGACGAGTGGTATCTGCTCGAAGGCTATGGCGAGCTGGCATCGAAGCTGTGGGCCGACGAAGCGCTGCTCGATGCCGTGGGCGCCGAGATCAGTGCGGTGCTGCATGCCCCGCGCGAAGAACTCACTGCACGTCGACGTGGCGAGATCGCCGTGCGCATCGCGGCGGGGAAGCTGCGCATCGTCGACGACGGCCTGGAGGTCGCCACGAAGATCTACGAGCTCACCGGCGCCAGGGCCTCGGCCAATTCGGTCGGCCTCGACATCTTCTGGCGCAACCTGCGCACGCACAGCCTGCACGACCCGATCGCGTACAAGAAGCGGGAGGTCGGCGACTACGTGCTGCGCAACGAGGTGCCTGAGCCGACCTGGTACACCTGATCGCCGCGATTCAGGTGCTCCTCGGTGCCGCGCTCACGGAGGCGGTCGCGGCACCGAGGAGCCCTGGGCATTCTGCCCTGGGCGGTCTCAGCCTCGCGGCGCGACGGCGACCGCCGCAGAGTGCGCCAGCGGCAGGCGTCCGGCGATCGACCGCTCGGCGCACACGAGCTCGAAGGCCGCGCGGAACGAGCGCCGATCGGTGTCGTCGAGCGCACGGTAGAACTGACCGGCTCCCCCGACGCCTCCCTCGGCGGACGCCCACAGCGCAGTCGCATCGGCCGACCACGTCCAGGTGATCTCAGACACCTGCGGGCGCGGCCAGCCCGCGTCGTCGAGCATCCTCGCGAAGCCGTCGACGGTGCGCTCGAAGTCCTTCTCCGGCGGCAGTCGCTCCCCCGTCGCAGGAATGAGTGCCGCACGCTCGCACACCTCCCGCCAGAGCCAGGTGGGCGAGTTCGTCCAGATCGTCGCCGACACCAGATCTGCGGAGACGCGGAGGAGCTCCGCCGCGGATGCTCGGGGGTCGGCGACGTGGTTCAGCACGAAGTTCGCCACGACGACGTCGAACTGGCCGTCCTCGAAAGGCAGGTCAGGCAGCGTTCCGTCGTGCACCGGAATCTCGGGATGCTCGCGCAGCGCGACGTCTCGCATCGTCGGCTCGGGCTCGCATCCGGTCGCATCCCAGCCGGCATCGGCGAATGCGGCCGTGAGCATTCCCGTGCCCGACCCCACGTCGAGCAGCGTCCGCTCCCCAGGGGTTCCGAACGCTCCGAGCAGGGCCTCCGCGGTCCCGACGCAGAGCGACGCGTAGGAGTCGGCGTATGCGCGCCCGGTGCCCGCCCAGTCCTTCATCCGCGCGAGCGGCCGAGCGGCGACAGCGCGACGATGGCGATGACGATCACCGATGCCGCGATCCCGAGCCCTGCGTACTGGAAGTTCGCGAGCACCACACCCGCGAGCACAGCGCCTGCTGCGGCCGAGAGGCTCATCAGCGAATCGCTGCGGCCCTGCCTACGCGTGCGGATCTCGGGGGCACTCGACTCGGTCAGCAGCGCGGCCCCTGCCACCGTCGCCGCGCTCCATCCGAGTCCCAGCAGGATGAGAGCGACGATCACGCCCCACTCGCGATCGTTCGCGAAGACGGCGAAGGCGAGCGCCCCACCGAGAAGGATCTGCCCCAGCAGAACCACGCGCAGCCGGCCCCATCTGTCGGCGAGGATGCCGAAGACGGGCGACAGCGCGTACATGCCTCCGACGTGCAGGGCGATCGTGATGCCCACGAGAGCCGAGACATCGGCCGGGGTGGGCGCCATGCCGTGAGCACCGTGCGCCATGTGGGCGAGGTGGACAGGGGTCATCGCCATGACGGAGGCCATCACCACGTGCGAACCGGCCACCGCGAACATCGCGTAGCGCGCGACCACAGGTCGGTCGGCGACGACGGCGCCCGTCGCCTTCGCGGCCGCCGAGGCGAGCCGCTGCGCTGCCAGAAGCGGGTCGGGGCGGAGCGCCACGAGGTACAGGACGAGCGCGACGCACTGAGCGACGAACGAGAAGGCGTAGGAACCGGTCTGTGGCGGCATGCCGATCGCCGCCCCGACGATCTCCCCCGGCCCCAGCAGCAACGGCCCAGCGACACCGCCGATGGTGGTCGCCCAGACCACGATCGAGAGATCCCTTCCGCGATGCTGTGGTGCGGCGAGGTCGGTCGCGGCGAACCGCGACTGCAGATTGCCCGCATTGCCGGCGCCGATCATCAGGATGCCGACGAGCAGCAGCGGGAACACCCGCACCGACGCCGCGAGGATCACCACCGCGATGCCGACGAGTGCGAAGAGGTTTCCCAAGGTGAGGGCTCGGCGTCGGCCCACCTTGGCAGCCAGGCGCGCGAGCGGGATGGCGCACAGCGCGGCGCCGAGGGTGACCGACGCCGTCGCGAGCCCCGAGAGGGCGTCGCTGCCCGAGATGTCGGCCGCAAGCAGAGCGCCGAGAGACACCGTCGCCCCGAAGGCGATCCCGCCCAGTACCTGCCCTGTGGAGAGAACCAGCACGGTTCGCCGCTGCACCGCCGCCTGCTGAGCAGCCGTGAGGGCGACGCCGGTCATGATGCGCGCACGGCGTCGCGCACGGTGTTGCGCAGGATACCCAGTCCGGTGATCTCGACCTCGACGGTGTCCCCGGCGACGAACTCCCCCACACCTGCCGGCGTACCCGTGAGGATGACGTCGCCGGGGAGCAGCGTGAAGGCCGCCGAGGCATGCTCGATGATCGCCTCGACCGAGTGGATCATGTCGGTGAGCGGGGCCTTCTGCCGCACCTCGCCGTTGATGCGGGTCTCGATCGTCGCGACCGAGGGGTCGAAGTCGGTGCTGATGGTCGGGCCGAGAGGGCAGAAGGTGTCGAAGCCCTTCGCCCGAGCCGACTGACCGTCCTTGCGCTGGAGGTCACGCGCGGTGACGTCGTTGGCGATCGTGTAGCCGAGCACGTGATCGAGGGCATCCGCGGCCTTCACGTTCTTCGCGACCCTGCCGATCACGACAGCGAGCTCACCCTCGTACTCGGTCTGCTCCGAGATCGAGGGGCGCACGATGGCGTCTCCCGGGCCGATGACGGCGGTGTTGGGCTTGAGGAACAGCAGCGGCTCCTCGGGGGCGACTCCGCCCATCTCGGCGGCGTGATCGTGGTAGTTCTTGCCGACGCAGACGATCTTGGAGCGCGGGATCACCGGAGCGAGGATCACCGCGTCCGCGATCGGCACCCGGTCACCCGTGGGCTCGTAGCCCGCGAAGAGCGGATCGCCGGAGAGGACGACGAGGTCGGTGTCATCGACGATCCCGAAGAGGATGGCGTCGTCATGGCTGAATCGGGCGATCTTCATGCCACCAGCCTATCCAGCGTGATGCACGACGAGACCCCGCTGCACGGAAGCGCAGCGGGGTCTCGAGAGTACGAAGGCTCAGGCGTCGAGCCGCAGAAGCCAGCCGTGCTTGTCCTCACGGCGGCCGTACTGGATGTCGGTGAGCTCTTCGCGCAGCGACAGGGCCAGTTCGCCGAGCGGCTGCGGCTCATCGAAGCCCTCGCCGACGAGAGCACCGATGGGAGTCACGACGGCGGCGGTGCCGCAGGCGAAGACCTCGACGATATCGCCTGAGGCCACACCCTCGCGCCACTCGTCGATGGAGATCGGACGCTTCTCGACCGCGTAGCCGCGGTCTTCGGCGAGCTGCAGCAGCGAATCGCGTGTGATCCCCTCGAGGATGCTGTCGGACTCGGGCGTCACGACGCGGCCGTCTTTGAAGACGAACACGACGTTCATGCCGCCGAGCTCCTCGACGTTGCGCTGCTCGTTGAGGAACACGACCTGGTCGCAGCCCTTCGCGCTCGCCTCACTCTGCGCGAGCAGGCTCGAGGCGTAGTTGCCGCCGGTCTTCGCCTTGCCGGTGCCGCCCTTGCCGGCACGGGCGTAGTCCTCGGAGAGCCAGATCCGCACGGGCTTCACTCCCCCGGTGAAGTACGCTCCGGCTGGGCTGGCGATCACGTAGTACGCGACCTTCTGAGCCGCGCGAACACCGAGGAAGGCCTCCTTGGCGAACATGAACGGACGCAGGTACAGGCTCTGGTCGGCACCTGAGGGAACCCAGCGACCGTCGACCGCGATGATCTCGCGCAGCGACTGGATGAAGTACTCGGTGGGCAGCTCCGGGAGCGCGAGTCGACGCGCGCTGGCCTGCAGTCGTGCCGCGTTGCGGTCGGGGCGGAACGTGTGGATCGAGCCGTCGGCGTGACGATAGGCCTTGATTCCCTCGAAGATCTCCTGGGCGTAGTGCAGCACGGACGCGGCCGGGTCGAGCGGGATGGGTCCGTAGGGCTGCACGCGCGGCCGGTGCCATCCGCCCTTGACGGACCAGCAGATGTCGACCATGTGGTCGGTGAACACGACACCGAACCCCGGGTTCTCGTGAACCTCGGCGACCCGACCGGGCGTCGCGGCGGTCAGGTTCTTGGTCACAGCGAAATCCAGCGGAGCCACGGTGGTCTCGGCGTCGATGGTCGTCATCTCGTCATCCATTCCTCATGCGGCGCGCATCCTCGCGCCGTCTCAGCCTACGCCTGTCGGTCAGAGCAGAGCAGCGATCGCGGAGCCGATCTCCGCGGTCGTGCGCGCACCCGTGCGGGTCGCGATGTCGGATTCGACGGCGGCACTCACTCGAGCGGCCTCCGCTCCGAGTCCGAGGTGATCGAGCAGCAGCGCGACCGACAGGATCGCCGCGGTGGGGTCGGCCTTCTGCTGCCCCGCGATGTCGGGAGCCGAGCCGTGCACCGGCTCGAACATCGACGGGAAGGTGCCGTCGGGGTTGATGTTGCCCGATGCGGCGAGTCCGATGCCGCCGGTGACAGCGCCTGCGAGATCGGTGAGGATGTCGCCGAAGAGGTTGTCGGTGACGATCACGTCGAAGCGCGAGGGATCGGTGACGAGGAAGATCGTCGCGGCATCGACGTGCAGGTAGTCGACGGACACGTCGGGATGCTCGGACGCGACCTCGTCGACGACGCGCTGCCAGATGGCGCCGGCGTGCACGAGCACGTTCGTCTTATGCACGAGGGTGATCTTCTTGCTGCGACGTTCGGCGAGATCGAACGCGTATCGCACGACCCGCTCGACACCGAATGCCGTGTTCACGGACGTCTCGTTGGCGACCTCGTGCGGTGTGCCCTTGCGGATCGCGCCGCCGTTGCCGACGTACGGCCCCTCAGTGCCCTCGCGGACGACGACGAAGTCGATCTCGCCGGGGTTCGCGAGCGGACCCGAGGCACCGGCGAAGAGCTTGGACGGACGCAGATTGACGTAATGATCCAGCGTGAAGCGGAGTTTCAGCAGCAGGCCGCGCTCGATGTTCGCGTCCTTCAGGCGCGGGTCTCCTGGCGTGCCGCCGACCGCGCCGAGCAGGATCGCGTCGTGTTCGGAGATCGACTGCAGATCATCGTCGGTGAGAGTGTCGCCCGTCTCGAGGAAACGGGCGGCGCCGAGCGAGAAGCGCGTCTTGTCGAACGTCACATCGCTCGATGCGGTGACCGCGTCGAGGACCTTCTCGGCCTCGGCGACGACCTCTGGGCCGATTCCGTCACCGGGGATGACGGCCAGCTTCACGACACGCGACATGACACTCCTTGCATCGGGATGGACCGGCCGACGCTCGGATGCATGCCGAGCGGGCCGGTCCTCCCAGCGTACTGGTCAGTGCGAGGGCGCCTTGCGCAGTGTGACGGCGGCGATCACCCCGGCCACGATCACCAGGCCCGCGCCGATCAGCGAGGTCACCAGGACACCCGATCCGAAGGCGGCGGCAGCCGCATCCCACAGCGCGTCTCCGAGCTGCGCGGGCAGATCCTTCGCGGCAGTGTAGGCGCCGGCCAGCGTCTCCGTCGCGGCGTGCGCCGCCTCCGCTGGGATGCCGGAGGGAATCACCAGCGCCCCGCGGTAGAACGCGGTGATCAGGCCGCCGAGGACGGCGGTGCCGAGCACCGCTCCCAGCTCGTAGGCGGTCTCGGAGACGGCGCTGGCCGCGCCCGCCTTCTCGGCCGGAGCACTGGACAGGATCAGCTCATTCGAGATCGTCTCCGCCGCCCCGATGCCGATGCCCAGCACCACGAAGGCGATGATCAGCGGAGCGACGCCGTGATCCGCCGTCGTGAACGCGACCAGGAGGTAGCCGGCCACAGAGAACGCGAGACCGGCGGGCACGAGCACGTGCGGTGGCACTCGCCGTGAGATCGGCACGACCGAGAGGCCGGCGACGATCATCGCGGCCATTCCGGGCACGAGCGCTGCGCCGGCCGTCATCGGCGAGAGACCGAGGACGAGCTGCAGGTGCTGCGACACGAAGTAGAGGAAGCCCACGAGCGCCACGACGCTCAGGAGGTTCACGAGGATCGCCCCCGAGAAGGAGCCCCGGCGGAACAGCTGCATGTCGAGCATCGGGACCTCGGCAGCGAGCTGACGCCGCACGAAGAGATACCCCATCACGATGCCGAGCAGCGCCCACGCCCCCGCAGTGAGGCTGGGGCCGTCGACGGCGAGCGACTTGATCGCGTAGACGACCGGGATCATCGCTGCCATCGAGAGCATGATGCTGACGATGTCGATGCGTCCGGGGTGCGGGTCGCGGCTTTCGGGAACGAGCAGCGGCGCCGCGATGAGGAGCGGGATCAGCACGGGCACGGCGATCAGGAAGACCGAGCCCCAGTCGAAGTGCTCGAGCAGGAAGCCGCCGACGATCGGGCCGAGGGCCGAGCCCGCGGAGAACGCCGACGCCCAGACCGCGATGGCGAGTCGCCGCTGATCGCGGTTCGTGAAGATCGAGCGCAGCAGCGAGAGGGTCGACGGCATCAGCATCGCACCGAAGAAGCCGAGCAGCGCTCGCGCGGCGATGAGAAGACCTGCCGTGGGGGCGAACGCAGCGAGTGCCGACACGGCCGCGAAGCCGGTCGCGCCGATCAGCAGCATCCGACGACGCCCGAAGCGGTCTCCGAGTGTGCCCATGGTCACGAGCAGCCCGGCGAGCACGAGCGGATACACATCGATGATCCACAGCTGCTCCGCTCCGGTGGGCGCGAGCGCGATGGAGATCTCGGGCAGTGCGAAGCTCAGCACCGTGTTGTCCACCGACACCAGGAGCACCGGCAGCATGAGCACGACGAGTGCCGCCCAGCCACGGGCGCCGACGCGGGGAGCATCCGTCTCTGTCGTCGGGATCGACGCAGTACGGGTCATGGAACACCTCTCAGGATTACGACGGCATCGTTACTGAACCGTCCAGATGGTATAGTAACAGAATCGTCATACGGCCGCGCTACTGTGAATCGAGACGAACAGAGGATCCCCGATGCCCCGACCTCCCCTCGCCCGCGAACGCGTCCTGGACGCCTTCGAATCGATCGTCATCGAAGACGGTGAGCGGGCGGCCACGTTGGATGCGACAGCGAAGGCCGCCGGCGTGTCGAAGGGCGGCCTCCTCTATCACTTCGGCTCGAAGGACGAGCTGGCAGCGGGCCTCATCGAGCGCCTCGATGCGCTCACCACTCTGGATCTCGAGCGGATGACCTCGGCCGAAGAGGGCCCCGTCGCGTACTACGTGCGCACCTCCGTAATGGAGGACGACGCGCTGGACCGCGTCCTCATCGCCGCCACCCGCCTGGCCCAAGGCGGCTCGGCACCCGCTGCCGACGCGCTGCGACGCAACCGCGACCGCTGGGAGGACACGATCCGTCCTCATGTGCGGGATGCCGCGAGCCTCGATCTCGTGATGCTGCTCAGCGACGGTCTGTATTTCAACAACTCGCTCGATGTGCACGGTCCCGAGCGCCTGGTGCCGAGAAGTGACGAGCTGTCCGACCTGATCGCGCTCGTGCTGCGCGCCACCGCTCCCTGAGGCCGGGAACGACAGAGCGGGAGGAGCGACCTCCCGGTCGCTCCTCCCGCTCTGTCGGAGTCTCCCCTGCGATCAGACCTCGGTGATCTCGATCTGACGGAACAGGTCTGCGTCGATCTCGTTGCGCAGGTCGTCGAGCAGATCGTCCGAGACCGGCGAGTCGAGGGTGAGAACGCTGAGCGCCTGATCGCCCGCCCCCAGGCGCGAGATCTGCATGCCTGCGATGTTGATACCGGCCTCGCCGAACTTCTGACCGTAGACCGCGACGATGCCGGGACGGTCGGTGTAGAGCATCACGACGTGGTGCTTCTCGATCGGCAGCTCGAGGGCGTGGTCATTGATGGCGACCAGCTTCTCTGCCTGCTTGGGACCCGTGAGGGTCCCCGACACCGACAGCTGCGTGCCGTCGGAGAGCGCTCCGGCCAGAGTGATGACGTTGCGGTACTCGTCGCTCACGTCGTCCTTGAGCAGACGGACCGCGATACCGCGCTGGTCGGCGAGCAGCGGTGCGTTGACGTACGACACGGTCTCGCTGACGATGTTCGTGAAGACGCCCTTGAGCGCGGCGAGCTTCAGCACGCTCACGTCGTAGTCGTTGAGCTCGCCGTGCACCTCGACATCGAGGCTCGTGAGAGGCGACGTCGCGAGCGCCGCAAAGATCTGGCCGAGCTTCTCGACGAGCGAGATGCCGGGGCGCACATACGGGTCGATGACTCCCCCGGCCACGTTGACCGCATCGGGAACGAGGTCGCCGCCCAGCGCGAGGCGCACGGAACGCGCGACCGAGACCCCGGCCTTCTCCTGCGCCTCCTCCGTGCTGGCACCCAGGTGCGGAGTGACGACGACGTTCGGGAGGTCGAGCAGCGGACGAGCAGTTCCGCCCTCGGCCGGGGGCTCGGAGGTGAAGACGTCGAGACCCGCACCCGCGATCTCACCGGCGACGAGGGCCGCGTGCAGCGCTTCCTCGTCGATGAGGCCACCGCGGGCGACGTTGACGACGAAGGCCGTGGGCTTCATGGCCGTGAACTGCTCGGCACCGATCATGCCGGTCGTCTCCGGCGTCTTCGGCATGTGGATCGTGAGGAAGTCCGCCTCTGCGACGAGCTCGTCGAGCGAGAGGAGCTGGACACCGAGCTGCTGCGCGCGGGCCGAGGTGACGTAGGGGTCGTAAGCGACGACGCGCATGTCGAACGCGGCGAGGCGCGCGGCGACGAGAGCTCCGATGCGTCCGAGGCCGACGATGCCGACCGTCTTCTCGAAGAGCTCGGCTCCCGTGAACGAGCTGCGCTTCCACTGACCGGCCGCGAGCGATGCGTGTGCGGCGGGGATGCGACGGGCGAGGCTGAGGATGTGGCCGACCGTCAGCTCGGCGGCCGAGACGATGTTCGAAGTCGGCGCGTTGACCACCATGACACCCGCTGCGGTGGCTGCCTTGATGTCGACGTTGTCGAGCCCGACGCCCGCGCGGGCGACGACCTTGAGCTTCGGAGCGTGGGTGAGCGCCTCTTCGTCGATGTGCGTCGCCGAACGGATGAGCACCGCGTCGGCATCCGCGAGCGAGGCGAACAGCGCTTCGCGGTCGGTGCCGTCGACGTTGCGAACGTCGAAGTCGGGGCCGAGGGCCTCGATCGTGGCGGGAGAGAGAACTTCAGCGATGAGCACGACGGGCTTCGGCACAGGGATCCTTCGGGGCAGCGCGACAGGGGGCCGATGCGCCGCACACCGTGGGGGCGCGATCACTTCAACTGTACCCGAGCGGCTCCGCTGCTCCGTGCCGTGTGACGCCGTCTGTCAGAGAGCGACGGTCACGAGATCGGACATGTTGAGGATGCTGTAGCCGATCAGGCTCAGCCAGAACACCGCCACGACGCCGAGACCCGCCAGCAGCACCAGAGCGAGCTCGCCCGCGCGTCGCCGTCGCCCGATCACGTACGCGAACACGAAGACGAGCGCCGGGAACACCACTCCGAAGAGAAGGGTCATCCAGCCGATGCCGGTGAGTCCGCTCTGGGCCATGGAGACGAGATGAGCGACGGCATTCCAGATCGCATAGGCGTAGAAGAGTCCTGCGACTCCGAGCACGAGTGCATTGAGCCACCGCGGGGAGGCGGAGGTCGCCGGAGAGGTCGACTGCTCGGTCATGATCCGATCACCCCCACCGTCACGAAAGGCCAGGGCACGAGCAGCACGACTCCGAGCAGCAGCAGTCCGACCCGGATCCACGTCGCCTTCCCACGGGTCAAGACCCACACCGCGAGGAACCAGAGTGCGGGCGCCGCGACCGCGAGCACGAACCACGGCACGTACATGGCATCGGCCACGATCAGATTGGCCAGCGGCTTCAGCCGCATCCCTCCGACGACCCATCCGATGCTGTACAGGAGGTACACGCCGCCGACGACCCCGAGGGTCAGCAGCATCGCGGTGCTCAGGTGTGCTGATTCCTGCTCGTCCGGCATCGTGACGGTGCCGTCGGTCTCGACGCGACCGACGGCCTCGCTGCCGCGGCCGACGGCGTTCCAGCCGTCCGGCAGCGCCGCATCATCGGCGTGATCCCGCTGGGTGGACGCCTCGCTCTCAGAGCGCTTCGGAGTGCGCGCCTTCGGCGCGACGCCGTCGTCGCCGTCCCAGCTCAGGGCATCGTCGGAGTCGGAAGTCATGTCCCCAGCGTAGGACACGTCGTCCACTATGCTCGGGGGCATCTGGGCCACCGCGGCCCTCTCCGGAAGGGAAGCCAGTGGCCGAGCAGAACGACAGGGTCGACCAGAGCACACCGGGCGGAGCCGACGAGCCCGCCGCGGGATGGAAGCCGACAGCCGCGGCGAAGTCGCGGGCGACGACCTTCCGCTGGATCGCCGCGGTCCTGTGGGGTCTCGCCATCGCGGCCGAGGCGGTGTCGATCTTCTGGCTGCTCCGCCAGCGCGAGTACGTCGGCGAGGACGGCACGCTCGTGCGCGACCCCGACACGGGCCTCCTGGAAGAGCAGGGCGTCACGGCGCAGTTCCCGCAGTGGGCGTTCGTCACGCTTCTCGTCCTGCTCGTGGTCATCGCCGCGCTCGCGATCACCGGCTCGGTGCTCTGGAAGAAGGCCAACAGGCTCGACCCCGCGCGCCGATCCGAGACCGTGCGCTTCTTCGTGCAGAACCAGCTCGGCGCGATCATCGCGATCGTGGCCTTCCTCCCCCTGGTGATCCTGATCTTCCTCAACAAGGACATGAGCAAGGGGCAGAAGACGACGGCCGGCATCGTCGGCGTGGTCCTCGCCCTGCTCGCCACGGTGATCGGTGTCGACTTCAACCCGCCGTCCGTCGAGAAGTACACGGCCGACCAGTCGGCGGTCATCCTGATGCTCGGAAAGGACGAGGTCGTGTGGGTCGACGGCGGTGCGGTCTACCACGTGTGCGATGAGGTCTCCGACATCCAGACCGGCAGCGAGAAGCGCACCGGCACCACGGCTGAGGCCGTGGAGGCCGGCAAGAGCCGCCTCACGCTGAAGTTCGCCTCCGAGCTGCGCACCTGCGGTCTCGCCGTGCCCGAGAACGCCGACGAGATCGAGGACGCGTTGCGCGAGATCCAGGGCGGAGCGGTCGACACTCTTCTGCCCGCGCCGGTATGGGCCGACCCCGCCGACGCCCCGATCGAGGTCGAGGAGGCTCCGGCGGAGTGACCCGCAGAACCGCGAGAAGGGGCCCGGTGCGATCCGCACCGGGCCCCTTCTCTTCGACCGTCTCAGATCAGCGCGCAGCGCTGCCGTCGACGTAGTCTTCGTCCTGCTGCTTCCATGCGAAGAGCGAACGCAGCTCCTTGCCGGTGGCCTCGATCGGGTGCGTCTCCTCCTTGGCACGCAGTGCCAGGAACTCCTCGGCGCCGTTGTCCTGGTCGTCGATGAAGCGCTTCGCGAAGTTGCCGTTCTGGATGTCCGCGAGGATCGCCTTCATCGACTCCTTGACCTCGGGGGTCACGACGCGGGGACCCGAGACGTAGTCGCCGTACTCAGCAGTGTCGGAGACCGACCAACGCTGCTTCGCGATGCCGCCCTCCCACATGAGATCGACGATGAGCTTCAGCTCGTGCAGCACCTCGAAGTACGCGATCTGCGGCTGGTATCCCGCTTCGGTGAGCGTCTCGAAGCCGGCCTGCACGAGGTGGCTGACGCCACCGCACAGCACGGCCTGCTCGCCGAACAGGTCGGTCTCGGTCTCTTCGGTGAAGGTCGTCTTGATGACGCCGGCACGGGTGCCGCCGATGGCCTTCGCGTACGAGAGCGCCGTGGCCCACGCGTTGCCCGATGCGTCTCGCTCGACGGCGATGATGTCGGGGATTCCACGGCCGGCGACGAACTCGCGACGGACCGTGTGACCCGGAGCCTTCGGGGCGACGAGGATCACGTCGACGCCCTCAGGAGCATCGATGTAGCCGAAGCGGATGTTGAAGCCGTGCGCGAAGGCGAGCGTCTTGCCCTCGGTGAGGTTCGGTGCGATCGACTCGCTGTAGATCGTGCGCTGGTGCTGGTCAGGCGCGAGGATCATGATGAGGTCGGCCCACTGCGTCGCGTCGGCGACGGTCTTGACCGCGAATCCGGCCTCTTCCGCCTTCGGCGCCGACTTCGACCCCTCCTTGAGGGCGATGGCGACCTCGACACCCGAGTCGCGAAGGTTCTGCGCGTGCGCGTGACCCTGCGAGCCGTAGCCGACGATCGCGACCTTCTTGCCCTGGATGATCGACAGATCGGCGTCTGCGTCGTAGAAGATCTCGGTGCTCACTGGTTTCTCTCCTTGATTGATGTTCGTGTACGTGTGTGAAATCTGGTCAGCCGCGCAGGACGCGCTCGGTGATGCTCTTGCCTCCGCGGCCGATGGCGAGGAGGCCCGACTGCGCGATCTCCTTGATTCCGAAAGGCTCGAGGGCGCGGAGCATGGCATCGACCTTGCCCCTGTCACCGGTGACCTCGATCACCAGCGCGTCGGAGGCGTAGTCCACCACAGACGCGCGGAACAGGTTCGCCACCTCGATGACGTTCGACCTGGTCGCGTTGTCGGTGCGCACCTTGACGAGCATGTGCTCGCGCTGCACCGAGGTCGGGAAGTCGAGCTCGACGATCTTGATGACGTTGATCAGCTTGTTGAGCTGCTTGGTCACCTGCTCGAGAGGAAGATCCTCGAGATCGACGACGACCGTGATGCGCGAGATGCCAGGCACCTCGGTCACGCCCACCGCGAGAGAGTCGATGTTGAAGCCACGGCGTGCGAACAGTCCCGCGACTCGGGTCAGCAGGCCGGGGGTGTTCTCCACGAGGAGGCTCAGCACGTGAGTCGACATGGTCAGTCCTCCTCGTCGAATGCGGGCGCGTGCTCGCGGGCGTACTGGACGTAGCTGTTGCTCACGCCCTGGGGAACCATCGGCCACACCATCGAATCGGCGCTGACGACGAAGTCGATGACGACGGGACGGTCGTTCGTCTCGAGGGCGAGCTTGATCGCCGCGTCCACCTCCTCCTCCTTCTCCACGCGGATCGCGAGGCAGCCATATGCCTCCGCGAGCTTCACGAAGTCGGGGATGCGGACGGTGCCGTGACCGGTGTTGAGGTCGGTGTTCGAGTGGCGGCCGTCGTAGAACAGCGTCTGCCACTGGCGCACCATGCCCAGCGACGAGTTGTTGATGATCGCGACCTTGATCGGGATGTTGTTGATCGTGCAGGTGGCGAGCTCCTGATTGGTCATCTGGAAGCAGCCGTCACCGTCGATCGCCCACACCACACGGTCGGGCTCGGCGACCTTCGCGCCCATCGCAGCGGGAACCGAGTAGCCCATGGTTCCTGCGCCCCCGGAGTTCAGCCAGGCGTTGGGGCGCTCGTACTTGATGAACTGCGCAGCCCACATCTGGTGCTGTCCCACGCCCGCGGCGTAGATGCCCTCCGGCCCGGTCAGCTCACCGATCCGCTGGATCACGTACTGCGGAGCGAGGAGGCCGTCGGTCGTCGGCGCGTACCCGAGCGGGAACTCGTTGCGCAGCCCGTCGAGGTACGACCACCACTCCTCGGTGTCAGGGGTCGTGGTGGTGATCGCGGTGCGGAACGCCGACTCGAGATCGACCAGCACGTCGCGGACGTCGCCCACGATCGGCACGTCTGCGGTGCGGATCTTCGAGATCTCGGCCGGATCGATGTCGACGTGCACGACCTTGGCGTTCGGCGCGAAGAGCGCGGCCTTGCCGGTCACGCGGTCGTCGAACCGCGCCCCGAGGGACACGATCAGGTCGGCCTCCTGCAGCGCCAGCACCGCCGGAACAGTGCCGTGCATGCCCGGCATGCCGAGGTGCTGCTGGTGGGAGTCGGGGAATGCGCCGCGAGCCATGAGCGTGGTCACGACGGGCGCCTTCGTGGTCTCGGCGAGGGCGAGCAGCTCGGCAGACGCGCGACCGCGGATCACACCGCCGCCGACGTACAGCACCGGCTTCTTGGCCTCGGCGAGAAGGGTCGCCGCCGCCTGGATCTGCTTGCCGTGCGCCTTGGTCACGGGGCGGTATCCGGGCAGGTCGTACTTGGGAGGCCAGACGAACGGCGCCATCGCCTGCTGGGCGTCCTTCGTGATGTCGACGAGCACCGGTCCCGGTCGGCCGGTCGAGGCGATCTCATAGGCCGCCGCGATGGCGCCCGGGATCTCCGACGCATCCTTCACGAGGAACGAGTGCTTCGTGACCGGCATCGTGATGCCGACGATGTCGGCCTCCTGGAACGCGTCAGTGCCCATCAGCGTCGAGAACACCTGCCCGGTGATCGCGAGCAGCGGCACCGAGTCCATGTAGGCGTCGGCGATCGCGGTCACGAGGTTGGTCGCACCGGGACCCGACGTCGCGATGCAGACGCCGACCTTGCCCGAGGACGACGCGTAGCCTTCGGCGGCGTGTCCCGCTCCCTGTTCGTGCCGCACGAGGATGTGCCGCAGCTCGGCGGCGTCCATCAGCGGGTCGTAGACCGGGAGGATCGCTCCTCCGGGAAGACCGAAGACGTCCTTGACGCCGAGGAGCTCGAGCGTGCGGACCACGGCCTCGGCTCCGGAGATCTCCGGTGCGGCGGACTTGGGTGCGGGCGGCCTCGGCACAGCCGAGACGGTGTCAGCAGTCATGACACTCCTTCTGGTGGTCTGTTGGCGACGTCGGAGGCTGGGATGCCGGAGCCGACGCGGATCAGCCGGTCGTCGCGCCCTCGGCGGCGGACCGCACGAGTCGCGAGTACTTGGCAAGAACGCCACGGGTATAGCGCGGGGGTAGCGGCTCCCAGCCAGAGCGGCGGGAGGCGAGCTCCGCCTCGTCGACGAGTAGGTCGAGAGAGCGAGCTGCGATATCGACCCGTATCAGATCACCATCGCGCACGAAGGCGATAGGACCTGCGTCCACCGCTTCGGGTGCTATGTGGCCGATGCACAGGCCGGTTGTGCCGCCTGAGAATCGTCCGTCAGTCAAGAGTAGTACATCTTTTCCGAGCCCCGCGCCCTTGATGGCCGCGGTGATGGCGAGCATCTCGCGCATACCGGGTCCGCCCTTCGGACCCTCGTAGCGGATGACGATGACGGTGCCCGCCTCGATCTCGCCGTTGGCCACGGCGTCCATGGCCGCGCGCTCGCGCTCGAACACCCGGGCGGAGCCCTCGAAGACGGCCGCGTCGAAGCCTGCGGTCTTCACGACGGCACCCTCGGGCGCGAGCGACCCGTGCAGGATCGTCAGGCCGCCGGTCGCGTGGATCGGGTTGTCGAAGGTGTGGATGACCTCGCCGTCGATCGGCTGCGGGTCGAGGTCCGCGAGGTTCTCGGCGAGCGTCTTGCCCGTCACGGTGAGCGCGTCACCGTGCAGCAGGCCCTCGTCGAGCATCGCCTTCATGATCACGGGGATGCCGCCGTGGCGGTCGACGTCGTTCATGACGTACTTGCCGAACGGCTTCATGTCCGCGACGTGCGGCACCTTGTCGCCGATGCGGTTGAAGTCGTGCAGGCTCAGCTCGACCTCGGCCTCGCGCGCGATCGCGAGCAGGTGCAGCACGACATTGGTCGAACCGCCCAGGGCCATCGCGAGGGCGATCGCGTTCTCGAACGCCTCCTTGGTGAGGATGTCGCGGGTCGTGATGCCCTGGCGGAGCAGGTTGACGACGGCCTCGCCGGAACGGTGCGCGAAGTAGTCACGACGACGATCTGCGGCGGGCGGAGCGGCAGACCCGGGAAGGCTCAGGCCCAGGGCCTCGGCGACCGACGCCATCGTGTTCGCCGTGTACATGCCACCGCAGGCGCCCTCACCCGGTGCGATCGCGCATTCGATGCGCTTGAGGTCCTCTTCGCTCATGAGTCCCGCGCGGCAGGCGCCGACGGCCTCGAACGAGTCGATGATCGTGACGTCCTTCTCGGTGCCGTCCGAGAGCTTGACCCAGCCCGGTGCGATGGAGCCGGCGTAGAGGAACACGCTCGACAGGTCGAGCCGGGCGCTGGCCATCAGCATTCCGGGGATCGACTTGTCGCAACCGGCGAGCAGCACCGATCCGTCGAGTCGCTCGGCCATCATCACGGTCTCGACCGAGTCGGCGATGACCTCGCGCGACACGAGCGAGAAGTGCATGCCCTCGTGGCCCATCGAGATGCCGTCCGAGACCGAGATCGTCCCGAACTGCAGCGGGTACCCGCCGCCGGAGTGCACGCCCTCCTTGGCACCCTGCGCGAGCCGGTCGAGGCTCAGGTTGCAGGGTGTGATCTCGTTCCAGCTGGAGGCGATTCCGATCTGGGGCTTGTCCCAGTCGGCGTCGCCCATGCCGACGGCACGGAGCATGCCTCGGGAGGTCGTCGCCTCGATGCCGTCGGTGACGACGCGGCTGCGGGGCTTGATGTCGATGGGCGCGCTGGTGGAGGGATCATGCGAGGACATGACGGAAGTCTATTCCCGCCGGGAGGTGCGCTCGTCCGCGAGCGCCTCCAGAAGCAGGGCGATCTGTTGTGGGTTCTCCACACGAAGCTCGGCGGCGCTCTCCCCCGGTCCCACGCGGACGCCGAGATCGTCGCCGCTGAGCACGCGCATGGCGTCCTCGTCCGTGACGTCATCGCCGGCGAAAAGGATGGCGGTGGCGTCGAAATGCTCGCGCAGCGCGGTCATCGCGGCATCCTTGCCCTCGTTCCGCGACGAGAACTCGAGCACACGGTGCCCCGAGCGGCGTCGCCAGTGCGGGAAGCGCTCCGCGACGAGTGCATCGATCTCGGCGAACACCGCCTTCTCGACCTCCGGTGTGGCCGTGCGGGTGTGCACACCCATTCCGAAGGTCTTGGGCTCGAGCTCCGCCCCCTCGTATCGATCGATGATCGGCCGCGCGGCCTCCCACAGCTCCTCTCGCGACCCCTCCGCGGTGTCGCCGTCGGCCTCGTTGGCGCCGACCCCGGGATACCAGTACTGCGCACCGTGCGATCCGGCCAGCGCGATCAGCGAGTCATCCGTGTGCTCGGTGATCACCCGCAGGTCATGCATGCTGCGCCCGGAGACGTAGGCGACGACCGTGTCGGGGAGCGCCGCGAGACGGGCGACCTGCACGGCGACCTCGGGCAGAGCCCTGGCGGCCATCGGATCGGGGACGAGCGGAGATGCCGTGCCGTCGAAGTCCAGCGCGACGATGAGTCTGGGTGTGGCGGCGATGGCGCTCAGCGCCGGGTCTGCGGCTCCGGGGGTCCAGCTACGGGTCACAGTGTCTCCAATCGAGGCGGTGTCCTCCCAGTATGACCCGGCGGAACGGTGCGACCCGGCCGATCAGCGTCCGCGGACGTCCGCGAGTGCGCGCAGGAACGACGACGACCACGCGTTCACGTCGTTCTCCAGCACGCGACGTCGCAGCGACCGCATCCGCTTGCCCTGCTCAGCGGGCGTCATGGTGACCGCGGTCATGATCGCGTCCTTCAACCCGGCGATGTCGTGCGGGTTGACGCGCACCGCCTGCCGCAGCTCGTCGGCGGCGCCCGTGAACTCGCTCAGCACGAGCACCCCGCGATTGTCGGCCCGCGTCGCGACGTACTCCTTCGCGACGAGGTTCATGCCGTCGCGCAGCGCGGTCACGAGCATGACGTCGGCGGCGAGGTACAGTGCGACCATCTCCTCGCGCGGGTAGCCCTGGTGCAGATAGCGGATGGCGGTGTGCCCCATGGTGTCGTGATCGCCGTTGATGCGCCCGACCGCGAGTTCGATCTCATCGCGAAGATGCACGTACGCGTCGACACGCTCTCGGCTCGGACTCGCGACCTGCACGAAGGTGACGTCGTCGACGCTCAGCTTGCCGTCTTCGAGGAGCTCGCCGTACGCCTTGATGCGATGCCGGATGCCCTTGGTGTAGTCGAGGCGGTCCACGCCCAGGAGGATCTTCTTCGGGTTGCCGAGGCTCGCTCTGATCTCGGCCGCGCGCGCTCGGACATCGGGGCGTGCCGCGAGCTCGAGGTACGGAGCGGTGTCGATCGAGATCGGGAAGGCCCGAGCGACGGCGGTGCGCGTGCCGCCCCCCTCGGTCGGGATGGTGACCGCCGACCCCTTCACCTCGTGACGCAGACGACGGCGCACAGCGGTCAGGAAGTAGGTGGCGTCCTGTGCGCGCTGGAAGCCGATGACATCAGCGCCGAGCAGGCCTTTGAGCACCTGATCACGCCACGGGAGCTGGGCATAGAGCCCGTGCGCAGGGAACGGGATGTGGTGGAAGTAGCCGATCGTGACATCGGGCCTCAGTTCGCGGATCATCTGCGGCACCAGCTGCAGCTGGTAGTCGTGCACCCAGACGGTGCCGTCCTGTGCGACGACGTCGGCGGCTGCCTCCGCGAAACGGCGGTTGACCTTGACGTACGCCTCCCACCATTCGCGGTGGTACTGCGGCGGCGCGATGACGTCGTGGTACAGCGGCCAGATCGTGTCGTTCGCGAAGCCCTCGTAGTAGTCGGCGACCTCCTCGGCGCTGAGCGGCACCGGGATCAGGTCGATGCCGTTGATCTCGAATCGATCCAGCTCGACATCCGGCTGGCCGGCCCACCCGACCCAGGCTCCGCGCGCACTGCGCATCATCGGCTCGAGTGCGGCGACCAGACCGCCCGGGGAGGTCCGCCACTCCTCGTCTCCGTCAGGACCCACGACCCGGTCGACGGGAAGTCGGTTGGCGACGACGACGAAATCTGCGACTGACATGGGTGAGTGCTCCTGACGATGCAGTGGGGGTGCTCCTCAGGCTACAGAAGCTCAGACCGAGGCTACGCGAGGTCGGGGGCCGCTCAGCCACCAGTTGACAAGCCCGGCGACGAAGGCTATCGCCGCAGAGATGATCGGCAGCACGAGAGCGCTGGTCGTTCCCGCGCTCTCGGCGAGCTCTCCCGCCACGGCCGCGCCGAGGGACTGGCCGACGACGATCCCCGAGCCGAGCATCGTCATCACGGTCGCCGAGCGCCCCAGAGGGCTGCGCGCAGCCCCGAAGCTGTACTGCGTGACGAGGGTCGGGCCGATGCCGATCCCCATGATCCCGAGAGCGATCATCATGGTCGCCGGCGAGTCGACGAGGAGCAGCAGCAGGCTTCCGCCGAGCAGGATGCCGGCGAACAGCAGCCAGCGCGCGCGGAGCGAGAACCGCACCGGGAGCCACGCGACGCCGAGCGCGAGAATCGCCGACCCGACGCCCATCACGCCGTAGAGGAGCCCTGCCTGTTCTGCGGCGCCGCGGTCCGCCATGAAGGAGGTGAGCGATGTGAGCATCGTGCCGAAGAACATGCCGACGCCGAGGATGCCGACGACGACGATCAGCAGACGCGGGCTGAAGAGCTCGGTCACGGCCGACGGCGCCCGCCCGTCCTCGCCTCGGTGCACCGAGACGACACGCGCGCTCGGATGCAGGGCGAACGCGCCCACGAACACGACCGTGAGCACCGCCGCACCGATGAGCGGGGCCCACGGCGCGATGGCGGAGGCGAGGATGCCGACGATGAACGGGCCGAACACGAACACGGTCTCATCGGCGGCGGACTCATACGCCATGGTCCCCGAGACGGTGCGCGTGCGCGCCGCCTCAGGCATCCGATCGGCGATCATCGTCACGAGTCTGGATCGAGACATCGGAGCGACCTGCGGAGCGGTGGCGCCGATGCCGAACGCGGATATCAGCACCAGCGCGTCCGCTCCCCCCGTGTAGACGACGACGGTGAAGAGCACCAGCATCGCCCCGTTGGCGATCGCCAGGATCAGCAGCACCATGCGCTGTCCGAACCGATCGGCGGCGGCGCCGAGCAGAGGTCCGAAGCATGCTGTGCCGAGTCCGACGGCCGCCGAGGTGAGTCCGCCGAGCGAGAGCGAACCGCGCGCCGAGACGACGACCGTGAGCACTCCGACGACCATCATCGCGAACGGAAGCCGGGCGATGAACGCGATGATGAAATACGGGAGCCCCGCGATGCGGAGCAGTCCTCGCTCCTCAGCCGCGGGGATCGGGGCAGGGTGCTCGGGAATGGGAGTTGCGTGTGTCATGGGCTCTCGCGCGTCCACGGACGCGGGGTCGGGTGCCGCCGCTGTCCGCCGGGAAGCCGGCGGCCGGTAGATACACGGATTGCGGCCGCGGACCAGCCGCGACCCTTCCATGGTATCGCGGTCGGCGGGACGACGCCTGGGTTCCCGGGCCGCCTCATCGGCGAACGGCTCTGACAGATTCCCCGCCGAGTTGTCAAGGCGGGGCGCGACGCAGCCGTCGACAGGTAGCGTGAAGTCATGAACTACCTCTCGGGCACCGGAATCGTCGGCGCGATCATGACGGGCGTCACTCTGCTCCGCGGATCCCGCGACACCAAGATCACCTGGCGCTCCGCCCTCGCGTGGGTGAGCTGGGGAATCACGCTCGCGCTGTCGATCGGCGCTGTCATCGACACCCGCCGCGCGAAGCAGGGTCGCCCCGTGTCGCCCGATTCGCCGGTCTATGCCAAGCAGCAGAAGGAGCGCGAGAAGGAAGCCAAGAAGCAGCGCTCCGAGGGCGTCAAGCCGATCAAGCGCTGAGTCTCAGCGGGTGAGGATCAGCGCCTCGCCCTGACCGCCTCCTCCGCATAGCCCCACAGCCGCGACGCCGCTTCCTCTGCGAGCGAGTTCGTGTGCCATGTGGACGACCAGACGTGTGCCTGACGCGCCGATCGGATGACCGATCGCGATGCCGCCGCCGTGGACGTTCACG
Organism: Microbacterium sp. LMC-P-041; assembly: GCF_030209555.1. Lineage (NCBI taxonomy): Bacteria > Bacillati > Actinomycetota > Actinomycetes > Micrococcales > Microbacteriaceae > Microbacterium > Microbacterium sp. LMC-P-041. The sequence goes on from NZ_JARVRV010000001.1 coordinate 237,302, forward strand.
ATGTCGCTGGAGAGCCCGAGCTCGAGCTGCGATCGGGCGACGACCGCTCCGAAGGCCTCGTTGATCTCGACGACATCGAGGTCTGCGGCCGTGATGCCCTGCTTCTCGCACGCGCGTTCGATGGCCCGCGCGGGCTGCGCCTGCAGCGAGTTGTCCGGCCCTGCGGTCTGCCCGCTGGCGCCGACGGTGACGAGCACCGGCCAGCCTCTGGTCGCCGCCGTGGCGCGGGTCGTCACGACGACCGCCGACGCTCCGTCGGAGATCTGAGACGAATTGCCGGCCGTGATCGAGCCGCCCTCGGCGAACGCCGCCCGAAGGCCCGCGAGAGACTCGACGGTCGTGTCGGGCCTGATGCCCTCATCGGCGGTGACGAGCGTCGGCTCCCCCCGCCGCTGGGGAACGGCGACGGACACGATCTCATCGTCGAAGACGCCGGCGGCCTGAGCCGCCGAAGCACGCTGATGCGACAGCGCCGCCACCTGATCCTGAGCCCCGCGCGTCAGCTCGTAGCGGGCGTTGTGGCGCTCGGTGGACGCGCCCATGCTCTCTTTGTCGTACGCGTCGGTGAGGCCGTCGTGGGCCATGTGATCGAGCACCTCCACGCTGCCGTACGTCCATCCGTCCCGCGACCCCATGAGCAGGTGCGGAGCCCTGGTCATGGATTCCATGCCCGCCGCGACGACGACCGCCGCGTCTCCCGTCCGAATCATCCGAGCCGCGTCGATGATCGCCGTGAGACCTGAGAGGCACACCTTGTTCACGGAATGGGCGGGAACGTCCCAGCCGATACCGGCTCCGATCGCCGCCTGTCTCGCTGCGTTCTGTCCCGAGCCGGCCGCGAGGACCTGGCCGACGATCACGGCGTCCACGTCCGAGGGATCGATGGACCCCTGTTCCAGGGCACCTCGGATCGCGAATGCGCCGAGCTCCGGCGCGCTGAAGCTCGCCAGCTGTCCCTTGAGGCGGCCCTGGGGAGTGCGTGCCGCGGCGACGATCACGACGTCCGCGTCGCTCGAGTGGTCTGGGGCGTTCATCTCCGCCTCTCCGTTCTGTGCGTTCATCGGTCGTGCAGTTCTTCGGGGACCGTGAGTGTCGGCTCCGTCGCCGCCACGACCTGCTCCACCGTCACGCCCGGTGCGAGCTCGACGAGCGAGAGACCGTCCGGTGTCACGTCGATCACCGCCAGGTCGGTGATGATGCGATCGACGACCCCGCGGCCTGTGAGTGGAAGCGAGCAGTCGTGCACGATCTTCGCCGATCCGTCCTTCGCGGTGTGCTCCATCAGCACGATGACGCGCGCGGCACCGTGCACGAGATCCATCGCGCCGCCGGGTCCCTTCACCATCTTGCCCGGGATCATCCAGTTCGCGAGGTCTCCGGTGGCGGACACCTGCATGGCGCCGAGGATCGCCGCGTCGATCTTGCCGCCTCTGATCATGCCGAAACTCGTCGCGGAGTCGAAGTACGCGGCACCGGCCAGCACCGTGACGGTCTCTTTGCCGGCGTTGATCAGGTCCGGATCCACCGCGCCCTCGTGCGGGTACGGTCCGACGCCGAGGATGCCGTTCTCGGATTGCAGCACGACGGTCACCCCGTCGGGCACGTGGTTCGGCACGAGCGTGGGCAGCCCGATGCCGAGGTTGACATAGGAGCCGTCCCGCAGCTCTGCGGCAGCGCGAGCGGCCATCTCATCGCGTGTGAGCGCCATGTCAGACTCCTTCCGGCGTGACGGTTCGACGTTCGATGCGCTTCGGGATGTCGGTGCCGACCTCGACGACGCGGTGCACGAAGACACCCGGCAGATGGACGCGGTCCGGATCCAGCTCCCCCGGTTCGACGAGCTGCTCCACCTGCGCGATGCAGATTCGTCCGGCCATCCCCGCGAGGGGGTTGAAGTTGCGCGCCGCCTTGTTGAAGATCAGATTCCCGTGCCTGTCCCCCGCCAGCGCATGCACCAGCGCGAAATCGGTGGTGATGGCCTCTTCGAGCACATACTCGCGCGGCCCTGCCGCGGTGTCGAAGGTACGAACATCCTTCGCCGGAGACGCCACCGCGATGCTGCCGTCGGGGTTGTAGCGTCGCGGGAGCCCACCCTCGGCGACCTGCGTGCCGACGCCGGTCTGGGTGAAGAATGCGGCGATCCCAGACCCTCCCGCCCTGAGCTTCTCGGCGAGGGTTCCCTGCGGTGTCAGCTCGAGCTCGAGTTCGCCGGAGAGGAACTGCCGTTCGAACTCCTTGTTCTCCCCGACGTAGGACGAGGTCATCTTGCGGATCCGGCGAGCGGCGAGCAGGATGCCGAGCCCCCAGTCGTCCACTCCGCAGTTGTTGCTGACGATGCTGAGCCCGCTCGTGCCCCGGGCGAGCAGTGCGTCGATGAGCGCAGTCGGATTCCCGGAGAGCCCGAATCCTCCGACGGCGAGAGACGCACCGTCCTCGATGTCTGCGACCGCTTCTTCGGCGCTCGCCCACTGTTTGTCGATCACGCATGCTCCTTCGAATGACGCTCGTTCCTTCAGCATCCGCTCTCCGGCATCCCCGAGGGAAGAACACTCTTGCGATGTGGACACATCAACGAATAGCGTCCACATTATGGAACCCGCCGCCTCGATTCCCGGAACGCAGGCGATCGCGCGCGCCGCGAAGCTCTTGAGGCTCGTGACCTCCAGCGGCCACGACGGTGCGTCGCTCCAGGAGCTGTCCGCGTCCGCCGGGTTGTCCCGCTCGACCACGCATCGCCTGCTCTCCGCACTTCGCGCCGAGGGTCTGGTCGACCGCGACGAGTCCTCCACTCGCTGGATGCCCGGGCCGGAGCTCTATCTCATGGGATCCGTCGCCGCAGCCCGTTACGACGTGACTGCCCTGGGGCGTGATATCGTCCGCTCGCTCGCGGTCAAGACCGAGGAGAGCGCCTTCCTCTCGGTGCGCCGTGCCGATGAGACGGTGTGCCTCGTCCGCGAGGAGGGCTCCTTCCCGATCCGGTCATTCGTGCTGAGCGAGGGCGTGCGGTTTCCGCTCGGCGTGGCAAGCGCCGGACTCGCCATTCTGGCGTTCCTCCCTGACCACGATGTGGACGCCTATCTGGAACGTCATCCGGAGCTCGAGACCAACTGGGGCAGATCTCACGGTGCCGCACCCCTGCGAACACGGCTGACCGAGACGAAGGAGAGAGGCTATGCGGTGAATCCGGGGCTGATCGTGGAGGGCAGCTGGGGTCTCGGCGCGGCGGTCTTCGATCGCTCGGGTCGACCGGAATGGGCCTTGAGCCTGACCGGCGTGGGATTCCGCTTCGGCCCTGATCGGATCGGCGAGCTGGGCAGGACGCTCCTCGCCCATGCGCACCAGCTCTCGGCTCGGATCGCGGGGGCTCGGCGCTGACCCGGACTTATACATACCAATGGGTATATACTTTCTGGTATGAATCGTCAGGATGTCATCCCCTCGCTCGTGCTCTCCGGGTATGCGCTCGGCCGGATCGCCGCACAGGACGCCGGCAATGATGCGCCTGCCGCGCAGTGGCGGGTGCTGAGTCTGCTCGAGCAGTCCGGGCCCAAGCGGGTCGGAGAGCTCGCGGCAGCCGCACGCACGACCCAGCCCGGGATGACCCGGCTCATCGGGAATCTCGAGCGCGAGGGATTGGTCCTTCGCTCCCCCGTCGCCGAGGACTCTCGCGCGACAGCCGTCGCCATCACCGCGGCCGGGTCCCACGCGCTGCAGTCATGGCGCGAAGAGTTCCGTGACACGCTCGCCCCTCGCTTCGCCGACCTCGACGGCGACGAATGGAGCATCCTGACGCGCGCCGCCGAGATCCTCGCGGCGCACACCACCACCGACTCGACAGGAGCAGCAGCGTGAACACCCCCGCCACCTCAGTGTGGAAGCAACCAGCCCAGGTCTGGGCCGTCGCCTTCGCGTGCGTCGTCGCATTCATGGGCATCGGACTCGTGGATCCCATCCTCCCCGCGATCGCGGAATCCCTGCAGGCGACCCCGTTCGAGACGGAGCTCCTGTTCACGAGCTATCTCGCCGTCACCGGTCTCGCGATGCTCGTGACCAGCTGGATCTCGAGCCGCATCGGCGCCAAGAAGACGCTTCTGATCGGGCTGGCGCTCATCGTGGTGTTCGCCCTGCTCTGCGCGCTCAGCGGCAGCGTCGACGCGGTCATCGGCTTCCGCGCAGGATGGGGTCTGGGCAACGCGCTGTTCATCTCCACCGCTCTCGCGACGATCGTGGGCGCGGCGTCGGGGGGCAGCTCAGCTGCGATCGTCCTCTACGAGGCAGCCCTCGGGCTCGGTATCGCCATCGGTCCGCTTCTGGGCGGCCTGCTGGGCGAGCAGAGCTGGCGCGCACCGTTCTTCGGAGTGGTGGTGCTCATGGCGATCGCCTTCCTCGCCGTGCTCGTGCTTCTGCGCGGACCCGAGGACAAGCGCGCGCCCATCCCGTTCTCGGCACCCTTCAGGGCCCTGGGTCGTCCTGCGCTCGCGATTCTCGCGATCGCGGCCTTCTTCTACAACATCGGCTTCTTCATCCTGCTCGCGTTCTCGCCGTTCCCTCTGGGCTTCGGGGCCATGGGGATCGGCTTCACGTTCTTCGGCTGGGGCCTCGCCCTCGCCATCACGAGCGTCTGGGTGGCTCCCCTGCTCATGCGCCGGATGTCCCGCACGAGCGTGATCCTCACCGTCCTGCCGCTTCTCGCCGTGGATCTGATCATCGCCGGCCTGCTGGTCGAATCCGCCACTGCGCTGGTCGTGTGCATCGTCATCGGCGGACTGCTGCTGGGTGTGATGAACACCGTGCTCACCGAAGCGGTGATGGAGGCGACGGACCTGCCCCGCTCGGTCGCATCGTCGGCGTACTCGTCGGTGCGGTTCCTCGGCGGAGCCATCGCGCCGCCCCTCGCAGCGGCTCTCTGGCACGCGTTCAACGCGACGATCCCGTATCTGGTCGCCGCTCTCGCCGTGCTCATCGCAGCGGCGACGATCTTCTGCGGCAGGAAGATCCTCGCGCACATCGACGACGAGCCCGACGACGCCGCGATCGAGGACGCGCAGGCCATCCTGCTCGGCGACGCCGGGTGACACGCCAGCCTGCTGCGTTCGATGCCGTGGGGCGATGAGCGAGCTCTCAGAGCGCAGCAGGCCCACCGGCGGCGCTGTCATCGCAGTCGCCTGATCGACCTACTTGACGGTGACCGTGATCTCCGCGGTCTTCTGGTCGTCGAGGTCCTCGGGAACGGCGCCGCGGAATCGGTACTCGAACTGGATCACGGTGGTTCCCTCACCCACGGGCGCGAAGCGGTAGGTGAGCGCGCTCGGCGCTCCGGTCTCACCCTCCTCGCCCAGGTACCGCGACCGCTCGTCGCCCGGTCCGAGAACCGCCGGATCGGGCTCCCGCGTCAGCACCCACTCCTCACCGACGGTGGGATTGATGTCACCGAAGTCGACCACGAGCGCCTCATCCGGGGCCAGCGTCACCGAAGAGGCCGTGTAGTCGATGCTCGTCTCGAGCCCAGCCGAGCATGCGGTGAGCGGAAGACTGCAGACGGCCACGATCGCTCCGACTGCGAATCTCTTCACCCGTGCGCGCATCGCCACCCCTTAGCGTTTGCATCAAACTAGCGCACGGAAAGCGCTGTCGGCGGCATCACCGCGACGCAGAAAAGCCCCGATGACTGGCGAGAGTCATCGAGGCTGATCCGTGCACCCCCTCGGACTTGAACCGAGAACCCACTGATTAAGAGTCAGTTGCTCTGCCGATTGAGCTAGAGGTGCGTGGCGCGGTATTCCCCGGCCGAGGAATTACATTACCAGCCGATCGCCGCGGTGCGAAATCGAGTCGGGTCCCACGTGTACGCCGCGCGTGTCGCCCCGTGTCACGAGCCCTCGGGCCCCCGGGCGGGGCGGTTATCCTGGAGATGTGACCGCCTCCCCCCGCGTCGACGACTTCTCTCGCGACCTCGCACTCGCCCTTCGACTCGCCGACGCCGCAGATGCGCAGTCGCTCCCCCGGTTCGACAGCTCCGACCTGGAGATCTCGACCAAAGCGGACAATTCTCATGTCACCGATGCGGACCTCGCCACCGAGCGGGCGATCCGCGCCATCCTGTCGACCGAACGGCCCGATGACGGCATCTTCGGCGAGGAGTTCGGCGCTGAGGGCAGCACCCATCGGCAGTGGATCATCGATCCCGTCGACGGCACCGCGAACTTCCTCCGCGGAGTGCCGCTGTGGGGCACGATGATCGCCCTCGCGGTCGACGGCGTACCGCAGGTCGGAGTGGTCAGCATGCCCGCGATCGGACGCCGCTGGTGGGCGGCGTCAGGGTCAGGGGCATGGACGGCGACGGATGCCGAACCGCGCCGGGTCTCGGCATCCTCCGTGTCGTCTCTCGATGACGCGAGCGTGAGCTTCCAGAGCATCACCCAGTGGGCCGAGTCCGGTCACCTCGACCAACTGCTGAAGCTGGCCGACCGGGTATGGCGCGACCGTGCCTACGGAGACATCTACGCCTACATGCTCCTGGCCGAGGGGCGGATCGACATGGTCGCGGAATTCGGCGTCAAGGAGTACGACGTCGCGGCCGCAGTCCCGATCGTGCGCGAGGCGGGCGGTCGGATGACCGGTTTCGACGGCGCAGAGACGATCTCCGACCTCTCGGCGCTCGCCACCAACGGCATCCTCCACGACGCGTTCCTCGCACTTCTGCACGACTGACCCCCGATGAAGGCACGCGCGATGAACCGCTTCACCTCCGCCGCACTCGGTGCGCTCCTGCTCACCGTCGCGCTCGTCTCCTGCGCAGCGACGCCCGAGGGAGCGCCGTCGCCCACGCCCGACTCGCCGAAGCCCTCCCCCACGGCGACTGCGGAGCCGGCAGCCACTCCCACACCCTCCGCGGCGGTGGAGCCAGCCTGCGACACGATCGTCTCGGCCGGAACCGTGCAGGCACTCACCGATCAGGGCTGGACCTTCGAGGAGAAGGAGTTCGTGGTGGGTGGCGTGACGCTCGCCGACGGGCTCCTCTGCTTCTGGGCCGACTACAGCGTCGCCTCAGATCACGGTCAGCTCTACGGGTGGTCGACGATCAGCGCTGAAGACGCCACTGCTGCACAGACCTCCCTCCTCGGAGAAGGCTGGACCCGCGAGGACGGCCCCGACGGCATCTACATCACCGAGAACCCGCAGTTCGCGATGGGCACCGACGAAGACGGCTACGGCATGACGTATCTGTTCGGCGACGGCTGGGTGAAGTTCGCGGACACGCGCCAGGGCCTCATCCTGATCGAGTGGGCCGGCTGACGCTCACTCGACCGGAGAATCGATCACCTCGTCGACGAGGAGGATGCCGCCTGTCGAGTTCACCGACTGCATCAGATCGTCGATCCACCGCGGGTTCAACTGAGGCTGCTCCGGCTCGTCGAAGGTGAAGCGCAGCGGGATGGACGGATGGATCCAGATGGTGGATCGTCCGCCGGGCTCTCCCTCGGGATGACGCCATGACAGGGTGAAGCTCTCCTGACGGCGGAGCTTGGTCGCGATGACGATCTTCAGATGCGCGAGTGCTCGATCCTCGATGTGGATCGGAACGTCCGACGCGCCATAGAACAGCGTTGCCATGCGAACCAGAATACTGGCACAGGTGGCTCGGAACGCGCATCTGACGTGGCAGGGAGGAGCTCATCCTGCGCGGTGTATCGTCGCACGCATGGACTCCCCGCTCGCTGACATCGCAGTGGAGCTGTACACGGGGTCACCTGCAGAGTTCGTGAGCGCACGCAACGCGCGCGCCGCCGAAGCCGACGACGCGGGCCTCGCCGCGCAGATTCGCGATCTGAAGAAGCCGTCGGTCGCCGCCTGGGTGGTCAACGTCTTCGCACACGAGCGCGCCGCGCAACTCGGAGAAGCGCTTCAACTCGCCGAAGAGCTCCGCGAAGCTCAGGCGGACCTGGATGCTCGCGCGCTCGCGCAGCTCGGTCGCGACCGCCGCGCCCTCACGAGCCGACTCGCGGCAGATGCCGCTGCGCTCGCTGAAGCGCGCGGACAGCGCGTCACGGCTTCGACGAGAGAGGCGGTTCAGCAGACCATCAGCGCGGCCTTCTTCGATCCCACTGCGGCCGCCGCCGTCGCCTCGGCGAGGCTCGTGCGCGAGCTGGAACCGGCCGGCACGTTCGCCGACATCGCCGACACCCTCGTGGGTGGAGGCGCACCCGCACCGCCCGCGATCTCGCCCACACCCGTCGACGAGGTGCGGTCACGCAGAGAGCGACGGGACGCGGAACGGGCCGTCAGAGAAGCCCAGAAGGCTCAAGACACTGCGGCACGCGAAGCGGCGACGGCCGACCGAGCACTCCGCGATGCTGCGGTGAGGATCGAAGCCCTCACACGTCGTGAGCGTGAACTCGAAGCTGACCTGGCGAAGGTCCGACATGAAGCGAAGCGCGCGCGAGAAGACGCCGAGGAGGCGGAGGCCGAACAGGAATCGCTCGCGCAGCGAGTGCGGGAGTCGGAAGAGCATCTCCGCACCGCAGAGGACGCTCTCGACCGGCTCACCACCGGCTGACCACCGACGCGGGAGGACGTGTCAGCGGACGCACGCGCCGTCGAACGACCTCGACAGCGTACCGGTATTCTGTGTGTATCCTGAGCGCGAGGCTCCACGGCGGAGCCGATTTCACAGGGAGTGGCATGCGCAATCGGTTCCTGAGTGCCATCCTCGTCGCGACCGCGGTCGTCGCAGGCTCGCTCACTCCGTCAGCGGCGGTGGCAGCGCCTCCGCCAGCGGCGGATTGGGTACCCGTCGGCACGCTCCTCGATCAGCTGCGTGTCGAGGCTCCGTCCACCGTGAAGTACGACCGCGACCTCTTCTTCGAAGGCGCGGATCTCGACGGGGACGGATGCCGCACCCGTCAGGAGGTGCTGCTCGAGGAGTCCGACATTCCGACGACCGTCACCGGCGCGTGCACCGTCACTGGAGGTCAGTGGTTCTCCTACTACGACAACGTCACGCACATCGACCCCGCCGCGATCGAGATGGATCACCTTGTCGCGCTCAAGGAAGCGTGGGCGTCCGGCGCGTGGGCCTGGACCGACGCGCAACGACAGAGCTACTCCAACGACCTCGACGACCAGCGCACCCTGACCATGGTCACCGCCGCCGTGAACACCGCGAAGGCCGACAAGGATCCTGCATCCTGGTTGCCTCCATACCGGCCGATGCGGTGCAACTATGTGTCCGAGTGGGTCGCGGTGAAGTGGCGGTGGAACCTGTCCGTCGACCCCGTCGAGAAGAGCGCCATCCAGACGCTCCTCCGAGAATGCGGCCCCCAGTGGGACGCCTGGATGCCGGCGACGCCCGCCGTCGGACGGCCCTCCGCGCCGCCGATGCCAGACCCCGTCGGCGTGTACCGGTTCTGGAGCCCCGTCTACCAGGGGCACTTCTTCACCACTGACCCGACGGAGCGCGATCAGATCATCGCCCGTTGGCCGAACGTCTGGACCTACGAGGGGCAGCGGTACACCGCGTTCACGACTCAGGTCGCCGGAACCATCCCGCTCTACAGGTTCTGGAGCAGCACGTACTCGGGGCATTTCTACACCGCAGACCCCGCCGAGCGCGCGGCTGTCATCGCCAAGTGGCCGAACATCTGGAAAGACGAAGGGATCGCGTACTACGTCTACCCGGCCGACTCCACGCAGGCCGGCACCGTTCCCGTCGCGCGGTTCTGGTCGAACTCCGCGGCTCATCACTTCTACACCGCGGACGCGGCCGAACGAGATGCAGTCCTCGCCAAGTGGTGGCGGGTGTGGATCTACGAAGGCGACAACTTCCGAGTACCGTCCTCAGGCATCCCCGTCCCTCAGCCGCCTCAGCAACCTCAACCGCCTCAGCAACCGGGGAACCCCGGGGACACGTGGAATTGCACGGACTTCGCGAACTATGCTGCAGCGAAGGAATGGTTCGACCGGTTCTACCCCTACTACGGCGACGTCGCAAAGCTCGACTTCGACAACGACGGCATCCCCTGCGAGACCCTGCCTGGCGCGCCGTAGGCCGAGCCTGAGCCGCGTCGATTCCCGATCACGCACACAAAAGACCCGCCTCCCTTCGTGATCTTCACCAGGGAGGCGGGCCTTCTTGCTTGTGACAGCGACGTGGTGGAGCTGGGGGGAATCGAACCCCCGTCCAACGCTGAGTCTCCACGCCTTCTCCGGGCGCAGTCTGTGAAGACGTTCTGCTCGGCTCCGACCTTTGTCACAGACACCTAAGTCGACGAGCCCAGCCTGGGAAGAGTCCCACGTGACGTCCAGACGCCATCACGCAGCAAGATTCCTAAATGACGCCAGGATCCGTATCGGAATCACATACGGCCTGACGGACTATCGGGCTCGCTTATGCAGCGAGGGCGAAGTCGTTGCGCTTGGTTTCGGCAACTATTTTTTTGCAGAGAGCGTTTACGAGATAACTCTGCATCCTCGGCCCGCTTCTCGTGGATTCACAGGCGCTGTCGAAACCGATCAGCCCCGTGGTCCTTCTCTCGAAGGAGCCGCTGTCACTCTGTGTACTTATCATCCCGGGAACCGGAGTCCCCGAGCCTCACAGACTACAACGTTCGCGAGGCCTTCGCCATTCCATGCCCTGGCGTAGAGTCACGACATGAGCGAAGTCACCGTCACCGTCCGCGGCGAGCACGAGGCGCGAGTTGCGCCCGAGCGCGCCACCATCCACGTCAGTGTCCGCGCAGACGGCGCCGACCGCGCAGGAGTGGTCGATAGCGTGATGCATCTCACCGAGCCGGTGCGCGAGAGCATCACCGCGCGGCTGGACACGGGCATCGTCGTCGACTGGTCCAGCAAGCGGTTGTCCGTGCGCGCCGAGCGCCCGTGGAACTCGGAGGGCACGCAGCTCGCGCCCGTTCACTACGCCGGCGTGGATCTGACTGCGACGTTCGCCGAAGCCTCGGCGCTCTCGCTCTGGGTGTCCGAGGTCTCGGCATGGGACGGTGTCGAGGTCGGCTGGGTCGACTGGCACCTCACCGCCGAGACGAGGTCCCGGGTCGAACGGGAGGTCGCGGCGCAGGCCGTCGGAGCGGCCGTGACGCGCGCGCAGGCATACGCCACAGCGCTCGGACTCGGTTCCGTCGTTCCCGTCGAGATCGCCGATGTCGGTCTGATCGCCCCCGCACCCGTTCAGCCGCTCGCGGGCATGCCCAAGATGCGCGGGGCGATGATGCAGGAGTCCCAGGACGTGGGCGGGCCGTCAATGGACTACGAACCCGACGAGATCGTCATCTCCGCAACGGTCGAGGCGCGATTCGTCGCGCGCTGAACCGCGCCCCGCACCGCAAAGCGGTCAGGCGTCGATCGCGAACGGCGCCAGATCGGCGGCGAGTCGCTCGGACACACGCGCGTGCACGACTGTGCCTTGCTCGCTGTGGTCCACCGCCAGCAGCATCCCGGTCTCGTGGATCGCCGCGACCAGATCACCCCTGTCATAGGGAACGACCGCGTGCACCTCCACGGCCGGCTTCGGAAGCGCCTCTTCGATCGCCGCTCGAAGCTCTTCGATGCCCTCGCCCGACCGGGATGAGACGAAATGCGCCGTGGGCTCGAGGCCTCGCAGCACGAGACGCTCGTCGTCGTCGATCAGATCGGCCTTGTTGAACACCACGAGCTCGGGCATATCACGCACACCGACGTCGCCCATGACGTCCCGCACGGTCTGCAGTTGACCGGCGGGATCGGGGTGAGATCCGTCAACGACGTGCAGCACGACGTCGGCGTCGCCGACCTCTTCCAACGTGGATCGGAAAGCCTCGACGAGCTGGTGCGGAAGGTTGCGGACGAAGCCGACGGTGTCCGTCAGCGTGTACACACGCCCGTCCGACGTCTCCGAGCGGCGGACCGTCGCATCCAGCGTCGCGAACAGTGCGTTCTCTACGAGCACCCCTGCGCTCGTGAGAGCGTTGAGAAGGCTCGACTTGCCGGCGTTGGTGTATCCGGCGATGGCCACGGAAGGAATCGTGTTGCGCTTGCGCTCGGCACGCTTGGCCTCTCGCGCCGGGCCGAAGTCACGGATCTGCCGACGAAGGAGCGCCATCTTGGTGCGGATGCGGCGACGGTCGAGCTCGATCTTCGTCTCACCGGGGCCACGGGAGCCCATTCCGGCACCACCGGCACCGACCTGGCCACCCGCCTGACGGCTCATCGAGTCACCCCAGCCGCGCAGGCGCGGCAGGAGGTACTCGAGCTGCGCGAGTTCGACCTGGGCTTTGCCCTCACGGCTCTTGGCGTGCTGGCTGAAGATATCGAGGATGACGGTGGTGCGGTCGATGACCTTGACCTTGACCACGTCCTCGAGAGCTCGTCGCTGGCTGGGGGCGAGTTCCGTGTCGGCGATCACGGTGTCCGCGCCCGTGGCCGCCACGATGTCCTTCAGCTCCTGCGCCTTGCCGCGCCCGATGTAGGTCGCGGCGTCCGGGTGCGGCCGCCTCTGCAGAACGCCATCGAGGACAACGGCTCCTGCGGTCTCCGCGAGGGCTGCGAGTTCGCGGAGCGAGTTCTCCGCGTCTTCCTGAGCGCCTTGCGGATACACGCCGACCAGCACCACGTTCTCGAGCCGGAGCTGGCGGTACTCGACCTCCGTGACGTCTTCGAGTTCTGTGGAGAGACCGCCGACGCGCCGCAGCGCATGACGATCCTCGAGGTCCCACTGGTCGCCGTCCGAGAACGCGTGTGACGCGGTGGACTGGTCCTGCAGCGCCTGAGCGGTGCCGAAGACTCGTGCCTCCGTCCGCTTCTCCGCATTCGCGAGAACGCGATCGACTGCTTCGTCACCTGTGGAGTGTGTGCTGGTCTCCGTCATCCGTCCCTTATCTCTGGGTTTTGTTGCGAGCCTTAACCTTAGCCCGCGCTGTCCGCTACGCTCACGGTATGGGGTCCGACCATTACTTCACCGCGGCCCCGGCAAGCCCCGAGAACCTGCGATCGATCCGTGTGACGCTCGCAGGCCGAGAGCTGGACGTCACCACTGCTGGCGGCGTCTTCAGCCCGGATCGGCTGGATGCCGGTACTGCCGTCCTTCTCGCAAACACGCCTCCGGTTCCGCCGGGAGGCCATCTTCTCGACCTCGGAAGCGGGTGGGGACCGGTCACGCTGTCGATGGCATTGGCCGCGCCCCATGCGACCGTGTGGGCGGTCGATGTGAACGAGCGGGCTCTGGATCTCGTGCGTCGCAACGCCGCGGCTCATGGTCTCAAGAATGTCAACGCCTCACTGCCCGAGGATGTTCCCGCTGACGTGACTTTCCGCTCGATCCGCTCGAATCCTCCGATCCGCGTCGGCAAGAACGAGCTTCACGGCCTGCTCGAGAAGTGGATCCCCCGCCTCGACGAGCGCAGCGACGCGTGGCTCGTCGTGCAGCGCAACCTCGGCGCGGATTCGCTGCAACGGTGGATCGGCTCGACGTTCCATCCTGGTTTCAGCGTGCACCGCACCGCGACCTCCAAGGGCTATCGCATCCTCAAGGTGCGCAAGCACGGCACCCCACCCACCGAGCCGATCGCTCTCGTCTGACGTCTCGCCGCAGCGACATCAGCGACCGAGAAGGTCGGGAAGGTCGCGCATGTCGGCGAACACGACGGCTCCTTCCTGTTCGAGCCACTCGGCTGGGGTGAGCCCGCCGGCGTAGCCGTATACCCGCATCCCGGCGGCTCGAGCGGCGCGGACGCCGAACCGGCTGTCCTCGACCACCGCGCAGTGTTCGGGGTGCACCCCGAGCCGATGTGCGGCGTGCAGAAAGAGATCCGGGGCGGGCTTACCGACGACCACGTCTTCCACGCTGAAGATCCTTCCCTCGAATCGCGGAAGGAGACCGGTCATCCCGAGCGTTCTCCGGATCTTCGCATGGGTACCGCTCGAAGCCACGCACGTGGCCGTCACGATCTCGTCGAGTGCGTGCTCGACGCCGTCCACCGCGATCAGCTCAGCGAAGGCAGCGACGTACCACGGCTGATAGGTCGCCTCCCAGTCATCGCGAAGCGGGCTCCCGAGGAACGACTCGATCTCCGAGCGGAAGTAGGCGGCAGAACGTCCGACGAACCGGTGCACGATCTCGTCCGAGGACAGTTCCCACCCGAGATCGGCGAGTACCCGCCGGTCCACCTCGATCGAGAGCCGCTCGCTGTCGACGAGGACTCCGTCGCAGTCGAAGATGACCAGATCGATCGGACCGGTCGCGCCCATCAGATCAGGTCGACCTCGCCGCTGAACACGAGCTGCGCGGGGCCGGACAGCGCGACGCGCTCGCCGTCCTCCGCGGGGAACATGCGCACGCCGAGCGTGCCACCCGGCACCTCGACCCGCCAGTTGTCGGGCGCCTTCGCACCTGCCCAGTAGCGCACCGCCAGAGCTGTGGCCGCCACACCCGTGCCACAGCTGAGGGTCTCCCCCACACCGCGCTCGGAGACGCGCATCGAGACGTGCCCGATCCCGTCCCGCACAAGCGGCTCACCCGGGACGACGAATTCGACGTTCGCACCCGCGGGCGGGGTGGGTTCGAGCACCGGAGCACGGTGGAGTTCGAGTGAGGCGAGTTCCGCCTCGGATGCGAGGGCGACCACCACATGAGGATTCCCGACGTCGATGCCCAGCCCCGGGCGCGTGACAGGGAGCCCGTCCGCCGTGACAAGAGGGTCGTCGCCGGAGAGCTTCCACAGGCCGAGATCCACCTGATATCCCGTCTCACTGCGGGTCACGTCGCGCACGCCCGCTCGGGTTCCGATCGGGAGCGTCGAGCCGGGCTGGATCGTGGCGAGCCCGGAGCGCACGAGATAGTGCGCGAAGACGCGGATGCCGTTGCCGCACATCTCGGCGATCGATCCGTCGGCGTTGCGGTAGTCCATGAACCATTCAGCCGCCGGCTCCTCAGCGAGTGACGCCCGCCCGTCCACGATCGCTGCAGAGCGCACGACACGAAGGATGCCGTCGGCTCCGATGCCGCGGTGCCGGTCACAGAGCACTGCGACCTGTTCCGAGCTGAGTTCCAGTGAGCCGTCGGGGTCGGCGATGATCACGAAATCGTTGCCCGTACCGTGCCCTTTGGTGAATGCGACCATTCGTCCAGTCTAGAGATCTCGGCTAGGCGTCGACGATCAGGCGTCTGCCCGTGTTCGACACGGAGAATCGTTCGTAGCCCAGGTCGTCGTAGAAACCGAGGACGCCTTCGTTCCCCTCCCTGACCATGAGCTGCACCTTCGGGCAGCCCATGGCGACGAGAAGCCGTTCGGCCTCGTGCACGAGTGCTCGCGCGATCCCCCGCTGGCGGTGCGACTTGGCGGTCGCCAGGTAGTACAGCCAGCCGCGGTGGCCGTCGTAGCCGGCCATGACCGTCCCGAGGATCGACGCTGAGCTCGATTCGGGCTCGGTGCTCTCGACGACCAGAAACAGCTCCGGCTGCACCGTGAGCTTGCGCTCGATGTCGAGCCGCGGATCGTTCCACGGGCGCGTGAGCCCGGCCTCATCCCAGAGCGCGACAACCGCCTCGGTGTGCGCCCGGTCGAACGCCCGGACCGGCCAGCTCTCGACTGCGCGCCGAGGGGCTGACGCCTCAGCCACGGCGCACGCGGTAACGCCCGCACATGAAGTTGCGGTTGCGAGCCACCTCGAGGAGCTCGAGGTCCAGCATCCGCGGCAACAGGGGCGCCCCGGATCCGAGAGTGACCGGCGCGTACTGCACCCACACCTCATCGAGAAGACCCGCATCCGCGAACTGCCCGGCCAGGTCTCCGCCGCCGACGACCCACAGATCCTTGCCGCCGGCGGCAGTGACCATCTCGGAGTGAACGGCGGTCACATCGCCCTGCGCCTTGCGGACGTCGGCGCCGACGGGAATCTCGAGCTCCCTGTGCGTGAACACCCAGGTCGGCTGCTCGTAGCCCCAGCGCCCTTCTTCGTGCTGCATGACCCAGTTGTAGGTCGATGCCCCCATGGCCAGCGCCCCGATCGTCTTCTCGAACGCCCCATAGGACATCGGTCCTTCGGCGTCGATGTCCTGCTTGAGGAGCCAATCGAGGGAGTGCTGGTCAGTCGCGATGAAACCGTCGAGGCTGCTCGCCGTGTAGAAGTGGGTGGCCATGCATCCACCTTCTCATCGGTCACCGACATCGCGCGATGGCGGTGAGGGAGATGTCGACTCAGGACTCGACGAGTGCCGTCGCGTCGACCGGGGGTTCGTGCCAGGTGAGACCCGGATACCGCTTGAACCAGGACACCTGACGTCGGGCATACCGACGCGTGAGGGCCTGCGTCTCGGCGATCGCCTCGTCTTGACTGAGCCGCCCGTCGATCTGCCCCAGAGCCTGGGAGTAGCCGATGGCACGCTGCGCAGTGACGCCATCCTCGAGCCCTTGCCGCCGGAGCCCCGCCACCTCGTCGACGAGGCCTGCACGCCACATCTGTTCGACCCGTGCGTCGAGCCGTTCGACGAGGACGCTGCGCTCGACATGGAGACCGATCAGTCGGGTGTCCGCCTGCCAGAGCGACGGCTGTTCCGGCAGAGCGGCACCGTGTGTGGCGCTGCCCTGCTCGAGCACCTCGAGGGCGCGGATCACC
This sequence comes from Microbacterium sp. LMC-P-041, assembly GCF_030209555.1. Taxonomy (NCBI): domain Bacteria; kingdom Bacillati; phylum Actinomycetota; class Actinomycetes; order Micrococcales; family Microbacteriaceae; genus Microbacterium; species Microbacterium sp. LMC-P-041. The sequence goes on from NZ_JARVRV010000001.1 coordinate 253,907, forward strand.
CGTCTCCCGTTGTGGGGGTCGACGCGCGCCGCCGTGGCCGGGTCGAGCGCTCTCAGCCGGTCGAGCATCGCCCCCGCACCCTCGTCCTCGAGCTCGCGTTCGAGCCGAGCGCGGATGACCGGGTCGCGCGGCGGGAAGGCGAAGTCGAAGACGACGCTGGAGACGTAGAGCCCGGAGCCGCCGACGAGGATGGCGTCAGCACCACGGCGCTGGATATCGATGATCACGGAGCGCGCAAGAGGCTGATACCAGGCGACCGCCGCTTCCTCGTCGACCTCGCGCACGTCGAAGAGGTGGTGCGGAATGCCGCGTCGGTCAGCGGCGGCGAGCTTCGCCGTGCCGATGTCCATTCCGCGGTAGAGCTGCATCGCATCGGCGTTCACGATCTCGGCCGCGTTGCCCCGCCGGCGCAGCGCCGCGGCGAGATCGAGCGCGAGATCGCTCTTGCCCGTCCCGGTCGCGCCGACGACCGCCCAGAGCCGCGGCGCATCGTGCGTGCCGCCCGGCTCCGTACCCGTCATCCCTTGGATACCGGCTTCGTCGCGAGCAGCGGTCACCTGCCGACGCGCAGCGTCGGCAGGCCGAGAGACACCGCCCGCGTGCCGTCGGGCGCCGCAGGCGCCGGCACGGCGCACGATTCCGCCTGGGCGCGATCCCACGCGTCCCCGCCGCGCGTGCGACGGATCTTGAGCGGGGAGCCCGTCGGGTCATCGGCGAGCAGGTGGAACGGAGCCGCATGGGTGATGGTCACCGAGACGACGTCACCGGGCCGGGGAACAGCCGACCCCGGGGTCACCTCGAAGTGCACGAGGCGGTTGTCCTCTCCCCGGCCGGTCAGCCTATGCGTCTCGGCGTCCTTCTTGCCCTCGCCCGTCGAGACGAGGACCTCGACCTCGCGGCCGATCTGCTTCTGGTTCTCTTCGAGCGAGATGCGCTCCTGCAGCGCGATGAGCCGGTTGTAGCGTTCCTGCACGACGGCCTTCGGAACCTGGTCTTCCATGGTCGCCGCCGGTGTGCCCTCGCGGATCGAGTACTGGAAGGTGAAGGCGCTCGAGAAGCGGGCCTGTTCGACCACCCGCATCGTGTCCTCGAAGTCCGCCTCGGTCTCACCGGGGAACCCGACGATGATGTCGGTGGTGATCGCGGCATGCGGAATGCGATCACGGACGCGGTCGAGGATTCCGAGGAACCTCTCACTGCGATAAGAACGACGCATGGACTTGAGGATGCGATCGCTGCCGGACTGCAGCGGCATGTGAAGCTGCGGCATCACAGTGGGAGTCTCAGCCATCGCGTCGATCACGTCGTCGGTGAACGCAGCCGGGTGAGGACTCGTGAAGCGAATGCGCTCAAGTCCGTCGATCTCGCCCGCCGCGCGCAGGAGCTTGCCGAATGCCTGGCGATCGCCGAACTCCACGCCGTAGGAGTTGACGTTCTGTCCGAGCAGGGTGACCTCGATGGCACCGTCCTCCACGAGGAGGCGGATCTCGTTCAGGATGTCACCCGGACGGCGGTCCTTCTCCTTGCCGCGAAGGCTCGGAACGATGCAGAAGGTGCACGTGTTGTTGCATCCGACCGAGATGGACACCCACCCGCTGTGCGCAGAGTCGCGCTTGGTCGGGAGCGTCGAGGGAAACACCTCGAGCGACTCGAGGATCTCCAGCTCGGCGTCACCGTTGTGTCGCGCTCTCTCGAGAAGGCCGGGAAGCGACCCCATGTTGTGCGTGCCGAAGACCACGTCGACCCATGGTGCCTTGTCGAGAACGGCTTGCTTGTCCATCTGGGCGAGACAGCCCCCGACGGCGATCTGCATGCCGTCCTTGCGGCGCTTCACCGAAGCGAGCTGACCGAGGGTCCCGTAGAGCTTGCCCGCGGCATTGTCGCGAACTGCGCACGTGTTGATGATCACGACATCGGCCTCGGCGCCGTCCGTGGCTCGGACGTATCCCGCACTTTCGAGCGAGCCCGAGAGACGTTCGGAATCGTGGACGTTCATCTGGCAGCCGAAGGTGCGGACCTCGTACGAACGCTGGCGCCCGTCACGGTCGATTGCGGCTGACGACGACGCGATGATCGTCGGTTCACTGCGCGGGATAGTCATGATCTCCCCATTGTACGAGCGGTTCCCCCTCGCTGCCGCTGACCGGGCCGGCTACCGGGCAGGTGCGCGCCCCCCGCCGCCTCAGTCCGAATCGACGAATCGGACCCGCGACGAGGAAGAGCCGGAAGAACCCTCGGCGAGGGCCGTCTTCGCAGCCGTCATCGCGATGGAACCGTTGTACCCGCGACGTGATAGCTGACCGACGAGGCGTCTCAGAGCAGTATCCGGGTCGAGGCGGGACATCGATCGTGCTTTCGAGCGAGCGTACTCGAGTGCACGCTCCGCGTCGTCGTCGGGAACGTCACCCAGTGCCGCGTCGATCACATCGCGGGGAATCCCCCGCTGCGAGAGCGCTCGCGACAGAGCGACCCGTCCCTGTCCTTTTCGCTCGATTCCCGACATCACGAGCTGATCGGCGAGAACCGCGTCATCGAGGTAGCCGCGGCGACAGAAGTCGTCGATCACGTCGTCGATCGATCCGGAGTCGAGCCGGACGCCGTTCTCCTCGTAGCCCTTGAGCACCATCCGCGCCTCGGACAACGAGAGCGATCGAGCCCTCAGCTTGCGCACGAGAAGCTCCTCGGCGTCGACACGCAGCTTCGACGGATCGGCTCCGCTCTCATCTGCTGAGTCTTCGTGCGGCTGCAGTGCACGCAATCGGGGAGCAGACCGAGCCGCAGCGCCACGAGCTGGATGCCGTTCGCTGGGCCCACGAGAGTCGACGAGTGGAGCTGGAGCCGAGTCGCCGGTGGATGCGACTCCTGCCGCCGTCGATTCCTCGTGGCCTGCGTCTTCCACGGCGCGGGGGGTGACTGCATCGGACCCGACAGAGCTTCGATCGACCGGCTTCATCCGCGCGGAATCACGGCCGAACAGAGGGATGATGGGGGCGAGCTCCTGAGGCTCGCCCCCGCCATCACTCATGGTTCGCTCCGGTTGCGCCACAACCGCGAACCATCACGATCATGCCGGGCGGCGCTCGGCGAGCTCGTCAGCAGGTGCCTCGGTGGCTCCTCCGATGCCGAGCTTCTGCTTGATCTGGGTCTCGATCGCCAGCGCGATGTCGGGGTTCTTGAGCAGGAACGTTCGCGCGTTCTCCTTGCCCTGTCCCAGCTGGTCACCGTCATAGGTGTACCAGGACCCGGACTTCTTGACGATGCCGTGCTCCACACCGAAGTCGATCAGGCTGCCCTCACGGGAGATGCCGACGCCGTAGAGGATGTCGAACTCAGCCTGCTTGAACGGCGGAGCCATCTTGTTCTTCACGACCTTGACCCTCGTACGGTTTCCGACTGCGTCGGTGCCGTCCTTCAGCGTCTCGATTCGGCGGATGTCCATTCGGACGGACGCGTAGAACTTCAGCGCCTTTCCACCCGCGGTGGTCTCCGGCGAGCCGAAGAAGACACCGATCTTCTCGCGCAGCTGGTTGATGAAGATCATCGTGGTGTTCGTCTGGTTGAGCCCACCGGTGAGCTTTCGCAGCGCCTGAGACATCAGACGAGCCTGCAGACCCACGTGGGAGTCACCCATCTCGCCCTCGATCTCGGCTCGAGGCACGAGCGCGGCCACAGAGTCGATGACGATCAGGTCGATGGCCCCGGAGCGGACGAGCATGTCCGCGATCTCGAGCGCCTGCTCACCCGTGTCGGGTTGCGAGACGAGAAGGGCGTCGATGTCGACACCGAGCTTCGCGGCGTAGTCAGGGTCGAGCGCGTGCTCGGCGTCGATGAAGGCAGCGATTCCGCCGGCGCGCTGAGCGTTGGCGATCGCGTGGAGGGTGAGCGTCGTCTTACCCGACGACTCAGGACCGTAGATCTCGACGATTCGCCCACGCGGCAGTCCTCCGACGCCGAGGGCGACATCGAGAGCGATGGAACCGGTCGGAATGACGGCGACAGGCGCACGCTCGTCGCTGCCCAGTCTCATGACCGAGCCCTTTCCGAACTGACGATCGATCTGGGCGAGGGCGGTCTCGAGGGACTTCTCGCGGTCAGCGGGTGATGGCATGCCGTGCTCCTTATGCTCGCGTGGTGCCGCCTGTAGGCTGTCGCGGTCCTCCCGGCTGGGCGGAACTCTCCGACAAGGCGTATGGCTCTTCGGCTTGTTCTTCACCGTAGGAGGAGCCTCCGACATTGCGTCGTCAGCACCGCGAAACAGGGAGAGAAACGTCTCTGAACCACTTGTGCAGAAGACTACGCCCGTTTCGAACACATATTCGACGACACGCCGTCTCGGCGTGTCGCAAATCGAAACCGCCTCGAACGCGGCCCTCGCCGCGAACGCCTCAGAGGGTCATCGCTTGCGCGGCTCCAGACGACCTGCACCGTGTCGCCGCTCCAGGGGGACATCCGTCTCGGCGCACAGCGCCAGCCAGATCTCGCGCGGTGCGACGCCAGCGTCCAGCGCTTCGTCGGCAGTGCGCCCGGCGAGCTGAGTCAGAACGAGGTCGCTGATCAGAGATGACCCGCGACCGCCGAATTCCGCATCGACTGCGCGGAGGAACTCACTACGTCGCATCAGAGGCTATGAGAGTCCGACGTTCAGTGGAGCGACAGCTCGGGCTCGACAGAAGCCACGAGGTCGTCCGGAACGACATCAGGGAAGACCTGAATGCCTTCGAGGACCGAGATCCGGTCGCCGACCTCTCGCATGATGATCGAGATGGGAACATCCAGAGCGTCAGCCACCGAGGCGAGAATCTCACTCGATGCTTCCTTCTGGCCCCGCTCGACCTCGCTGAGATAGCCCAGCGCCACAGAAGCCTTGCTTGCAACCTGCCGGAGCGTCCGCCCCTTCTGCAGGCGGAAGTCCCTCAGCACATCGCCGATTTCCTGTCGTACAAGAATCATCGGAACCTCCTCCCAGATCGTCTTCTCGAGGTCTCCCTCGAAGAGACCGCCAGTCTAGTCCTACCGACCTTCACAAAATCTACCTTCGCACGCTGTGCTTTCGGTGTGAGCACATAGGACATAACGGAGCGCACCCATCCCCTATTCCCGCAGAACCCGAGCGAGCATATCGATCGCCGCGTCGACCGCCTGCGCCCGCACCTCGGCACGATCACCGGCGAATCGAAACAACTCGGTGACCGAGAAATCCGGCGTCACCACGGCCACATGCACCGTGCCGACCGGCTGACCGTCAGGTGAGTCCGGCCCCGCGATACCCGTGGTCGAGACGCCGACGTCGGCAGGGGCCCCGTCGACGTTCAACGCACCGCGCACCCCCGCCGCCATCTGAAGAGCGACGTCGGGGTGCACGGGACCGTGCGCGTCGAGCAGCGCGTCGTCCACGCCCAGCAGCGTGTGCTTCACCGGAGTGGCGTACGCGACGATCGCTCCGCGGAGGGCGGCCGACGCCCCCGGCACGGAGACGAACTCGGCAGCGAGAGCACCGCCCGTCAACGACTCCGCGACACCGAGCGTCCAGCCACGCTCGACCAGCGCGGCGAGCACGGCCGACGCAGATGTCACGAGGGCTGCCGCGCGCCTCGTACCTGCGCGACGATGTAGTCGATTCCGCTCGCCACGGTCAGGATCAGCACGAGCACCATCATGATCGCGGTCACGAGCAGCCACGGCTCCAGCCCGATCACGACGTGCAACGGAAGCAGCGCCCAGGACAAGGCCACCGCCTGCACTGCCGTCTTGATCTTGCCCATCCAGGCCGCAGCCACGACGTGCTCCTTCGCCACCATGAGACGGTGGATCGTGATGCCCCACTCCCGAATGAGGATGATGATCACCAGCCACCAGTTCAGCTCGCCGAGTATCGCGAGACCGATGAAACCGGCGCCGGTGAGCAGCTTGTCGGCGATCGGGTCCCAGAGCTTTCCGAAGTCGCTGACGATCTCGTAGCGGCGGGCCAGATAGCCATCGACCCAATCGGTCGAGATCGCAACGATGAAGAGAACGGCGGCGATCCAGCGGACAGCGATGTCGTCGAGTCCGAACGTGCCACCGATCAGCAGGAGGACGAAGAAGATCACCGCGAGCGGTATGCGCGCGACCGTGATCGCGTTGGGAAGCTGCCGTGGAATGGCCATCAGTCGCGTCCCGTCAGTCCCCAGGCGTCTTCGTCGCCATCGTCTTCAGCCTCGACCACAGGGAGTCCCTGGAACTGCGCCTCGACCGGGTCGTGCGGCGTCCCGGCAGCAGTCGCGGCCGAGGAGGGGGCAGGCGGCTTCGGCGGAGTGTCGTCGCCTCGCAGCTTCGCCATGACCTGGGGCAGCTGTTCGGCCGTCGCCAGCACATCGCGCGCCTTCGATCCTTCTGACGGGCCGACGATCTCTCGCGACTCGAGGAGGTCCATCAGGCGACCGGCCTTCGCGAACCCGACGCGGAGCTTGCGCTGCAGCATCGACGTCGACCCGAACTGCGACGACACGATGAGTTCGGCCGCGGCGAGAAGAAGCTCGAGATCGTCGCCGATGTCCTCGTCGACCTCCTTCTTCTTCGTGGGCTCCAGCGCTTCCTGGACGTCGGCGCGGTAGTCCGGACGGGCCTGACGCGTCACGTGCTTGACGACCGCGTCGATCTCCTTCTCATCGACCCACGCACCCTGCAGTCGGAACGGCTTGGACGACCCCATGGGCGAGAACAGCGCATCGCCCTGTCCGATCAGCTTGTCGGCGCCGGGGCTGTCGAGGATCACGCGACTGTCTGTGACGCTCGTGACGGCGAACGCGAGGCGCGAGGGGACATTCGCCTTGATCAGACCGGTCACGACATCGACGCTGGGTCGCTGCGTCGCTAGCACGAGGTGGATACCGGACGCGCGTGCGAGCTGGGTGATGCGGACGATCGAGTCCTCGACGTCGCGCGGGGCGACCATCATCAGGTCCGCCAATTCGTCGACGACGACGAGGAGGTACGGGTAGGGCTTGAGCACGCGTTCGCTTCCCACGGGAAGCTCCACCTCGCCGGCGCGGACGGCACGGTTGAAGTCGTCGATGTGACGGAACCCGAACGACGCGAGGTCGTCGTACCGCATGTCCATCTCCTTCACGACCCACTGCAGCGCTTCCGCCGCCTTCTTGGGGTTCGTGATGATGGGTGTGATCAGGTGCGGCACCCCGGCGTAGCTCGTCAGCTCCACGCGCTTGGGGTCGATCAGGACCATCCGCACATCCGTGGGTCGGGCGCGCATGAGCAGACTCGTGATCATCGAGTTGACGAAGCTCGACTTTCCGGAGCCGGTGGAACCGGCGACAAGCAGGTGAGGCATCTTCGCGAGGTTGGCGATGACGATGTTCCCACCGACGTCCTTTCCGACGCCGATCGTCATCGGGTGGGTGCTCTTGTGCGCTGCCGGAGACCTGAGCACATCGCCGAGCGCGACCATCTCCTTGTCGGCGTTCGGGATCTCGATTCCGATCGCGCTCTTTCCGGGTATCGGCGAGAGGATCCGCACATCGTTCGATGCGACCGCATACGCGAAGTTGTTGCTCAGCTGGAGGATCTTCTCGACCTTGACGCCGTGCCCCACCTCGACCTCGTATTGGGTGACCGTGGGGCCACGCGAGAAACCAGTGACCTTCGCGTCGACCTTGAACTGTGTCAGCACGCTCGTGATCTGCTCGATCACCTTGTCGGTCGCCTCGGAGCGCGCGACCGGTGGAGGCCCTTCGACCAGAAGACCTGGCGACGGCAGCACGTACGGGGCGACGGGGGCCTGGGGGCCTCGCTCCCCCGGCCCGGCCGTGCCGAAGCCGTCGAGACCCGGAAGCTCCGGCATCTCTCCGGTGTCGGACTCGTCGTCTAGCAGTGCGGTGGTCTGCTGCCCTGCCAGGGATTCCGTCACGGACCGCACGTCCGTCAGCACCTCGGTCGCCGCGTCATACGGATCTTCCACGACGACGGCCTGATCGTAAGCCGGAGTCGGCTCGGAGGTCGTCAGCAGCGCGGTGATGTCGTCGGAGCCCAGCGTCCCCTCGTCGGGGTCTTCCTCACGGCCGGTCTTGTTCCGCCGCCACCAGGGAAGGACGTCGGGGTCGTCGACCTTGTCGGACTCGTCGATCGCCGCGGCTTCCTTCGCAGGCTTCTCGGTGCGCTCAGCGTCGAACATCCACGCGTAGAGGTCGCCCAGGCGCTGCCCGATACGGTTCGGCGGAGTCTTGGTCAGGATCAGGATGCTGAGTCCCGCCAGCAGGGCCAGGACGATATAGGCACCCACCGGAGTGAGATACGAGAGCGGCTCACCGATCATCCAGCCGAAGAGACCGCCCGCTTCGCTGAGCGCAGGCATGCCGTCCCGGGGCTGCGCACGAACGAGCAGTCCGGCGGAGTCGACTCGACCCGCTGCGATGTGGCAGAAGCCTGCCAGGGTGAGCACGAAGAGTCCGAAGCCGATGCCGATGCGCCCGTTGTCGTGGACGGACGAGGGATGGCGGAACAGCCACCCTGCCAGCAGCAGCAGCAGCACGGGCATGACGAAAGCCACACGCCCGACCAGAAGCCCCACCGAGTAGGCGCTGATGTTCGACGCGACCTCGTTGCCGATGAAGAACCATTCGTTGACCGCTCCGGCGATCGCCAGAAGCACCAGCAGGAAGGGGAATCCGTCGCGCCGGTCATCCTTGTCGAGCGTCTCCGGGCCGAATGCCCGGAACAGACCACCGACGCCGTGGGCGAGCCCGTTCCACGCTCGTACCGCCACCGGAGGCTTGTCGATCTCGTCGATGTACTTCTTCGGCGCAGCCTGGGCCTTCGGCGCAGCCTGCCGCTTCGGGCGAGGCGTGGCGCTCTCGGACGCGCGCGCGGACTTCGTGGTACTCCTGGCCATGCTCTCACGTTACGGCCAGAGGCCGACATTCACCCGTAATGACGCGGCATTCCGGCCGGTTCCCGGGCCCGCGAAGGGAGATCAGGACGTGCGATGCACCATCGTGTCACGGAGATCCCCCGCGTCGGTGACCACGAAGCCCTCCGACCGATACAGGGCGTGCGCGAAGTTGTCCCGTTCGACGCTGAGGCTGATCCGAGGGTGCCCCTGCTCGCGCGCGTGGGTGACGAGGCGTCGAAGCAGGGTCCGTCCGACTCCGTGCGCCCGCCAGATCGGCTGCACTCCGATGATGAGCTCGGGCACCGCGGTTCCGACGAAACCGAAGCCTGCGTCGTCCGGCGCGAGCATCCGATACCACGCCGCACCGATGGGTCGCAGATCGGAGTCGAGCGCAATGAAACCGGCATCCGCCGGCCGCATCCACCCCGCGATGTAGCGCCGGTGCTCGACGGCGCTGAGAATCTCATGCCGAGCGCGTGCCCCGCCGGAGCGCCAGTTCGCCGCCTCGACGACCATGTCGCCGAGGAAGCTCCCGTCCGCCTGGTCGGCGGGTCGAATCGAGAAGACGTCCGGCATGGAGTGAGCCTAGGCCGTTCGCGTTACAGCCGAGTGTCGGTCGACTGGGAACCCGCGAACCACCGGGCTCCGATCACGCTTCGATGACCAGCGGGACGATCATCGGACGACGACGGAGCTTCTGGTTGACCCAGCGCCCGATGGTCCGACGGATGACCTGCGAGAGCGCATGCGTGTCGCGCACGCCGTTGCCGGAGGCCTCCTTGAGGGCGGCGATGATCTTCGGGGTGACGTCATCGAAGACGGAATCGTCTTCGGCGATGCCACGCGCGTGGATTTCCGGACCGGAGATGATGCGACCGGTGGCGGCATCGACCACGACGATCACGGAGACGAAGCCCTCTTCAGCCAGGATCCGACGATCCTTGAGGTCTGCGTCCGTGATCGCGCCGACGGTCGAGCCGTCGACGTACACGAAACCGAGATCGAGCTGGCCGACCACTCGGGCGTCGCCGCCCTTCAGGTCGATGACCGTGCCGTTCGAGGCGATGATCGTGCGCTCGGCCTCGATGCCCGTGTCCTGCGCCAGCTTGGCGTTGGCGATCAGATGGCGGTACTCGCCGTGCACCGGCAGCACGTTCTTGGGTCGCAGGATGTTGTAGCAGTAGATGAGCTCACCCGCTGCAGCATGGCCCGAGACGTGCACCTTGGCGTTCGCCTTGTGCACCACGTTCGCGCCGAGCTTGGTCAGACCGTCGATCACGCGGTACACGGCATTCTCGTTGCCGGGGATGAGGCTCGAGGCCAGGATGACGGTGTCACCCGGTCCGGGCTCGATCGCATGGTCGAGGTTGGCCATGCGACTCAGAACGGCCATGGGCTCGCCCTGCGAGCCGGTGGACATGTAGACGATCTTGTCGTCCGGAAGGTCGCGGGCCTTCTTGTAGTCGATGAGAAGACCGCTCGGCACCTTCAGGTATCCGAGGTCCTCGGCGATCGTCATGTTGCGCAGCATGCTGCGTCCGAGCAGCGCGACCCGTCGGCCGTGCGCATGCGCGGCGTCGAGAACCTGCTGCACGCGGTGCACGTGACTCGAGAAGCTCGCGACGATGACCCGGCGAGGCGCCTTGCCGATGACCTGATCGAGCACGGGGCCGATCGAGCGCTCCGTGGGAGTGAACCCGGGCACGTCGGCGTTCGTCGAGTCGACGAGGAACAGGTCGACCCCTTCCTCGCCGAGGCGGGCGAACGCGCGGAGGTCGGTGATGCGTCCGTCGAGCGGAAGCTGGTCCATCTTGAAGTCGCCGGTCGCCAGCACGAGGCCCGCGGGAGTGCGGATCGCCACGGCGAGTGCGTCCGGGATCGAGTGGTTGACCGCGACGAACTCGAGGTCGAACGGTCCGACCTGCTCCCGCTGGCCCTCCTTCACCGTGAGGGTGTAGGCCTTGATGCGGTGCTCCTTGAGCTTCGCCTCGACCAGCGCGAGCGTGAGGCCCGATCCGATCACGGGGATGTCGCTCTTCAGGCGCAGCAGGTAGGGAACGGCACCGATGTGGTCCTCGTGCCCGTGGGTGAGGACGACTCCGACGATGTCGTCGAGGCGGCTCTTGATCGGCTCGAAGTCCGGCAGGATCAGGTCGACTCCGGGCTGGTGCTCCTCCGGGAAGAGCACTCCGCAGTCGACGATCAGGATCTTGCCGTCGAACTCGAAGATGGTCATGTTGCGACCGATCTCACCGAGTCCGCCGAGCGGAGTGACCCGCAGCGTCCCCTCGTCGAGAGCTGCGGGTTCTGCGAGCGGGATGGACATGCTGTCTCCTCAGTCGGACACTCCACGCGTCCGTTCGTTCATGGTGACGCGCCTCGGCGCGTGCGTTCTCAGCGGGTCGTGCCGTGCACCTTCGGCAGGGCGCCGCCCGCGGCCGCGTTGCGGTCGGGGCGGAAGTTGGAGAAGTCTGCTCCCGGAACGTCCCTCACGAGATCGAGCTCGTCCTCGATGAGCGCGGCCTCCCACTCTTCGGGACCCACCAGGGGCAGACGCACGCGGGGGCTGGAGATCCGGCCCAGGCCGTGCAGGATGTACTTCGCGGCTACGGTTCCCGGGACGTGCGTCATGACCGCGCGCACGAGCGGCTCGAGCCTCTTGTGCTCTGCCGTGGCCGTCGTCAGATCGCCTCGGTTGACGGCGTCGATGATGGTGCGGTACGGAGCCGCCGCGACGTTGGCGGTCACGCCGATCAGGCCGGTCGCGCCGATGGCGAGATGCGGCAGAACATTCGCGTCGTCTCCCGAGAAGTACATGAGGTCGGTCTGGTTCAGGACGCGGCTCACCTCGGAGAAGTCGCCCTTGGCGTCCTTCACGGCGAGGATGTTCGGGTGCTTGGCGAGGCGCAGGATGGTCTCGTACTTGATCGGCACGCCGGTGCGACCGGGGATGTCGTAGAGGATCACCGGCAGGTCGGTGGCGTCGGCCACCAGGCGGAAATGCGTGAGGATCCCGGCCTGGGTCGGCTTGTTGTAGTACGGCGTGACGATCATGATGGCGTCTGCGCCGGCCTTCTCGCTCGCCTTGTAGAGCTCGATCGCGTGCGCGGTCTCGTTGGATCCACCGCCGGTGATGATCTTGGCGCGTCCGGCCGAGACCGACTTTCCGACCTCGACGAGCTTGAGCTTCTCAGGGTCCGTCAGGGTCGAGGTCTCGCCGGTCGTTCCCGTCACGACGATTCCGTCAGCACCGGCGGTGATGACGTCATCGATGTGCTTCTCGACGGCGGGCCAATCGACTTCGCCGTCGGCCGTCATCGGAGTGACGAGCGCGACGAGAACCTGTCCGAAGGGGTTGCCCGAGTGCGTCATGCCCCCAGCGTATCGGTTCGAATGCCGCTCACCCAGACGAGGGACGGCGGATGACATCTCCCCGGACGATCGCGACCATCATCTTGATTGGGATCCACATAGGCTCGACTCCATGGCATGGGTCACACGCGAATCGTCGACGGTGTACGAGAACCGGTGGATCGAGGTTCGGGAGGACCAGGTCACGGGGCCCGGGGGCGATGGCATCTACGGCGTGGTGACCATGCGGCATCCGGCGGTCTTCGTCGTCGCACTCGATGACGAGGACCGCGTCTGCCTCATCACTCTCGAGCGCTACACGACCGGAGTGTCGATAGAGATTCCTGCCGGAGGAAGCGACGGCGAAGAACCGCTCGCTGCAGCGCAGCGCGAGCTGCTCGAGGAGACGGGCTTCGTCGCCGAGGACTGGACGGAACTCGGAACGATGAACGCCCTGAACGGGATCGCCCACGCCCCCGAGCACGTGTTCCTCGCTCGGGGTCTGACTCCGTCCGACGACTCCACTCACACGCAGGCGGAGGAGGGCATCGACGCCGTCACCTGGGTACCGTTCTCCGACGTCCTCGGCATGATCTCCGATGGCCGCATCACCGATGGAGAGACCGTGGCGGCGATCGGATACGCCGGTATCCGTCTGGGCAGATTCCGCTGATCTCCTAGCGCCCTCATTCGCGCACGGCGCGCCCACAGCGGGACGCGGTCGACGTTCAGATCAGACGCGGCCGCGACGTGCGACGCCGGAGGTCAGCGCGCTCGGAAGCAGGGACGCGACAGCGACGATCGCCTTGTAACGCAGCGACGGGATCGAGACGGCCCTTCCGCGCGCCGCGTCACGGAGCGCCTCGCGGACCACATTCCGCGCGTCGAGCCACATGAAGCCGGGAACGCCCTCGTGCCCCGGTTCGAGTCCCATCCGCTCGTGGAAGGTCGTGTGCGTGAAACCCGGGCAGACGGCGGTGACCGTCACTCCGTCGGGTGCGTACTCGACATTCGCCCAGCGGCTGAATCCGATCAACCAGCTCTTGCACGCGGAATACGTGGAGCGCGAGATGAACCCTGCGACGGACGCGACGTTGATGATCCGGCCCCCACGGCCGCGCATCGTCTGAAGCGCCGCGTGCATGAGCCGCATCGACGCCTCGACGTGAACGCGCAGATGGCGCACCTCGTCGTCGATGTCGTTGTCGGCGAACTGCAGCGGGAGGCCGAAGCCTGCATTGTTGATGAGAAGGTCGACCGGATCGGAGGCATCACGGAGACGGTCGGCCACGCGCTCGACATCCTCGTCGATCGACAGGTCGGCGGGAAGCACCTCGACCGCGACACCGTGCTCGCTGCGCAACTCGGCCGCCACGACCTCGAGATCGCCGGCGGAACGTGCGACGAGGATCAGATCGGCTCGGCGCCGGGCCAACTGGCGCGCGAACTCTGCGCCGAGGCCGGCGCTCGCTCCGGTGATCAGTGCGGTGGGCATCAGCGCTCGTATCCCAGGAAGCGGAACCGGATGCCGGAGCGCGACGTCTGCCACTCCCCCTCGTTCACGAGCCGCCACCCGGCTTTGGACGGCGCATACGCGTCGCCGGAGACCTCGATGTCGAGCTCGGTGACTTCGAGGCGGTCGGCGTCGGCGATCACCAGGCGGAAGATCTCGGCGCCGCCGATGATCCATACCTTCTCATGGCCCCGCACCGCGTCCGTGACGGTCGCGGCACGACGGGCGCCGTCCGCGGACCAGTCCTGCTGGCGGGTGATGACGATGTTCTCTCGCCCTGGAAGCGGGCGGAAGCGCTCAGGGAGCGAGTCCCACGTCTTGCGACCCATGATCACGGGAGCGCCGAGGGTGACTTCCTTGAAGTGAGCGAGATCCTCGGGGACGTTCCAGGGCATGCCGCCCTCTGCTCCGATGACGCCGCCGTGCGCCTCTGCCCAGATCAGCCCGACCCAGGTCATACCGCGACCGCCGCCCTGATCGGAGCGTGGTGCTGGTAATCCTCGACGACGAAGTCCTCGTAGCCGTAGTCGAGGATCGACTCGGGCTTCCGGGCGAACCTCAGCGTCGGGTATGGATACGGTTCGCGCGTGAGCTGTTCGTTCACCTGGTCGAGGTGATTGTCGTAGATGTGGCAGTCACCCCCGGTCCAGACGAAGTCGCCAGGCTCGAGTCCCACCTGCTGGGCGATCATCAGCGTCAGCAGGGCGTAGGACGCGATGTTGAACGGGACGCCGAGGAACAGGTCGGCGCTGCGCTGATAGAGCTGGCAGGAGAGCTTGCCGTCCGCCACGTAGAACTGGAACAGGGCGTGACAGGGAGCAAGCGCCATGTCGGGGATGTCGGCCGGGTTCCAGGCAGACACGATGAGTCGCCGGGAGTCGGGCGTCTGCCGGATCTGCTCGATCACCTGAGCGAGCTGATCGATGCTCTCACCCTCCGGCGTCGGCCAGCTGCGCCACTGCACTCCATAGACAGGACCCAGATCGCCGTCGGCATCCGCCCATTCGTCCCAGATGGTGACGCCATGCTCCTGCAGCCACTTCACATTCGAGTCGCCCCTGAGGAACCAGAGGAGCTCGTAGGCGATCGACTTGAAGTGCACCCGCTTCGTGGTGATGAGCGGGAAGCCCTCGGAGAGATCGAAGCGGATCTGCCGCCCGAAGACGCTGGTGGTGCCGGTTCCTGTTCGATCGGACTTGTGAGTGCCGGACTCCAGCACGTCTCGGAGAAGGTCTTCGTACGGCGTCGGGACGGCTGCGCTCATGTGTGCCAGACTACCCGCCCTGGGGGCTGTCGAGTCGGATCGTCACGATGCGACATATCGGCCCGGGCGGTGCCGGATCACCCGTATTCTCGACGCATGTCACCCGCCGTCGCCCTTCTCCTCGCCGCAGCGCTGCTCGTGCTCGCCGGCACGATCGGTGTCGTGCTGAGACTTCTCGACGGACGGCGTCGCGGAGGCGGCCATCTGCGCTTCGATCCGAACGACGCGGGCGTGTCGCGCCTGGGCGCGAGAGCGACAGTCGTGCAGTTCAGCACCGAGATGTGCACCCGCTGCCCCCAGGTACGACGCATGCTCAGCAGCTACGTCGCAGAATCGGAGGGCCTGGACCACGTGGAGGTCGACCTGACGCATCGACCGGATCTGTCGGCTCGATACAAGGTCATGCAGACACCGACGACCTTCATCGTCGACGGATCAGGAGCCGTCCGCGCACGCTTCCATGGCGTGCCCCATCGACACGCGCTGAACGACGCGCTGGCAACCGTATGACGAGGACGGAAAGCACATGACGACACCGGCCGGCATCGATCCCCGCGGCCCGCGATTCGCAGCGACGGTCACGACAGTGCTGCTGCTCGTCGCGACATATCTGGCGCTGGTCGGCATCTCGACCGCACGGACCTTCGGCTGGTTCGCCTATCAGCCGCTCGACTCGGCCGACATCGGCTCGGCCACGTGGGCCGTGACGTCGGCGACCCTTGCACAGCGCGCGCTGGACCCGGGGTTCCTCCTCACGATCGTGATCGCCCTGCTGTTCCTGTGGGGCGTCCTGTCACCCGCGACTGCACCATGGGGCGTCGTGTTCCGCAGGGTCATCCGTCCGAGACTGGCCGCTCCGACCGAGCTCGAGGATCCGCGTCCACCGCGGTTCGCCCAGGGTGTCGGTCTCGTCGTCGTCACGATCGGTCTCGTGCTGCACCTCGCCGGGGTCCCGTGGGCGCTGCCCATCGCGACCGCCGCCGCTTTCATCGCCGCCTTCCTCAATGCGGCGTTCTCCTTCTGCCTCGGATGCCAGATCTATCTGCTGCTGCAGCGAGCAGGCATCCTCGGTCGCGCGGCGTCGACCGCCTGAGCGCTGTTCCGCCGCACGCCCACGCTCGATAGGCTGGCCGCACACGCGACCCGCATCGAGCAGCGCGCGATACAACGGAGGAATCATGCCCGTCACCAGCGAAGCCACCACCACCTGGACCGGATCCCTCACCGAGGGCTCGGGCACAGTCGCGTTCTCCTCGTCGAAGCTCGGGACCTTCCCGATCAACTGGAAGGCCCGCAGCGAGGGCAGCGACACCACCACCACGCCTGAAGAGCTGATCGCCGCAGCCCACGCGTCGTGTTTCAGCATGGCGCTGTCTCACGCGCTGTCCGAGAACGGCACTCCGCCGGAGCGCGTCAACACGAGCGCGTCCGTCACCTTCAAGCCCGGTGTCGGAATCAGCGGAAGCCACCTCAACGTGAACGCGGTCGTTCCCGGGCTCAGCCCTGAGGAGTTCCAGTCGATCGCTGCCGAGGCGAAGGTCGGCTGCCCCGTATCGCAGGCGCTCGCCGGCATCGAGATCACGCTCGAGGCCACGCTCGCCTGACGTCGGTCATCCGCGAGCGATGCGAATCGCCTCGCGGATGCTGGCGCGAGCGTCCTTGCGGCGGCCAGCGGCATCCTGGACGACGCCGAGTCGGTAGCGCGCGCGCCAGTCCGTCGGCTCCGCATCCGCCTCCCCCGCGTATCTCGCGATGAGCGGGTCGGCGTCGGCACGAGCGATTCGGCCACTCGGCGTCAGCTCGGACTCCGCCGCGGGCATACCGCCCTCGGCATCGAGCTCACGCCCGAGCCGGTCGGCAGCGAACCCGAACTGCATCTCTCGGACGAGCGCCCATGCCCCGATCGGGGCGAGAACGATCAGCGCGATGCCCATGCCGATGGACACCGGTGTGCCGACAGCGAAGAACATCACGGCCAACCAGATGGCGACGGCGAGGTAGACCAGCAGTGCGGCGGCCATCAGGCCGACGCCGATCCGCGACATCACGAGCGGATGCCGATGTCGATCATGCTCTCGAGCCCGACGAAGACGCCGATCGCCTGGGCCGCGAACGGCACCGCGAGACGGATGCCCGGGGCGTAGGCGAGTGCGGGGTCGACCGTGTCATGCGTGAACGTGAGGGACTCACCGGGGCCGGACAGGACGACCTCCTGCTTGGCGATGACGCCGGGACGCCGGAGCGAGTGGATCGGCACGCTGCCGACCTGCTGTCCGCGCGCTCGCTGGTCGGCGTGCGGTGCGCTGACGGGGCCCTGTTCGGCGCGTGCGGCGGCGATGAGCTCGGCCGTGCGCACCGCAGTGCCGCTCGGCGAATCCACCTTCGCCTCATGGTGTGCCTCGACGATCTCCGCCGATCCGAAGAACGGCGCGGCTGCTGCGGCCAGAGCCGAACCGAGCACCGATCCCAGCGAGAAGTTCGGGATGAAGACAGCCCCGGTTCCGGCGTTCTCCACCAGAGGACGCACGAGTGCGATCCGCTCGGTGGACCATCCCGACGTGGCGACGAGAATGTTGATCTCGCGCTCGACCGCCGCGCGCACGACGTCGACACTGACCTGAGGCGTGGTCGCGTCGATCACCAGGTCCGCACCGTCGAGCTCGGCGAGGTCGCTACGAGACGTCAGCACGCGCGTCACCTCGAAGCCCTCGAGCTCGTCGATCACCGCACCGATGATCGATCCGAGCTTCCCGGTTCCGCCGACGAGTGCTACCTGGGTGGTCATGCGTTCAGTCTATTTCGCGACCTCGATCCGCCCGGCGCGGCGGGCCGGAACTCGGGGAATCAACGGGGAATCAGACGGGCATCGCATCGGGGATGCCGGTGCGCAGCTCGACCGGGAGGTGCCCGGTGTCGTTGTGAGTGAGGAGCGTCCAGGGCCGGCCCTGTTTCTGGGCGATCACCGTGAGGCCGCAGTGCGCCTGGTTCAAGGTCATCCATCGCCACTCGGGGGCACCGAGGACCTCACGCACGAACCACGAGATCACGAAGTTGTGCGTGATGAGAACCTCGTGCACGTCACCCGGTTTGCGCACCAGGAACTCGTTGACCGCGTCGAACATCTGAGCACGCCCGGCATCGAGCTCCGCCTCGGTCACCGAGCCGAAGAACGGTTCGTAGGCGGCCGGGGTCTCGTCGGTCATCCCCGTGGGCACGCAGTCGAACAGCAGTGCGGTCGGCTCTGGATCGACCGACGGGAGCCGCTCGGCGATCGCACGGGCCGTCTCGTTGGCGCGCAGGAGCGGAGAGTGCCAGACGGCGTCGAGCGGGAGTCCCGAGAGCCGATCTGCGATGAGTTCGGCCTGACGCTGGCCACGCGGCGACAGGGGTCCGTCGGCGAGACCGTGCTCGGCGTCCTGATGTTCACCATGTCTGACCAGATATATGTAATGCGTCACAAACTCGCTCGCTTCATCGACAGCGTCCGCCGGGATTCACTCCACCCTATGCCAGGTCTGTGACAGAGGCGTTACGACGCTCAGTTGCCGGCGCGAGTGAGCTCGGTGACCTGTGCGCGCGACAGCGTGACGCCGGCGCCCTGCATCAGCTCGTCGACGTGCTCGGTCGCGAAGGTGTTGACAATGGGCGCCGCGATGGTCCGCTGCGCGAGCAGCCACGCGATGGACACGGCGGCCACGGGAACCTCGAGTTCGGTCGCGACCTGGTCGAGAGCCCGCAGGATCTTCGTGCCACGCCTGTTGAGATGCCCCCGCAGCTGCTCCCCGCGTACGCCCCGCGAGGTCAGCGCCTTGCTGCGGTGGCGACCGGAGAGGAAACCGTGCTCGAGAGCGTGCGACGGCGTGACCGCGAGGCTCTGCGCACCCGCCACCAGACGCAGGTCCCCTTCGAACGGCTGACGGCGGACGAGGTTGTACGGCGAATCGATGACCTCGATGCGTGGGTACCCGGCCGAGGCGAGGATGCGCGCCTCCACGAGCCGCTCGGGTGCGAAGCCGAATGCGCCGAGTGCGCCGATCTTGCCCGCGTCGACCATCCACTCGACCGTCGCGAGGGTGTCCTCGAGATTCGTCGTGCGGTCGAGCGTCGCGTCGAGGTACAGCACGTCGATGCGCTCGACGCCGAGCCGCGTGAGCGACCCCTCGACAGCGCGGACGAGGTTCACCGAACCGAGACCCGGATTGTCTGCGTGAGCACCGATCCGCACACTCAGCAGGGCGCGGTCGCGTCGCCCTCTGGACTGCAGCCATTGGCCGATGATGTGCTCGCTGCGACCGCCGGAGAATCCGTCGGCGGTGTGGATGGCGTTGCCACCGAATTCCACGTAGCGATCGAGGATTCCATGGCTCGTCTCGAGGTCGACGTTCCAGCCGAACTCCGCCGCACCGAGCATGAGCGGAAAGGTCTCGAGTCCGGTCTCTCCGAGAGGTACGCGGATGGTCTCCCCTATTCCGGGTCCGACGATCGGGATGGGAGCGGACGGGTGCTCTGCGGCGCCCTGCTGCGCGCGATCGGCCGGCGCTCCTGCGCCTACACTGAACAACCGCATATCCTCACCCCCGCGTCAATCGGTGCGTACCGACCTGCGTCACTGCCTGAAATGCACCCCCCGGTGCGTACTTCGAGAGTAGGCGAGATCTGCGAACTCCCCGACCAATACGGGGAACGGCGCAAGAACTTCCCATAACGGTTTGATCACATCGGATACGACGAAGCCCGGACCGTCCGTGAGGACAGCCCGGGCCTCGTGTCGAAGCGCTGGCGATTACTCGGCAGCAGCCTCGTCAGCAGGAGCTGCGTCCGCTGCGGGGGCGTCGTCGAGCACGGGCTCGAGCGACAGCTTGCCGCGGTCGTCGATCTTCGTGATCTTCACGAGGATCTTCTGCCCGACGGACAGGACGTCGTCGACGTTCTCGACGCGCTTGCCACCGGCGAGCTTGCGCACCTCGGTGACGTGCAGCAGGCCGTCCTTGCCGGGCAGCAGCGAGACGAACGCACCGAACGTCGCGATCTTCACGACGGTTCCGAGGAACTGCTCTCCCACCTCCGGGTTGGTCGGGTTCGCGATCGCGTTGACCTGAGCACGGGCAGCCTCGGCCGAGGGGCCGTCGGTCGCGCCGATGTAGACGGTGCCGTCCTCCTCGATGGAGATCTGCGCGCCGGTCTCGTCCTGGATCGCGTTGATCGTCTTGCCCTTCGGGCCGATCAGCTCACCGATCTTGTCGACCGGGATCTGCACGCTGATGACGCGCGGCGCGGTCGGCGCCATCTCGTCGGGAGCGTCGATCGCGGCGTTCAGCACGTTGAGGATGGTCAGACGGGCGTCGCGAGCCTGGGTCAGCGCGCCGGCGAGCACCGACGACGGGATGCCGTCGAGCTTCGTGTCGAGCTGGATGGCCGTGACGAACTCGCTGGTACCGGCGACCTTGAAGTCCATGTCGCCCAGTGCGTCCTCTGCGCCGAGGATGTCGGTGAGGGCCGCGTAGCGCGTCTCTCCGTCGACCTCATCGGAGACGAGTCCCATCGCGATGCCGGCGACGGCTGCGCGCAGAGGCACACCCGCGTTCAGCAGCGACAGGGTCGACGCGCAGACGGAACCCATCGACGTCGAGCCGTTGGAGCTCAGCGCCTCGGAGACCTGACGGATCGCGTAGGGGAACTCCTCGCGGCTGGGCAGCACCGGCACGAGCGCGCGCTCGGCGAGGAAGCCGTGCCCGATCTCGCGACGCTTCGGCGAACCGACCCGGCCGGTCTCACCGGTCGAGTAGGGCGGGAAGTTGTAGTGGTGCATGTAGCGCTTGCTCGTGGTCGGCGACAGCGAGTCGATCTGCTGCTCCATCTTGAGCATGTTCAGCGTGGTGATTCCCATGATCTGGGTCTCGCCGCGCTGGAAGATCGCGGAGCCGTGAACGCGCGGGATGACCTGGACCTCGGCGTCGAGCGGACGGATGTCGGCCAGGCCGCGGCCGTCCATGCGCACGCTCTCGGTGAGGATGCGGCCGCGGACGATCTTCTTCGTGACGGACTTGTACGCTGCGGAGAACTCGATCGGGGCTCCAGCGGGCAGGTTGCCTGCTTCGACCGCTTCGATGAGCTGCGCCCTGACGCGGTCCTTGACCTCGTCGTCCTTGCCCTGACGCTCCTGCTTGTCGGCGATCTGGTAGACGTTCACCAGGTCGTCGTAGGAGCGCTCGGCCACGAAGTCGTAGACCTCGCTGGAGTACGGCGGGAAGACCGGGTACACACCCGGCTCCTTCGACGCGCTGGCGGCGAGCTCGGCCTGAGCCTTGACGAGCTGAGCGATGAAGGGCTTCGATGCCTCGAGGCCCTGCGCGACGACAGCCTCGTCGGGCTTGGTGGCGCCGGCCTTGATGAGGTTCCAGCTGCCCTCGGTGGCCTCAGCCTCGACCATCATGATCGCGACATCTTCGGTGCCGTCGGACTTGGTGACGACGCGACCGGCGACGATCAGGTCGAACACGGCCTCGCTGACCTGCTCAGCCGTCGGGAACGCGACCCACTGGTCCGCGTGCTCGCCGTGGCCGGGGATGAACGCGAGGCGCACACCGGCGACGGGACCCGAGAACGGGAGACCCGAGATCTGCGTCGACGCGGAAGCCGCGTTGATCGCGAGGGCGTCGTAGAACTCGCCCGGGGCGATCGACAGGACGGTGATGACGATCTGGACCTCGTTGCGCAGGCCGTCGACGAACGACGGACGCAGCGGACGGTCGATCAGACGGCAGACGAGGATCGCCTCGGTCGAGGGACGTCCCTCACGACGGAAGAACGAGCCGGGGATCTTGCCTGCTGCGTACGAACGCTCTTCGACGTCGACCGTCAGCGGGAAGAAGTCGAAGCCCTCGCGCGGGTGCTTGCCTGCGCTGGTGGCCGAGAGGAGCATGGTCTCGCCGTCGAGGTACGCGGCGACTGCGCCCTGAGCCTGCTGCGCGAGGCGGCCGGTCTCGAAGCGGATGGTGCGGGTGCCGAAGCGGCCGTTGTCGAGAACGGCCTCGGTGGCGGTGATTTCAGGACCTTCCAAGAGGTCTCTCCTTCTTTGTTTAGACTCGCGAGTCCGTGTGACGCGCGAGCGCATTCATGAAGGAGCGGATTCAGCCGGATACGGGCGCGCGGGCATCCCCGCGAATCTCACCTGCGCTGGCCACCAGTAGAAAGCCACCCGACGTCGCGCCGAGGAACCCACCACAGGGGACCAGCTCTCCGCCGATCGCTCCATGAGTCGATATGAAATTGTGCGGTCGACACACGTCGACCTCCTCCAGCCTATCAGCGCGCCCTTGGATGTCCTCCGTTTCCGTCTGCGGCGGGTTCGTTCAGTGGACCTTGACGTCCTGCGGAGCGCTCGATCGTCCGAGATAGACGTAGTCGTCGTGCTTCGCGACCCGGCCATCGCCGGCCGCCCGACCGTGCAGTCGTCGCCACACCCAGGGCAGCGCATGGCGGCGCCACCACAGTCCCGCGCCGATCTGCTCGTTCTCATGCAGCGCGGCATCGAGCACCCCCAGTGCGTCGGCGTGCGGCACCGAGAGGACCTCGCCCGCGCGATACGCGAGGAATCTGTGACCACGACTGCTGAGGTGGACGAGGTCCTCCCCCCAGTTCGGGCGATCCGGAAGCGACGGGTACAGGTCGGTGTCGATCAGGATCGCGCTCGTCCGCGCCGCGATGCCGGACAGTGCCGTGGCGAATGCCGCGAACCTCCTGGTGTAGATCCCGGCCGCTCTCCGTCGGGGCAGGAACGGCGTGACGAGCAGCACGTCGGCCCCGATGTCGCGGAGCCGGGTGACCGCGCCCTCGAGCTCCGCGGCGAGCGCGGGCACGTCGACCGTCGACTTAACCAGATCGTTGGCGCCGATCAGGATGGACACGAGGTCCGGCTGCAGTTCGAGCGCTCGATCGAGCTGGGTGCCGCACACATCACGCACACGCTTCGACCGGACGGCGAGGTTCGCATACCGGAGACCTCCGCGTGCGGCGAGCAGCAGGGCGAGCCGGTCGGCCCATCCACGGAGCGCACCATCCGGTGCCGGATCGCACAGGCCTTCCGTGAGCGAGTCCCCCAGCGCCACGTAACGCCGCCAGGTGCGCGCTTGCACCGGGGCGGTGGGCTCCGGCCGTGTCAGGCGGCGAGCGCGCGCTCCCTCATCGATCATCCTGAGCTCTCGGGCCTCCTCGTAATGCCCCATCAGCTGAGAACAGACGTTCGCCCAGCTGCGACCCTGCACGGCCTCGCGTCCCGCTGCGCCGAACGCCCGGCGTTTGCGGCCGTCGCCGGTGAGGTCGACCACGCGCATCCGCAGGTCGCCGAGATCGCCGGGACGGTAGAGCCATCCGTCGATTCCCATCCGGACGAGGCCGAGGGGGCCGCCGCGACCGGTGGCGACGACGGGCACCCCGCTGGCGTGGGCCTCCTGGAGGGTCTGTCCGAAGGTCTCGCTCTCTCCCGGGTGCACGAACACGTCGAAGGATGCCATGGCTGCTGCGAGCGCGTCGCCTTCGAGGTGCCCGAGGAAGCACGCACCGGGCATCAGGGACTCGAGTCGAGGCCTGCTCGGTCCGTCGCCCACGATCACGAGGCGCGCACCGGGGATTGTCTGCAGCACTGCCAGGTCTTCCACCTGCTTCTCGGGTGCGAGCCTGCCCACGTAGCCGATCACGACCTCGCTCGTCCACTCCGCGCGCAGTGTCGCGCTCCGGCGGGCCGGCTGGAACCGCTCGGCATCCACGCCT
This sequence comes from Microbacterium sp. LMC-P-041, assembly GCF_030209555.1. Taxonomy (NCBI): domain Bacteria; kingdom Bacillati; phylum Actinomycetota; class Actinomycetes; order Micrococcales; family Microbacteriaceae; genus Microbacterium; species Microbacterium sp. LMC-P-041. The sequence goes on from NZ_JARVRV010000001.1 coordinate 277,688, forward strand.
CTCCCCCACAGACGGATGCGATCCACACCGAGCTGCGCGAGCTGCTGCGCCGAGTCGGGCGACGGCGCGAGCGTGATGGTCGCGCGCCGATGGAGCCGCGCGATGTGCGATTCGGCGACACCGGTCGCCACAGGGATGCGATACCTCTGCGTGTATGCCGCGACATCGGTCTGGTACGCGGCGACGGCGGCGACGCCGATGTGCTCTGCGGCGAGCGCGCCTCGCCATCCGAGGGCGAAGGGCGAAGCCAGGTGGACGACATCGGGGCGGAAGCGTCGCAGCGATGCCGCGACCTGACGTGCAGGCGGGGTCCCCACGCGCACACTGCGGTACCCCGGCAGCGCGAGGCTGGGGACCGCTTCCACAGCGGCTCCGTGCACCTCCCCGGGGATGCCGGTCCCATCGGGCGCGATCACATGCGCATCATGGCCAGCACGTTCGAGGTGACTGAGGATCTGCAGGACGGATCCGGTGACACCGTTCATGTGCGGAAGGAAGGACTCTGTCACGATCGCGACTCTCACGTCCTCAGGATGCAGCCCTCGACTCCCACCCGAGGCGCGAATCGGGTCGGAGCACCAGAAGTTCACCGGATGCTGGACGGCTCTTCACCGGCTATCCCGGCGTTGGTTCCCGTTCACCTCCGACGACCACGGTGGGAACGTGTCCACTGAACTGCTCGACGGCCCCTGGGCTCTGGTGGTCATGAGCCTGCTCGTGCTGGGCGACTCGTTCTTCGTGGTGGTTCCGGGAGAGATCGCGGTGACCGCGCTCGGCGCCGTCGCATCGACGACCGGCGATCCTCCCCTGTGGTGTGTGATCCTGTGGGCGGGCATCGCCGCGGTCGCCGGAGACGTCACCTGCTATCTCGTGGGTCGCAGCGTGGGCATCGACAGGTGGCGCTGGATGCGCACGCCCCGAGTGCGCCGAGCGCTCACCTGGGCGCGGCTGCGTCTGGAAGGCGGAACCGCCACCGTGCTCTTCACCGCGCGCTTCGTCCCTTTCGCTCGACTGGCGATCAACCTCATGGCAGGGGCCTCGCGGATCCCGCCGGCTCGGTATCTGCCGCTCGTGACGATCGCGGCGTTCGGGTGGTCCGCCTACCAGGCATCCGTGGGCGCCATCGTCGCCGTGCTGCTTCCGGGAGGCCCTCTGGTCGCTGTCCTCGTGTCCGTCATCGTCGCCGTCGGGCTCGGCGCCGCGATCGATGTCGTGTCGCGCCGAGCACGGAACTGATCCACCCATGCCTCAGATGCGTGCCCTAGGCTGGCGAGCATGAGCACCGAAGAAGGCGCCTCCTCCAGCGAGGAGATGAAGCGCAAGTTCAAGGAAGCGCTCGAGAAGAAGAACGCGCACCACCGGCAGGGCGAGGCCCACCTGGATGGCGACTCCGCCGTCCATGGCGCGCCCGCCCCGCAGACGCGGCGCGAGTTCCGACGCAAGAGCGGTTGACCACACGGATGCGGGAGCCGACTGCCGTCGACTCCCGCATCCCTCTTCTCAGCAGGCAGCTCAGCTTCGCGCCGCGCGCGCCCGTGCCCGCTCCTCCTTCGCCGCCATCTCGTCGAGCGCGGATTCCTTGAGGCCCTGGATGTCCACGGCCGTGCGCTCGTCCGCCATGCCGTGATCGTCCACGCCGTCGAGCGAGGACTCCTCGAACGGCAGCGCGCCGCTCAGCACCTGCTGCACGCGTTCGCGATCGATCTGGCGCGTCCAGGTGCCGATGAGCAGCGTCGCCACCGCGTTGCCGGTGAAGTTCGTCAGGGCCCGTCCCTCCGACATGAACCGGTCGATGCCCACGATCACGCCGACGCCGTCGACCAGGTCGGGACGGTAAGCCTGCAGCCCGCCGGCGAGGGTGGCGAGTCCGGCTCCGGTGACACCGGCGGCACCCTTGCTGGCGATGATCATGAAGACGAGCAAGCCGATCTGCTCACCGATCGTCATCGGCTGCCCCATGCCGGTCGCGATGAAGAGCGACGCCATCGTGAGGTAGATCGCCGTGCCGTCGAGGTTGAAGGAGTACCCGGTGGGGACCGTGATGCCGACGACGGGCTTGGATACCCCGATGTGCTCCATCTTCGCGATCAGACGCGGAAGGGCGGACTCAGATGACGAGGTGCCGACGATCAGCAGGTACTCGCGGGCGAGGTACTTCACCAGGCTGAAGATGTTGACCCGGGTGACGGCGAAGAGCAGGGTTCCGAGCACGACCACGATGAACAGGATGCAGGTGATGTAGAACGCGACCATCAGCACGCCGAGGCTCCAGATCGCGGCGATGCCCGTCTTGCCGACGACTGCGGCGATGGCTCCGAACGCGCCGAGCGGTGCAAGCCACAAGATCATGCCCAGGATGCGGAAGACCAGCTTCTGGAGGTTCTTGACCGCATCCATGATCGGGGCGCCCTTTTCGCCGAGTCCCTGGAGCGCGAACCCGACGAGCAGCGCGATGAACAGAACCTGCAGCACGCTCTCGCCCGTGAAGGCGGAGAAGAACGTCGTCGGGATGATGCCCAGGATGAACTCCGTGGTGGTCTTCGCCTCGGTCGCTGTCGCGTCATAGCTGGAGTTCGCCATATCGAGGCCCGCACCGGGGTGGATGATGTTGCCGACCACCAGGCCGATCGCCAGCGCGAACGTCGACATGACCATGAAGTAGAGCAGCGCGAGTCCGCCGATCTTGCCGACGGTCGCTGCCTTGGCGATCGAGCCGACGCCCACCACGATCGTGCAGAAGATGATCGGCGCGATCATCATCTTGATGAGAGAGACGAAGCCCTTGCCGATCGGTTCGAGGCTCTGTCCGACCTCGGGCCAGATGAGGCCGACCGCGGCTCCGAGCACGACGGCGATGATCACCGACACGTACAGCCACGTGTGCCTGTCCCATGCCTGCTTGCCGCGCCGCCAATGGAATCCGGGAAGCGAGAACCCTGTCGTGATGGCCATGTTTTCCTCCTTGATCATGAACGTCTTCGTCTCATGCCCTCGGGCGCCCTCGCCTTCGGTAAGCTCACCGTCGCGGACATCACTCGGCAAAGCCATTTGTGGTCGTATTGGTCATTACCGATATGCCGGACTCCGCGATCACCGTCGATCGGAAGGACGCGATGAGACCTGCCCGCAGCATCGCTTCACGGGTGTTCGCCGTGCTCCTCGTCGCCGCGCTCGTCGTGGGAGCTCTGGTCGCCGTCTTCCTCGTGATCGATGCGCAACGCGCCACGCATGCCGAGGCCGAGCGCGTCACGGCGGCGACAGCAGTGACTCTCGCCGTGTCACCGCTCGTGATCGACACCCTCGAGGCCGGCGATGCCGCAACGGCCACGCAGACCCTCGAGCCCTATGCGCTCGATGTGATCTCGGACGCGGATCTCGACTTCGTGACGATCATGACGCCTGACGGCACCCGCGTGACCCACCCTGACATCGAGCAGATCGGGGCGAGATACCTCGGCACCATCCCCGACACGCCTCGAACCTTCACCGAGGTGTTCACCGGCACTCTCGGGCCCTCGGTGCGAACCATCGTTCCGGTACTCGCCTCCGATGGCGAACCGGTGGGCTGGGTCTCGGCCGGCGTGACGACCGAGACCATCTCCGACACCCTGATCCGTCGTCTCCCCCTGTCACTCGGCATCACCGTCGGCCTCATCGCTCTCGGTGCGCTCGGCGCGTGGATCGCTCGCCGGTTCACGCGCGGTATCGCAGGAGACCTGCCGCCGGGTCAGGTGAGGGACGCCGTGTCGTCATACGAATCCCTGCGCACTCTGGGCGACGCGCTGCGCGCTCAGACGCACGAGCACGGCAATCGCATGCACACGGCGGTCGCGCTTCTCGAGCTCGGCCGTAGCGAGGAGGCGATCGACATCCTGACCGAGACCTCGCGCCAGAGTCAGTCGCTCGTCGATCAGGTCACCGCACGACAGGCCGGCGACCCCGCCGTCGGCGCTCTGCTTCTCGGCAAGGCGTCGCAGGCCAGGGAGCGCGGGATCGACTGGCGGGTGAGCATCGACCCGGACACTCCCGCCTCCCCCCTCTCCCCCGTCGACAGCGTCGCCGTGCTCGGCAACCTGATCGACAACGCCATGGATGCCGCCGCCACCGGTGCTGAGCGCTGGGTGGGGGTCTCGCTGCGCCCCTCGAAGAACGGCGGAATCGTCCTCGAGGTCTCCGACGGCGGGGACGGCATACCCTCCGACCTGCGCGAGCGCGTCTTCACCCAGGGCTTCTCGACCAAGCCTGCAAGCAACCACGGGCGCGGAGTCGGGCTCGCTCTCGTCCGCGCGGTGGTGGCCGGGGTGGGCGGCACTGTGGAGCTCTCCGCTCATCCGACCACGTTCACCGTCACCCTCCCGCCGGCGAGAGGACGCAGGAGCCCATGATCCGCACGCTGATCGTCGATGACGACGCTCTGACACTCGAGCTCCACCGCTCGTACCTCGAGAGGATCGACGGCTTCATCGTGGGCGGCGAGTGCACCGGCGCCAGGGCCGCATTGACCGCCGTGCTCGATCAGCCGCACGACGAGCCGTTCGACCTGGTCCTTCTCGACATCACGATGCCCGACGGCTCCGGCATCGATGTGCTCCGAGGGCTGCGTGCCCGACACGCTGCCGTCGATGTGATCGCGATCACCGGCGTGCGCGATGCGGACACCGTCCGGCAGATGGCAGCTCTCGGCGTCTACCAGTACCTCGTCAAGCCGTTCCCCTTTGCGGTGTTCCACGAGCGTCTCACCGCGTATCGCATCCATCGGGAGCAGGCACGGTCGACGGCCGGAGAGGCGACCCAGGCGGAGATCGATGCGCTTCTCGGGCGCACGACGGGGACGATCCCGATTCCCAAAGGGCTGTCGACCGCGACGCTGCAGAAGGTGACGACAGAGCTGCGCTCCTCCAGCGCCGCGGTCTCGGCGAGCGAGGCCGCCGCGCGACTCGGGATGTCACGCGTGTCCGTACGGAGGTACCTGGAGCATCTCACCGATTCGGGCATCATCACACGCAGCGCTCGCTACGGCGCACGTGGACGCCCGGAGACGGAGTACCGCTGGACGAGACGCGTCGACGGAGACGAATGATGCCGGCGCGGCACCCCCGCCCGTCCCGATCGTTCGAACGACGCGGATCCTTTCCGCTGGATGCGGCCCGGTCTCAGCCCGGTGTCAGCGCGGGAGCCGCCCCTCGTGGATCAGCGAGTCGGGGTCGGCGGCGGCCCTGATGGCGCGAAGGCGATCGATCGCCGTCGGGTCACCGCAGCGCTCGAGGGTCTCACCCGGACCCAGGAACGTCGGGATCGTGCACGGGGCGATCGCGTGCGCCAGCACCTCACGGAAGCCCGCCATGCTCGCCTCCCCCGGTTCGCTCGGCACCCCGGGGAAGACGGGCACCAGGGCGTGGAGCAGCCAGCCGACGCCCTGAAGTGTCGCGAATCCGGCGCGTCGAGGATCGTTCAGCGCGCCACCGAGCATCCGGATGTCGATGCCCATGATCGGCCACTGATCCGGCAGCTCGCGGAACCGCAAGAGATCGTCGATCGTCGCGTCGTCGAGCGACGAGAGCGCAGCAGAGACGCCTTTGCCCGGCGTCGGTTCGGTGGGTTCGCCGCTCGACGACGCGACGGTCTTCGGCGATGTGGCCCCCGACATCTCACGACGGACCGTGCCTGCTCGCCGCACCCGCTCGAACAGCTCATCGGCGGATCCGACCGTGGACAGCGCCCGCACGCTGAGGAAGCTGCGTCCGCGGATCTCCTCGGGAAGCTGCGGAGCGTCGGGCATACGCATCGAATTCACGAACACGTTGAGCGATGCCGGGGCCTCTGCGGACAGATCGCGGACGGCCCGCAGCACCGACCCGGCGTCTGCGGCGTCGAAAGTGAGTTCGGTTCCCCACAGCGACGGCGCGGGAACCAGGTCGATCTCGAGGGCCGTCACGATTCCGACGACGCCGCCCGCTCCGCGAAGCGCCCACATCATCTCCGGGTCGCTCTCGTCGTCGACCCGATCATGGGTCCCGTCGCTCCGCAGCACCCACGCGGCCCTGAGGTTGTCCGACCCGAGTCCTGCTGTGCGACTGAACCAGGAATGGCCGCCGCCCAGGGTGTACCCCGCGACGGCGACGACCGGGCTCGTGCCGGCAGGAGCCACCCAGCCCGTTCCTTCGAGCGCCTCGACGACGGCGCCCCAGCGGACTCCGCTGCCGATGCGGACCAACCCCGAACCGAGGTCGATCGACAGCTCGTCGAAGGCCGCCATTCGGACGATGACGGCGTCGGCCAGGTCTCCGCCGGCGCCGTGCCCGGTGGGCTGGACCGCGAGCGTCACGCCCGCGTCGCCCGCGGCGTCGAGAAGAGCGCGCAGATCGCGCAGATCGGCCGGTGCGGCCACGCCCGCCGGATGCTGTTCGATCGCCAGGTTCCACGGACGACGCGCCGCGTCGAAGGATTCGTCGCCGGGGAGGACGAGAGCGCCGCGCAGGGCATGCCGCGCGGATTCGAGGACAGAGCGAAGGGCCATGAGGTCACCGTACGACTCCCTTCGGACATCGTCTACGGCCTCATGGCCCTGCGCTCATTCCCGGTCGTGCCGGGGATCGATCACTCGCCGGCGAGACCGCCGAGCATGTGGCCGAACGAACGGCCCTCTCCGAGATACGTCGCCGGGTCGTACGGGTCGGCGGCCGCAGCCACCTCGCGCTTCGCGATCGCCTCAGCCAGCTCGCGAGCGCCCTTCTCGACGCGCTTGGCCAGAGGCGCGACGTCGTCGCCGCCCCCGCCCCAGTCGCTCGACGCCGCGAACACACCGGTCGAGACGGCGTCGGCATGCAGGTAGGCGAAGAGCGGACGGATGGCGTAGTCGATGGCGAGCGAGTGCCGAGCCGTGCCGGCGTTCGCTCCGATCAGCACCGGCTTGCCCGTGAGCGCGTCGGGATCGAGCACGTCGATGAACGACTTGAAGAGCCCGTTGTAGCTCGTCGAGAAGATCGGCGTGACGGCGATGAGCGCGTCCGCCGACACCACTGTGTTGATCGCGGTCTCGAGCGCGGGCGGTGCGAATCCGGTGAGCAGGTTGTTCGTGATGTCGTGGGCGTAGTCGCGCAGCTCGATCACGTCGACGCTCGCCTCGATGTCGTGCCCCGCGAGGGCCTTCACGGTCTCGGCCGCGAGGCGATCCGCGAGCATGCGCGTGGACGACGGGTTCGAGAGCCCGGCAGACACGACGGCGATACGACGAGTGGTCATCTCAGGGCCCCCTTCCGGCTGAGTCCGAACGCGGCTCCCGCCGGAGCGGGAGAGTCCTGATAGGGCGAATCCCCCGTCAGGTTGTCACCGCGGTTCGCACCCGGACGAGCCTGACGCGTCGGTCCGTCGCCGAACTCGGCCCTCACCCGTGCGGCATGGGTCGGAGCATCCGGCACGCCGGCCGGACGATCCTTCGCCAGCTCCTTGCGCAGCACGGGCACGACCTCGGAACCGAGGATGTCCAGCTGCTCGAGGACGGTCTTCAGCGGAAGGCCCGCGTGGTCGATCAGGAACAGCTGACGCTGGTAGTCGCCGTAGTGCTCGCGCATGGCGGCATAGCGGTCGATGACCTGCTGAGGCGAGCCCACCGTCAGCGGGGTCATCTCGGTGAAGTCCTCCATGCTCGGTCCGTGACCGTACACAGGGGCATTGTCGAAGTAGGGGCGGAACTGATTCACGGCATCCTGCGACTTCGCCGCCATGAACACCTGGCCACCGAGGCCGACGATCGCCTGTTCGGGTGTCCCGTGTCCGTAGTGCGCGTAGCGCTGGCGGTACAGCTCGATCAGGCGCTGGTAGTGCTCCTTGGGCCAGAAGATGTTGTTCGCGAAGAAGCCGTCGCCGTAGTACGCGGCCTGCTCGGCGATCTCCGGGGTGCGGATCGATCCGTGCCACACGAACGGCGCGACTCCGTCGAGCGGACGAGGCGTCGAGGTGAAGCCCTGCAGCGGGGTGCGGAACTTACCCTCCCAGTTCACGACGTCCTCACGCCACAGCTTGTGCAGCAGGGCGTAGTTCTCGATCGCGAGCGGAAGCCCCTGACGGATGTCCTGACCGAACCAGGGGTACACCGGACCCGTGTTGCCGCGGCCGAGCATGAGGTCCATGCGCCCGTCCGAGACGTGCTGCAGCATCGCGTATTCCTCGGCGATGCGCACCGGGTCGTTGGTCGTGATCAGGGTGGTCGACGTCGAGACGATCAGACGCTCGGTCTGAGCCGCGAGGGCGGCGAGGAACGTCGTGGGGCTCGAGGACCAGAACGGAGGGTTGTGGTGCTCGCCGATCGCGAAGACGTCGAGGCCGACCTCCTCGCTGTGCTTGGCGATCGGGAGGGTCGCCTTGATCCGCTCCTGCTCACTCGGCGTCTCGCCGGTGGTCGGGTCGCGGGTGATGTCGCTGACCGACATGATGCCGAACTGCACCGGGACGCCTGCCTGCTCACTCATGATTGCTCCGTCTTCTCCGAATCGGGTGCCCTGCATCCGGTTCTATTCATTTGAATGTATCTGAGTCAACGCGATGCGAGCAACTTTATTCCCCGAGTAGCCTCAGAGCATGCACAGCGACGGATCCGCCCTGACGAGCCCCGCCACCGGCCCCGTCCAGAAGCCCCGCAAGCGCGTGCCGTTCTGGGACAACGCGCGATATGCGTGCATCGTCCTCGTGGTGCTCGGCCACGCGATCCAGCGCCTCACCTACGACTCCGACATCGCGCTCGCGGCCTATCTCGCCCTCTACGCCTTCCACATGCCGGCGTTCGCGATCATCTCGGGCTACTTCTCGAAGTCCGGTTCCCCGACGCGTGTGCAGATGGCCAGGGTGATCACCGACATCCTGCTGCCCTACGTGATCTTCGAGTTCCTGTGGACCCTCACGAAATGGCTGGTCGAGGGTCAGGCCGACCCGAACTTCACCAAACCGTCCTGGACCCTCTGGTTCCTCCTGGCGCTCGGCATCTTCCGCCTCGTCCTCCCCTACCTCGCGCTGCTGCGGTGGCCGCTGCTGTGGACCGTCATCATCTCGATCGGCGTGGGCTATCTGCCCAACGTCGACAGCACGTTCTCGCTCTCGCGGACCCTGGGCCTTCTGCCCTTCTTCGCACTCGGCTGGTGGCTGCGCGAACGCGACGTCGTCACTCGCTTCCGCCTCCTCGAGATCCGCCCGTGGTGGATCCGCGTCGTCAGCGTCGTACTCCTCGCCGCGGCAGGATTCTCGGCCTGGCGGTGGATCGATGTCTGGAAGGAGCTCGATCTGCGCCACTGGTTGTTCTACGAGGACGCGTACGCGGACCTCGGCGGAGAGCAGTGGTGGGCCGGCGGAGTGCGCGTCGCACTCATGCTGATGGCAGTGATCCTGAGCGTCGCCTTCTTCGCCCTGATCCCCCGCGGAACCTACTGGTGGACGAAGTTCGGCCAGTACACGATGTACGTGTTCCTGCTCCACTCGTTCGTGCTGTACCCCTTCCGCGAGACCGGGGTGCTGCGCGACCTCGACCCGACGTGGCTGTGGCTGCCGCTCGTGACGCTGCTGTCGGTGGTGCTGGCTCTCGCGCTCGCCACCAAACCCGTGCGCTGGCTCTTCCGCCCGCTGGTGGAGCCCCGCCCGTCCTGGCTCTTCCGAGACCCCGAGCTGGCTCGACGCGAGGGCCACCGCAGCGACCCGACCGGCTCCCGTCGGCCCCGTCAGGGCGCAGCGGCTAGCCTGAAGGAGTGACGAGAGCCGAGATGATCCGCGACCGCCTCGTGGACCATGCGGACGCGTCGGGGTTCGGGGCTCACGGGCTCCACGTGCTCGTGGGCGACGACGTCGCCGAGCACCGGTGGACTGCCGACGTCCGCGAGGAGATCCACTCGGTTGCGAAGGGCGTGTGCGTCCTCGCGGCCGGAATCGCTGCAGCCGACGGTCTCATCTCGCTCGATGCCCCGATCGCAGAGTACGTGCCGGACCTCACCTTCGGAGACGGCGTCGAGCACCTCACGCTGCGACGACTGCTCTCGATGTCGAGCGGAGTCGATCTCGCCTGGTCGGAGACCATGATGACGGACTGGCCCGATCTCGCACGAGAGTTCCTCTCTCGCCCGTCTCGCGGTCACGTCTTCCAGTACTCCAACGCCAGCACGTACGCGGCGATGATGATCCTGGCCACGCGGACCGGTGACGTCGTCGAGTATCTGCGCCCCCGGCTGCTCGCGCCTCTGGGCTTCGACGACCTCGAGTGGGAGCGGTGCCCGCAGGGACGCATCGTCGCGGGAGGCGGCATCGCACTGCGCACGGAGGAGATGGCGCGCCTCGGTCGGCTGATCCGCGACCGTGGCGAATGGCAGGGCCGACGACTCGTGCCGACCGAGATCATCGACGCGATGCACTCCGACTGGGTGGTCGCCGGTGAGAATGCCGGTTACGAGCGCTATGCGCTCGCGGGGTGGGACGGCCCGGGCCAGGTGTGGCGCCTGCACGGGGCGTACGGACAACTGCTGATATTCGGTGAGGATGCCGTCGTCACGATCACAGCCGACGACCATTTCGGCGCGGATGCCTACGCGACGTTCGTCGCGGAGACGCTGTGCTCCTGACCCTCGACCGGCATCAGGCGAAGAGGTCGGCGCCGACGAACGAGCCCGGCTTCGAGCCTCCGGGGACCGCCCAGATCCCTGACCCGACATGCGTGACGTACTCGTTCATCCGATCCGTCGACAGCCGGCGCTGCAGCGAGACGAACTGAGCGGGATCCCGCTGGTACGACAGGAAGAAGAGCCCCGCGTCCAGCCGTCCGAGATCGTTGTTGCCGTTGACGTAGTTGAATCCTCGCCGCAGGATCCGGATGCCGTCGTTCTGGTCCGGATGCGCGAGACGCACGTGCGCGTTCTGATCGATGGCCGACGTACCGAAATCCGGCGCCGCGAACTCGTCGCCGCCGGAGAGCGGAGCGCCCTCGCCCTTGTCGCGCCCGATGATGGTGTTCTGCTCGGAGAGCCGCACGCGGTCCCAGGTCTCGATCCGCATCGCGATCTTGCGCGCCACGAGGTACGACCCGCCGACCATCCACTCGGGCCTGTCATCGGGGCCGAGCCACACGTTCTCGTCGAGGGCGACGGAGTCATCGGCGAGGATGTTCGCGGTCCCGTCCTTGAAGCCGAACAGGTTGCGGGGCGTCGCCTGCGCCGACGTCGTGCGGGACGTCTTGCCGAACCCGAGCTGGGACCAGCGCAGCTTGGCACGACCGAAGGCGATGCGGCTCAGGTTGCGGATCGCGTGCACGGCGACCTGGGGGTCGTCGGCGCACGCCTGGATGCACAGATCGCCGTGCGAGGTCTGCGGGTCGAGATCGTCGCCGAGGAAGGCGGGAAGCCTCTCGAGCCGCTCGGGACGCAGGGAGGCGATGCCGTACCGGTCGCCCTCGTCGTTCTCGAACAGGGTCGGGCCGAAGCCGAACGTGATCGTGAGGCCGGCTGCCGTCAGCCCGAGAGCCTCGCCCGTGTCATCCGGCGGCACCTCCGCATCGCCCCCGACAGCGCCGGTGGCACTCACCTCGAGCCCCTGCGTCATCCGCGAGGCGGCATACGTCCAATCCTGCAGCAGCGAGACCAGGTCTTCGCGGTCGGTGCGAGGCATCATGTCGAAGGAGGCGAAATGCAGATGCTCCTGCACGGGCGTCGTGATTCCCGCCTGATGGGCGCCGAAGAAGTCGTACGCACGCTGGGCGTCCGCTTCTGCTCTCGCGCGTCCGAGCGCGACTCCCCCCGACAGTCCGGCGCCGACTCCGACGGCGAGGGACGCGACGCCGCCGCCGAGTGCCAGTCCGAGGAGTCCGCGCCGGCTGAGACCCGTGGCCGAGGATGCCGCGGCCGCCGACTCCGGGAGGGAGTCGGCAGCTGCAGCGTCCTTCGCGCTGTCGTTCATGTGCGAGACCGTGTCCGTCGGATCAGTCGAGGACGGTGCCGGTGAGCTGCGAGAGCGGCTCTGCGAGGGCGTTGATGAGATCGGTGAACTCGCGCTTGTCCGCATCGGTGAGCTCGGCGTAGCCGACGAAGCCGTCGGAGAGCGAGCCGTGCGCCGCGAGGGATTCCTCGAGAGCGGAGTATCCGCCTTCGATCTCGGTCACGAGCTCCGCGCCTTCATCCCCCTGTGCCGTGGCGAAATCCTGAACGAGCGAGAACGCCATCTTCGACCCCTCGACGTTCGCGGCGAAGTCGTACAGGTCGGTGCCGGACCACCAGTCCTCCTCGCCGGAGATCTTGCCCGTCGCCACTTCGTCGAGCAGCGCGATCGCGCCGTTCGAGATGCCGCCGATCCCCTGGTCGTCGAGAGCCGCGGTGAAGTCGTCCGAGTGCACGTAGTCGTAGAGCTCCTGCACGTCGGCGATCAGCTGGTCGCCGTACTCGGCGCGCTCCTCCGTCGTCGACGGTGCCCAGTCCTGCCATGCGGGCGTCTCGCCGTCGGCGTTGAGGGCGTCCTGCGCCGGCACCCAGAGGTCCTTCTCGATGCGGTGGAAGCCCGTCCAGTCGAGGCCCTCCGCCACAGCGTCGACCTCGCGGTAGTCGATGCGGGGGTCGAGCGTCCCGAGCGCTTCGGCGACGGGCTCGATGCGCTCGTAGAACGCGCGCGTCTGGGGGAACAGCGCTCGCGCGGCCTCATCATCGCCGGACTCATAGGCGGTGACGAACTCGTCGACCGACGGAACCAGCTGACCGACCTGGTCCTTGACGAAGGCGGCGTAGAGGTCGACGGCCTGCTGCTTCTGATCGGCATCCTCGCCGTCGACCGCGACCCGGTCGCCGGTCACGGTGAACGCGGACTTGCCGACCCCCTCGCCGATCATGCCCGGCTTGCACAGCGTGAAGTAGTCCCCCGGCTGAGCCACCACCGTGAGGGTCCGCGACGCTGAGGGCGCGATGTTCTCGACCTCGCCGACGATGCGGAGGCCGTCTTCTGCGAGCAGATAGAACTCCGAGGTCTGCGCGCTGTCGTTCTTCACATCGAACGTGAGTGTGCCGCTCTTGGCGGTCGCAGCCGAGACGGCGCACGCCGAGTCGGTCGACGAGACGTCGAAGGATGCACCCGCGGCGACATCGCTCTTGGCGACGCACCCGCTGAGGACGAGTGCTGCCGCGCCTGCTGCGGCGACGGCACCGAGGATTCGGCGAGAGGTGGTCATGCTGCTCCTTGCTGGGTGAGAGTGGATGCCGACGTGTCCCGGCCAGGGGACGTCTGCACATGTGGGGAGGCGGACCGGCGTGACCGGAGCCCCCGGATGAAGAAGAGCCCGACGACGACGATGTACACGGTCCAAGCCGTGACCTGGAGCCACGTCATCCGTGGCATGAAGCCGACGGTCGCCTGCAGGATGGTCGCCCAGGCGCTGTCGGGCGCGATCACGTTCGTGACATCGAAGGCCCAGCCGAAGGGGAATGCCGCCCAGCCGAGAGCGACCGCCCCGGTGGCCGCGTCGATCGGTGCCGCTGCGGTGAACGGTCCCGGCAACGCGCCGGCCTCCTGGAGGTCCATGATCGCGTAGGCGAGCACCCCGGCTGCGACGATGACGAGGAACCCACTGGTCCATGTGAAGAACCGGCGAAGGTCGAGCCGGACGGCGCCGCGGGCGAGCGCCCAGCCGATCACCACGGCGGCGAGAAGCCCGAGCACCGCGCCGAGCAGCGCCGACGGAGCATCACCGAAGGACTGCACCATCGACCACAGCAGGAGAGTCGTCTCGATCCCCTCGCGTGCCACCGAGACGAAGCCGATCGCGATCAGCGCCCAGACGCCGCCCTGTGTGAGCGCGCGGTCGAGCCCGCCCTCGAGGGTCGCCTTCATCGTGCGCCCGGCCTTCTGCATCCAGAAGATCATCCAGGTCACCATGCCCACCGCGAGCAGCGACAGCAGTCCGCCGATCAGCTCCTGAGCTTCGAAGGTCAGCGAGTAGGCGCCGAAGGTCAGGACGGCCCCGATGCCGAGTGCGAGGGCGATCGCCAGGCCGACCCCCGCCCAGAGCCTGGGCAACGCGTCACCGCGACCGAGCCTGCGCAGGTAGGCGACGAGGATGCCGACGACGATCGCGGCTTCGAGGCCTTCACGAAGACCGATGAGAAAAGTGGCGAGCACGGAGGGAACTCTCTGGGAAAGACTGAGGTAAGGCATCCCTTACTTCAGAGACATTAGCACCCCTTCCGCTCGGGCCTCGCACACACGCGATCGCCTCTCGGTAATTCGGCGCAACACTGAACCGCACTCGCCCAGACCCGATCTACGCTCGGTGAATGGCTGATCTCTCGCTTCCCATCCTCGACCTGTCCCAGCTCGATGCCGGTCCCGAAGCCGCTGCTCGGTTCCGCGACGACCTTCGCGCGGCCACGCACGACGTGGGCTTCTTCTATCTCACCGGCACAGGCATCTCCCCCGAGCTGGAGGCGAGGTTGCACCGCGCGGCGCTCGATTTCTTCGCGCTGCCCGACGACGAGAAGCTCGCGATCGAGAACGTCAAGAGTCCTCATTTCCGCGGGTACACGCGGGTCGGCGGCGAGCGGACGCAGGGCAAGGTCGACTGGCGCGAGCAGATCGACATCGGCCCCGAGCGCGAGCCTGTCGAGGGCGGTCCGGCCTTCAATCGACTCGTCGGCCCGAACCTGTGGCCCGCCGCACAGCCCGAACTCAAAGCGGTGATCACCGAGTGGCACGACACGCTGACCGAGGTCGCCCGCAAGCTCCTGCGCGCCTGGGCCGTCACGCTCGGGGCGGACGAGTCGTACTTCGACGAGCCCTTCCGGGATCCGTCGACGTTGATCAAGATCGTCCGCTACCCCGGCACCCACGAACCCGAGCCGCAGCAGGGCGTCGGAGCGCACAAGGACTCCGGAGTGCTGACCCTGCTCTGGGTCGAGCCCGGCAAGGGCGGCCTGCAGGTCGAACGAGACGGCGAGTGGGTGTCAGCCCCGTCCGTCCCGGGCGCGTTCGTCGTCAACATCGGCGAGCTGCTGGAGTACGCGACCGGCGGCTACCTCAAGGCGACCAACCACCGCGTCATCTCCCCTCGGGCACCCGAAGAGCGCATCTCCATCCCGTTCTTCTTCAACCCCGCGCTCGATCAGCAGCTGCCGCTTCTCGAGCTTCCCGCAGATCTCGCCGCGGCGGCGACCGGCATCACCGAGGACCCGAGCAACCCCATCCATGCCACCTATGGCGAGAACGCCATGAAGTCGCGACTGCGTGCGCACCCCGACGTGGCTGCGATCCACCACCCCGACCTGGTCGGCACGAACCCCTGAGACGGGTCACAGCGCCGCGCCTCCTCCGAGCGCGACGATCTCGCGCAGGGCCTGGAGGTGCCCGTCGAAGGCTGCACGGCCGGCTGCGGTCGAACGGACCCACGTGCGAGGGCGACTGCCGAGGCTTCCCTTGCGCGCGACGACGTACCCCGCGGCCTGAAGGTGCGAGATGGCCTTGCTCAGCGGAGAGTCGCCGCACTGGAGGATCTCACGCAGCGTCGCGAAGTCGAGCTCGATGCCGTCACCGAGCGACGCGAGGACCGAGAAGCGGATCGGCGACGCGAAGTTGTCGTCGAGTCGGGTCCGCGGGTGCGGCACCGATGGGGTGTCAGTCACGGAGATCACGTCCGGGGACGAACGACACGGCGACGAACAGCGCGATGATGCCCAGGCCACCGACGAATCCGAGGCCGATCGGAACGCCGTCGAGCAGGACGAGCAGAGCCAGTGCACAGCCAGCAGCGGCGAAAGCGAGCTGGTGCGGCCAGCGCCACGAGGCGCCGACCGCAGGAAGGCCCATCTCACTGCGAGCGGCGACGAGCCAGACGAAGGTCATGAGCACGACGAGCAGAAGGAGCGTGCTCGCGAGCACCCCGTCTGGCGCGGAGCCGAGCATGGCCATCACTCCGAGAGCGACTCCCACGCAGATGGTTCCCCACCGCATCGCCCGTGGAAGCGGCTTCGGCATGGACCGCGGGGGGCGCGGGGCACCCGATGCCAGAGCGAGCTGAACTGCGCCGTAGCCACCGAATCCGACCAGCATGAGGACGGCCGGGATCCACACACCGATCTCCGGGAACCCGGGATAGAAGACAGCGAAGCCGAAGACGACGAGCACCACGACCGTCAGAGCACCGCCGGCCAGCAGAATGGGCCAGCGCGACCACGTCAGGCGCAGTTGCATTCCGCTCCGCTGAGCCATACCTGTGGAGAGCTGCCCCCACACGAGAAAACTGAAGACGAAGACCTGCGGCGTCACGCCGCCGTGACCACGTATCGCCGTAACCAGAGCGACGAGATACACCGCAGTAACGGCCGCATTGGCGATCTGCAGCCACGCAAGCGCCTGCCGGTCGACTACGCGCCCGCGCCGGTGCTTCACAGCATCCGCCTCGTCGAGGTAGCGCTGCGCGACGTCCGCACTGGGCGGCGCGATCGCCTCGTGCCCGTGGATCGGCTTCTGCTCCATCGCGTGACCCCCTTCGCTTTCCATCTGGAAAGCTCACTACTTTCCTAATGGAAAGCGTGCACGAGATCAACCCCCGAACATGACGAAGGCCGCCCCACACCTGGGGCGGCCTTCTCAAGAATGTTCTGCGCGATTGTACGCTGGCTCGCTCCGCGTTATCGGCGGAGACCCAGGCGTGCGATCAGCGAGCGGTAACGCTCGATGTCGACGCTCTGGAGGTAGCCGAGCAGACGACGGCGCTGACCCACGAGCAGGAACAGGCCACGACGCGAGTGGTGGTCGTGCTTGTGCTCCTTCAGGTGCTCCGTGAGGTCCTTGATGCGCTGCGTCAGCATCGCGGCCTGCACCTCGGGGGATCCGGTGTCACCGGGGTGCGTCGCGTACTCTTCGATGATCGCCTTCTTGACGTCTGCTTCCAGTGCCATAGATTCGATCCCCTCTCTGCTTGTTGCGCGGTGCCCGACGCCTGATGCGTGAGCTCTCTTTATCCGCGGCCGATCAAACGGCAACCTGAAGAGTCTACCAGGACTCGATGCCGCTGGGTGACCGTGCCCACGCCCGCCCGACGGCACCTCGGATACTCTCGAATCATGCATGACGGATACGCGGCGTGAGCGCTGCACGCAGCCATCTGATCGATCTCAGCCCCCTGCGGGCCAGCCCTGCGTTCGCACGCATGTGGATCGGTTCGGTGCTCGCGGGGATCGGCGGGCAGCTGACGATCGTCACGGTGATGCTGCACGTGTTCGCGCTCACCGGAAGCACCTTCGCGGTATCGATGATCGCGGTCGCCGGACTCGTCCCCATGATCCTCGCCGGCCTCTACGGCGGGATGCTCGCGGACGCGTTCGACCGCCGCCGCGTGGCGTTGGTCGCGGCCACGGTGACCTTCGCCTCGACCGCGTTGCTCGCCGCGCTCACCTGGACCGGTGCGGAGACGATCTGGTGGCTCTACGTGCTGAGCATCGTCAACTCCGCCGCGAACTCGGTCGGCATGGCCACCCGGACCGCGATCGTGCCACGGCTCATCCCCCGCGACAAGCTGGCCGCCGCGTCCGCGCTCAACGGAGTGGCGTTCGGCCTCACCGTGATGGCCGGCCCCGCGGTAGCCGGCATACTCGTCGCGCTGACAGGCTACGGGTGGACTTACACACTCGACGTCATCCTGATGCTGTCGATGTTCCTCGGCCTGTGGAGTCTCCCGCCGCTGCGGCCGGAAGGGGACATCGTGCGGCCGGGGTTCGCATCACTCGTGGACGGGTGGAGGTTCCTGCGCCGCGCGAACAACATCCGAATGCAATACGTGGTCGACATCATCGCCATGACATTCGGGCAGCCCCTCGTGCTCTTCCCTGCACTCGGCACCCTTCTGCTGGGCGGCGGAGCGGTGACCACCGGCATCCTCACCGCAGCCGTCGCCGCGGGCACATTCGCATCGAGCCTCTTCTCCGGTCGGGTCGTGCAGTACCGCTGGCACGGACGCGGCATCGAGCGCGCGGTCGAGGCCTATGGCGCGTCCATCCTGCTCTTCGGCGTGGTCCTGGTCATCGGAGCCGTCTCTGCCGGGGCGACCGAGGCGACGCCGAACGTCGGGCTGATCATCGCCTCGTGCATCGCGCTCGCGCTCTCCGGCGCATCCGACAACATCAGCTCGATCTATCGCAACACGATGATGCAGGCGGCCGTGCCCGACACCATGCGCGGTCGACTGCAGGGGGTCTTCATCATCGTGGTCGCCGGCGGCCCCCGGATCGGCGCCCTCTACGCGGGCACGCTCGCGACCTTCACGACCCTGTGGTTCCCGCCGCTGCTGGGCGGATTGCTGGTGATCACCCTGGTCGCCCTGCTCGCACGGCGCAGCCCGGGATTCCGCGGCTACGACGCAGAGAACCCCGAGCCTTGAGGGCCCGGGGTTCTCGAGATCAGGTGATCAGTCCTGCTGCAGAGCGCCCTGCAGGTCGAGGCTGATCGTGACGTCCTTGCCCACGAGCACGCCGCCGGTCTCGAGCGCGGCGTTCCACGTCAGGCCGAAGTCCTCGCGGTTGATGACCGTCTTGGCCGATGCGCCGGCCTTGTAGTTGCCCCACGGGTCGGAGCCGAAGCCACCGAAGTCGAGCTCGAAGCTGACGGGCTTGGTGATGCCGCGGATCGTCAGGTCGCCGTCGACGAAGAGCTCGCCGTCCTCGGCGCGCGCACCCGTCGACACGAACTCCATCGTGGGGAAGTTCTCGGTGTCGAAGAAGTCGCCGGAGCGCAGGTGCGTGTCGCGCCCCTCGTCCTTGGTGTCGATCGAGGTGACGTCGACGCTCGCCTCGACGCGGGCCTCGAGCGGGTTCTCGGGAGCGATCAGCGTCGCGCTCTTGACGCCGAACGTGCCGCGCACCTTCGAGATCATCATGTGGCGCACGCTGAACGTGACCTCGCTGTGCGACGGGTCGAGCACCCAGGTGCCGGGACGGTAGCCGGGAATGTCGATGTTGGTCATGGTTTCTCCTCTGGAGACATCAGCCGCATGTGTGCGGCAACGGATGAGGGGCCGTGTTCACGGCGTCACGCGTAACAACTTACATGCACATGCATGTATTCCCCTGAATGCGGATATTTCCTCGGGCGACGAAAAGGCGCCGAGCCCGCAGTGGGCCCGGCGCCTCCCGGCGTCGATCGGGTCAGCCGACGGCGACGAGATCGATGATGAAGATGAGGGTCTTGCCCGAGAGGAAGTGGCCTCCTCCGACCGGACCGTATGCGAGGTGCGGCGGGATGACGAGCTCGCGCCGTCCGCCTTCCTTCATGCCCGGGATGCCGTCCTGCCACCCCTGGATCAGGCCGCGAAGCGGGAACTGGATGGTCTCGCCGCGACCCCACGACGAGTCGAACTCCTCGCCCGATTCGAACTCGACACCGGCGTAGTGCACGGTGACCGTGTCGCCGGGCTTGGCCTCGGCTCCGTCTCCCTCGATGATGTCGCGGATCACGAGCTCCGCGGGGGCGGGTCCGGTGGGGGCGTCGAACTCAGGCTTTGTGCGATCAGTCATGTCCTCCATCAAACCCGAGTCGCCCGGCGCGGGTCAACGCGATCGCTCCGCTGAGGGCGAAACGGCGATGCCGCCCGTCGACTGCCCCCTAAGCCCTTGACACCCGCGCACACCGGGTGCACCCTGTTTACAGATCAACTCAGCGCCCGGTAGACATGCAGGCATCGCCGCAGCACCGGGCGCTGAGTCTTGGTACGGAACCTGCTTGACGGCTCGAGCATCATGACGCTTGCTGCTCCTGCGCGTAGGCGATCAGCATCGATGCGAGCTCTTCGGGCCGGCTGAGGGCGACACAGTGACTCCCCTCGATCTCGTCGGCGACGATGCCCAGGCGCTTCCGGGCGAGGTCGCGAAGGAATGCGGGCGGGAAGAATCTGTCCTCCGTGCAGACGACGAACCGAGTGGGAACAGAGGGCCAGGCCGTGAGCGGCCACGGGACGGCCATTGATGCGACCGACGGATGTGCTCTCTCCCGACCGATCGCCTCGTCGGCGAGCCCTCGCGGCACGTCGTGATAGAAGCCGATGTGCGGATCGTCGTTGCCGGTGAGGCCTCCGTCGCGGGCTGCCTGCGCCGCCACGGCATCCTCGAATCCGGTGTTGGACCACCACTCGTCCGGACGCTCCCCCGGGTCGGGAATCATCGCCGCCAGCATCACGAGCACGTCCGCCGCCAATCTCTCAGCGACGATCGGTGCGGTGAATCCCCCGAACGAATGGCCGACCACGACACCGCCCCGTCTCGCGTCTGCCGCGGCCACGACGGCATCCGCGTAGTCGGTGAGAGTGAGGGACTCGTCATCGCCCGGCAGGTCGGGTGCGATCACCTCATGTCCGCGCTCCCGCAGGACGGCGGCGAGCCGATGCCATGACCACCCCGTGTCTCCTGCTCCGTGCACGAGGATGAAGAGGGCCATGATCAGCGGGTCTCAGTAGGCCAGCAGAGCAGCCCGAGTGGCGCGGGTTCGGGCGAGCAGCGCCTGCTCGTCCGCCGGTGCCATAGGGTCGCGCCCCGTTATCGCGCGCTGGCGGACGGATGCCAGCATGGTGGCGTCCTTGATGAACTCGCGCATCAGCGGACGCCGATCGCCCCGAAGCTGCGACGCCCATGCCAGGCCGGTCTTGCGCCCGGCGGGAGTCGCGAGCATCGTGACCTCCTCGGGGGTGAACCACCCGGCGGCCGCGTAATCGCCCAGACGGGCCTTCGTGAGGCGAGACTCCTCGCGCCTCAACGCGATGATCCCCACGATGAACCCCACGAACAGCGGCACCTGGAGGACGAAGTAGAGGAGGAAGAAGTTCGCGAAGGACGATCCGTTCCACAGGCCGTGGAGCACCATCGCCCCCAGCATCCCGAGCAGACCGAACCCGAGTGCGGCCCCTGTCGACGCGTGCCGTCGAGCGGCCAGGCCGATGGCGAGACCCGTCAGCGATGTGAACATCGCGTGGGCGAAGGGCGACATGATCGCCCGGAGGATGAAGGTCACCGTCAGCTGCTCGCCGCCGCCCTCGATGAGGCTGATCGCGAAGTACTGGATGTTCTCGGTGAACGCGAAGCCGGCACCGACCAGCGCCCCGTAGACGACCCCGTCGACCGGACCGTCGAACGAGCGACGCGCGATGAGGAAGATCAGGAAGACTCCGAAACCCTTCCAGAACTCCTCGACGATCGGCGCCTGGATGACGGCGCCCGCCACTTCTCCCCGGAACCCCAGGAGCGCGGTCAGCCCGAGGTCGACGAGGAGCGTGAGTCCCACGGCGGCGATCGCACCCCAGGCGATCGCGAAGAACACCAGCGACTTGGGCTCGGGTTCCCACCGGTCGATCATACGGACGACGAAGAAGACGATGGCGAGCGGGACGAGCGCGAGGACGAGGCCGATGATCGATGCGAGCGGACCCAGGAACAGACCGAAGTAGGCGATGAGCCCGAGCATCAGCAGACCGAGGAAGCCGAACAGCGCGAACAGCGCGACGCGTCCGCCTCGGCGTGCCGCCGGCAGGGCAGGAAGACCGGGGGCAGGCGAGGGTGCGGCCGGAGCGGGAGGCGAATACGGGGTCGGCTGCGCGAGGACCGAGGCGTACTGAGGACGCTGGGAGAACTGCGGCGGGGCGTAGTTCGACTGCGCGTACTGCTGCGCCGAATACTGCGGGGGCTGCGCAGCATACTGCTGGGGATACGTCGGCGGCTGCTGGGGATACGTCGGCGGCTGCTGCTGCGCGGGCGGCGGCGTGTACGGCGATGGCTGGGACGGTCCTCCGGAACTCATAGCCAAAGCATATGGCGAACAACCAACTTCGCCCGGGTCTGGCGACTTCCTCCAGGCAATCGAGCCGAGCAGCGGATAGCGTAGGAGCATGCGGTTCGCTCATCTGCGTCGTGCCGACTCTCCTGCTGCGCATCTCGCAGTGGTGGAGGGTGCCGATGCCATCCTCGTCTCCGATCTCCTTCCCGACCCCCCTGCGACGCTTCAGCAGCTGATCGAAGGGGGCGAGCAGACGCTCACCGCTCTTCGCTCGGCCCTCGACGGCGATGCTCCGCGGCACCCGCTCGACGGGTGGAGCTTCGCCTCAGCGGTCATCGCTCCCCCGGCGGTCCTCGCGGTCGGCCTCAACTACGCGGCTCACTCGAGCGAGCTCGGTCTGAAGACCGACGCCGCTCCGACCGTGTTCACCCTGTGGCCGAACTCGCTGACAGGCCACGAGCAGACGACGTCGTGGCCGCGTTCGCTGAGCGAGGCTGTGGACTACGAGGCGGAGCTCGGTGTGCTGATCGGCACCCCGGCGAAGGATGTCGCAGAGGCCGACGCGCTCTCGCACGTCTGGGGCTACACCGTCGTGAACGACATCACCGCGCGGAACGTCCAGTTCTCTGAAGCGCAGTGGTCACGGTGCAAGTCGTTCGACGGCTTCACCCCGACCGGTCCCTTCGCCGTCACGGCCGACGAGGTCGCCGACCCGCAGGACCTGCACATCTGGGCGATCGTCGACGGCCAGACCGTCCAGGACGCGAGCACGGATCAGATGGTGCGCTCGGTCGCGAAGCTCATCGCGCATCTCTCGCAGTCCCTGACGCTGCTTCCCGGCACTCTGATCTCCACCGGGAGCCCCGGCGGTGCCGGATACTCTCGAGACCC
The DNA here is from genome assembly GCF_030209555.1 of Microbacterium sp. LMC-P-041. Lineage (NCBI taxonomy): Bacteria > Bacillati > Actinomycetota > Actinomycetes > Micrococcales > Microbacteriaceae > Microbacterium > Microbacterium sp. LMC-P-041. Next base: position 300,332 of record NZ_JARVRV010000001.1, read on the forward strand.
CCAGATCTTCCTCCGGGATCGTTCGACGGTGACGGTCGGCATCGACGGCATCGGCGAGCTCACCACCCACTGTCGCGTGCTGGACTGATCACCCGCTCACTCTGTGACACACGGAAGGGCCCCGGCGAGATGTCGCCGGGGCCCTTCCGTGTGCTCGGAGTCAGATCTCGATGAGGTCCTCGGACCCGATCACCGGGATCGCGGCCGTGATGGCCTCGAGTCCCGACAGACGCGCGGGCGACAACTGCTTGATGACCTCTTCGCGAGACATCAGTCCGGCTTCGACGACCAGGTCGGCGACGTTCCTGTTCGTCAGCAGCGCGGTCTTGGCCAGCGCGGCCGCGGCGGCGTATCCGATGAACGGCGTGAGTGCTGTGATGACGCCGACCGAAGCGCCGACCATGGCGCCGAGGCGGTCTCGGTTCGCGGTGATGCCGTCGACGCAGTTGACGCGCAGCGTCCACATCGCCTGTCGCATCCAGGTGATGGACTGGAAGATCGAGTGGGCGATCACAGGCTCGAATGCGTTGAGCTGGAGCTGCCCGGCCTCGGCCGCCATCGTCACCGTCATGTCCGCGCCGGCGACCGCGAACGCCACCTGGTTGACGACCTCCGGGATCACCGGGTTCACCTTGCCCGGCATGATGCTGGAACCGGCCTGCATCGCCGGCAGGTTGATCTCGCCGAAGCCCGCCTGCGGACCCGACGACAGCAGTCGCAGGTCGTTGCAGATCTTCGACAGCTTCATGGCGTTGCGCTTCAGGGTCGACGAGAACGACATGAACGAGCCGGTGTCGCTGGTCGCCTCGACGAGGTCGCCGGCCGTCACCAGGTCGAGTCCGGTGATCTCGCGCAGATGCTTCAGCACAGCGGGTGCGTAGTCGACGTGCGTGGTGATCCCGGTGCCGATGGCGGTCGCACCCATGTTGATCTCGAACATCAGCGAGGCGTTCTCGGTGAGGCGCGTGTGATCGTAGCCGAGGGTCGAAGCGAAGCCGTGGAACTCCTGACCCAGAGTCATGGGCACGGCGTCCTGCAGCTGCGTGCGTCCGACCTTGAGCACATCGTGGAACTCGTGCGACTTGTGCAGGAACGAGATGCGCAGCAGATCGAGCTCTTCGAGCAGCGAGCGGAGTGTCAGAGAGAGACCGATCTTGACCGCCGTCGGGTAGACGTCGTTGGTCGACTGACTGCGGTTCGTGTGATCGATCGGCGAGAGGAACGCGTAGTCGCCCTTCTCGCGTCCGGCGAGCTCGAGGGCGATGTTGGTGATGACCTCGTTGGCGTTCATGTTCGTCGACGTGCCGGCACCGCCCTGGATCACACCGACGGTGAACTGATCGTGGAACTCTCCGTCGATGACACGCTGGGCGGCCCGATCGATCAGGTCCGCACGCTCGGGGTCGAGGACGCCGATCTCGCGGTTCGCTCTGGCGCTGGCCTGCTTGACCATCGCGAGTGCGACGACGAGGTCCGGATAGACCGAGATCGGACGCTTGGTGATCGGGAAGTTCGCGTCGGCGCGGGCGGTGTGGATCCCCCAGTACGCGTCGGCGGGAATCTCCATGCTCCCGAGCGAATCGGTCTCGGTGCGGGTGGGGGCAGGCGCGGCAGAAGCCATGTCACATCCTTGTGGGTAGTGGCGAGCGTGTGGTGCGGGGGATGCATCCAGTCTACGCCTGCGTGCATGCACGGCCAGGGATACGACGGCGGGTCAGCGTTTGCGAGAGAAAGCCTCGAGACGCTCTGCCGGGCTGAGACGGGCCATTCTCTCCAGCCACGCCATCGAGAAGTGATCGCCGGTCCTCGCGTCGGTCACGGGCACCACGGTGTGGGTGATCGTCTCGGGTCGTACATGCACGATCTGGAACGCCTGCGCCGCATCCATGCCGTTCACATCGGCGGCCGGACGAGCGACATTCATCGTGTAGCAGGTCGCCGAGGACACGCTGACAGGCACTCCCGCGAAGGTGCCGTGCGACGAGTAATGCAGGTGGCCGGCGAGGATACCGCGCACGTCCGTGTCACGAATGACCTCCGCGAGTTCGTCCTGGTGCCGCAGCTCGAGTATGTCGAAGAGCGGAAGGTGGCTCGGGAGCGGCGGGTGGTGCATCGCGAGCAGCGTGCCGTGCGGCGCCGGTTGCTTCAGGATCTCCGCCAGCCATGAGAGCTGGCCGGGGTCCAGGTCGCCGTGATGCCATCCGGGCACACTCGTGTCGAGGGCGATCAGGCGCAGACCGTCGAGGTCCCATTCGCCCGTCACGGGCTCCTCCGTCGCGGGCAGGTCGAGCAGCCCCTCGCGCAGCGCCGGCCGCTCGTCGTGGTTGCCGGCAACCCAGACGACGGTCGTCCCCAGCTCCTGCGCCACGGGCTCGACGGCGCGGCGGAGACGGCGATACGCATCCGGCTCCCCCAGGTCGGCCAGGTCGCCGGTGATGACGATCGCCGACGGGTGCGGGTGCACGGCCCTGATCGCCTCAAGGGTGCGAGCGAAGTTCGACTCGACGTCGTATCGTCCGCCGAGCCGCGCTCCACCCGCGAGGAAGTGCGGGTCGCTCACATGGATGATGACGTGCGAGGCTGGATCATGGCGACCGAAGACGAAGCCGCTGTCGGAAGGCGCTGACATGGTCTCAGCCTAGGCCGCGGCGCGACACCGGACGGGCGACGACTCCACGGCAGCTGTAGTAGTCGCGATACAGTGCTCGGATGGCGAAGAACGAGACACGGCGACGGATCATCGCGGATGCAGGGCTGACCGTTCTGGCGACCGATGGCTCTCGCGGTCTCACCCACCGAGCCGTGGACATCGTCGCGGCCGTGCCGGTGGGCACCACCTCGAACTACTTCCGTAGCCGAGAGGCACTCATCGCGGGCCTCGTCGATCGGATCGGCGAGCGTCTCGCCCCCAGCGACGACGACCTCGCACGGCGGTCATCGGAGGAGCCGAGCAGAGAGCTCTTCGCCGAGTACGTCCGCGACATCGTGCGTCGCCTCACCGACGACCGCGACGTCACACTCGCACTGTTCGAGCTGCGGCTCGAGAGCAGCCGCCGCCCCGAGGTCGGCGCCCTTCTCGGCGCGTGGCAGCGAGCGGGGTTCGACGCGGACGTCGCTTTCAACGCGGGAGCGGGCCTTCCGGGTGGTCGCCGAGAGATCGCGCTCTTCCACTATGCGATCGACGGCCTGCTGCTCGATCGGCTCACGACCCCGATCGATCCGGACACCACCACCGACGAGATCGTCGACGACCTCGTCGCGGGTCTCCTCCGCTGACGCCCTCCTGGGCAGGACTCGTCGGTCAGTGCCCGACGACGATGATCAGGATGCCTGCCACGACCGCAGCCGCGCAGAGCGCGAAGCATCCGTACGCGCCGAACAGTGCGATCCGTCGCTGCCCCTCGGTGAGCGGACTCTTCTTCGCCGCCTTGGCCGCCTGCTTGGCAGCCCGCTTGAGCTCCTTCTCGGAGATCACGGTGATGGCGTCGGTGAACTCCGCCGGGCTCACGACCGGCGCGTGTCCGCTGCGAACAAGGAGCCGAAGACCGAACGCATAGAACGTCACGACCGCGCAGGCTCCGATCAGAGCCGCAAGGAACACCTGGACGAATGCGCCCCAGTCGATGCCGACACTCATTTCGACTCCTCGCTCTTCGCCGTCTCGGGACTGTCGACCCCGGGGCCGTCGACCCGCGTCGAGGCTCCCGTCTTCGGGGCCTTCTTCGCGGCCTTGGCCGCTGCCTTCGCCTTGGCGTCCGCCTTGGCCTGAGCCTTGACCTTCTCGCGCGCCTCCGCACGAGCCTTGGCCTCGGCCTTGGCCTCGATGATCCGCTGCTGTCGACGCGTGGGCGGGGGCGTGTCGGGGTGCTCGATCGCGAGCCCCGACTCGGCCACATCGCTCATGGCGTTCGCGGAGGTCACTGCATCCTTGCGGGAGCGAAGGAACAGGCCGATGATCACGGCCAGCGCAAGGACCGCGTCGATCGCGATGCCCCAGAGGCCGAGCCAGGTGATGAGCAGGGCCGCGAGGGCACCGACTGCACCTGCAGCCGGAAGTGTGAGGAGCCAGCCGATGGCGATTCGACCGGCGGTCCGCCAGCGGACCGTGGAGCCGCGGCGGCCGAGGCCGGAGCCGATGACCGAGCCCGAAGCGACCTGCGTCGTCGAGAGCGCGAAGCCGAAAGCGCTGGAGGCGAGGATCGTCGCTGCCGTCGAACTCTCGGCCGAGAAGCCCTGCGCGGGCTTGACCTCGGTCAGCCCCTTGCCCAGCGTGCGGATGATGCGCCACCCGCCGAGATAGGTGCCGAGGGCGATCGTCACCGCACAGGCGATGATGACCCAGAGGTACGGATCGGCCTGCTCGCTGCTCTGCCACCCGACAGTGATCAGCGCGAGGGTGATCACGCCCATCGTCTTCTGAGCGTCGTTCGTGCCGTGCGCGAGTGCGACCAGTGACGACGTGAAGATCTGTCCCCAGCGGAAGCCGTCGCGCCCGTCGGGCTTGCCGTCGTAGCGTCGCGTGATCGAGTACGCGAGCTTGGTCGCCGCGAAGGCGATGATGCCGGCCGTCAGCGGGGCGATGAGCGCCGGGAGGATGATCTTCGAGAGCACCATCCCGAAGTCGATGCCGTTGACTCCGACGCCGACCAGGGTGGCTCCGATGAGGCCGCCGAACAGCGCGTGGGACGAGCTCGAGGGCAGACCCAGCAGCCACGTCAGCATGTTCCAGGTGATCGCGCCGATGAGACCGGCGAAGATCATCGGCAGGAACACGTCGCCTTGGATCGTGTCCTCGCGGATGATCCCGTGCGACACGGTCTTGGAGACCTCCGTCGACAGGAACGCTCCGACGAGGTTGAGGACTGCTGCGAGAAGGACAGCGGTCTTGGGCTTGAGCGCGCCTGTCGCGATGGGCGTGGCCATCGCGTTGGCGGTGTCGTGAAACCCGTTGGTGAAGTCGAAGAAGAGTGCCAGCAGGATAACCAGCACGACGATGAGGGCTGCGGTTTCCACCGTTCGCTTTCGGTCGTTGAGGAAGAAAGGAGAGGTGTCGACGGGATCGACGTGACGAACGAAGAGTTCACCGTGGGTTTTACTTCCGTTAACCGGCCCCGGTAGATCCTCCCACCCTCCCGGGTGCCGGTCAACTTGACCTGGGATAGCGTGGGAGGCGTGACTGATGCCCCGATCGCAGACCGCCGCTCCACCCTTCGCACGCACCACGGTGACACCTTCGATGATCCATACGAATGGCTTCGGGAGAAGGAATCCGGCGAGGTCATCGCACACCTCGAAGCCGAGAACGCGCACACTGAGGCCAAGCTCTCCCATCTGACCGACCTCCGCGAGACTCTGTTCCAGGAGATCAAGGGCCGTGTGCAGGAGACGGATCTGTCCGTGCCCACGCGGCGCGGTGCCTGGTGGTACTACAGCCGCACCGAAGAGGGCGCGCAGTACGGCATCCACTGCCGCACCGCCGCGGCCGAGGACGACTGGACTCCCCCGGTGCTGGAGCCGGGCGTGGCGGTGCCGGGCGAGATCGTGCTGCTCGACGGCAACGTCGAGGCCGAGGGGCACGAGTTCTTCTCCCTCGGAGCGTTCGACACCTCGGACGACGCGACGAAGCTGCTCTGGGCGACGGACTTCGAGGGCGACGAGCTCTACACGGTGCACGTGCGCGACCTCGTGACCGGCGAGACGCTCCCCGACGAGATCCCCGACACGGGTGGCGCGTTCTTCACACCGGATGGCACCGGGATCCTCTACACGACACGCGACGAGGCATGGCGGCCCGACACTCTCTGGCTGCACCGTCTCGGCACTCCCGTCTCGGACGACGTGAAGCTCTTCCACGAGCCCGATGAGAAGTACTGGCTCGGCGCCGGCATCACCCGCAGCCGCAAGTACCTGGTGATCGCCGTCGGATCGAGCATCACCAGCGAGGAGTACCTCGTCGATCTCGCCGGAAATCTCACCGCAGCTCCTCGGATCGTCTGGCCGCGCCGCGAAGGCGTCGAGTACTCGCTCGAGCACGCCGTGGTGGACGGCGAGGACCGCCTCTACATCCTGCACAACGATGAGGCCCTGGACTTCGAGCTCGTCTCCGTGCCCGCCTCCGACCCACAGAGTGAGCGCCGCATCGTCCTCGCGCACGAGCCGGGTCGTCGACTGCTCGGGATGGACGCGTTCCGCGACTTCGCGACGGTGGAGTACCGCCGTGAAGGCCTGGAACGGGTCGGCATCCTGGACTACACGACGGACTCGGTCGACGACATCGCCTTCGACGAGCCCCTGTACTCGGCAGGCGTCAGCGGCAATCCGGAATGGCACTCGCCGTTCCTCCGGCTCGGCTACACGTCGTTCGTGACTCCGGGAACCGTCTACGAGATGGATCTCGCCACCCGCGAGCTGCATCTGCGCAAGCAGGTCGCCGTCCTCGGCGGGTATGACCCCCGGGAGTACGGCCAGAAGCGCGACTGGGCCACGGCGTCGGACGGTACCCGCGTGCCGATCTCCCTCGTGTGGAAGCGATCGTTCGGAGAGCCTGGCGTCGACCCGCGCCCCGTGCATCTCTACGGCTATGGCTCGTACGAGCACTCGATCGACCCCGGCTTCTCGGTCGCGCGGCTCTCGGAACTCGACCGCGGCATCGTCTTCGCCGTCGCTCATGTCCGCGGCGGTGGCGAGATGGGTCGGCAGTGGTACGAGGACGGCAAGCTGCTGAACAAGCGCAACACCTTCACCGACTTCGTCGCGTGCGCGGAGCACCTCGTGGAGCAGGGAGTCACGTCGCCCGAGCGCCTGGTCGCCGAGGGAGGAAGCGCGGGAGGACTCCTCATGGGCGCGGTGACGAACCTCGCTCCCGAGCTGTTCGCCGGCGTGCTCGCGGCAGTGCCGTTCGTCGACGCGCTCACCACGATCCTCGACCCCTCCCTCCCCCTGACGGTGATCGAGTGGGATGAATGGGGCGACCCGCTGCACGGAGCCGAGGTGTACGAGTACATGAAGTCGTACTCGCCGTACGAGAACGTCCGCGACGGCGTGCGCTACCCGCGCATCCTGGCCGTGACCTCGCTCAATGACACACGCGTCCTCTACGTCGAGCCTGCGAAGTGGATCGCTGCCCTGCGCGTCGCCGGTGCGACCGACGCCCTGCTCAAGTGCGAGATGGTCGCCGGTCACGGCGGTGTCAGCGGACGCTACAACTCGTGGAAGGAGCGGGCGTTCGAGCTCGCCTGGATCCTCGACACGGTCGGCCTCGCGTCGCGCTGAGCTCTCGAAGAACACAGAGAACGGGCCGATCCGCAGGGATCGGCCCGTTCTCTGTGTTGCACGCGATCGAGGCTCAGCCGAAGAGCGCTGCCGCCTCGTCGTAGCGGCTGCGCGGAACGGTGTTCAGCTCGCCCAGAGCCTCGGCGAACGGCACGCGTACGATGTCCGTGCCCTGCATCGCGACCATCTGGCCCCATGCCTTGTCGATGATCGCGTCGGCCGCGTGGAGTCCGAGGCGCGTCGCGAGCACGCGGTCGAAGGCTGACGGCGATCCGCCGCGCTGGATGTGGCCGAGGATCGTCGCGCGGGTCTCGATGCCCGTGATGCGCTCGATCGCCGGAGCGAGCTGATCGCCGATGCCGCCGAGTCGAGGACGGTTGAATGCGTCCAGGCCCTTGTCGCTGTAGGCCTCATCCATACCGAGCAGCTTGAACCCCTCGGAGACGACGACGAGCGGTGCGCGACCGCGATCGTGCGCGCTCGAGACGAGCTCGGTGATGTCGTCGATCGACATGGGCACTTCGGGGATGCAGATGGCGTGAGCGCCCGCTGCCATGCCCGCGTGAAGGGCGATCCAACCGACGTGGCGCCCCATGACCTCGGCGACCATGCAGCGCTGGTGGGAGTCGCCCGTGGTGCGCAGACGATCCATCGCGTCCGTGGCGATGTTGACCGCCGTGTCGAACCCGAACGAGTAGTCCGTGGCGCGCAGGTCGTTGTCGATCGTCTTCGGCACGCCGATGACGTTGATGCCGTCCTTGGCGAGGCGGTCGGCTGCTGCGAGGGTCCCCTCGCCGCCGATCGCGATGATGCCGTCGATCTTGTGTCCGTACAGCGTCTTGGCGATGTTCTCGGCGCCGCCGCGCTCACCCTCGTAGGGGTTCGTGCGACTGGTGCCCAGGATCGTGCCGCCGACCTTCGACAGGCCCTTCACCTCGTGTCTGGTGAGCGGGAAGAAGTCCCCGTCGACCACGCCGCGCCAGCCGTCGCGGATGCCGACGAACTCGAGGTCGTAGGTGGTGGTGCCCTTGAGCACGATGCCGCGGATGACCGCGTTGAGTCCGGGGCAGTCGCCGCCGCTCGTCAGAATGCCGATCTTCATGCTTGCCTCAGACGGGTTCAGGGAAGGGGGAACAGGCGACGTTGCCTGCGATCGACACTAGCGCTCCGGGCGGACCGGGCGCCATTCGAGACGATGAAAACCGAGGATCTTGCCGCCGTTGCGCGACGATTCGCCAGAAATGCGCGATACGTCCGCCCGACATGAGAAATCGGCGCCAAGAAACAGAGTTCTTAACGCCGATTTCTGTCGACTCGAGAAGGCTCAGACGACGCCGAGCGTCTCCCGCAGAAGATGCATGAGAGCGCCCAGCTGCACAGGCTCGGCCGCCGCCTCGTCGAGGGCCTCGCCGTCCAGGGCACGGGCCGCGAGGCCCTGCTTCTGATCGATGAGCTCCGCGATCTTGGCGTCGATCGTGTGCGCGGCGATGATCCGCCACGCCGTCACCGGCTCGTCCTGACCGATACGGTGCACGCGGTCGATCGCCTGAGTCTGCTCCGCGGCCGTCCAGGACAGTTCCGCCAGGACCACGTTGGATGCGGCCTGCAGGTTCAGGCCGACACCGGCAGCGGTCAGCGAACACACCGCGATGCCGACCTCGGGGTCGCTGTTGAAGTCGTCGATCGACTGCTGCCGCACGGTCGAGGTCTGGTCGCCGCGGATCGAGACCGAACGGATGCCGGCCGACGCGAAGTGCGCCTCCGCCTGGTCCATCACGTCGATGTGCTTCGCGAAGAACACGACCTTGCCCACCGATCGCTGCAGCTGGGCCGCGTAGTCGGCTGCGAGGTGCGCCTTCGCCTGTCCGATGCGCCGCACCATCGTGAAGACGTTGTCTCCCCCGGTGCCAGCGGCCTTCGACTCCTCGAGCTCGTTCTGGGCGACCAGACGCACGATGTCGTCGTCGATCTCGCCGGGTGCCAGTCCGCGATCCCCTCGCGCCTCGATGATCCGCCGGTAGCGGGCGGCGAGCCGCTCGCCCAACTCCCGCTCGGCCTGACGGATGCCGCGGCCGAACTCGTCGTCCAGCTGCACGGGAAGGTCGGCGATGAGCTTGTCGGGAAGGTCGGCGGCGACGTCCTTCTTCTTGCGCCGCACGATACCCATCGAGATCACGGCTTCGCGAGCCTCGGGGTAGAACGCCTTGTCTGCGGGGGTGAAGCCGGTCGCGTCGAGCTTCTCCATCAACTCCGGCCCGGGCTTCTCACCCGTCGTCCACCCGAGGAAGCGCCAGATCGCGTCGAAGTCCTCGACGTCGTTGATCAGTGGGGTTCCCGTGAGCGCGAGCATCAGCGGGTTGCCGCCGGGGGTGCGCTCGCGAACGCGATTCGCGAGCGACAGCACGTTCTGCGACCGCTGGGAGCTGAGATTCTTGATGAAGTGGGCCTCGTCGACGACCATGCCCCGGAGGCCGATGGATGCGAGCCACGACATGTGGCGATCGAGGATCTCGTAGTTCACGATGAACACATCCGCGAAGGCGTCGATGTCATCGCCATCGCCCTGGATCACCGTGGCCCTGCGCTGAGGGGTCCAGCGCTCGACCTCTCGCGCCCAGTTCATCTTGACCACGTTGGGCACGACCACGAGCAGCGGGTAGGCCCCGGCCACGGACGCCGCGAGCACCGACTGCGCCGTCTTGCCCAGACCGGGCTCGTCGGCGAGGAGGAAGCTCCTGTGCCCCTCTCGCACCGCTTCGAGGAAGCGGGACTGATGCACCATGACCTCGAGGCCCTTGGGCGAGAGGTGGTCGTACTCGGGCGCCGGAGGCAGGTCCATACTGGCTGCTCCTCCCCCGGCTCCGGTCTCGAAAGCCTTGTAGAGCGGGCCCATGAGCTCCCAGCCGTCGAGACGTCGACGCGGAGTCGTGGTGGCGCGCGGGGTGAGATCGGGCGCGAGGAACGGGTTCGCCAGCTGACGCGCCTCGACAGAGGGCGGGGTCACCTGCCGCTCGGCGATCGCCGCAGACACCACGGGTGCCTGAACGGGCGCGATGTCGGCGATGATCAGCTCTTCCGGAGCCAGTTCGGCCCCCGACTCGAGCAGCCAGTCGCGTCGCATGCGCTTCGCGACCGGTGAGGTCGCCTGATCGGCTTCGAGAAGCTGGATCAGCGACGTGTCGCGCGCCGCCGTCTTCGCCAGGATCGTGGCGACGCCGTCGAGTCGCTTGAGAAGCTCTGCGCGGGCGGCATCGGCGATGTCGGCATCCGCCTTGACCCTGGCGCGCTCTTCACGCACCAGGAAGGCGATGACCTGGAACTTGACCCGGTTGGTGGGTCCGAGCTTTCCTCGCTGCGACTTCGCCTCGATCTCACGCACCTTGCGGGCGAGGATCGGGATGAGGGGTGCCTCATCGTCGCGACGGGACGTCTTCTTGCGCCGTGTTGCGGCGGTTGCCGTGGTCGGCATGCTCCTCCTGAGCGTGAAGGCCGGAACACCCTGAGGATGCATCGGCCGTTCTCGGTGTCCGCGTGTGGCGTGAGCCAGGACCGTACGAACAGTATTTCCGGCGGTCGTCGACGAGCGAAGGACGCGCGAGGATCAGGGACCACCGAGGCCCATTCTATGCCATGCCGCCTGAGCCACGCAGATCAGGACACGCAGAGTTCAGGGCGAGTTCAGCGGGCGTCGCGCGACAGGACGGTCTCGGCATCCGTCACGTCAGCGGCCATCTGGGACTTCAGCCTCTCGATCCCCTCGAACGCGACCATTCCGCGCAGACGCTCGACGAACTCGACGGTGACGTCGTGACCGTACAGATCGAGATCGGTCTCTCCGATCACGTGCGCCTCGACCTGACGTTCGAGCACGTCGTCGAAGGTGGGGTTGGTGCCGACCGAGATGGCAGCCCGGTGGCGGAGACCGGTCTCGTGGTCGACGAGCCAGCCTGCGTAGACTCCGTCGGCCGGCACGAACGAGTCGACGGACGCCGAGAGGTTCGCCGTGGGGAAGCCGAGCTCGCGTCCGCGCTTGAGGCCATGCACCACCTCCCCGCGCACGTCGACGTTGCGGTCGAGCACACGCGCGGCGGCGGTGACATCTCCGGCCATCAGCAGTTCCCTGATCCAGGTGGACGACACCCGACGGTCGGAGCCGTCGAGGAAGACGTCGTCGACGACCTCTACCGTGAAGCCGTACTTCGGTCCGAGCTGTCGGAGGAGATCGGGGTTGCCCGCTCCGCCGCGGCCGAACCGGAAGTCCTCACCCACGAGAACGGTGGACACGTGCAGGGCACTGGTCAGGATGCCGGCGACGAAGTCCTCCGCGCTGCGCGCTGCGAGCTCCTCGTCGAACGTCAGAAGCAGCGTGGCGTCGAGCTCGAGCTCGCTCAGCAGCTCGATCTTCCGCTCGACCGTGACCACGTTCTCCGGGCAGCGGTCGGGCCGCAGCACGGCGAGCGGATTGCGGTCGAACGTGACGGCCACGGCGCGGATCCCCGACTCGGCAGCGATCTCCTTGAGGCGCCCGATCACCGCTCTGTGCCCCGCGTGGACGCCGTCGAACTTGCCGATCGCCACGGCGGAGGGACCGAAACCGGGGGGAACCTCGCTCGGGTCTCGGAAGACGATCATGCGCTCGCCTCGACACGGAGAGCGGACGCGACCGCACGGGCCGGCCTATGCGTGCGCAGCCACCAGATGCCGAAGATCGGCAGCACGAGCGGGATGAACAGATACCCGCGCCCGAACATCGACCAGACCGTGTCGTGCGGAAAAAGCTCGGGGAAGAAGATGCTGAGCGAGCCGACCACGAGGACGCCGGCGAGCTCGAAGACGATCGCCACCCAGGCCACCGCGTACCAGCCGCGTCGATTCGCGAGAACGAGCGCCAACGTCGCCAGGATGTACACGCCGGCAGCGAGTGCCGAGAGCGCATACGCGAGAGGCGCTTCGCCGAACTGGCGGAAGATCTGCACGAAGCTTCGCCCGGTCGCCGCCAGCGCCATCACGGCGTAGACGATCACGAGGACACGACCGATGCCGGTCATGCGGGAGGTGGGAACGGTGGTGCTCATAGCGTCCTCCATTCTAGATCCGGGCGGGAAGCCCCGGATGCCTCGCCGACCGGTCAGGCCATCTGGATGGTCCAGATCACGTGCATGCGCCAGATCATGATCGCGACGGCCAGCGCCGCCACCCCGAGGATCACCGTGCTCCAACGGCTCCTCTCCATCAGCGCCCAGAGCACGGCGCCGATGGGGAGCAGCACCGCGGAGACGAGATAGACCCAGTACTCGAGCAGGTCGCCCGTCGGCGGGTTCCCCACCAGCGGTGCCACGATGGCGACGATCACCTGCACGACGAGGAGCAGCTCGACGAGCGCGAGCGCACCGACGGAGTAGTCGCTCGGACGTCGTCCGGCCAGGCCGAGTGACACGCAGAACAGTCCGGCCAGGGTCGCGACCGCCACCTGGGCGATCGTCAGCCAGAGGATCATCGAGCCGCCTCCGGCATGTTCATGGCGCTCTTGAGATCGGCACCGCGCCTCTCGACGACGCCGACCAGGACGCCGTCCTCGTCGATCGCAGCCGCGAGGGAGCCGGCCAGCCGATCCGCCTGGCCGACCAGCCGCTTGCCGTGACGCAGATCTCTCGCTTCCTCTGCCGACACCGGCATCACGTCCAGGACCCTCGCGGCCGCGGCGGCCGGAGTCAGCAGCGCTGTCTCGACGACGCCGTCGACCGTCACGGCATCCGCGACGTCGAAGTCGCCGACTCGCGAGCGCCGAAGGGCCGTGAGATGCCCGCCGACCCCGAGCGCTGCCCCGAGATCACGAGCGAGGGAACGGATGTACGTGCCGGAGGAGCAGTCGACGACGACGTCGAGATCGAGGAACCCGTCACCGGAACGCTCCGCCAGAACCTCGAACCGCGACACTGTGACGTCACGAGCGGCCAACACGACCTCTTCGCCGGCCCGCACACGGTCGTACGCGCGACGTCCGTCGACCTTGATCGCGGACACCGAGCTCGGGACCTGAGAGATCGCGCCGGTGAGCGCGTCGATCCCCGCCGCGACCCGATCGGGGGTGACCGAGTCCCAGGACCCCGCCGTGGCTCGGGTCAGGATCTCGCCGTCCGCATCGTCCGTGCCCGTCGTCTGTCCCAGTCGGATCGTCGCCTCGTAGGTCTTGTCCGCTCCGACGATGTAGGTGAGCAGTCGCGTCGCGCCCTCGACGCCGATCACGAGCAGACCCGTGGCCATGGGGTCGAGGGTTCCGGCGTGCCCGACCTTGCGAGTGCCGAGCGCACGTCGAGTGCGTGCGACGACGTCATGGCTGGTCAGTCCAGCTGGTTTGTCGACGAGGAGGATGCCGGGCGAGACCATCTCTCAAGCCTACGGTGCGCTCGAACTCCCCTCTGCCCGTCGCGACCCATGTCGACGCCGTCCGCCGCTCTTCAGGGGCATCGGTGTTCGCCTAGGCTGACGAGGTGCCTTCGACTTCGCATCCACCCGCCGAGGTGTCCGAGCCTCTCGCGGACTGGTACCGGGGTGCGGCACGCGACCTGCCGTGGCGGCGCACGGAATTCCGCGAGGATTTCGGCGCGTGGGGAACGCTGGTCAGCGAGTTCATGCTGCAGCAGACGCCCGTGAACCGAGTGATACCGCACCTCGAGGCGTGGCTCGCCCGGTGGCCGACGCCCGCGGCCATGGCCGCCGCTTCACCCGCCGAGGTCGTGCAGCAGTGGGCCAACCTCGGCTACCCGCGCCGCGCACTCTGGCTGCATCGCGCGGCCATCGAGATCTCTGAGCGACACGGCGGCGACGTCCCCAACGACATCGATGCCCTCCTCAAGCTCTCGGGCATCGGCGACTACACGGCCAGGGCTGTCGCTGTCTTCGCCTACGGCCACCGGCACCCCGTCGTCGACACGAACACTCGACGTGTGATGGCGCGCGCCATCCTCGGCCAAGCGCAGCCGGGACCGCCCTCGCGTCGCGACCTGGCGCTGATGGACTCGCTGCTGCCCGCCGATGTCGCAGAGTCCGCCGTGTTCAACGCGGCCGCGATGGAGCTGGGCGCGACGGTGTGCACGGCACGCTCGCCGCGCTGCGACGTCTGCCCGCTGAGCGACACATGCGCGTGGCTGGCCGCAGGGCGACCCGAGACCGGTGACACCCGCAGACGCCAAGCCGCCTTCGAGGGTTCTGACCGCCAGGCGCGAGGAGCCGTGCTCCGGGTGCTGCGAACCGCCGCGCCCACCCCGGTCCTGATCGACTCCGTGCTGGCCGACTGGCCCGATCCGCTTCAGCGCGACCGTGCGATCGTCTCGCTCATCGCCGACGGCCTCGCCGAGGCCGATGGCGAACTGCTGTCGCTTCCCCGCTGAGTCCGCCCGTCAGACGAACTGCCCGATGCGGTGAGCGAGCACCGTGAGCTCGACTCGGGTCCTCACCTCGAGCTTCACGAAGACCCGGCCGAGGTGCACCTCCACGGTGCGCACCGAAACGTGGAGCGCATCCGCGATGTCGCGGTTAGAAGCTCCGCCGACCGCCAGCATCGCCACCTCGAACTCTCGAGCGGTGAGCATCGACTCCCACACTCGCCGGCACGAGGAGAGCGGGTCACCGCTGGCGGCAGCTCCGTCGGAGGCCTCCACCTGCTCCAGACGCACCGAGACCGCTCTCGCCCATGCCGTCGCACCGGAGACCTCGAGCAGGTTCCGTGCCATCGAGAGGTGCTCCCGTCCGAGACCCACGTCTCCCTTGATCAGCGACCTCGTGCCGATCATCGCCTCGACCCGTCCGCGCGAGAAAGGCGAGGTCAAGGTCCGTGCGGCGGCGACCACGACCGGCCGCGCAAGGCGCCACTCGTCGTCCGAGCAGCTGGTGATCTGCACGCGCAGCCGTTGCGCCAGAGCGATCTCGGGCGGTTCGATCCGCTGCGGGCTCCATGATCCGCCATGCGTGACCACGATCGCCTCCTCCAGCCCCGGCACCGACAGGGTCGGCTGAGGAGCGCCGCGATCCCTCCAGAGCCGCATGCACGCCGCGGCTTCGGCCGAGTGTCCCGACAGGAATGATTCGATCCCCCTGTCCACCAGCTGATCGATGCGCAGAGGGGCCGGGAGGGCGGCGGTGAGAGCCTTGGCGAACGGCCCCAGATGTCCGAGAACCGCGAGATCGAGGCGTCGTGCGATCACGACGCCGAGCCCGGCGAAAGGCAGCGCCACAGGCAGCTCGACGGCCGCACTAAGCATCCGGTCGCGCGCGGCGCCGATGTCTCCACGCCACATCAGGAGCAGCACCTCGGCGACCGCGCGGTACGCCGCGACGAGTGGACTGAGCTCGAAGCCGGCCACGAACGGGTCGACCTCGACGCCGACCGGCGAGTCACCTGCGGCGAGCAGGCTCAGCCCCCGGTCGACGTCCCCGTCGACCGCCGCTTGCAGAGCCCTCAACAGGCCGCCGGTGAGGGGCCCGGCCCCGCGAACGTCGTCCTTCTCGCGGTCGCCGATGACGAGCCAGGCCAGTGCGACGACCGGATCTCGGAGTTCGCGATCGGCTTCGACGCGCGCGCTCGCGTGACGGAGAGCGTCGAGCCACGAGCGCATCGTGCGACGGTCACCGCGTTCGGCGCACAACATCGCCGCGAAGGCAGCAGCTCGCGCCCAGGAGTACCAGTGCTCCGCGTCATCGCGATCCGGCCGGATCACGCTCATGTCGACCTCGGGAACTGACCCGCGCAGATGCGTCTCGGCGACGAGCAGCCCGCCGAGCCCCTGGAGCCGATAGAGCTCGTCGCCACCGGGGAAGAGACTTCCGAGCCGTCGCGCCGCCTCGACCGCGTGCCCGGCCGCGATGGCGGCGACACCGGCGACGAGGTTCGCCTCGTCCTGCTCGACCCCGCTCGAGTGGGCGGCGGCTTCTGCAGCGAGGTGGAAGGCGCGCTCGCTGAGTCCCGCCTCCGAATGCTCCCTGGCTATCCGTGTGAGCTCCCCGGCAGTCACCGGTTCGCCGTGCATCGCAGCTCGAGCGCTGTGCCAGTCGGCGTCCACCTGCTCGCCGCGTTCGTCGAAGAGTCGGTGGAGTCGCAGGTGCACTGCAGCAGCCGCGGAGGAGGGCGTCGTCGCTCGCAACCAGATCGCCAAGCGGGGGTCGGACAGACGGACGCGACCGGCGTGGATGTCGAGGAGCGCTCCGAGAGGGCCTGTGGTGAGCTCCGCGGCAGAACGACCGGCGAAATCGACCAGCGGATCCAGCCTGTCGTCGAGGCGCATCGACACCGCGATGAGCACCTCACGGTCGCTGTCGTCCAGCTCCAGCTGGGCGAAAAGCGTCTCGACCGATGACACCATCGGCAACGGTGAGGGGAGCGCCCTGAGCCCCTGCCGTTGAGCCGCGTCAAGACGAGCTGCGACGGCCAGGATCGTGTGAGGGTCCTCCGACAGCTCGGCCGCGAGTCGCGCCGCGACATGCGGCGCGCAGCTCAGGTCGTGCTCGAGGAGTTCTTCGAGAATCGTCTCGACAGCTGCCGGTGCGACCGAAGCTGTCCTCTGCGCACGCGAAACGTCGATGCTGAACTCCCCAGTCCCCACGGGCGACCGCCCGTTAGGCCGAGGTTACCAAGACTGCTCACGCCCTCAGACGAGGGCGCGATATTCAGGCCTGCGTGTCGTCGTCTTCCTGGCGCAGGTACGGGTCTGCGTCACCGGCGTGCGAGGCGGAGGAGGCGAGCTTCGCCACGTCGGCATCGCGCTGCTGCGCCTCGCGAAGAAGCGCGGAGATGTGATCGGCGTTCTCGGGCAGCGCGTCGGGGATGAACTCGAGCGTCGGAACCAGGCGGGTGCTCAGCTGCTTCCCGACCTCGCTGCGGAGCATGCCGGTCGCGGAGGTCAGCGCCGCACCGCTGGAGAGGCGCTCCTCCTCGGTGCCCAGCACCGTGTAGAACACGGAGGCGTGCTGCAGGTCTCCGCTCACGCGGACGTCGGTGATGGTCACGAATCCGAGTCGCGGGTCGCGCAGACCCTTCTCCAGTCGCTCTGCGAGGATCACACGAATGCGATCGGCCAGACGTGCCTGTCGTTCACCAGCCATTGTTCTCTCCCTCTACGTACCCTTCGGGCGAGGGTGCATGACGCACCCTCGCCCGAAGATATCGAACTCGATCAGCTGCGAGGCTTCTCGACCAGCTCAGTGGTCTCGATCTCGTCGCCGATCTGGATGTCGTTGAACTTGCCGAGGCCGATACCGGCCTCGTAGTCCGTGCGAACCTCGGTGACGTCGTCCTTGAACCGACGCAGCGACTCGATGGCGAGGCCATCGGCGATCACCACACCGTCGCGGATGACGCGAGCCTTGGCGTTTCGCGTGATCGTTCCCGAGCGCACGATGACACCGGCGATGTTGCCGAACTTCGAGGAGCGGAACACCTCGCGGATCTCGGCGACACCCGACTGGACCTCTTCGTACTCCGGCTTGAGCATGCCCTTGAGCGAGCTCTCGATCTCGTCGATCGCGTTGTAGATCACCGAGTAGAACCGGATGTCCACACCTTCACGCTGTGCACGCTCGCGCGCCTTCGTGTCGGGACGGACGTTGAAGCCCACGATGATCGCGTTGTCGATCGTCGCGAGGTTGACGTCGGACTCCGTGATCGCACCGACACCGCGGTGGATGATGCGGAGCTGCACCGAGTCGTCGACCTCGATCTTGAGAAGCGACTCCTCGAGCGCCTCGACGGCACCGGAGACGTCACCCTTGATGATGAGGTTGAGCGACTCGACCTTGCCCTCTTCGAGAGCACGGGTGAAGTCCTCGAGCGAGATGCGCTTGCGGGCCTTGGCCAGCTGCGCGTTGCGCTCGACAGCTTCACGCTTCTCGGCGATCTGACGGGCCATGCGGTCTTCCTCAGTGACGATGAAGACGTCGCCGGCACGTGGCACGGAGTTCAGACCCTGCACCTGCACGGGACGCGACGGGTAGGCCTCGAGGACCTGCTCGCCGTTCTCATCCGCCATCGCACGCACACGGCCGTAAGCCGTTCCGGCGACGATCGCGTCACCGACGCGCAGCGTTCCGGACTGGATGAGCACCGTGGCGACCGAACCGCGACCCTTGTCGAGCTTCGCCTCGATGGCGACACCGCGAGCGGCCTTGTTCGGGTTGGCGGTCAGGTCGAGGCCTGCATCGGCAGTGAGCAGCACCGCGTCCAGGAGCTCCTGGATTCCGGTGTTCGCACGGGCCGAGACATCGACGAACATGACGTCTCCGCCATACTCCTCTGCGACCAGGCCGTACTCGGTGAGCTGCTGGCGCACCTTGGCCGGGTTGGCGTCGGGCTTGTCGACCTTGTTCACCGCGACCACGATCGGCACGTTCGCCGCCTGGGCGTGGTTGAGCGCCTCGACCGTCTGCGGCATGATGCCGTCGTCGGCCGCGACCACGAGGATCGCGAGGTCGGTGACCTGCGCTCCACGAGCACGCATGGCCGTGAAGGCCTCGTGACCCGGGGTGTCGATGAAGGTGATGGCACGCTCGATGCCCTCGTGCTCCGTCCACACCTGGTACGCACCGATGTGCTGGGTGATGCCGCCGGCTTCACCCTCGATGACGTTGGTCTGACGGATGGCGTCGAGAAGGCGCGTCTTACCGTGGTCGACGTGACCCATGACGGTGACCACCGGAGGACGGATCTCGAGGTCGTCCTCGCTCTCCTCCTCGAGCTCCTGCTCGAGGTTGAGACCGAAGCCCTCGAGGAGCTCCTTGTCCTCGTCCTCGGGCGACACCATCTGGATCTTGTATCCGAGCTCCGCACCCAGGACCTCGAACGTCGCCTCATCCAGCGACTCGGTGGCCGTGGCCATCTCGCCGAGGTTGAAGAGGATCGTCACGAGGGTTCCGGGCTGGACCGTGTAGCCGGTCAGCGTCTCGATCTTGTCGGCGAAGTCCGAGATCGACGCGCCGCGGCGCATACGGATGATCTCCCCGTTACCGCGGGTGACGTTGACGCCACCGACGACCGGGGCGCTCCGCATCTCGAATTCCTGCCGCTTCGCCCGCCGCGACTTGCGCTGCTTGCTCTTGCCGCCGCCCTTGCCGAAGGCACCTGCGGTACCTCCACCGGGACCGCGACCGCGACCTCCACCGCCACCGGGACGACCTGCGAAGCCTCCACCGGGACGAGCGCCGGGACCTGCACCGGGTCCACCGGCACCGCCGGGACGACCGGGTCCACCCGGACGCTGCTGGAACGGTGCGCCACCGGGACGACCGCCCTGACCGCCGCGCGGGGCGCCGGGACGGGGGGAACCGGGACGAGGTGCACCCGGACGCGGCGCGCCGGGACGCGGAGCCTGCGGACGCGGGATGTTGCCCGGCGTCGGGCGCTGGCCCATCCCCTGCGCGGAGGCGAAGGGGTTGTTGCCGGGTCGCGGTCCGTTGGGCCGCTGACCCATGCCCTGAGCGGACGAGAACGGGTTGTTGCCCGGGCGCGGGGCGCCGGGCTTGGGTGCGCCGCCGTCAGCGGGCTTGGAAGCTGCGCTGTCTGCGGACTGGGGAGCTGCCGGCGTGGCGGCAGCCGGAGCGGCGGCCTCGGCCGGAGCTTCGGGTGCCGGAGCGGCAGCAGACGCCTCGGGCGCGGGCGCGGGCTTGGGCCCGGGCTTCGGTCCGGGTGTCGGTGCACCGGCACCGGGCTTGGCAGCACCGGGCTTGGCTGCACCGGGCTTGGCTGCACCGGGCTTGGCTGCACCGGGCTTGGCGGCACCGGGCTTCGCTGCGGCGGGAGCCGCATCCGCGGAGCCCTTCAGCGAGGCGTCCGACTCGATGGCAGCGCGAAGCTTGCGCGCCACCGGCGGTTCGATGGTCGAAGAGGGGCTCTTGACGAACTCTCCGAGTTCCTTGAGCTTTGCAAGTGCGATCTTGCTGTCGACGCCGAGTTCGGCGGCGATCTCGTGTACGCGTGGTTTACCAGCCACAATTCTCCTGTCTGGGGTCGGTCCACCCAGACAGGGCAGACCACTAGTCGCGGACGGGTCTCATTTCGAGCCGTTCACTTTGTTTCCATAGCCGTTCAGCCTTTGTTTCTTGGTGGGTGCTGTTCGATGATCCGCGTGTCCAGATCGCTGGAGACGCGCAGTGCTCTTCCGAAAGCCCGGCGCCGCAGAGCGGCATCCACGCATTCCGGTGTCGGATGGACCCACGCGCCTCGCCCTGGCAGAACGGCGCGCTCATCGAGGATGAGGATGTCGTTCTGGGACACCACTCTGAGAAGAGCGGCGCGGGGAGCACGCGTGCGACAGCCGACGCACGTTCGTACGGGTTCCATCTTACACCTGTGTTCCCGTCCGACTCGCGCGGCGGGCGCGAGTCGGACGTGGCGAGCGGTCAGTCCAGGACGCTGTCCGGCTGGATGTCGATCTTCGCTCCGGTGAGCTTGGCAGCCAGACGGGCGTTCTGCCCCTCCTTGCCGATCGCGAGCGAGAGCTGATAGTCGGGCACGAGTGCACGCACGGCCCTGGTGTTCGCGTCGAGGATGAACGAGCTCGTGACCTTGGCGGGAGAGAGGGCGTTCGCGACGAACGCGGCGAGCTCCGGGTCGTGATCGACGATGTCGATCTTCTCGCCGGCCAGCTCCTCGGTGACGGCACGAACGCGTCGGCCCATCTCGCCGATGCAGGCGCCCTTCGCGTTGATCGCCGGGTCGTTCGCACGGACGGCGATCTTGGTGCGGTGGCCGGCCTCACGAGCCAGCGAGACGATCTCCACGAGACCTGCGGCGATCTCGGGCACCTCGAGCGCGAACAGCTTGCGGACGAGACCGGGGTGCGTGCGCGAGACGGTGATCTGCGGTCCCTTGAGACCCTTCGCGACGCTGGTCACGTAGACGCGGAGGCGCGACCCGTGGGTGTACTCCTCGCCCGGCACCTGCTCCTCCGGAGGAAGGATCGCCTCGACGGCTCCGAGATCGACGTGGATCATGCGGGGATTCGGTCCCTGCTGGATCACGCCGGCGACGATGTCGCCTTCCTTGTCCTTGAAGTCTCCCAGCACGACATCATCCGCGATGTCCCGCAGGCGCTGGCTGATGACCTGCTTGGCGGCGAAGGCCGCGATACGTCCGAAGTCATTCGGCGTCGCGTCCTCTTCGCCGATGATCGCGCCCTCTTCGTCCTTGACGACCTGCAGCACGGCGACGTGCCCGGTGCGACGATCGAGTTCGACGCGGACCCCCTCGGGGGTGGCGCCGTCGTCCGAGACGTGCTTGGAGTAGGCGGTCAGGATGGCCTGTTCGATGATCGAGACCAGCTCATCGAAGGGGATCGCCTTCTCCTTCTCGATCCCACGCAGCAGACTCAGTTCGATATCCATGACGACTCCCTATTCAGCTCTCGTCGCGCGGGTGTTCACGCGCGACATCCGTACCACGATACCCTGTGCCCACCGCCCGATGCCACGGAGGCGGCCGCACCGACGCGGTGCCGAGCGCGCAGGAGGACTCAGTGACGACGTACGACACCATCGTGATCGGGGCAGGGATGTCGGGTGTGACGGCGGCCCGCATGCTCGACGACGCCGGAGCCGACGTCATCGTCCTCGAGGCGAGGGATCGCGTCGGGGGCAGGATGCACACCGACCGCGCTGCGGGTTTTCCCGTCGATCGCGGTGCGTCGTGGGTCCACGGCATCGACGACTCCCCGCTGTGGGATCTCGTGCAGGCGCTCGGCATCCCCACCCTCGAGTACACCGTCGGCAGCTTCCAGGCCGGAGGCAGGCCGATCGAGAACTTCGACGGGGAGGGCAGGGCGATGGATCCTGCGAGCACTTCTCAGTGGGTCGCCGATGTCGAGCAAGCAGATCGACTGTTGGCTGAGGAGATCACCCGGTCCTCCCCCGGCGACACCTATCTGGATGTCACGGAGCGCGCGCTCGACCGCTCGGGCTTCGAGCCGGAGCGCATCGATGAGGTCCGCGAGTTCTTCCGTCACCGCGTCGAGGAGCAGTGCGGTGCATGGGTCGGGGACCTCGACGCGCACGGGCTCGACGAGGATGCGATCGACGGCGACGAGGTCATCTTCCCGCGCGGCTACGATGAGCTCCCGCGTCGGATCGCCGCCGGTCTCGACATCCGACTCGGTCACGTCGTCACCCGCATCGAGCGGACCGACCGGGGCGTCACCGTGTCGACCCGGAACGGAGAGTTCTCGGCCCGCAACGCGCTGGTGACCGTGCCGCTCGGCGTGCTCAAGGCGGAGTCGATCGAGTTCGCCCCTCCGCTGCCCGACGCTGTCGGCGGACCGATCGCGCGACTGGGCATGGGAGTGTTCAACAAGGTGTTCATCCAGTTCCCGGAACGCTTCTGGCGCGAGGACAGCTACGTTCTCCGGGCGCTCGGCGAGGCCGGTGAGCACTGGCACTCCTGGTACGACGTCTCGGCGGTCAGCGGGATCCCGACGTTGCTGACCTTCGCCGCCGGCCCGTTCGGCCGCCGGATGCAGGATCTGTCGGATGAGGAGGTCGTCGCGGACGTCGTGAGCGCCCTGCGGTTCCTCTACCCGGATGCCGTCGGCGACCCCACCGCGCACTGGATCACGCGATGGGGACAGGACGAGTTCTCGAACGGGTCGTACTCGCATCTCGCGGTCGGCTCGTCACACCACGACCACGACGAGCTCGCGGGGCCGGTCGACGCAGTGCTGCACTTCGCCGGTGAGGCGACATGGGGCGACGAGCCGGCGACCGTGGGGGCCGCGTACTACTCGGGGCATCGCGCCGCTGAGCGCATTCTCGGTCGGTCGATCGACCTGGCGGAATTCGCGGCAGGCATCACAGCGCGGGAGCGGACTCCAGCGAGTTGATCGCGCCGATCAGACGGAACAGGTTGCCGACCTGTCGCTGGTCGAGATGCAGGGAGAGACGAGGAAGGTGCAGCAGATCGTCGTCTGCGACCTCCGGCGACCGCGGAGCTGTCCGTTCGATCCGTCCGCTCGCCAGCATCCCGGCGAACCGGTCGTTGAGATCCTCGAGCTCTTCGTCCGTCGGCTCTCCACGCAGTCTCAGCACGAGTGAGTCCCCCACCCAGCGCAGCGAGTCGTAGTTGCGCCAGAACCCGGCGATCACGGCGGCTGCCGACTCGACGGAGTCGGTGATGACCACGCGATCGAAGTCGCCCTCCGAGATCACCCCTGTCGGCGCCAGGTCCTCGTCGATGAATCGCTTGAGGCCGTTCCAGAACGTGCCTCCCGGCTCGTCGAGCAGCACGATCGGCGTCGGCTCGGCCTTTCCGGTCTGTTGGAGGGTCAGCAGCTCGAACATCTCGTCGAGGGTGCCGAATCCGCCAGGGAGACAGATGAAGCCGCTGGACTCCTTGATGAGCATGAGTTTGCGGGTGAAGAAGTACTTCATCGCCACCACATGCTCGCTCGCCGCGATCAGGCTGTTGGCCTTCTCCTCGAACGGCAGCCTGATCGACACGCCGAGCGAGAGCGCGGGGCCGGCACCTTCAGCGGCAGCCTGCATGATTCCCGGTCCTGCTCCGGTCACCACCATCCATCCGTCCGCTGCGAGAGCAGCCGCGACATCACGCGCCTGGACGTAGAGCGGATCGTCGTGGAGGGTACGCGCCGAGCCGAACACCGTGACCTTCGGCACCCCTTCGAACGGTGCGAACAAGCGGAAGGCGTCCCGCATCTCGGCGAGGGCGGCGGAGGCGATCTTGAGATCGAGGCGGTTCGTGCCGTCCTCCCCCAGCAGGACCGCTGTGCGCATCATGCGCATCACGAGCCTGCGATCGGTCTTGACCCCTGCTTCGTCGAGGACGTTGTTGATCTCGGCGCTCAGCGACGCCGTCAGCGGTTCGTCGGTCATGCCCTCAGCCTGTCATGAGAGCGCGTCGGGCGGGCCGCCGCAACGCCGCCCTCACCACGCTCACGTCCCCGTGTCAACGCCCGTGCCAAGTCAGGTCTCCTGCGGGACAGTGGCTGCATGACAGAGATCACTGGACCGGAAGCACTGGCACGCGTCACCGAACTCGTGGAGGACATCGACTTCACGATGCTGACGACCACCGACGACGACGGCAACCTCGTGAGCAGGCCGATGTCGACCCGGCAGATGGACGACGCCGGCGACATCTGGTTCTTCACCGCCGAAGACACCGAGAAGGTCGAGGAGGCGCGCGCCCATCGACAGGTCGGCCTCTCGTACTGCGACGCGAAGGGCATGCGATACGTGTCGGTGGCCGGCAACGCGTCCGTGGTGCACGACCGCGCGAAGATGGAAGAGCTCTATTCGCCCTCGCTCGACATCTGGTTCGAGGACGGGCTGGACACTCCCGGCATCGCACTTCTCAAGGTGACGCCGACGGTGACCGAGTTCTGGGAGCCCTCCAAGGGCAAGATCGCGATGGCGGCCGGCGCGCTCAAGGCCCTCGTGACCAAGGACACGCCCGATGACGACATCATGAACCACGGCCGGATCGTCTGCTGACGTCCGCTCCGAACGACAGAATGCCGCGCACCCGGTGAGGTGCGCGGCATTTCTCTGTCGTCGAGGTCAGCGCCGGGTCAGCTGATCGACGGCGTCGGCGACGGACACCGCGCTGCGATCCCCCGTGCGCCGGTCCCACAGCTCGACCTGACCGTCCGCGGCCCCTCGGCCGACGATGACGATCTGCGGAACGCCGACGAGCTCGGCGTCTCCGAACTTGACTCCGGGCGAGACCTTCGGGCGGTCGTCGTAGAGCACGTCGAGACCGGCGGACTCGAGCTGAGCGGAGAGCTCAGCTGCCACGTCGAAGGCCACCTGGTCACGACCGGCAGCCACGACCTGCACATCGAAGGGCGCGACCGATGCCGGCCAGATGAGACCCTTCTCGTCGTTGTTCAACTCGGCGATGATCGCCAGGATGCGCGTCACGCCGATGCCGTACGACCCCATCGTGACCGTGACGAGCTTGCCGTTCTCGTTGAGCACCTTGAGTCCGAGCGCGTCCGCGTACTTGCGACCCAGCTGGAACACGTGACCGATCTCCATTCCGCGCGCGAGCTCGACCGGACCGGAGCCGTCAGGAGCCGGATCGCCGGCGCGGACGTCGGCGATCTCGACGATGCCGTCGGCGAAGAAGTCACGTCCGGCGACAACCGAATGCGCGTGCTTCTCGTCGAGGTTCGCACCGGTGATCCAGCTCGTGCCCTCGCTCACACGGGGGTCGACCAGGTAGCGGATGCCGGTAGCCGATTCCTCGCCGAGCACAGCTCCCGTGGGCGACCAGGGGCCGATGTAGCCCTTGACGAGCAGCGGATTCTTCTCGAAGTCGTCTGCCGTGGCGGTCTCGACCTCGGCGGGCGCGAACGCGACCTCGGCCCGCTTCTCGTCGACCTCGCGGTCGCCGGGGATGCCGACGACGACGAGTTCACGGGTGCCGTCGAGGTGCGTGAGCGCGAGCACGACGTTCTTGAGCGTGTCCGCAGCCGTGTAGTCGCCGTCGAGGTGCACGTTCGAGTGCGCGACGAGAGTCTCGATCGTGGGCGTGTTCGGCGAGTCGAAGATCACCGGTGCCGCATCCGCGTCGAACGCGATGGCGTCGGGAACGGCGGTCGTGAATGCCTCCACATTGGCGGCGTATCCGCCGGCGCTGCGGACGAACGTGTCCTCGCCGACGGGAGTCGGGTGCAGGAATTCCTCGCTCCGCGAACCGCCCATCGCTCCGGCATCCGCCTGGACGATGACGTACTCGAGACCCAGGCGCTGGAAGATGCGCTCGTAGGCATCGCGCTGAGCCTGGTAGCTGAGATCGAGACCCTCATCGGAGGAATCGAACGAATAGGCGTCCTTCATCGTGAACTCGCGTCCGCGAAGCAGCCCTGCCCGCGGACGCGCCTCATCGCGGTACTTGTCCTGGATCTGGTAGAGCGTGAGGGGAAGATCCTTGTACGACGAGTACAGGTCCTTCACGAGCAGCGTGAAGGCCTCTTCGTGCGTCGGGGCGAGCAGGTAGTCGCCGCCCTTGCGGTCCTGGAGACGGAACAGCAGGTCGCCGTACTCGTCCCAGCGTCCGGTCGCCTCATACGACTCGCGGGGCATGAGAGCCGGGAAGTGCACCTCCTGTGCGCCTGCCGCGGCCATCTCCTCGCGGACGACGGTCTCGATCTTGGCCTTCACGCGGAGACCCAGCGGGAGCCACGCGAAGATACCGGCAGCCTGCGGCCGGATGTACCCGGCGCGGATCAGCAGCTTGTGGCTCGCGACCTCTGCGCCTGCAGGGTCTTCACGGAGCGTGCGGAGGAAGAATTTCGAAAGACGAGTGACCACCGGGCAAGTCTACTGACCGGTGGTCGCTCGTTTTCGCGATGCGTCAGTTGAGCGCGGGCAGGCCGTTCGGGATCACGCCGCCCGCGTAGAGGCTTGCCGCAAGATCCTGGACCGCGGTCAGGGCGACCCGCTGAGGGAGCGGGCCATAGGAGATGCGGGCCACACCGAGCTTCTCGTACTCCGAGGCGGCGAGGGTGCCGGGGAGCCCGATGACGCTGAGCTTGCCCTCGCCGAGCCCCTCCACGAGCTGACGCGTGATGTTGGCGTCGAGCATGCCCGGAACGAAGACAGCCGTGGCGCCGGCGTCGAGGAACGCCCGGCCGCGCTGGATCGCATCGGCGATGCTCTCGGCGACAGGACGGTGGCCGGCGCGAACGAAAGCGTCGGTACGAGCGTTCAGAGCGAACGGAACACCCTCGGCCTCGGCGGCCTTGACGATGGCCTCGACGGCCGCGACCGACTCGTCGAACGGCTTCAGACGGTCTTCGACGTTGGCACCCACCACGCCGGCGCCGATCGCGAGTCGCGTGGTCTCTCCTGCGTCGCCGTATCCGTCGTCGAGGTCGGCGGTCACCGGAACGGAGACGGATGCGGCGATGCGGCCGACCATGTCGATCATGATGTCGCGGGTGATGGTGCCGTCCTCGAAGCCGAACGAGGCGGCGATGCCGTGTCCGGCCGTCGCGATCGCCTTCGTCTCGGGAAGCTTGGCGACGGCGCGGGCGGACACGACGTCCCACACGTTCACGACGCGGAGGATCTCCGGAGCTTCGTAGAGTCCGATCAGGGTCTGGGCTTTCGCAGCAGTGGTCATGCCCCCACGCTAACGCCCAGTATTCCGGTCGGGGCCGGACGGACACGCGAATCTCAGGTTCCGGGTGGTGCGCATCGCTACGGCTGACGGCTCGACCCCTCGGCTCCCGCGGTGCTGCCCCGACGGCACCGGCTCGCGAAAGCGAAGGATCTAGTGTGGGGTCATGCCTCAGCGCCGATCCCACGTTGCTCCGTCAGCCGCGCAGACCGAGCTCGCCGTCGCGCTCGCCACCCTGCGGGAATCTCTGGGCGCCCCCACGGACTTCCCTGCGGCGGTCCTGGCGGAGGCTGCAGCCTCGGATGCTGCGACCCCAGAGCTCGATCTGCGCGACATCCCGTTCGCCACCCTGGATCCGCTCGGGTCGCGCGACCTCGACCAGGCCTTCCACCTCGAGCGCCGGGAATCCGGCTACACCGTCCGCTACGCGATCGCCGATGTACCCGCTTTCGTGCGACCGGGCGGCGCTGTCGATGCGGAAGCCCGTCGGCGAGGTCAGACCCTGTATGCAGCGGACGGCACGATCCCGTTGCATCCGAAGGTGTTGAGCGAGGATCGTGCGTCACTGCTGGCCGATGTGGATCGCCCCGCGCTCGTCTGGACCTTCGCGTTGGATTCCGCGGGAGTCGTCGAGGAGTTCCGGCTCGAACGAGCGCTGATCCGCTCGCGCGCGCAGCTCGACTACGCCAGCACGCAGGCGGCACTCGATCAGGGCGAGGCGGGTCCCGCCGAGCTCCTGCCGGAGATCGGCGCGCTCCGCATCGCGCAGGAGAAGCTGCGGGGCGGTGCGAGCCTGAACCTGCCGGACGAAGAGGTCGTGCGGGGCGTCGACGGAACCTTCGCCATCGAACGCCGGCATCCGCTTCCTGTCGAGGAATGGAATGCTCAGCTGTCGCTCATGACGGGCATGGCAGCCGCGTCGCTCATGATCGACGCAGGCATCGGGATCCTGCGGACGATGCCCCAGCCCGATGAGAAGTCGTTCGAGGCGTTCCGCCACCAGACCGAGGCCCTCGGCCGGCCGTGGACGACCGGCAGGTATGGTGACTACCTCCGCGAGCTGGACCGCGAAGACCCCATGACCCTCCCGATCCTCGAAGCTGCGGCGTCCCTGTTCCGCGGAGCGGGGTATGTGACCTTCGACGGCCCGGTACCGCCCGACACGGAACAGGCGGCGATCGCCGCCCCCTACGCTCATGCCACCGCACCATTGCGGCGTCTCGTCGACCGCTGGTCGCTCACTGTCTGCCTCGCCGCATCCGAGGGTCGCGAGGTTCCGGGCTGGGTGCGCGAGTCCCTCGCCGAGCTTCCTGCACTGATGCAGGAGTCCGGCCAGCGTGCCTCCCGACTCGATTCCGCGACGATCAACTGCGTCGAAGCTGCGCTGATGACACCGCTGGTCGGCGCATCCGTCGACGCGACCGTCATCGAGATGCGCGGTGAGCGCGCGACCGTCCAGATCGCCGATCCCGCCGTGACGGCCTCCGCCCCTGTGCCGCCCGACACCGTCCCCGGCGCGATCGTGCGCCTCCGTGTCGAGCGGGTGGACGTCACCCGAGGTGAGATCGAGTTCGCCGTCTGACTCTCTCGGAACACACGCGGAGGGACGCTACGCTGGCGGCGTGGACCACCTCGCCATCGCTGAACGATTCGTCGACGCTCACTATCCCGGGGCAGACGTCGCGGTAGTGGCGGGGAGCACCGCGCGCGGTGAGCGGACGCCATCGAGCGACATCGATCTGCTGCTTCTCGGCGACCGCCTCTTCGCGGTCGAGGAGCAGACGAGTGAGGCCTCGACGCACGAGTTCGAGGGCGAGATCTTCGAGGTCTTCGCATACACCCCGGCGGGATTCGACGAGTGGGCCGACCGCGGCGTCGCACAGCATCGACCGGTGACGGTGCACATGCTCGTCGAAGGCATCGCGATCCGAGACGACGGTCGCCTCTCCGCGCTGCGCGCTCGATGGCGGAGCGTGCTCGACGACGGCCCCTCCCTGAGCGCGAAGGAGTCCGCCTTTCGCCGATACGTCATCACCGATGTGCTCGACGATCTCAGGGATGCGACGGATGCGCTGGAGCAGCAGGTCGAGGCCGCCATCCTGTTCGAGAGGATGGCGGAGCTCATGCTGTTGAGCGAAGGACGCTGGACGGCGACGGGCAAGTGGCTTCCGCGACGGCTTCGGAGCCTCAGTCGCGAGCGTGCCGACCTCCTGAGCACCCCTCTGCTCGCGCGGGACTACGCCGCCTTCGCCGCCCGGGTCGAGGACGAGCTCATCCGCGCGGGCGGCCGGGTGCAGAGCGGCTTCGTGCGCTGAGCGGGGCTCAGGATGCGGGCACGGCCCGCGTCGTCATGACCAGCAGCTGCGGATCGGTCAGGTCGAGTGTCACTGAGATCGAGACGAACTCGGCGAGGGACGCCACGTGCGTGCCGCCGCAGAGGATCTCGGCCGTGCCCTCGGGCAGGTCGCAGTGCCAAGTACGGCGGTCCACGATCGTCGGGCCTTCGGTCACCACCCTGCTCGATGCGCCGGAGGCCACCCATTCGGCCAGCTGAGCGTTGATCGCCGCCTCGCGCTCAGCGAGCGTCGTCGCGAAGGTCTCCGTGTCGAAGCCTGCCCGGCGCAGGCTCTTTCCCAGTCGGTATTCGTCCACAGCACCGTCGACGTGGATGCGGCTGGACTGATTGGCCTTCCCCTCGAAGTTCGGGTTGCCCAGAGCATCCTCGCCCGGGTCCTTCCGCCAGAGGTCGGCGAGAGCCAGGTCGAGCGCCAACGACGCGAGGTGGCAGGCCGTATGTCCGCGGCTGAGACCAGCCCGCCGGGACGAATCGACCGCCAGCTCGACACGTGCGCCCTCGACCAGCCAGGACGGGGCCTCCCCCTCCAGCGGATGGCCGACGAGCCATGTCCATCCCTCGGCGCCGCGCTTCACCGGGATGTCGGATGCTACGGCGAACTCGCCCTCGTCGGAGACCGCTGCCATCACAGCCTCGGAGACGCGGACACTCGAACCGTCCTGCGCGATCTCGCCGCCGTCTCCCGGCTGATCGGGCCAGGTGTGGTCGACGGGGTGGAAGGGCGTCGCGTCGACGACGACGACGACACCCGCGGGAGTCGACTCGACTCGCGCGACGGTGCTCGAACCCGAGACGTCGCCACCGGCGAAGGACACGACAGTTGACGAGGACATGGAGCTCCTTGAGGTGTGCTGGATGGTCGCCGTCCCCGCCGACAGGACCCGCTTTCGAGTCCGAGCGAGGGAACGCTCCGCGGTCAGACCGTGACGACCTGCGCGGTGCCGAGAGGCGCTTCCGGCCCCATGTCGGCCGCGATGCGGTTCGCCTCTTCGATGAGCGTCGCGACGATGTCGGCCTCCGGCACGGTCTTGATGACCTCGCCCTTGACGAAGATCTGTCCCTTGCCGTTGCCCGAGGCGACCCCGAGGTCAGCCTCCCGCGCCTCGCCGGGACCGTTCACGACGCATCCCATGACGGCGACGCGCAGCGGCACCGTCATGTCTTTGAGACCCTCGGTCACGTTCTCGGCGAGCGTGTACACGTCGACCTGCGCGCGCCCGCACGAGGGGCACGAGACGATCTCGAGCTTGCGCTCTCGCAGGTTCAGCGACTGCAGGATCTGGTGACCGACCTTGACCTCCTCGGCCGGCGGTGCGGACAGTGAGACGCGGATGGTGTCTCCGATGCCCTCACCGAGCAGGATGCCGAACGCCGTGGCGCTCTTGATCGTGCCCTGGAACGCCGGACCGGCCTCAGTCACACCGAGGTGCAGCGGCCAGTCGCCCCGCTCGGCGAGCAGGCGGTAGGCCTTCACCATGACGATCGGGTCGTTGTGCTTGACCGAGATCTTGAAATCGTGGAAGTCGTGCTCCTCGAACAGCGACGCCTCCCAGACGGCACTCTCGACGAGGGCCTCAGCCGTCGCCTTGCCGTACTTGGTGAGGATGCGCCGGTCGAGCGACCCGGCATTGACACCGATCCGCAGAGAGACACCCGCGGCCTTGGCCGCCTCCGCGATCTTGCCGACGTTGCCGTCGAACTCCCGGATGTTCCCGGGGTTCACACGCACGGCGCCGCATCCCGCATCGATGGCGGTGTAGATGTAGCGCGGCTGGAAGTGGATGTCGGCGATCACCGGGATCTGGCTCTTCATGGCGATGATCTTCAACGCGTCGGCGTCGTCCTGATGAGGGACGGCGACACGGACGATCTCGCATCCGGACGCGGTCAGCTCGGCGATCTGCTGGAGGGTCGCGTTGATGTCCGTCGTCTTCGTCGTCGTCATGGACTGCACGGTGACGGGAGCGTCACCACCCACGAGCACCTTGCCCACCTTGATCTGGCGAGACTTGCGGCGCGGGGCGAGGACTTCGGGGATCTTCGGCATCCCAAGATTCACTGCTGGCACAACCCCCAGCCTACGCCGCCTGAATGCACACAGGCTGGATGTCGCCCGGCTCGGATGCGCGTCATACGACCGGGAACGCGGCGTTCGGTGTGATAGTTTTCAGCCCATGCTCGCGAACTTCACCTGGTGGCCCGCCTCTTAGGCGGTGTGTTCGCGTTCCCACGAATCCAGACCGCCTCCGGGGCGGTCTTTTCGTTGAGCCGAGCCGGAGCCACGCACAGGAGACACCGATGACCCTCTCACGTCTTGCCGAGCTCACCGCAGATCCCACGGCCTCGTTCGTGCTGATCGCCCGCGACGGCGCCGACACCGTCGAGCTGCTCACAGGCGAGGTCGTCGACGTCGACCTGCTCGCCGACATCCCGCTCACGATCGAGGGCACCCCTCGCGAGATCTTCGCCATGGTGCCGTACCGCCAGGTGCGCGAGCGCGGGTTCGTCGCCCAGGACGACGGCGCGCCGCTGCGATGCATCGTGGTCGACGAGCATCTGCATCTCCCGGCTTCCGAACTGGTCGCCGAACTCCCTTCCGCCCCTGTCCCCCTTCGTGACGGCGGCTTCGACATCGCCGACGACGACTACGCCCAGATCGTCGAGACCGTGATCGCCGACGAGATCGGACGGGGCGAGGGCGCGAACTTCGTGATCCGCCGCGACTTCACCGCCGAGATCGACGTCGACGACCGCACGGCGGCCCTCACCTGGTTCCGCGCCCTGCTCACGCACGAACGCGGCGCCTACTGGACCTTCGCGGTCGTCACGCCCGGACACATCGCCGTCGGCGCGAGCCCCGAGGCGCATGTCGTCGCGCGGGGCGGCGTCGTCACCATGAACCCGATCTCGGGCACCTTCCGCCACCCGGCCGGCGGAGCGACTCGGGACACCCTGGTGGACTTCCTCTCGTCGACCAAGGAGACCGAGGAGCTCTTCATGGTCGTGGACGAGGAGCTCAAGATGATGAGCGCCGTCTGCTCCGACGGTGGGCGCATCACCGGCCCGCATCTGAAGGAGATGTCCCGCCTCACGCACACGGAGTACATGCTCCGCGGGCGCAGCACGCTCGACCCGCGGGACATCCTGCGCGAGACGATGTTCGCGCCGACGGTGACGGGCTCGCCGATGCAGAACGCATGCGCGGTGATCCGCCGGCACGAGAAGAAGCCCCGCGGATACTACTCGGGCGTCGCCGCACTGTTCACTCCGAACGTCGACGGCGGTCACGACCTCGACGCCCCGATCCTCATCCGAACCGTGTACCTGCAGAACGGATCGCTCAGCGTTCCGGTGGGTGCGACCCTGGTTCGGCACTCGGATCCCCACGGCGAGGTGTCGGAGACGCATGGCAAGGCCGCTGGGGTGCTCGGCGCGATCGGAGCGATCGACCGAGACCGCGTCGCCGAAGCCCGCGACGACGCGGACGCCCCGGGTCGGCCGCAGACGCTTGCCGACGACCCCGCGGTCTCGGAGCTCCTCTCGTCCCGCAATGCGCGGCTCGCGGACTTCTGGTTGAATCCGCAGGGCGACGACCTGAGCGGTCCTTTCGCCGGGCGATCGGCGATCGTCGTCGATGCAGAGGATCGTTTCACCACGATGCTGGCGCATCAGTTGCGCCACCTGGGACTCGACGTCGCGATCCGCGCCTGGAGCGACGCCGACGACGCGGAGCTCGATGCAGCCGACCTCGTTGTCGCGGGTCCGGGGCCCGGCGATCCCCGTGACGTCAAGAGCGACCGCATCACTCGACTGCGTGAGGTCGTGTCCCGACGTGTCGACGCCGAGGCGCCACTGCTCGCGGTGTGCCTGAGCCACCAGATCCTCAGTGATCGCTTCGGCATCGAACTGACACCCCTCGCGGCGCCGCACCAGGGGCTGCAGAAGGCGGTGCCCGTGTTCGGCGAGAACGCCTCGATCGGCTTCTACAACACCTTCACCGCCAGGGTTGCTCCGGGCACGACGTCGATCGGCTCGGTCGAGGTGTCGGCAGACCCGGAATCAGGCGACGTCTATGCGCTTCGCGGCGACCGCTTCGCGTCGGTGCAGGGGCACCTGGAATCGATCCTGTCCCGCGACGGCATCCGCACTCTCGAGCGCCTGGTCACGCACGCGCTCAGCTGATCCTCGACCGGGCGCAGTCCGGTGGATCGGCCGCACCGGCCGCTCAACCTCCGAAGAGCTTCACGGGGTTGAACACGTCGGCGAGGAGCAGCACGGCCCCCATCGCGATGAGAAGCGTGGCGACGACGACCGTGAGCGGCACGAGCCTGGTCGCGTCGACGGGCGCGGGCGGCGGACGGCGGAACAGCTTCGCCCAGGCGCGCCTGATGCCGTCCCACAGGGCGACCACGACATGACCGCCGTCGAGCGGCAGCAGCGGAATCAGGTTGAACACGAACAGGGCCACGTTCAGGGAGCCGAGAAGTCCGAGAAGCACGGAGAACCGATTGAGGACCGGCGCATCGGTCGCTGCGACCTCACCGGCGATGCGTCCGACCCCGACGACGCTCAAGGGTCCATTCGGGTCCCGCTCCGAACCGGTGACCAGTGAGACGCCCACGTCCCAGATCCGAACGGGAAGGGTGACGATCATCGACCCCACGCGGGCGACGGTGTCCGCGGCCATCTGGGGGCCGGCGGAGAGCGGCTGCGGCACGAAGCCCATCTGAGCGGCCATACCCACGTAGCCGACCTCTCGCACGACGGGTTGCCCGTCGTCGTCGAGGACGGGCTGCCCACTCGCATCCGTGATGGTGCGCTCAGCTTCGATAGGCGTGATGCTCAGCGTCTCCTCGGCACCGTCCCGCAGCACCACCATTTCCAGGGTCTCGCCCGGCGCCGCCTGCACGATGGCGGTCGCCTGAGCGAACGTCGACACCGGCTGCCCGTCCACGGACACGAGGACGTCGCCCGGGAGGATCCCGGCTTCTGCCGCGGGCGTGGCCGGATCGTCCGGCGTGCATTCGGTCGCCGACGAGCCGGCGGGGAGCACGCACTCGTTCACCGAAGCGATCGTCGTGGTTCCCTGCTGGACGCCGATCCCGGAGACGAGGACGGTGAAGATCACGACCGCGAGGATCAGATTCATCAGCGGACCGCCGAGCATCACGATGACGCGCTTCCACACGGGAAGCCGGTAGAAGACGCGGTCCTCAGCGCCCTCGGCGATCGTCTCGTCATTCGCCGTCCGTGCGTCCTGGACGAGAGCGCTGAACACGCCCTTCGCAGGCCCCGATGCGGCGGAAGCCGGGTACATCCCCGACATCGAGATGAACCCACCGAGCGGCAGCAGCTTGAACCCGTACTCGGTCTCGCCGATTCGCTTGGACCAGATCCTCGGACCGAAGCCGATCATGTACTGGCCGACGCGCACGCCGAACAGCTTGGCCGGCAGGAGATGTCCGACCTCGTGCAGACCGATCGACAGACCGAGGCCGATCAGCATGAACACGATGCCGGCCAGATAGAGCAGTGCTTCCACTCCCCCAAGCTAGTGCTCGACGCCTAGGAATACGCCCCGAGAGCTGCACGGGGCGACCGCCTCGCACGGTTAGGCTTGTCCCGTGACCTCCCGCCAGCTGCGACTTCTGCGCGCAGCGACGGCATCCGGTGCTGCGACTCTCGTCGCCGCCGCATCGCACACCACCGCTGGCGGGGCCGCGCCGCATCCGCTCCTCGTGGTCGCCGTGGCGATCCTCCTGGTCCCGCTCGCCGCGCTGCTCATCGGCGTAGGGATGTCTCGCGCGCGGATCGCTCTGACGGTGCTGATCAGCCAGGGGCTCTTCCACCTGGTGTTCCAGCTGCTCGGCACGCCGACCGGAACGGCGGCACCGGCGGGACATCAGCACCACCTCGATCTCGCAGCTCTGGGCCCGGTGGTCGCGACGACCGCCCCCGACTCCCTCATGCTCATTGGCCACGTCGTCGCGGCGATCCTCACCACTGCGCTGCTGTGCCACGGCGAATCGTCGGTGCGGGCCATCGCCGGATGGGTGCGGGCTCGCCTTCGTCACGCGGTCGCCGTGTTCCGCCCTCTGTCCGAGCCCCCCGCGCTCCCCGTACTCTCGATCCGGCTGCCGGATCAGGACCTTCTCGCTGCGTCGGTCTCCCGCCGCGGACCTCCCGCACTCGTCTGATCTCGCATCGCCTCCCCGAGGCGTTTCCCCTTCCCGCGGACGACGCGCACACCGACGCGCCCGCAGATCAGCACACAGGAGTACCACCATGCGTTCCACCAACACCCGCACCACCCGTCGCAACGTCACCGCAGGCCTCATCGGGGGTGCCATCCTCGCACTCGCCATCCCCGCCATGGCCAGCGCGCACGTCAGCGTCAGCCCCGACGAGCTGACTGCAGGAGACCACGGTGTTCTGACCTTCTCGTTCGCGCACGGCTGCGAGAACTCTCCGACCACCTCGCTGAAGGTCACGATGCCGGAGGGGCTCGCGTCGGTCGCGCCCACCATGGACAGCGACTGGACGATCGACGTCGAGAAGGGCGACGACGGACTCGTCAGCGCCGTGACGTACACCGCCGTCACACCGGTGCCCAACGACCTGCGCGGAGCGGTCAGCATGGCGGTCGGCCTCGACGAGAACACACCCGCTTCCCTCGCTTTCCCCGTGATCCAGACCTGCGTCGAAGGCAGCACCGAATGGACCCAACTCGCGGAGGACGGCGAGGACCCGCACAGCCTCGACGCGCCCGCTCCCGTGGTCGAGGTGACCGCGGCCGCTGCCGGCGGGCACGGCGAGCATGACTCTGCCGAAGATGCCGGAGATGCAGACTCCGCCGGTGCGGACGCGACCGACGATGCGGGATCCGCGAATGCGGTCGGCACGGCGCTGGGCGCAGGCGGCCTCGTCGCCGGCATCGCCGCGCTCGTGGTCTCGGTACTGGCGTACCGCCGCGCGGCGTGACGCGCCGGCACGTCTCCCCGATCGCATGCGGCCGGGGAGACGTGCCGCACCCGGTCATCGCGCCGCGGGCGTGAGATCATGAAAGGGACATGTCGATTGAACAACAACCGAGCCTGCCTCCCGTGCTCCGCCCCGCGAACCCGCCCCGGCGTGAGCTGTCCGAACTCGCCTCTCGATTCGCACGAGACGTCCGTGGCGAGGTGACCGGTGTCACCCTGTCCGGCATCACCCTGGCCACCGCCGATCTCCGCCCCGGCGAGGCGTTCGTCGCGATCCGAGGCGTGAACCGCCACGGCGCCGATTTCGCGGTCACCGCCGCGGAGAAGGGCGCCGTCGCGATCATCACGGATGCGGACGGCGCCGAGATCGCCGAACCCGCGGGCCTGCCCGTGCTCGTGGTGGACGACCCGCGCGCAGTCCTCGGCGCCCTCAGCGCCTGGGTCTACGGCACCGGCGCAGGCGAGCCGCTCCCGCTGCTGTTCGCGACGACCGGGACGAACGGCAAGACGAGTGTCTCGCACCTCCTCGAGGGCATCCTCGACCAGCTCGGCGTCGTCACCGGACTCTCATCGACCGCCGAACGACACATCGCCGGCGAGGTGATCGTGTCGAGACTCACCACTCCTGAGGCATCCGAGATGCACGCGCTCCTCGCCTTGATGCGCGAGCGCGATGTCGAAGCCGTGGCCGTCGAGGTCAGCGCGCAGGCGCTCTCACGTCATCGCGTCGACGGCATCCGCTTCGACGTCGCCGGCTTCACCAACCTCAGCCATGACCACCTCGACGACTACGTCGACATGGAGGAGTACTTCGAGGCGAAGCTGCCGCTCTTCCGTCCGGATCGAGCGACCCGCGCAGTGGTATGCCTCGATTCCCCGTCGGGCGCCACGGTCGTTCAGCGCTCGGAGATCCCCGTGGTCACCGTCGGCACGCCCTCCATCGCCGCCGACCCCGATGCCGCGGCCCGTGCCGACTGGGTCGTCGCGATCGACGACGAACGCGCGTCCGGCACCACGTTCACTCTCACCGGCCCGGCAGGCAGGCTCACGACGACGGTTCCCGTGATCGGTCCGCACATGGCCGCGAACGCAGCACTCGCCATCGTGATGCTGCTCGAGGGCGGCTACGCCTGGGATCGAATCGCCACGGCACTCGACCGCGACGGTGGCATTCTGGCGCACCTTCCCGGTCGCACCCAGCTCGTCTCCGGCGACTCCGGCCCGGTCGTCTTCGTCGACTTCGGGCACTCCCCCGACGCGTTCGAGAAGACGCTCGCCGCGGTCCGCCGTGTCACACCGGGCAAGGTGCTGATGCTCTTCGGCGCCGATGGCGACCGCGATGCCAGCAAGCGCTACGACATGGCGCGCACGGCCGTCGAGGGCAGCGACATCCTCGTCGTCACGGACCACCACCCCCGTTTCGAAGACCCCGACTCGATCAGAGCCACTCTCGTGGCCGGCGCACGCGCAGCGCGCCCGGACGCGCAGATCCACGAATACTCGCCTCCCGAGACGGCCATCGTGGCGGCCGTGGGCTTAGTCGGCGAAGGCGACTCGATCCTGTGGGCGGGACCCGGCCACCAGGACTATCGCGACATCCGGGGCGTTCGCACGCCGTACTCGGCCCGCGAGCTGGCGCGTCGTGCCCTCCGAGCAGCCGGATGGCCCGTGCCCGATTCGCACTGGCCGGTCCCCTACCCGGACGAGGACTGAACCGGGAGCGGATGCCGTCGACGACCGCATCCGCGCCCGGGTCGACCGCGCGGCATGGGCGGAATACCGCCCAGAACCGTTCGGTCAGGCTCGAGCGATGAGCTGGTCGGCTTTGCGGCGCGCCCACTCCTCGGCATCCGCCAGCGACTCGACCGTCAGCGTCTGCGGGGGCTCGTGGGAGTCGACGACCCGAGAGATCGTGTCGACGATCCCGAGGAACGGCAGGCGACCCTCGTGGAAGGCATCGACGGCCTGCTCGTTGGCCGCGTTGTAGACCGCAGGGAAAGTGGCAGCCGCACGGCCGACGGACTTCGCGAGATCAACCGCCGGGAACGCGACGTTGTCGAGCGGCTCGAAGGTCCAGGAGGTCGCCTGAGTCCAGTCGAGCGGGCGACCGACGCCGCCCACACGGCTCGGCCAGTCGAGACCCAGCGAGATCGGCAGACGCATGTCGGGCGGGGACGCCTGAGCGATCGTCGAGCCGTCGATGAATTCGACCATCGAATGCACGATGGACTGCGGGTGCACCACGACCTCGATGTCGTCGTAGGCGACATCGAACAGCAGGTGCGCCTCGATCACCTCGAGTCCCTTGTTCACGAGCGTCGCGGAGTTCG
Organism: Microbacterium sp. LMC-P-041; assembly: GCF_030209555.1. NCBI lineage: Bacteria > Bacillati > Actinomycetota > Actinomycetes > Micrococcales > Microbacteriaceae > Microbacterium > Microbacterium sp. LMC-P-041. The sequence continues at coordinate 339,392 of NZ_JARVRV010000001.1, forward strand.
TCGTAACCATCCGGCCCATGTCCCAGGTGGGGTGCGCGAGCGCTTCCTGCGGCGCGACATCGAGCATCTGATCACGCGAACGGCCGCGGAACGGACCACCGGATGCCGTCACGACCAGGCGGCGCACCTCGGCGTGCGTGCCGCTTCGCAGCGCCTGGGCGAGCGCAGAGTGCTCGGAGTCGACCGGGACGATCTGATCAGGGGCAGCTGCTGCGCGCACCAACTCGCCTCCGACGACGAGGGACTCCTTATTCGCGAGAGCGAGCGTTCTTCCCGCCTTCAGCGCCGCGAGAGTGGCGCCGAGTCCGATCGATCCGGTGATCGCGTTGAGAACGACGTCAGCCTCGACGTCACGCACGAGCTGCTCGGCCTCGGTCGCGCCGAGCGCGATGTTCTCGACCCCGAAAGCGGCAGCCTGCTCTGCGAGCATCTCGGCATTCGTTCCGGCCGCGAGCCCGACGAGTTCGAAGCGACGTGGATTCGCCCGGATGACGTCGAGCGCCTGTGTGCCGATGGAGCCGGTGGAGCCGAGGACGATGATGCGACGCATGCCGCCAGCCTATGGCAAGCCCTCGACCCCTCCGTCTTACTGGGCCTGTTCGATCGGCGTGGTCGCGAGGATGTCGACGACGAAGACCAGGGTCTCGCCGGTCAGATCGGTGTCGTTGATCTCGCCCTCGCCATAGCCATCCTTCGGAGGCATGGTGACGATGACCTGCGAACCGACCTTCTGGCCCTCGAGTGCCATCTTGAAGCCCGTCACGACACCGCTGGTCTGGAACTGCGAGGGAGCTGCATCCCGGCTCCAGCTGGAGTCGAACTCCGAGCCGTCCGACCACTTCACACCGCGGTACTGCACAGTGACCAGGTCGCCTGCGCCGACGACGGCGCCGTCGCCCTGCTTGAGGACGGCCACCTCCGTCTCGGCGGGAGCATCGGAGTCCGGGAGCGTGATCGTCGGCGAGCCCTCGTCGTCGAGCTTCACGGTCGGCATGCCTTCGGTCGCGTCGACATCAGAGCCGGATGCGGTCGTAGGAAGCTGTTCGATCGTCTCGACGTAGAGGACGCTCGGGTTCATGCCCTCCTGCGCGGCGGGGAGCGTCAGCACGACACTCGAACCGATCGGGAGGCACTCGGCCGCCACCGTGAACACCGTGGACTGCGTCGGGTCGACGATCTGCTGAGGCTGCTGCACCGCGAGCAGGGCTGACAGTACCCCGTCGGGGCCCCGCTCCGAGGTACTGAGCACCTCGTTGGTGGTGGCGTCGATGAGCTGGTAGCGCAGAGACACGAGATCGCCGGGCATGACGTCATCGCCGTCACCCTCGACGACGACCGAGCGCTCGGCCTCCGCGAGGTCGGTGCCCGCCGGCACCGTGACCTTGGCGTCTGCCCCGGATCCCTCGACGGTCACGGCATCGGAGCCGGCGCCCGACGCGATGTCCGCCAGGCAGGAGGTCTCGGCGGCAGGGTCAGGAGTGCTCGTGGACTCGGGGTCCGAGCCTCCGGCGCACCCGGCCAGCAGAAGGGTCGCCGCGGCGACGGTGGACAGGACGATAAGCGGACGCTTGCGCACAGTGGAACCTCAGGATCGCGGGCGGGACACCCCATCATCCCCCATACCCCTTTGCCGATGCTGGGAGACTCGCTCCGGCGCTTCATTCCCACTGGGGCATGATCGCCGGGGTAATCTGCTCTGATGACGTCAGAGCAGTCCGTGGAGCCCGAAACTTCGCCCGCAGAGACTGAGAAGCCTCGACACGCCGGCTTCGCCTATGCGCTCGGGCGTAGCCTCATCACGCCCCTCGCGCGCACGATCTACCGGCCCCGCATCGAAGGCAGGGAGAACGTCCCTCAGGACGGCCCGGTCATCTTCGCGAGCAACCACCTGTCGTTCATCGACTCGATCGCGATCCCGGTCGCCGCACCGAGGCCCGTGCACTTCCTCGCGAAGTCCACGTATTTCGAGGGCCCTGGATTCAAGGGCTGGCTCAGCAAGACGTTCTTCGAGTCCATCGGGGCGATCTCGGTCCGCCGTGGAGCGGGGAAGGCCGCCCTCGACGCACTCGACGTGCAGCGTCAGCTTCTCGATGAGGGCCTCGCTGTCGCCCTCTACCCGGAGGGCACGCGCTCGACGGACGGACGCCTCTACAAGGGACGCACCGGCGTGGCGTTCCTCGCCCTGCAGACCGGTGCGCCGGTCGTGCCGGTCGGCCTCGTCGGCACGGACAAGGTGATGCCCGTCGGCGCCAAGATGCCGACCCTGAAGGAGCGCATCACCGTGCGCTTCGGCGAACCTCTCGACCTCTCGCCCCACGGACCCGCCACGAGCGGGCGCGCCCGCAGACTCGCGACGGACGAGATCATGGCCGCGATCCATGCCCTGTCCGGGCAGGAACTGGCGGACGCCTACAACGAGGCTCCCGCGCAGGGCACCATCGAGAAGATCAAGCAGGCGCTGCCCCACGAGCGCCGCTGACGCCGCCGCCGCTCAGCTCTGCTCGGCGCGGACCGAGGCTTCGTGCCGCACGGGGAAGTTCATCGAATTCGCGATGAAGCACCATGCGTTCGCCTGGGCATGGGCACGTTCGGCCGCCTCTCTCATCGAGGCGTCCGCGACGACGACCTCGGGCCGCAGCATCACCTCGACGAACGCGCCGCCGCCGCGCCCGTCCTCTCGCATCATGCCGGAGGCCGTATCGCGGTAGGAGACGACGACGACGCCAGCCGTCACGCACGCGTGCAGATACGAGAGCAGATGGCACTGCGACAGGGAGGCGAGGAGCAGATCCTCAGGGTTCCACCGGGACGGATCGCCACGGAACGGCTTATCGGCTGAGGCCAGGATGTCGGGCTTGCCGTCGACCTCGAGCGTGACATCGCGTCGATACTCGCGGTAGCCGCTGGTGCCGGTGCCAGAGTTTCCGGTCCAGGTCGAGGTGAGTGAGTAACGGTGCTCGCCGAGCGGCGCGAGTCGATCTGCCATATCGACAGTCTGCCACTCGACTCTGCCGGACGATGTGCCGGACGATGTGCCGGTGGCACGGTCGACACCCATCCGACGATATCCTGGGGAGGTGCTGGAGACTCTCACCGTTCAAGATGCCGTGGAACTCGCCGTCGTCGAACGCAGCGGGTTCATCGAGTCCCGCCACGCGGGGGCGGCGGTGGTCCTCTCACCCGACGGCGACGTCGTCGCTCGATACGGCAACGCCGACGCCCTGATACTTCCGCGCTCGAGCCTCAAGCCGCTGCAGGCCGTGGCGTGCATCACCGCGGGTGCCGCTCTCGAGGACGAGCAGCTCGCCATGTCGACCGCGAGCCACAGCGGCACGGATCGTCATGCCTCCGTGGTTCGCGACGTGCTCACCGAGGGCGGTCTCACCGAGGACCACCTGGGCTGCCCGCCGGCGTGGCCGGGCGACACCGCCGCTCGCGACGAGCTCGTGCGCGAACACGGCGCACAGACACGTATCCGCATGAACTGCTCGGGCAAGCACGCGGCCATGCTGCGTGCCTGCGTCGCGACGGGCTGGCCGACCGACAGCTACCTGGACCCGGCGCATCCCCTTCAGCTGCACATCCGCGACGTGATCGAGCGTCTCACCGGCGAGAAGGTCGCTCACACGGCCATCGACGGCTGCGGCGCCCCGGTATACGCGATCACACTGACGGGCCTCGCCCGATCGATCCACCGGATCGGCACCGCCTCGGACCGCTCGCCCTTCGCCCTGCACCGGGTGGCCGGCTCGCTGGTGCGTGCGGTGCGTGAACACCCGTGGACGATCGACGGCCCGGGGCGCCCGGACACCATCGCGATCCAGACGCTCGGCGTCTTCGCGAAGGGCGGTGCCGAAGGGATCATGGTCATGGTCGCCCCCAACGGCACGACCGTCGCGCTGAAGATGCTCGACGGCGGGGCGCGCGCGTCGACCATCGTGGCGGCAACTCTGCTGGCGCGCGCAGGCGGGCTCACCGATTCGGACGTGGCGACACTCGCCGCCGCGCTGCCTCTCGAGGTGCTCGGCGGTGGGGCGACGGTCGGAGCCGTTCGTCCCGGCAGTGCCATCTGACCAGGAGACGACACGCTTCTCATCGCCGGGGCGCGAGTGCCGGGATCACGATTCGTCGGGGCCCGGAGTCGCCGACCAGCGACCACGCCCGGCCCGCATGCGGTCGCGAATACGGCGGGAGCTCTCGCACACCGGCGAGCTGCCGCAGCTCCGCGGCATTCTCCGCGCGGATGAGCACTTCGCCCTCTCGACGCACCCGCTGCCACAGCGTCCAACTGCGCTGCCACGCGTCTGCATCGCCGAGCACGACGGTGGGACGCGTGGTTGCCTGAGCATCGCGCGGTTCGCCGCTCAGAGTGACGACGTCGCAGTCGGGATACGCAGCCGCCACTGACTCCGCCACCGCAGACACCCCCGGCGTGATGAGCGCCGTGAGGGCACGCCGCGGAGCCCAGCCGTCACTTTCCCGTTCCCGATATCGAGAGGTGCCACTGGATGAACCCGACGACCGCAGTCGCTCCTCAGGGACCCAGACCAGTTGGATCTCCCGATCACCCATCCGCATCCGTCCCGGACCGCGCTGCGGATCGAAACCTGCGGAGTCCCCACCCGCAGCCAGGTGATCGACCCGACTCGGCATCCTGAGCAAACCCCGACGCGGCAGCGCATCGAGAAGCCGCCCGACAGGCCCCGATGCTCTCGTCGCCGTGATCGCGATCGTGGCTCCGGCCCCGTTGCGGAGGATCTGCTCCCAGAGCTGCGCCAGCTGTTGGCCGTACTCGACGGGCAGCTCGCCGATCCGGACGTCGATGTCGTCGCACAGCACGAGCCCTCCGCGCGGAACTCCCCCTTCCGCCCGAGCCACGACGGCGTCCCACGAATGCTCTGGATCGGTCGGTATCCACAGTGGATGCCCATGCTGCTTGGCGAGCGCACGCAAGGCCGAGCTGCGCCCCGACTCGGGTCCTCCGAGGAAGGCGATTCCTCGATCGGATCCGATCGACAGCCGCTCGAGTGGCTGCTCCTGACGTTGCGGATCGTCCGCGCGGCCCAGGATGACTTCGCCCTCCTTGCGTGTCTCAGCCTGAAGCTCCGCGAGAGGAAGCATCCGCGGCAGCACCGGCAGCCACGGGCTGCCCGGAATGTCGGCGTCAGCCCATCTCAGCGCGATCGCCCTGAGATCGGCGACGCCGGTCAGCGCTACTCGCATCGCGATCGGCGCAGCGTCCTGCGGGCGCCGAACCAGAGCCACGCCCCTCGACTCGACGCCGCCCGGGAGCTCAGCCGCGTCGTCGGCACCGATGACGGCCCGACTGTCGGCGGCGTCCGCAACACGCAGGCTCACTCTCAGCGGACAGTTCGCCGCCAACGCATCGCGGATCACGCCTGACGCGCGCTGCGTCCCGAGGACGAGGTGCATGCCCAGCGCCCTTCCCCGAGCGGCGATGTCCGTGAACACAGCCCCGAGGTCCGGATGATCCTGGAGCAGCGCGGCGAACTCGTCGACCACGATGACCAGCCTCGCCATGCCGACCTCACGGACGTCTCGTGCGCCGGCCTCGGCGAGGACCGACTCGCGGCGCCGCAGCTCGGCGGTCAGGCTGGAGACGCCCCTCCGCGCCCCCTCCTCATCGAGGTCCGTGATCACTGCAGCCACCTGCGGGAGCATCCGAAGCGGTTCGAAGGCTGTGCCGCCTTTGAAATCGGCGAGGACGAATGTCACTCGATCGGGTCCATGGCGGCTCGCCATGGCCGTCACCCACGAGACCAGCAGCTCGCTCTTGCCCGTTCCGGTCGTGCCGGTCACGATGGCGTGCGGCCCGTCATCGACGATGTCGAGGAGCATGTCCTCCCGCTCACCACGGCCGATTGCGGCCGGCAGACCGACGAGCGATTCCGGCTGCAGCAGGTCGCTGAGCGCCACCGACGCGGGGACAGAATCGAGTTCCTCTCCCTCTCCTGTGCGACTGACCCCGATCGCGATCGTCTGATCCCGGGACATGCACTCGGCGTCGACCTCGACGATGCCCTGCGCCGTGCGGACGCGCGCCCGGTGCGGCTCGGTGACATCGATGACGGTCGTTATCCCCTCCGGAACATCGTCATCCCGATCCAGCAGCCATATCACGGCGTCGGCCGCCGGTCGAGGATCAGCGCCCTGCACCACGGCCACCCGGAACGAGCCGCGCCGCGCGGCGTGGGCCTGCGGGAACCCCGCGAGCCCCAGCTCTTCAAGACGGCAGCCGATGATGGACATCTGGGCGGCGCCGAATCTGAGACACAGCTGCACCACGAGCGCTCTCGTCGCGGCGGCGACGAGCGGATACGAGCCGCGCAGTCCGATGCCGCCGCTGAGGGGCACCGTCACCGGCACCCGCTCGACCCTCGCGCATCGCATCCGGAAGTCCCGTTCGCGCTCCCCATCCCCGCCCGAAGCGCGCACGCCGCTGACGCCGGTACCGCTGCCGACGACGACCTGAGTGGCGGCGGCGGGTGGATCGAGGCCGCGCAGCGGCGGCTGCGCCAGGCCTGCTGCTGCGTCGGGATGTCGATGCCACCGCAGCTGACGCTCATCATCGTGAAGCTGCGTCAACTGAGCTTCGACGAGCGACCACGCAGCCTCGCTGTCGGTCGCAGCCACCCGCGATGCCTTGCGTCGGGATCTCGACCCGTCGATCAGCGAAGCGATGATCATCAGGGGACCCAGAACCGCGAAGCACAGGGAGAACAGCGACCCGGTGACGAGCCAGAGAACCACCCCAGCGGCCACGGGGACGAGTGCCGCGACGAACGGTGTCGGGGGCCTACGAGCCGGTGCGGGGGCGGCAGGGATCGCGATCGGAAGAGAGTCCATGCCCCCAGTCGACCGCACACGCGGGCCTCAGAAGCAGCCCTCCACAGGGAAAGGACGTCAGACGGAGGACTCGTCCGTTGTGGAGGAGGACTCGTCCGGCACCGAGGGCGACTCGTCCGCGATCTGCACGATGACGAGCGTCACGTTGTCGCGACCGCCATTCTCGAGTGCCGCAGCGAGCATCGCATCGACGGCGGCAGCCGGATCGGCGTTCTCGCGGAGGAAATGCTGGATGCCGTAGTCGGTCAGCTCCTTCGTGAGTCCATCAGAGCAGATCACGAAACGATCTCCCGGGCGCACATCGAGCGTGACGTAGTCGGGAGCGGTGAGCTCGCTCGCCCCGACCGCTCGTGTGATCACGTTGCTGTACGGATGACCTTCGGCCTCTTCAGGGCTGATCTTGCCTGCCGCGATGAGCTCCTGCACGACCGAGTGGTCGGTGGTGATCTGAACCAGGCGGTCGTCCCTGAGGAGGTACACGCGCGAGTCGCCGATGTTGAGCGACGTCCAATGCGGCTCGTCGCCCTCGAACTCGAGGAAGACTCCGGTGAGCGTCGTCCCTGTACCCTCGTCCGTGGTCTCCGGATGGTCGGCGATGTCGGCCACCGCCATCTCCAACGCACCCTCGATTGCGCCGCGATCGACCGCGCCGGCAGCGACCACGGCGTCGAGCCGCTTCACCGTGCTGCGGCTCGCGATCTCGCCGCCCGCATGGCCACCCATGCCATCCGCGACGATGAAGAGCGGATAGTCCGCGAAGAACGCGTCCTGGTTCGTCTCACGTCGCCGACCCACGTCGGTGACGCCTGCCCAGGAAAGGAGCAGCTGACGCTGCGCAACCGTGACGCGGCGCGTCTTCGTCGTCGTCTCAGCCACTCGTCGCCTCCGGATTTCCTGCGGTTCGGGCTACCCCAGGACACTCACATATCGTAGTGGACGCCGCGACGGCCGCACGCGCACCCCCGGCCATCACGCGGAGTCCTGCGGCGCCGACTCTGGGCTGCGACATGAGCATGCCTCCACGTTATCGTCTTCCACCGTTGCTCTTCACCACGCCGCGAGCGCCCCATACAGCACAGAGCCCCCGACCGAAGTCGAGGGCTCTGTGCGGTCTGCGATCAGGCCGGAGGCTGCGTGGGATCCGTGGGCGGAACCTGCGGAGCGGCCGGAGGCGCTGCGGGCGGAGCCGGCGGAGCGGTGGGCGGTGCCGTGGGCGGCGTCGACGGAGCAGCCGGCGGAGCACCGGTGGTCGACGGGGCCGCGGGCGGAGCGTAACCGGGCTGCGCGGGCGGAGCGTAGCCGGGCTGCGCGGGCGGTGCGTATCCCTGCGGAGCGGGGGGTGCATAGCCCTGCTGAGGAGCGCCGTAGCCCTGCGGAGCGCCGTAGCCGGGACCTGCTGCCGGACGCGGCTGCACAGGAACGCCATCCCAGACGGTGGAATCGGCGAGGAAGCTGTTTCCTGCCCACGGTGCGGGAACGATGTTCGGGTTCCAGCGCGACTTGTCGAACGCGTTGATGCCGTACCAGACGATCGAGAGCAGAACGAACAGGACCACCCAGACGGCATCCTTCTGCAGCTTCAGTCCGACCCGCCATGCGGCCAGAGCGAGCACCACGGCGAGAGCGATGCCGGTCAGGAAGTTGAGGTACGGAATGAACGAGAGACCGATGCCGATGAGGACGACCCACGGCGAGATGTCACCCAGCTTCGCGAAGATCATCGTGTTGTACACCGGCACCCACGCGCGCCACTTGCCCTGGACGCCAGCCTTTTCGAAGATCTTCATGAGGAAGATCGACGAGATCACATAGAACGCCAGCGCGAAGAGCAGACTGATCAAGAAGACGACGAACAGACCGGCGATAGCCGCCCCGTTGTCGTAATAGTCGTTGTACATGATCCCCTCCGGATCCGATGGAGCGGACGCTGTGCGCGCCGCGAGACCCACCATATCGGTGTGCCGATATTCGGGGCAACGACACACGCGGAGACAGCGCACTGCCCGTCATGCACCGTCATTCCGCGACGACGAGCTCCTCGACACCGCGGTCGTCGGTCGGTCGAAGGACGAGACCCCTCCCCGCCGCCCATGTCCGAAGCGTGCGAAGCGACCGAACTCTCGGGCGGTCCTCCGCCAGGGCGCGCACGAGAAGACCCTTGGACTTCTTGTTGAAGTGATTGAGAGCCCGTCCGTGCTCGGTGACGACCCGCACGTAAGCGGAGGGCACGGAGTCCGGCACGGGGCCGAGCGCGACGTAGGCCTCACTGCGCAGATCGAGAATGAAGTCGGGGTCCTCCCCCACTATGGCCGCCGTGGTCGCGTCTGCCCAGTGCCTGCGCAGCGCAGCCAGGCCCGGCACTGAGGTCCCGGCAGCGAGCCGATACGGCGGAATGAGATCGAGCGCCCCGATCGGCCCCAGCGGCGCCGAGTGGATCCAGACGTGCGAACCGAGCCAGCGACGAGACGTGGGGTCGAGACTGCCCGCGTCGAGAGCGTCGTACAGAACGCCCGTGTAACGGTCGACCGCCGGCATCGTCGCGGCCGAGCGCAGCATCCGATTGTGCTCGACATCGCCTGCCTGCTTGGGGCTCAGCTTCAGCACTCTGCGCGCTGCTTCCTCGTCGTGCGCCAGATCGATGAGCGCATCGATCACCGCTCGGCGCTCAGCGACCAGACCGGGGAGCGCCAGCGAGCTCTCGTCGAGAGGCGCATCGCGTCCTCCGGGTCGCTTGGTCTCCGACGGGGGCAGCAGAATCTTCATGAGACCTCGGGATACAGACGCGTCCGCCCCGACCCACTGAGGGCCGAGGCGGACGCGAGGAACTGGGACTGATCAGGCGATGAGAGCCGCGTTGCCTGCCACGATCGTCAGGACGTCGCTCTCCATCGAGAGGAATCCGTCCTGCGCGTTGGCGAGCACCTTGGTGCCATCCGTCTGCGTGATCCGGACCTCGCCCTGGGCGAGGATCGCCAGGACCGGCTCGTGGCCGGCCATGAATCCGATCTCACCCTCGACGGTCTTGGCGACCACGAGGCTCGCCTCTCCCGTCCAGACCTCCGCATCCGCGGAGACGAGGCTGACATGCAATGCCATGATCAGCCGTTCTCCTTCTGGATCTTCGCCCACTGCTCTTCGACATCGGAGATGCCACCGACGTTGAAGAAGGCCTGCTCGGCGACGTGGTCGAAGTCACCGCGGGCGATCGCATCGAACGACTCGATGGTCTCCTTGAGCGGGACGGTCGAACCCTCGACACCCGTGAACTTCTTGGCCATGTAGGTGTTCTGCGAGAGGAACTGCTGGATACGACGTGCACGAGACACGACGATCTTGTCCTCTTCGGAGAGCTCGTCGACACCGAGGATGGCGATGATCTCCTGCAGTTCCTTGTTCTTCTGGAGGATCTGCTTGACCGTGGTGGCGACGCGGTAGTGGTCCTCGCCCAAGTAGCGGGGGTCCATGATGCGCGACGTCGAGGTCAGCGGGTCGATGGCCGGGTACAGACCCTTCGACGCGATCTCACGCGAGAGCTCCGTGGTGGCGTCGAGGTGGGCGAACGTGGTCGCCGGTGCCGGGTCGGTGTAGTCATCGGCGGGCACGTAGATCGCCTGCAGCGAGGTGATCGAGTGGCCACGCGTCGACGTGATGCGCTCCTGCAGGAGGCCCATCTCGTCGGCGAGGTTCGGCTGGTAACCCACGGCGGAGGGCATGCGGCCCAGCAGCGTGGAGACCTCGGAACCGGCCTGCGTGAAGCGGAAGATGTTGTCGATGAAGAGCAGCACGTCTTGCTTCTGCACGTCACGGAAGTACTCCGCCATCGTCAGAGCCGAGAGGGCGACGCGCAGACGCGTTCCCGGCGGCTCGTCCATCTGGCCGAAGACGAGGGCCGTCTTATCGAAGACACCCGCCTCTTCCATCTCGTGGATGAGGTCGTTGCCCTCACGGGTGCGCTCACCGACACCGGCGAACACCGAGACTCCACCGTGGTCCTGCGCGACGCGCTGGATCATCTCCTGGATGAGGACGGTCTTGCCGACACCGGCTCCACCGAACAGACCGATCTTTCCACCCAGCACGTACGGCGTGAGGAGGTCGATCGACTTGATGCCGGTCTCGAACATCGTGGTCTTCGACTCGAGCTGGTCGAAGTTGGGAGCCTTGCGGTGGATCGGCCAGCGCTCGGTGACCTCGATGGTCTCGCCGGGCTCGAGGTTCAGGACCTCGCCGATCACGTTGAAGACCTTGCCCTTGGTGACGTCGCCGACCGGGACCGAGATGGCCTCGCCCGTGTCGCGGACTTCCTGGCCGCGGACGATGCCGTCGGTGGGCTTCAGCGCGATGGCGCGAACGAGGTCGTCGCCGAGGTGCTGAGCGACCTCGAGGGTGATCTCCGTGGACTCCTCGCCGATGACGATGGTGGTCTTCAGAGCGTTGTAGATGTCGGGGATCGAGTCGTGCGGGAACTCGATGTCGACAACCGGACCGTTGACGCGCGCGACGCGCCCGACGACCGCGGTCGCCGGCTGGTCAGCCGTAGCGGTGGGGGTCATTTCTTCGTCTCTTTCCTGATGGTCTATTTGCTCGACGAGAGTGCGTCGGCGCCGCCGACGATCTCCGCGATCTGCTGCGTGATCTCCGCCTGACGCGCGTTGTTGCGCAGACGGGTGTAGTCGGTGATGAGCTTGTCGGCGTTGTCGCTGGCCGACTTCATCGCCTTCTGCGTGGCGGCCTGCTTGGCGGCAGACGACTGCAGGAGAGCGTTGAAGACGCGGCTCTGGATGTACACCGGCAGGATCGCGTCGAGGACTGTCTCGGCATCCGGCTCGAACTCGTACAGCGGGTAGACGGCGCTGCCCGCTTCCGAGTCATCGGCTTCCGCGATCTCCAGCGGGAGCAGTCGCACGGATTCCGGCGACTGCGTCATCATGCTGACGAAGCGGTTGTACACGAGGTGGATCTCGTCGACGCCACCCTCATCCGCACCGCGCGAGAAGTCCTCGAGCAGCGTGGCCGAGATCTCCTCCGCCGTGTGGAACGACGGGGTGTCGGTGTCGCCCGTCCACTCCGCAGCAGCCGCGATGCGGCGGAACTGGAAGTAGCCGACGGCCTTGCGTCCGACGAGGTAGAACACCGGCTCCTTGCCCTGCCCCCGCAGGAGCTCCGCCACCTCGAGACCCTCACGGAGGATCTGCGAGTTGAAGGCTCCGGCGAGACCGCGGTCCGACGAGAAGATCACGACCGCAGAGCGGCGGATCGTCTCGGGCTCGCGGGTGAGCGGGTGGTCGACGTTCGAGTGCGTCGCGACGGCGGACACGGCCCTCGTCACGGCCCGCGCGAAGGGGCTGGACGCTTTGACGCGTGCCATCGCCTTCTGGATGCGCGAAGCCGCGATGAGTTCCATCGCCTTCGTGATCTTCTTGGTCGTCTGAGCAGAAGAGATCTTCTGCTTGTAGACCCTGAGTTGAGCGCCCATGAAATCAGTTCCTCACGCGATTACGCGCGACGACCCTTGACGATCTTCTCCTGGTTGACGTCCTCAGCCTCGGCTGCAGCGTGCTCCTCGTGACCCGGGGCGCCGATGGCCTGCCCCTTGCCACCCTGGAACTCCAGAAGGAAAGCGTCGGTGTGCTTGTCGAGCTCGGCGACGGTGTCGTCATCGAGGACGTTGGTCTCGCGCAGGGTCTCGAGCACCTTCGTGTTGCGACGCAGGTAGTCGAGCAGCTCGCGCTCGAAGCGAAGAACGTCCGAGACCTCGAGGGTGTCGAGCTTGCCCTTCGTTCCGGCCCAGATCGAGACGACCTGCTCCTCGACGGGGTACGGCGAGTACTGAGGCTGCTTGAGCAGCTCCGTCAGGCGCGCTCCACGGGAGAGCTGACGACGCGAAGCCGCGTCGAGGTCGGATGCGAACATCGCGAACGCCTCGAGGGAGCGGTACTGCGCGAGCTCCAGCTTCAACGTTCCGGAGACCTTCTTGATCGACTTGACCTGAGCGTCACCACCGACTCGCGACACCGAGATACCCACGTCGACCGCCGGACGCTGGTTGGCGTTGAAGAGGTCGGACTGGAGGAAGATCTGGCCGTCGGTGATCGAGATCACGTTGGTCGGAATGTATGCCGAGACGTCGTTCGCCTTGGTCTCGATGATCGGGAGACCGGTCATCGAACCTGCGCCGAGCTCGTCTGACAGCTTCGCGCAACGCTCGAGCAGACGCGAGTGCAGGTAGAAGACGTCACCCGGGTAAGCCTCGCGGCCCGGCGGACGACGGAGGAGAAGCGACACCGCACGGTAGGCCTCAGCCTGCTTCGACAGGTCGTCGAAGATGATGAGGACGTGCTTGCCGCCGTACATCCAGTGCTGGCCGATGGCCGAACCGGTGTAGGGAGCGAGGTACTTGAAACCGGCGGGGTCGGATGCCGGAGCCGCCACGATGGTGGTGTACTCCAGAGCGCCGGCCTCTTCGAGCGCGCCCTTCACCGAAGCGATGGTCGAGCCCTTCTGACCGATGGCGACGTAGATGCAGCGCACCTGCTTGTTGACGTCGCCCGACTCCCAGTTGGCCTTCTGGTTGATGATCGTGTCGATCGCGATGGCCGTCTTGCCGGTCTGGCGGTCACCGATGATCAGCTGACGCTGACCGCGGCCGACGGGGATCATGGCGTCGATGGCCTTGATGCCGGTCTGCATCGGCTCGTGCACCGACTTGCGCTGCATGACACCCGGTGCCTGCAGCTCGAGCTCGCGAACGCCTTCAGTGGCGATGGAGCCGAGGCCGTCGATCGGGTTACCCAGCGGGTCGACGACGCGACCGAGGTAGCCGTCGCCGACGGGAACCGAGAGGACCTCACCCGTGCGGGTGACTTCCTGGCCGGCCTCGACGCCGGTGAAGTCGCCGAGCACGACGACACCGATCTGGTGCTCGTCGAGGTTGAGCGCGAGACCCTTGGTGCCGTCCGCGAAGGTGACGAGTTCGTTCGCCATCACCCCGGGCAGTCCCTCGACATGCGCGATGCCGTCGGCTGCGTCGATGACGGTGCCGACCTCGGTCGCCGCGGCCCCAGTGGGCTCGTATGCTGCGGCGAAGTCCTTCAGCGCGTCACGGATGACGTCGGGGCTGATCGATAGTTCTGCCATTGTCTTCCCTTTGTATCTGGGTGCGCGGTTCCCCGCGCGAAGTCGTGTTAGCCGGCGAGCTTCTGGCGAAGATCGGCGAGACGGGCGGAGATACTGCCGTCGATGACGTCATCGGCGATCTGCACGCGCAGGCCTCCGACGACAGAGGGGTCGTTGACCTCGTTGAGCGAGATCTTGCCGTCGTAACGACGCGAGAGAGCGTCGCTGAGACGGGTGCGCTGTGCGTCGGTGAGCGGTGTGGCGCTGTGCACCGTCGCGACCACACGGTCGCCCTGGTCGGCGACGACCCGCGTCGCACGGGTGAGCATCTGCCGAACGCGACGGTCACGAGGCTGGCGCACCAGCGACGAGACGATCACGGCGGTCGCGTCGCTGACGCCCCCAGCGAGAAGCCTGTCGACGAGCGCGCCCTTGGCGTCCTCGCCCCCGAGGCGGCTTCCGAGCGCGAGCTCGAGCTCCGCGTTCGCGGCGATCACCCGGGTGAAGCCGAAGAGCTCTCCCCCGATGTCAGCCTGCGGTTCGGCGATCGCGGCAGCCCTGATCGCGAGTTCCTCGACGCCGTCCACGAGCTGGGAAGCCGATGACCAGCGCTCGGCGACGACCGTCTTCAGGACGGTCTGCGCGTTCTGCGAGAACCCGCCGAACACCGCGGCGACGACGTTCTGTCGCGCCACGACCGGAGCCGACGGGTCAGCGAGCGCGCCGCTCAAATGAGACGACTCCGCCACGGCGCGTGCGGCTGCGAACAGCTCCCGCGCCGTGTCGAGAGTGACGTCCGTCGCTGCGGCAAGCGTCTGAGTGGATGCCGCGAGTGCCTGAGTGGTCGCGCTGCCCATTACTGAGCCGCCTTCTCGGATGCTTCGAGGTCGGCGAGGAAGCGGTCGACGACCGCGGTCGCACGTGCATCGTCGGAGAGCGTCTCGCCGACCACGCCACCGGCGAGGTCGATCGCGAGCGAGCCGACCTCGCTGCGCAGCGAGACGAGAGCGGTCTGCCGCTCGGCCTCGATCTGCGTGTGCGCGGTCGCGGTGATGCGAGCTGCTTCGCTCGACGCGGCTTCCTTGGCCTCGGCGACGATCTTCTTGCCGTCCTCACGGGCGGCTTCGCGGATCTCACCGGCCTCGGTGCGTGCCTCGGCGAGCTGACGGGTGTACTCCTCGAGCGCGGCCTCAGCCTGCTTCTGTGCTTCGTCCGCCTTGGCGATGTTGCCCTCGATGGCGGCGGACCGCTTGTCGAGCATTGCCGTGAACTTCGGAAGGGCGACCTTCCACACGACGATGAGGATGACGAGGAACCACAGACCCGACCAGATGATGTCGTACCACGCAGGGATCAGAGGGTTGGGTGTTTCACCCTCTGCTGCGAGGTTCGTGACAAGAGCGTTCAGCATCCTGTCTCCTTCAGAAGTCGGTTCGGATTACGGGAAGGGGATGAATCCGACGGCGATGCCGACGAATGCAAGCGCCTCGGTGAAGGCGATACCGATCCACATGAGGACCTGCAGGCGGCCGGCCAGCTCGGGCTGACGAGCGACACCCTCGATGGTCTTGCCGACGACGATACCCACGCCGATGGCCGGACCGATCGCTGCGAGGCCGTAGCCGACCGATGCGAGGTGACCGTTGATGTCTGCGAGAACCGTAGTAGCGTCCACGGGTTTTTCCTTTCGTTGGGTGGGACGGCAGTTGCCGACCCGCTCAGTGCTCTTCTGCGACCGCGAGCTGGATGTAGACCGCGGTGAGGACGGTGAAGACGTATGCCTGGAGAACGGCGACCAGGATCTCGAAGAGAGTGAAGGCGCCGCCGAAGGCGAGGGTTCCGACACCGAGAGCGGCCCAGCCGCCACCTGCGGTGAAGAAGAAGAACTGGGTGGCTGCGAAGCACAGCACCAGGAGCATGTGGCCGACCACCATGTTCATCAGGAGTCGGAGCATCAGCGTGACGGGCCGGATGATGAACGTCGAGAGGAACTCGATCGGCGTCACGATGATGTAGACCGGCCACGGAACGCCGGCCGGGAACAGCGCGTTCTTGAAGAAGCCCAGCGGGCTCTTCTTGATACCCGCGTAGATGAAGGTGATGTAGCTCACCAGCGCGAGCGTCAGCGGCACGGCCGCGATGCTCGTGCCTGCGATGTTCAGGAACGGGATGATTCCCGTGATGTTCATGAACAGCACCATGAAGAAGATGGTGGTGAGGATCGGCAGGAATCGGTTGCCGTCCTTGCGTCCGAGCAGATCGTGCGCGATATTGGTGCGGACGAAGTCCAGCCCCATCTCGACGACGCTCTGGAAGCGTCCGGGGACGATCTTCATACGGCGGGTTCCGAGGACGAGGATCAGCACGACGGCGACCACGGCGAGGAACTGCACGAGGTGGATTCGGTGCACGGGGATACCCGCGACTTCGAAGAGGATCTCCGGGAAGAACTCGTCGATCGAAGGTCCGTGGAACTCGCCGTCAGAGGCGAGTTTGGGCATCAGGGTCGCAGCAAGATTGAACAGCGCGGGCTCCAGCTTCGGGGCACCGGTCAGAACCGGGGCGACGATGGTCGGTGTGCTTCAAGCGCAAGCGCTCGCGGGCGAGCGGCGGGCACGTCTCAACACTATCAGAATAAGAGGGTGTCCTAAGACCGCGGGGGCTGTTCGTCGGAGCCTTCCTGCGCAGGGGGTTCGGGCACGATGTGGTGGCGCCCGGGCGCACGATCCTCCGGCACGACGGTCGGCAGCTCCACCCCCGGCGCGCGGTCGATCGGAGCCTCGGAGGGAAGGGACGCGTCGCTCACGTGCGGAAGGCGCATCCGCGTGATGACGATCACGTCGATGACGAGGGTCGCCACCACGCCCGTGACGATCGACAGGAAGAACACCATCGGCTCGATCCACGGCTGCCCGCTCAGGACGATCATGATCACGACGAAGAGGCCGAGCTTCAGAAGCCATCCGCCGAGCACGATCGCGAAGAACAGCTGCACGTAGAGCGGATCGCCGAACCAGCGGTTGGCGATGAGGATGCTGAGGGCGGTGATGCCGAGGAACAGCATGGCGAGCACGACGCCCAGCAGGCCGCTCACGAGACCTTCCGTCCCGCCGACGAGGAGGCCGATCGCTCCGGCGACGATCGCGAGGACCGCCATCGAGACCGCGGACCAGATCAGCGTCCTCCGCAGGATCGGATTGCTGGAAACAGGGCTCGGGCTCACGGGGACTCCACGGGTGTCGGGTCGGACTCAGCAGACGCCGCGGGCTTCCGTCGGCGCAGAGGATTCAGGGTGATGACGAGGCACGCGGCGATTCCCACCAGGCCGAACACGACTCCGGGGAGGTACTGGCCGGGCCAGTCCTCACGCGCGCCCACGTACATGAGGAGGACGGCCAGGGAGATGACCGCGGTCCAGGCGTAGAAGATGAGCACGGCGTCGCGGTCGCGGTGGCCGAGGTCGAGCATGCGGTGATGCAGGTGCTTGCGGTCGGGTGAGAACGGCGACTTCCCCGCGTTCATCCGTCGCAGCACTGCGAGCCCGAAATCGAGGAGCGGCAGCAGCACGACCAGAAGAGGGAGGAGGATCGGGATGAACGCGCCGAGGAGCTGCGATCGTCCGAGACGCTCGGGATCGAGGGCCGACGGCTCGAGCTGCCCGGTCACGGCGATCGCGGACGTCGCCATCAGCAGACCGATCACGAGCGCTCCCGAATCGCCCATGAAGAGCTTCGCAGGACTCCAGTTGAACGGGAGGAAGCCGAGGCACGCGCCGATCAGCACTGCGGCGAGGAAGGATGCGAGGTTGAAGTAGCTCGATGCTCCGGTGTCACGCGTCAGGATGTAGGAGTAGGCGAAGAACACGCCGTTCGCGATCAGGCAGACGCCGGCGACGAGGCCGTCGAGGCCGTCGATGAAGTTGACGGCGTTCATCACGATGACGATCGCGAACATCGTGATGGTGATGCTCAGCCAGCTCGAGAAGACGATCAGATCGCCGAACGGCAGGGAGAGGATCTGCAGCCCGCCACCGACGGTGATGATCCCGGCAGCGAGGAACTGTGCGCCGAGCTTGATCATCCAGTCGAGATCCCACAGATCGTCGACGACGCCGATGACGGCGATCAAGAGGGATGCGGCGAGGATCGACCACATCGTCTGCGGCGGCATCCACATGGTGGTGAAGAACGGATTCAGAGCCGAGACCCCGATCGCCGCTGCGATGCCGAGGAAGATCGCGACACCACCGAGACGGGGAGTGGGAGTCGTGTGCACATCCCGCTCTCGGATGCCGGGGTACAGCTTGAAACGCAGGCTCAGCTTCCAGACCGCCCAGGTCAACGCGAAGGTGATCGCGGCGGTCAGGATGATCGTGAGGAGGTACTGCTTCACGAATCCCCGTCCGATTCCGGCGACGGCGCCTCGGGTTCGAGCAGGTCGCCGAGCACCTCCTCCAGCCGTTCGCGGCTGACGGCGCCGGCTCTGAGGATGCGAACACCACCGGCGGCGAGCTCCGCGCCGCGGGGAACCAGGGAGGTCACGTCGACGATCGTCGACGCGACCCCGTCGCGACTGACGCCGTCTGCGAGATACACCGACACGCTGTCTCCGAGCATCCGCTCGGCATCGAACGCGGAGATCGCCGACTCACGGCCGGTGAGGTTCGCGCTGGAGACGGCCAGCGGTCCGGTCTCCGCCAGGAGCTCCAGCGCGACGCGCCCTTCGGGCATTCTGACGGCGACGGTCCCCTCCGTGTCGCCCAGGTCCCAGACGAGAGAGGGCTGAGCGGGGAGAACGATGGTCAGGCCGCCGGGCCAGAAGGCGTCGACGAGTCGCTGGACGGGCTCGGGAACGGACTCCGCCAGCGCGTGCAGCGTCTCCTTCGTGCCGATGAGCACGGGAGGCGGCTGATTGCGCCCTCGCCCTTTGGCGTCGAGGAGGCGCTGTACGGCAGCGGGAGAGAACGCGTCGGCGGCGACGCCGTAGACCGTGTCTGTGGGCATGACGATGAGTTCGCCGCGGGCGATGGCCTGGCGGGCGTGGCGCATGCCGGCGAGGAGCTGGGCCTCGTCGCCGCAATCGAAGATGGAGGACATGACGATCCGATTCTAGTTGGCGATGTCTGTGCGGTTCGTGTCTGCGCGTCAGGGACGCAGAGCGGTCGTCGCGCGGTCTCGCAAGGTGAGGTCGCGGTGCGTCGCGGCGGCACGCCAGCCGTCGCGCGTGAGGATGCTGCGGATCTCCTCGCCCTGGAGCTCCCCGTGCTCGATCACCAGCAGCCCGCCCGGATGCAGCAGCTCGAGCGCGCGCACGCTGAGCACACGCACGATGTCGAGCCCGTCTTCTCCCCCGTACAGCGCCATCGACGGATCGAAGAGCCGAACCTCAGGGTCACGAGGCACCGCGGCGTCCGGAACGTACGGCGGGTTCGAGATCACGACGGAGGCAGTGCCGTCGAGCTCCGCGAACGCGTGCGCCAGGTCGTCGTTCACGAGGGTGAGGTTGGCCACCCCCGCCGTGTTCCGAGCCGCCCACGGATACGCGTCGGGCGAGAGCTCGGCGGCGAAGATGCGCGCATGGGGCACCTCGGTGGCCATGGCGAGTGCTATCGCCCCGCTGCCGGTGCCGAGATCGATGCCGATCGGGTCGGGAAGCGCGGACCCGAGGAGCGCGTCGATCGCGTACTGCACGACCGTCTCGGTCTCAGGTCGCGGGACGAAGACTCCGGGCCCGACCGCGAGCTCGAGGTGGCGGAACGGCGCCGTTCCGGTGATGTGCTGCAACGGCTCCCTGCTCGCACGACGGGCGACCAGAGCCCGCAACGCCTCGGCGTCCGCCTCCTCCACCGCATCACCGCGGATGATCGATGCCTGCACCTCACCACGCCGCGCGCCGAGGACGTGACCGGCGAGCAGCTCCGCGTCGACGAGAGGATCCGTGACGCCGGCGTCTGCGAGCTGTCGGGCCGCCGCATGCACGGCGGAGGCGAGGGAGAGATCGGACATGGATCAAGCGTAGAGCGCGGCAGGTGTCATATTGCCCACCCCCCTAGGGCTCTCGCCTAGGCTGGAGCGCGCAGTCCCCCGCACAGGAAGGCTCTCCCCATGCCCGGTATCCACTCCGACATCACCTCCGCTTTCGGCAACACTCCCCTGGTTCGTCTGAACCGGGTCACCGAGGGCCTCGGCGCGACAGTTCTCGCCAAGCTCGAGTTCTACAACCCGGCCTCGAGCGTCAAAGACCGGCTCGGCATCGCCATCGTCGACGCTGCGGAGGCCTCGGGCGAGCTGAAGCCCGGAGGCACGATCGTGGAGGCGACCAGCGGCAACACCGGTATCGCGCTGGCGATGGTCGGCGCCGCACGTGGGTACAAGGTGATCCTCACGATGCCCGCGTCGATGTCCAAGGAGCGGCGCCTCCTTCTCAAGGCGTTCGGCGCCGAACTCATCCTCACGGACCCCACGAAGGGCATGACGAACGCGATCGCCGAGGCGGAGGCGATCGCCGCCCGCACTCCGGGTGCCATTCTCGCGAAGCAGTTCGCCAACGAGGCGAACCCCGCGATCCACCGCCGCACGACGGCCGAGGAGATCCTCCGCGACACGGAGGGCTCCGTCGACTACCTCGTCGCCGGCATCGGCACGGGCGGAACCATCACGGGCGTCGGTCAGGTCCTGAAGGAGCGCGTCCCCGGCGTGAAGATCGTCGCCGTCGAACCCAAGGATTCGCCCATCCTCACCGAGGGACACCCCGGGCCGCACAAGATCCAGGGCATCGGACCGAACTTCGTGCCTCCGATCCTCGATCGCGATGTCCTCGACGAGGTCATCGACGTCACGTTCGACGACGCCATCCGTGTCGCGCGCGAGACCGCGAGCCGCGAGGGCATCCTCGTGGGCATGTCGAGCGGAGCCGCGATCTGGGCCGCTCTGCAGGTCGCCCAGCGCCCGGAGGCTGCGGGGAAGACGATCGTCGTCATCATCCCCTCGTTCGGCGAGCGTTACCTCTCGACCGCGCTCTACGAGGATCTGCGCGAGGCCTGAACTCCCGATGGACATGATCGGCCGAATGCGCGAGGACATCGCGGCAGCCCGACTTCGCGACCCCGCCGCGCGCAGCGGCGCCGAGGTGGCACTGCTGTATCCGGGGATGCACGCGATCTGGGCCCATCGGGTCTCGCACGCGCTGTGGCGCCGCCGGCTGCGGCTGCTCGCCCGTGCGACATCACAGGTGTCGCGATGGCTCACCGGGATCGAGATCCACCCCGGCGCGCGGATCGGTCGACGCTTCTTCATCGACCATGGCATGGGCGTGGTCATCGGCGAGACGGCAGAGGTCGGCGACGATGTGATGCTGTATCACGGGGTCACTCTCGGCGGCCGCACGCGTGACTCAGGCAAGCGGCATCCGACGCTCGGCGACGGCGTGGCCGTGGGAGCAGGCGCGAAGATCCTCGGACCGATCACGATCGGCGAGGGCTCCGTGGTCGGAGCGAATGCCGTGGTCACGCGCGACGCCCCGGCGGACAGCATCCTCGTCGGTGTGCCCGCCAAGCCCCGTGCACGGGTCATGGGCGAGGACACCCGAGCGGTGCTCACCGCACCCGACTACTCGATCTGACGCGCCCGCGCTCTCAGGCCGCCCCGCGGCGAGACCTCACCTTGTCGACCTTCTTGCGAAGGAAGATCAGTGGCAGCAGCACACTGCCGAGCGCCGTGATCAGCCAGACGATCACCGATCCGAGCAGCCAGCCCACGAGATCGACGATGCGCAGCCCACCGATCGGCAGCAGGACGACGACCACGAGGGCGATGAGCGTCGAGAAGATGCCGATGCCGCCCATCAGGACCGGTGCATAGCGATCCGCGATCTTGCTGACCCATGGTGAGAGCACGCTCTGCAACACGGCGAAGATCAGGATGCAGAGCACAAACCCCCACCACTGGTCCCACTGGATCTGGAACCCCTCGAGCGCGAGGTCGGCCACGATGAGACCGAGGCCGGCCGAGATGACGTACATCAGCGCGCGGAAGAGGAAGGTGATCACGCGCTGAGCATATCGCTCTCACTGGGCGACGAAGAAGGGGATCGCGCCCGACAGGATGCCGACGGCGAGCATCACGAGCGACACGATCACCGCGCGCCACAGCACCTTCCTGTGGTGATCGCCCAGGTTGACGCTGGCGAGCGAGACGAGCAGCAGGATCGCCGGCACGAGCGGGCTCTGCAGGTGGACCGGCTGACCGATGATCGATGCCCTCGCCATCTCGACGGGGTCGATGCCGAACGTCGCCGCGCTCTGCGACAGCACCGGCAGGATGCCGAAGTAGAAGGCGTCGTTCGACATGAAGAACGTGAACGGGATCGACAGAACACCGGTGATGGGTGCGAGGAAGGGGCCGAGCGCAGGCGGAAGCACGTCGGTGATCCAGGTCGCCATCGCATCGACCATCCCGGTGCCGGTCAGGACGCCGACCAGGACTCCGGCCGCGATCACCATCGAGACGACACCGACGATGCTGGGCGCATGAGCCACGATCTCGGACGCCTGTTCCTTGATCCCTCGGAAGTTGACCAGCAGCGCGACGGCGGCACCGACCATGAACACGTACGGGAGCGGCATGATGTCGAGAACGAGCAGCACCATGACGGCGACGGTGAGCGCGAGGTTGAACCAGATCAGTCGCGGCCTCAGCGTCGGGCGCGCAGGGTCGAGCATGGTGTCCGCCATGGCGGTGTCGGCCGGGTCGACGCTGGCCGCGGCGACGGGGCCTCGCCCACCGGCGACGACGACGATGTTGCCGGTGCGGAGCGCTGCACGGGCGCCGGGCTTTGGTCCGGCACCGCGGAAGATCTTCGGCACTGTAGAAAGAGCACCGCCGTCGGAACCCGTGAGCAGCCCTTCGGAGTCGAGGCGCCCGAGTCGGCGGCGCTCCCCCAGCCCGAGCATCCAGGCGAAGCCCAGCGTCACGACGATGCCGACGCCGAGAGCCGGCAGCATGGGGACGAAGATGTCCGTCGGCTGCAGTCCCAGAGCGGTCGCCGCGCGCACCGTCGGCCCGCCCCAGGGAACGATGTTCAGAGTGCCGTTCATCAAGCCGGCGACGCACGTGAGGACGACCGGACTCATGCCGAGACGGAGGTAGATCGGCAGCATCGCCGACGTCGTGATGATGAACGTCGTCGAGCCGTCGCCGTCGAGCGAGACGGCTCCCGCGAGGATCGCGGTTCCCAGCACGACCTTCGCCGGGTCATCGCCGAGAACACGCGTGATCACCCGGATCAGCGGATCGAACAGGCCGACGTCGATCATGATGCCGAAGAACATGATCGCGAACATCAGCAGCGCTGCGGTCGGGGCCATCGTGGCGATCGAATCGAGGATCATGTCGCCCATGCCGAGCCCCGCACCGGCGAACAGCCCGAACACGGTCGGCAC
Source organism: Microbacterium sp. LMC-P-041 (assembly GCF_030209555.1). NCBI lineage: Bacteria > Bacillati > Actinomycetota > Actinomycetes > Micrococcales > Microbacteriaceae > Microbacterium > Microbacterium sp. LMC-P-041. Next base: position 362,814 of record NZ_JARVRV010000001.1, read on the forward strand.
GAGGATCAGCGCCACCATGGGCGTCAGTCGCTTCGTCATGATCAGCGTCATGAAGGCCAGCACCATGGTGAAGCCCAGGAGGACCAGAACCCATTCGGGCGGCACGAACGCGAGGTCGTAGGTCGGCGCCTCTTCTGCGGCCGTGGACAGGCCGGTGAGTGCATCGAGCATGCTGTGACTCCTTCGTCGAAGCTCCGTCGACTGCGACGGATCCTGACGAGACTAGGCAATCCCTCCCCGCAGAGCGCGGTATGCCGCATTCTCGGATGTTGTGCGCGTAGCGTGGGTTCTGCGCATATTGCGCGGGAGCAGAGAAGGAAGGACCACGGTGTCGACGACGACGACGCGACCTCGGTTCGCGACCCGCACGCTGCTGCTGCATCTCGCCACGGTCGCCCTTGTCGTCGTGATGTGCACCGGCGTTTACCTCCTTCTCGCCGTGCAGCAGCTTCGCACCGAAGCCGAGTCCACCGCCCTCGGCATCGCCCGGACCCTCGCCGAGGACCCGCAGGTCCGCGACGAGGTCGCACGAATCTCGGCCGCCGAAGAGGCGCCGGACCCGGACGAGCTCAGGAAGGGCGAGCTCGCGCGCCTTGCAGCGGACGTCTCTGACCGCACCGGTGCACTGTTCGTCGTCATCGCCGATGAGGACGGCATCCGCCTCGCCCATCCGACCAGTTCACGCATCGGCCAGATGGTGAGCACACCCTTCGAGGAGGTACTCGCCGGGAACGAGGTGGTCGACTGGCAGACCGGAACCCTCGGCGAGTCGGCTCGCGCCAAGGTCCCCGTGCTCGACGATGCGGGGATCCCCGTCGGCGAGGTCAGCGTCGGATTCGAGCGCACAGGCGTCTTCGATGACCTGCCTCCGCTGCTCGCGGTGATCGGCATTACCGCCGCCGGTGCCCTGGCGCTGGCTTTCCTCGCGTTCCTGCTGCTGCGCCGTCGCTGGGAGCGCCTGACGCTCGGCGTGCAGCCCGAGGAGCTCGTGGCGCTCGTGCAGAACCAGACAGCAGTGCTGAATGGCGTGGATGACGGCGTCCTGGCCGTCGACACGGCAGGGATCGTGCGGGTGAGCAACGATGCGGCCGATCGGATGCTCGGTCTCGACGCCGCTGTGGGACGACGGCTGGCGGAGCTCTCGCTGCCGACCGCTGTCGTCGAGACCGCGACGGGAGCGCCCACGACATCGAGCACCGTCGTGGACCACCGCGTGCTCTACATCGATTCCCGTCCGGTGATCCGCGACGGCAGGCCGCTCGGACATGTGCTGATCATCCGTGACCGCACCGACCTCATCGCTCTGACGGAGCGACTGGAGACCGTGCAAGCCGTGACCGCCGCCCTGCGCGTGCAGCGTCACGAGTTCGCGAACCGGATGCACGTGGTCGCGGGGCTCATCGACGCAGCCAGGATCGACGATGCTCGGGGATTCCTCGATGAGCTCGTCGAGCGCGGCTCGGTCGCATTCCCCGTCGCCGGGCTCGACCTGCTCAGCGACCCGTTCCTGCACTCTTTCCTGGGCGCCAAGGGGATCGAGGCCGGTGAACGCGGCGTCTCCCTGCGCGTCGCGGACGAGAGCCAGCTGATCGGCAGCGTGGCAGAACCGGAGGACGTCGCCGCCGTCGTGGGCAACCTCGTCGACAACGCGGTGACCGCCGCCGTCGCCGGAGCGCGGACTCCCCGCTGGGTCGAGGTCGCGGTGCTCGGAGACGGCGACGCGCTCGTCGTCACGGTCGCAGACTCGGGACCGGGCCTCGCGGGGATCGACCCGATGGCTCCGAGTCAGCCGCGCGACGACGACACAGACCGCGTGCACGGCCGCGGGCTCGGCATCTCGTTGGCTCGAGACATCGCGCGCCGCCGCGGCGGCGATCTCTGGATCATCGACGCAGGAGGCGAGGAGCACGGTGCCGTGTTCGCCGCTCGACTCGGTGGCGCCGTCACCGACACATCGACGACTGAGGAGAACCGATGAACGATCCCCTGCGGGTGCTGATCCTCGACGACGACTTCCGCGTCGGACGACTGCACCGGAGCATCATCGACGACCAGCCCGGATTCTCGGCACTGGAGCCCGTCCGCACCCTCGCCGAGGCACGGGACGGCATCCGCTCATCACGCCCTGACCTCCTCCTGGCGGACGTCTTCCTCCCGGACGGAGACGGCATCGCCCTCGTGCGCGAGAGCGGCGTGGACGCGATCCTCATCTCGGCCGCCGACGACGCGCCGACGATTCGACGCGCGCTCAGATCAGGCGCCGTCGGGTACCTGCTGAAGCCGTTCGATCGTCGGGCGCTGGTCGGCCTGCTCGAGCGCTACGCGCGGTATCGCAACCTGCTCGCCGGAGATCGTCCCCTTCGCCAGGAGGACACCGATCGCGCCCTGGCGATCCTCCACGGATCCGGAGAACCGGTGTCCGTCTCGCGATCCGCGACCGAGCAGCTGGTGCTCGCCGCTCTCGGCGACGGCGAGGCGTCGGCCGCAGAAGTCGGAGAGCGCGTCGGGATCTCGCGCGCCACCGCGCAGCGCCACCTCGCGGCTCTCGCTGCTCGGACGGTCGTGGAGGTCCGCCTGCGTTACGGGGCGACCGGACGGCCGGAGCACCGGTACGCGGCCCGCTCCTGACCCGCGCCGCAGCTCAGCGGCGTCACCTCAGGAGTCGGAGCCCACCGCGGCGAGTCGAGCCTCTTCGTCGGCCTGGATCGCACTCTCGATGATCGGCTCGAGAGCGCCGTCCATCACCTGATCGAGGTTGTAGGCCTTGAATCCCGTGCGATGGTCGGCGATGCGATTCTCGGGGAAGTTGTAGGTGCGGATGCGCTCGGACCGATCCATGCCGCGGATCTGCGACTTGCGTGCATCGGATGCCGCGGCATCCAGCTCCTCCTGCTGCTTCGCCAGCAGTCGCGCCCGGAGCACGCGCATCGCGGCCTCACGGTTCTGCAGCTGCGACTTCTCGTTCTGCATCGACACGACGATTCCACTGGGCACGTGGGTGATGCGCACGGCCGAGTCGGTCGTGTTGACGGACTGACCGCCCGGGCCCGAGGACCGGAAGACATCGATCTTCAGGTCGTTCTGATTGATCGCGATCTCGTCGGGCTCGTCGACCTCGGGGAACACCAGCACTCCGGTGGTCGAGGTGTGGATCCGCCCCTGCGACTCGGTCGCGGGCACGCGCTGCACGCGGTGCACGCCGCCTTCGTACTTCAGGTGCGCCCAGACGCCCTGGGCGGGGTCCGAGGACGATCCCTTGATCGCGACCTGGACGTCCTTGTAGCCGCCGAGATCGGATTCGTTGCGCTCGAGGAGCTCGGTCTTCCAGCCCATGGAGGCTGCGTACTGGATGTACATGCGCAGCAGATCCGCGGCGAACAGCGCCGACTCGGCGCCGCCCTCCCCCGCCTTGATCTCCATGATGACGTCGCGCGCGTCATCGGGATCGCGTGGGATGAGCAGTCGGCGCAGCTTCTCCTGCGATGACTGCACCCCCTCTTCGAGGGTCGGGATCTCAGCGGCGAACGCCTCGTCCTCGCGGGCGAGCTCCCTCGCGGCGTCGAGGTCATCGGATGCCGCCGCCCACGCCTCATAGGCGGCGACGATCCTCGACAGCTCGGCGTAGCGACGGTTGACGCGCTTCGCCCGAGCAGCATCGGCGTGCACCGCCGGGTCGGAGAGCTCCTCCTGCACCCGGCGATGCTCGTCGATCAGAGTCTGGACGGACTCGAACACCCCGGCTCCGCTCAGCGGATGTTGTTGTCGTGTCCGTGCGCACCCGAGGGGAGCGTCGGAATCGACTTCTGCATCTGCACGAGGAACTCGACGTTCGAGTGGGTCTCCCTGAGCTTGCCCAGGACGACCTCGAGCGCCTGCTGCTGGTCGAGGCCTGCAAGGGCGCGACGCAGCTTCCAGGTGATCTTGACCTCGTCGGTCGACAGCAGCATCTCTTCGCGGCGGGTGCTCGACGCGTTGACGTCGACGGCCGGGAAGATGCGCTTGTCGGCGAGCTGGCGCGACAGGCGCAGTTCGCTGTTGCCGGTGCCCTTGAACTCCTCGAAGATCACCTCGTCCATCTTGGAGCCGGTCTCGACCAGCGCCGTGGCGAGGATCGTCAGGGATCCGCCGTTCTCGATGTTGCGCGCAGCACCGAAGAAGCGCTTGGGCGGGTACAGCGCCGAGGCGTCGACGCCACCCGAGAGCACCCGTCCGGATGCCGGAGCAGCGAGGTTGTACGCACGGCCGAGGCGGGTGATCGAGTCGAGCAGCACGACGACGTCGCGGCCCAGCTCGACGAGACGCTTGGCGCGCTCGATGGCGAGCTCGGCGACCGTGGTGTGGTCTTCTGCCGGACGGTCGAAGGTCGAGGCGATGACCTCGCCCTTCACCGTGCGCTCCATGTCGGTGACCTCTTCGGGACGCTCGTCGACGAGCACGACCATGAGGTGGACCTCGGGGTTGTTCTGCGCGATCGCGTTGGCGATCTGCTGCAGGACGATCGTCTTGCCGGCCTTGGGCGGCGCGACGATGAGGCCGCGCTGTCCCTTGCCGATCGGGGCCACGAGATCGATGATGCGCTGCGTGAGCTTCTCGGGCGCCGTCTCGAGGCGCAGACGCTCCTGCGGGTAGAGCGGCGTGAGCTTGCCGAACTCCACACGGGTCGCGGCGTCGTCGATCGACAGGCCGTTGATCGAGTCGACCTTCACCAGCGCGTTGTACTTCTGGCGGCCCTGCTGCTCGCCCTCGCGGGGCTGCTTGATCGAGCCGACGATCGCGTCGCCCTTGCGGAGGTTGTACTTCTTGACCTGTCCGAGCGACACGTAGACGTCGCTGGGGCCGGCGAGGTATCCGGTCGTGCGGACGAAGGCGTAGTTGTCGAGCACGTCGAGGATTCCGGCGATCGGGACGAGGACGTCGTCCTCGCCGATCTCGGTGTCGAACTCGTCCGTCGGCGCGCCGCCGCGGCGCTTGTTGCGCTGACGGTTGCGGCCGTTGCCGCCCTCGTCTTCGGCGGGTGCCGTCTGCGGCTGCTGCTGCTGGGGCTGCTGCTCGCCGCCCTGGCCGTTGCCGTTCTGGCCGCGTCCGCGGTTGCGGCTGCGGTTGCGGTTGCGGTTGCGACCGCCCTGCTCCTCGCCGTCGCCGGAATCGGAGGAGGAGTCCGCCGCGGGTGCTGCCTCGGCCGGTGCGGCGTCAGCGGGCTTCTCGGCTGCGGGAGTCTCGGCCTCGGCAGCGGGCTTCTTCGCCGTGCGGCGTCCGCGACCGGTGGTCTTCTTCGGCTCGTCGGCAGAACCCGCCTCTGCGGAACCGGCGTCCGCGGAGCCGTTGGACTCTGCGGTCTTCGCTGCGGGAGCCTCGGTGGATTCGGCGGGTGCCGGCGCGGAGGCTGCAGGAGCCTCGGCGGTCGCCGCAGGAGACTCAGCGTTCTCTGCGTCAGCCTTCTTCGCACGGCTGCGTCGAGGGGCCTTCGCCTTGGGTGCCGCGTCGGCGGCGGGTGCCTCGGCTGCGGGAGCCTCGGCTGCGGGAGCCTCGGTGGCCGGTGCGCTGTCGGTGGATGCTGCGGCCTTCTCGGCCTTCGCGGCGGCGGTCGCGGTGCTCGCACGGCGCGGAGCGCGCTTGCGGGCCGGTGCGACCTCGGTCGCGGCGGTCGTCGCGGCGTCGGAGCTCGCGGCCTTCGCCGCAGCCTCGGCGGCGGGTGCCGCCTGGTCGTTCTGGGTCTCGGAGAAATTCTCCACGAGTACTCCCTCTTTGGTCTCGGGGACATGAGCGGCACGCGCACAACGGGTGCTGCGCGCGATCGCACGGGCTGACGCTCGGCGTCAGCCAGCCTCTGCACTGGGTTCTCGGAAAGAACGAGGTTCTCGGTGAGAGCAGTGCGACAGGGGTTTTGCGTGCGGGTCTTGCAGAGTTGCAATGGGGCCAGATTCACGCAGTTACGTGGAGCCCTCCGCTCGATTCCCCACTGTACCACCACGCACGTCGACCGCGAGCAGCAGCGCATCCCACGGGGTGTCGGTCGTCGATTCCGCCAGTTCCACGGCGTCCTGACGACTTCCGGGGCCGTCTGCGAGAACCAGCACGCTGGGTCCGGCGCCGGACACCACGGCGGCGAAACCTGCCGCACGGAGCGTCTGGACGAGCCGCTGCGTCTCGGGCATCGCCTCGGCGCGGTAGTCCTGATGCAGTCGGTCGGCGGTCGCGTCGAGCAGCAGCTCCGGGCTCTGCATCAGCGCCGCGATGAGCAGCGCCGAGCGCGAGACGTTGAAGACCGCATCGGCCGTCGACACCTGCGGCGGCTGCAGCGATCGCGCCTTCGACGTCGACATCGTGTACGACGGAACGAGCACGAGCGGCGAGACGCCGCGGTGCACGAGGAGCTTCTTGTGCTGAGGACCTCGTTCGCCGACCCAGGCGATCGTCAGACCGCCGAACAGCGCGGGAGCCACGTTGTCGGGGTGCCCTTCGATCTCGGTGGCGAGGCGCAGCATGTCGGCGTCGTCGATCTCGACGTCGCCCTCGAGCAGGCCCTTCGCCGCGAGGATCCCCGCCGCGACCGCCGCGCCGGAGGACCCGAGTCCGCGCCCGTGGGGCACCCCGTTCTCCGCGACGATGCGCAGGCCCGGGACGGCGCGATCGACGTCGGCGTACACGTGAGCGATCGTGCGGACGATCAGGTTCGAGTCGTCACGAGGGATCTCGCTCGCGCCGGAACCCGAGACCTCGATCTCGAGCTCGCCGGCGGCGAGCTCGGTCACGAGAAGCGTGTCGTAGACGCTGAGCGCGAGTCCGAGCGTGTCGAATCCGGGACCGAGGTTGGCGCTGGTCGCCGGCACGGTCACCTCGACCGTGCGCCCTGCCGCCATCGTCACTCGCCTTCCACGCGGAGCACCGAGACGACCCGCTCGACGACAGAGCTGGCGGCGAGTGCGTCGACCGTGGCGCTGAGCGCGGCGTCCGTGGCCCGGTGCGTGCCGATGACGAGACGAGCGGTGGGCTCGTCCTCTCCTTCGACCGTCTGCACCACGGTCGCGACGGAGACCGATCCGTCGCTGAGGATGCCGGCGACGGTCGCGAGCACACCGGGAGCGTCCGAGACCTCGAGGGTGATCTGGTAGCGGGTGGTGACATGACCGATCGGCACCACCGGGAGGTTGGCCCTGGTGGACTCCCCCACGCCGACGCCGCCGGCGATATGGCGTCGAGCCGCCGACACGACGTCTCCGAGCACCGCGGATGCGGTCTGCACGCCACCGGCGCCTGCGCCGTAGAACATGAGCGAGCCCGCAGCCTCGGCCTCGACGAACACGGCGTTGTTGGCGCCGTGCACCGACGCGAGAGGGTGCGACGTCGGCACGAGGGCCGGGTAGACGCGCACCGAGATCGACTCGGTGCCGTTGGCCTCGATGCGCTCGCACACGGCGAGCAGCTTGATGACGAAGCCGGCTGCGCGCGCCTCATCGATCATCGACGCGGTGATGGTCGTGATGCCCTCGCGGTACACGGCGTCGAGCGGAACAGCCGTGTGGAAGGCGAGGCTCGCGAGGATCGCGGCCTTCTGCGCGGCGTCGTATCCCTCGACGTCGGCGGTCGGGTCGGCCTCGGCGTATCCGAGACGCTGCGCGTCGGCGAGCACATCGGCGAAGTCGGCGCCCTCGGTGTCCATGCGGTCGAGGATGTAGTTGGTCGTGCCGTTCACGATTCCCATGATGCGCACCACGCGGTCACCGGCGAGAGAGTCGCGCAGCGGGCGGATGATCGGGATGGCACCGGCGGCGGCGGCCTCATAGTAGACGGATGCGCCCACGCGGTCGGCCGCTTCGAAGAGCTCGGGGCCGTGAGTGGCCAGCAGCGCCTTGTTGGCGGTCACGACGTCGGCACCGGAGCCGATCGCCTGCAGGATGCTCGTGCGGGCGGGCTCGATGCCGCCGATCAGCTCGATCACGATGTCGGAGCCGAGGATCAGCGCTTCGGCATCGGTCGTGAACAGCTCTTTCGGCAGATCGGTCTCGCGCGGCGCATCGAGGTTGCGCACCGCGATGCCGGCCAGCTCCAGCGTGGCACCCGCCCGGTCGGCGAGCTCATCGCCGTGGCGCAGCAGCAGGGCGGCCACCTGGGAGCCGACCGCTCCGGCGCCGAGCAGCGCCACCCGAAGTCGTCGATACTCAGTCGTCATTACATCTCTCCTTAGGAGGGTGGTTCAGTCGTGCTTCGTCGGGGACCGCGTCGTTCGTCGCGCGGATCACCCGTGGCTCTCGGGGGCCGCGACACCGACGTCGCGAGACAGCACGTCGGCGATCGTCTCACCGCGGACGATGACCGCCGATCGGCCGTCGCTCACAGCGACGATCGGAGGGCGAGGGACATGGTTGTAGTTGCTCGCGAGCGGCGCACAGTACGCACCGGTCGAGGGGACCGCGAGCAGATCGCCGGGAGAGACGTCGGCCGGAAGGTACTCATGGTCGACGACGATGTCGCCGGACTCGCAGTGCTTGCCCACGACCCTGCTGAGCTGCGGCGAGCCGATGCCGACCCGGGAGGCGAGTCGAGCCGAGAACTGCGCGTCGTACAGCGCCGTCCTGGCGTTGTCGCTCATTCCGCCGTCGACGCTGATGTAGCGCCGGGTCGCGCCCGAATCGAGCGCGACGTCCTTGGTCGTCCCGACCTCGTAGAGCGTCACTCCGGCAGTGCCGACGATGGCCCTGCCTGGCTCGAACGACAACGCGGGCACGGCGATGCCTCGCGCGGCGCAGCCTTCGGCGACGGCGGCGACGATCTCGCCTGCGAGGGTCTCGATCGGCGTCGGGTCGTCGACGCTCGTGTAGGCGATTCCGAACCCTCCGCCGAGGTTGAGCTGCGGAACCGGTCCGCCCTCGAGGAGAGTCGCATGGAGCTCGAGCACGCGCGACGCCGACTCGCGGAAGCCCGCGACGCCGAAGATCTGCGATCCGATGTGGCAGTGAAGGCCGGCGAACTCGATTCCCGGGATCTCCCTGATGCGGGCGACGGCCTGCTCGGCCTCGGGCAGCGGGAAGCCGAACTTCTGGTCTTCGTGGGCCGTCGCGAGGAAGTCGTGCGTCTCGGCGTGCACGCCGCTGATGACCCGCACCAGCACCCGCTGCACAGCGCCGGTCCTGGCGGTGATGGCCGCGAGACGCTCGATCTCGATCGCGCTGTCGACGATGATCGTGCCGATGCCCACCTCGACCGCGCGCTCGAGCTCGGCGACCGACTTGTTGTTCCCGTGGAACCCCAGCGACGACGGAGAGACGCCGGCCGCGAGTGCGACCTCGAGTTCACCACCGGTGCACACGTCGACGTTGAGTCCCTCTTCGGTCACCCAGCGCGCGATCGTCGTGGTCAGCAGCGCCTTGCCGGCGTAATACACCCGCGCAGTCGTGCCGTGGGCGGCGGCGGCCGCGTCGAAGGACGAGCGGAATGCGCGGGCCCGAGATCGCACCTCGTCCTCGTCGATCACGAGCAGCGGCGTGCCGTACGACTCCGCGAGATCGGTGGCGGAGATCCCCGCGAGCCGCAGCGCTCCGTCGTCACCGCGGACGGCGGACGCCGGCCACACGGCGGTGGGAAGATCATTCGCGTCGTCGGGCACGACGAGCCATTCCGGGGCGAGCGAGTCGGCAGGGGAAAGCAAGGAACACCAATCGTGGGACGGGTCTCGGGCGGATGCGCGCACTGCGAGGTTGCCCCCGATTCTAGGGCACCGTGCATGCCGCATCAGTCATGGTGACGCCCGGCGTCAACCCCCTGCGGACACATCCCGCCGACTCCTAAGGTGGTGGAGATGAGCACCGAATCCGCAGCACCCGATGCCCGACGCCCCGGCTTGATCGCGCGCGTCGGCGCGTCGGCGATCCGCTGGGCTCTGACACGGCGCCCGGTCCGCGCGTTCCTGCTCTACTCCGAGCGGCGGGGCCCGATGCTCGCCGACAGCGTGACATACCGCGCTCTGTTCAGCGTCTTCGCCGCCGTGCTCCTGGGGTTCTCGATCGCCGCTCTCTGGCTCGCCGGCAATCCCGACGCCTGGAACGCGATCATCTCCGCCGTGCAGTCCGTGGTGCCCGGTCTCATCGGCGAAGACGGCGTCGTCAATCCCGACGATCTCAAGGAGCCGATATCGCTCTCCGTCGCGGGCGCCATCTCGACGGTCGCGCTGATCGGCTCGGCGCTCGGCGCCGTCGGATCGCTGCGCACCGCGGTGCGCGTCCTCGCCGGAACCGCGCATGCCGACGTGCTGTTCATCTGGGTCATGCTCCGCAACCTGCTGCTCGCGGCCGGCGTCGCCGTGCTGTTCGTCGCCGCAGCGGCCGTCACATTCGCCGGTCGGCTCGGGATCACCTGGATCAGCGGTCTGCTCGGCATTCCCGAGGATTCGCCCGCGGCATCCTGGAGCATCCGGATCGTCTCCCTGGTCGTCGTGCTGGCACTCGACACGGTGCTCATCGCCGGGGTGTTCCGCCTGCTCTCCGGGCTGCGCCCCGCAGGCCGTTCACTCTGGATCGGGTCCCTCATCGGCGGAGTCGGGCTGCTCGTGCTGCAGGAGCTGTCCGGCCTGTTCATCGGCGGCGCGACGAGCAACCCCCTCCTCGCCTCCTTCGCCACTCTGCTGGCGCTGCTCATCTGGCTCAACCTGTCGGCCCAGGTCATCCTGATCGCGTGCGCCTACATCGTCACGTCGGAGGAGGAACGCAAGGACCGGGTGCACGCGCGGTTCGGCGCGACGACCTTCCCCCAGCGACGTGTGCAGCGCGCCGAAGCGGAGGTCGCGCTGGCGACGTCCGAGCTTCGGGAGGCGCAGAAGGCCGAGCGAGAGGCCCGTCTCGGAACCGACGAGGACTGAGCCCGTCTCAGGGGCAGGTGCCCTTCTCGAGCAGGGTCTGATCGGTCGCGATCGCACCGTCGACGTCGACGTCGATCACAGCCTCCGATCCGTCGATCGTGAGGCCCGTGAGGGTGATGCCGGCGGGAAGCTGGTCCGCGATGCAGATGCGCTGCGTCTGGGTGAGCTGCTCCCCCAGAGCACCGAGACTCGAGCCGACCTGATCCGTGTCGACCTCGAGTCCGCCGACGGTGAGGCCGACAGGAGTGAGCTCGAGATCTCCCTCGGCCACCCCCGGGGTCACCGTGAGCGATACCGGGATGGCGAGGCCGAGAACGCTCACCGAACCCGCGACCGTCGCGTTCGGCGATTCGAGCGTGACCGTGTCGATCGGCAGCTCGGTGTTCGAGAGCAGGGACGTGAACTGGGACTCGTCGATGCGGATCGTGCCGGACGCGGATGCGAGGTCACCGCCGCGCAGCGGCACGCCCGTGGCGGTGACGTCGACGGCGCCCGTGATCCCCTCCAGCGTGACCGAGTCGGTCGAGAGATGCAGGGTGTCCAGCGTTCCGCCGATCAGCTGCGGGATCAGGATGCCGTCGGCCTCGACGGCGAGCTTCTGGTCGGCCGGCAGGTCGAGCTGCTCGATCACGATGCCCCGCACGACGCCGGGCAGGACAGCGCGCGCGATGAGCTCCGCAGCGACGGCGAGAACAGCGAGAACGACCACGACGATCAGCAGCACCCAGGGCCAGCGCTTGCGCGCGCGCTTCGGCGGTGTGGCACCGGCATCCCCGCCGTCCTTCCCACCCGGGATCACGAGCGTCGGATGCTCGGAATCCGCCGACGGGTAAGGAAGGGTGTGGTTCTCGTCGCTCATGCTGCCATCCTGCCCTACGGCACGGACGACAGCAGAGGTCACATGCGCTCGGGAGCGGACACGCCGAGCAGGTCGAGGCCGTTGCGGAAGACCTGCCCTGCGGCGTCATTGAGCCACAGACGCGTGCGGTGCACGGTCTCGATGGGGTCGTCGCCCTGCGGGATCACGCGGCAGTTGTCGTACCAGCGGTGGTACAGGCCGGCGAGCTCCTCGAGGTAGCGCGCGACGCGGTGCGGCTCGCGCACCTCGGCCGCGAACGCCACGATGCGAGGGAACTCCTGCAGAGCGCCGAGCAGAGCGCTCTCGGTCTCATGCGTGAGCGTCTCGGGCGCGAACTCCGAGCGATCCACACCGGAGTCGGCGGCATTGCGGGCCACGTTGTGCGTGCGGGCATGCGCGTACTGCACGTAGAACACCGGGTTGTCGTTCGTGCGCTTCTGCAGCAGCTCAGGATCGAGAGCGAGCGGGGAGTCAGCAGGCGAGCGCTCGAGCGAGTAGCGCAGCGCATCGGTGCCGAGCCATTCGCGCAGATCGTCCATCTCGATGATGTTGCCCGCACGCTTGCTCAGCCGCGCTCCCCCGACCGAGACCAGCTGACCGATCAGCACCTCGACGTTCTTCTCGGGGTCTTCCCCGGCGGCGCCGGCGATCGCCTTGAGGCGGTGGACGTAGCCGTGGTGGTCGGCTCCGAGAAGGTACAGCTTGTACTCGAAGCCGCGGTCCCCCTTGTTCAGGTAGTACGCGGCGTCGGCGGCGAAGTACGTGTACTCGCCGTTGGAGCGACGGATCACGCGATCCTTGTCGTCACCGAAGTCGGTGGTGCGCACCCACACTGCACCCTCGTCGTCGAACACGTGTCCCTGCTCGCGCAGGCGGTCGACGGCGCGATCGACGAAGCTGACGCCGTCCGCGTCCTTGGCGTGCAGCGTGCGCTCCGAGAACCACACGTCGAAGTCGACGTTGAACTTCGAGAGCGACTGCTTCTGCTCCTCCAGCTGGAACCCGTAGGCGAGCTCCCGCGTGACGACCACCTGCTCGTCACCGGAGAGCTCGAGCAGGTCCGGACGCGCCACGAGAACACGAGCGGCCAGATCGCCGATGTAGCTGCCGGCGTACCCGCCCTCGGGAGTTGGTTCGCCCTTGACGGCGGCCAGCACCGAATTCGCGAAGCGCTCCATCTGCACTCCGGCGTCGTTGATGTAATACTCCCTCGCGACCTTCGCGCCGGAGGCTGCGAGCACCCGGGCGATCGCATCGCCGAGCGCCGCCCAGCGAGTGTGACCGATGTGCAGCGGCCCGGTCGGGTTCGCGCTCACGAACTCGATGTTGATGCTGTGACCGACCTGCGTGTCGTTGTGCCCGTACTCGGCGCCGGCTTCGACGATGAGCTTCGCCAGCGCGCCGGCGGCAGCCGCGTCGAGGCGGATGTTGATGAAGCCCGGCCCTGCGACCTCGGCGGTCTGCACGCCACCCACCTGCGCGAGGCCGTCGGCGATCTGCTGCGCCAACTCGCGCGGGTTCGTGCCGAACGGCTTCGCCAGGCGCATCGCGATGTTCGAGGCCCAGTCGCCGTGGTCGCGGTTGCGCGGACGCTCGAAGACGATGTCCGACGCGGACAGCGAGAACGGCTCGCCAGGACGTCGTTCCTCGGCGATCGGTGCGAGGACGGCGAGGAGGGCTGTGGCGAGCGATTCAGGGTTCATAGGCCTCCCAGTTTACGGCGCGTCACGCGCCCGAATTTGCGAGGGCGGATTCGTGATCTACAGTCATGCCATGAAGGCCGCATCCGCCCGCTATCGTCTGCCCGTCGCGGGCCTCGCCGTCGCAGTGATCCTGGCGGTCGCGGCAGTCGTCCTCGGCGTGTGGCGGCCCTGGGTTCCGATGCCGTCTTCGGCACCCGTCGGTGCTGCGGCGGCAGCGGACGAATCGGTCGCGATCGCGCCGGTTCCCCTTCTTCTTCCGGAGCATCCGACCGTTCTCGTGTTCGGCGACTCCTGGACCTACGGCTCGGCCGCGACCGAGCCGACCCTCGGATACGCCTATCAGCTCGCCGACCTGATCGACGGACAGACGATCGTCGACGGAATCCGCGGCAGCGGTTACCTCAAGCCCGGACTCGATGGGCCGGCCTTCGGTGTGCGCATCGCCGCTCTGGACCCGGCACTCACTCCAGACCTGATCATCCTCCAGGGGTCGATCAACGACCGGGCGCAGGGCGAGGCCGGATACCGCGAGGCCGTCACCGCCGCGTGGGATGCCATGGCGGCGAAGTATCCGGACGCGTCGATCGTCATTCTGGGGCCGGCGCCGCACGAACTTCCCGTGGGCGCTGAGACCGCGCGCATCGACGCCGATCTCGGTGAACTCGCCGCCGCTCGCGGATGGTGGTACATCTCCCCCGTCGCACAGAACTGGATCACACACCAGAACTACCTGTCGGTCATCGACGTCGAGATCGGCCGCAAGCATCCGTCGACCGACGGTCACCGCTACCTCGCCGAGAAGCTGGCCGCAGCGCTCGGCGAACTGGGCGATGCGCCGGTGACCGAGGCCGGTGGGTCGGAGACCACTCCCGAGCAGTGATATTGTCGATCGGTACGCCTCCGTAGCTCAGTGGATAGAGCGCCGGTTTCCGGTACCGTAGGTCGCAGGTTCGACTCCTGTCGGGGGCACACACGGGTCACGCGCTGCATGAATGAGAATTCGCACGCGGAGCCGAGATATCGAGAAAGGCCGCCTGGTTCCAGGCGGCCTTTCTCGTTGCGCTCGCGGCCCACTTACTCCGGTGGCTCGCTGCCGAGTTCACGACGGGCCAGTTCGAGCGAGCTCATCGCGGCAGCCTCGCTGGAATGCCCCTCACTGACGGCCAGGTGGTGGCCTCCCGCGCTCTTGAGGCGCCATCGGTAGTCTCCGGACGCGTCGCGGTAGACCTCGAACCGGCCCTTCGGCCCTGGCTCCACTCTGCCGAGCGCAGCGGCGACCGCCGGGTTCCTGACCTCCGCGAGGATCGTCGCGCGCAGCTGCGCCGCCGGCGCCTCAGCCACCCCCGTGAGAGACGAGAGGATGCTCACCGCGGTCGCCCGATCTTCGTCCGTGACCCACCGCTCACGCGCGAGCGCCTCGATGAGCCTGAGGCCGCTCGCTGCCTCCTTGAGATCGGAGCTGAACGCGAGCTCATGCGCGTGCTCGAATCGGCGCGACCACTCCTGACGAGCATCCGTGGCTCGCTGGGTCCGCCTCGTCAGCATGAAGCTGACGACAGACCAGATCAGTCCGACTCCTGCCACGCCGGCCGCGATTATCGCGGCGAGGAGTGTCGCGCCGGAGTCCGTCATGCCCACACGATAGCGCGCACCGACCGAGCCGGGACAAGGATTCCGTCCGCCTGACCCCTAGTCGTAGCTGTGGTGCACATGCCACCCGTCCTCACCCCGGAAGACGTCGAACACCAGGGAGTGGCCCTCGTCATCCGTGCCCTGGAACCGCCATCCGTACAACCCTCGCTCCGACTCCGGCGCCGCTGACCAGATCGAGTCCCTGAGTCGCGTGGGCGTGTCGGAGACCTTCCACCGACGCCCGGCGAAGACCATTCGCGACGGGATGTCGTCGACCATCCATATAGTCGCAGGCAGATGAGCAGGAGCTGGTCGCATGAGTCGAGAATAGAACAAATCTTCGAATCTTGCTACCGTTGTCACTGGGCCGGAGAAGGGAGCCGGCATGGGCACGAGCAAGCGCCTGGCAGCCCACTACGACATGCGCTCTCAGCATCAGACCATCCTCACCGCAGCGCGCGCCGGCGCTCTTCAATCCCTGACGGAGCGCGAGCTCGCGCTCCGGGAACAGCCCGTCACGATCTATCCGCAGCCGTATCGTGCGGTCCGCGCCTGGGTGCGCTTCGGGCCCGAAGCGGTGCGGGTCGATGCGAAGCTCGCGCGGTCGACACCGTTGGCCGCAGGCATCGAGTTCCGGGCAGGCGACCGGACGTTCCGGTGCTGGGTGTGGGGCAATGCGGTGACCGTCGATGAGGGCTAGCGAGACCGACTTCTGAGCAGAGGCTCTCGACGCCGGAACAGAAGTTCGTCGGGAGAACTCCTGCGCGCCATCGGCCAGCTATTGAGCTACTGGACTCTGACGGACGAGCAGCACGCCACTCTGATCGACATGCTCGTCGATGCGGGCGGGCTCACGGTGCTGGCTGAGTCGCACGACCGGCTCGGCCGAGACTCGGTCGGGCTCCGGGTGAGCGATGAGGGGACGTCCTACCAGAGCACCCTCCTCATCTCCGAGGACACCGGCCGGATACAGGCATCGAGAACGAGCTGACGAAGCCGATGGAGTTCATCCCGGCCGGCGTCGTCGGCTACACGATGTGGGACATCGAGTAGCCACGGGGTACATGAAGGAATCAGGCGGCCGACGTCGCGTCGGGCTGGTCCTCACGTCGGGTCTTGGCGGTCGCTCCGAGGGAGATCGTCGACAGGAGGCCGAGGGACAGGAACCCTGCGGCCGTCCACGCCGCGAAACGCGTGCCGTCGGAGAACGCGGCCTTGGCGTCGTCGGCGATGTCAGCCGTCTCGGGCTGCGCCTCCAGTCCGCTGATCGCTCCGCCCGCACTGTCGACGACCGCCGACACGATCTGATCGCGCTGCTCGGCCGGGAGTCCCCGAGCGTCGAGTGATGACGCGAGGATCCCGGCTGTGCTCGTGAACAGCACGGTGCCGAGCACTGCGACCCCGAGCGCTGCACCGAGCTGTCGTGACGTCGACTGCGTGCCCGAAGCCGCGCCGCTGTCGTCGACCGGCACATCGGCGAGCACGACGCCGGTCAGCTGAGCGGTGGCGAGGCCGACACCGAGGCCGTAGACGAAGAGGAACGGGATCAGCGGCACCCACGACGCATCGGGGGCGATGACGAAGCCGACTCCGGCGACGCCGATGATCTCGGCGATGAGGCCCGCACGGACGACCCACACCGGAGCGATCTTTCCGCTGGCCGCCCCCGCAGCACCGCTCGCGACGAAGGATCCGAGGGCGAGCGCGAGCAGCAGGAGTCCGGTCTGCAGCGCATCGAAGCCGAGGACGAACTGCAGCCACAGCGGCAGAGCGAGGATGATGCCGAACTCTCCCAGCGACACGACTGTCGCCGCGATGTTGCCGTTGCGGAACGAGGGGATGGAGAACAGACGCAGAGCAAGCAGCGTGGACCTGCCCTGCCGCTCGCGATGCACACCCCATGCGATGAACGCGACGAGTGCCACGATCGCCAGCGCGAAGGCGAAGGGGATCGGAGAGACATCGAGCGGCCAGGCCCAGTCGCCGATCTGCGGACGTTGGTCGACGAGCCACCAGCCGTACGTGCGCCCCTCGATGAGGCCGAACACGAGGCTGGCCATGGTGATGACCGAGAGGATCGCCCCGACCACATCGATCTTCGACGTCCGGTCGCTGCGCGACTCCGCCACCGTGAGCAGCACGCCGATGACGATGATGATGCCCAGCGGGATGTTGATCCCGAACGCCCACCGCCAGGAGAAGGCAGTCGTCAGCCATCCGCCGAGCAACGGGCCCACAGCGGCCATTCCGCCGATCGTCGACCCCCACACCGCGAAGGCGATCCCCCGCTCGCGCCCGCGGAAGGTGGCGTTGATGATCGACAGCGTGGTCGGCAGGATCATCGATCCGCCCACTCCCTGCGCAAGACGGGCGAGGATCAGCATCCCGCCGTCCGGAGCGAAGGCCGCGAGCACCGAGGATGCTGCGAAGACCAGGACTCCGATGATCATCACGCGCCGACGCCCGAACCGATCCGCGAGGCTGCCGAACACGAGCAGCAGCGCGGCGAACACCAGCGTGTACGCCTCCTGCACCCACTGCACTTCGGTGGAGGTGATGCCGAGATCGTCGACGATCGCCGGAATCGCCACATTCACGATCGTCGAGTCGACGATGATCAGCGAGACGGCGATGCTGATGAAGACCAGGCCCACCCAGCGCAGGCGAATGTAGCGTTCCATGACTACTAGCTTAGCTAGCAATAAGCGCGGCGTGCGGTTTTTTCGATCTCGAGGTGCCCCCGGCTACAGCATCGCGGTGAGCACTCCCCCCTCCGCCCGCAGCGCCGCGCCGTTGGTAGCCGATGAGCGAGGACTTGCGATGTAGGTCACCAGACTCGCGATCTCATCGGGCTCGATGAACCGCTCGAGCAGCGTCGTACGGTTCTGACCGATGATGGAGCCTTTCATCACCTCGGGCGGAAGGGACTGCGCCTCTGCCACGGCTGCAACGCTCGCCGCCACCCCGTCCGAACACGTCGGCCCTCCGAGGATCGTGTTCACGGTCACCGCGGTGCCTCTGGTGCGCTTGGCCAGCCCGCTGCCGAGAGCGGCCATCGCGGCCTTCGTCGTGCCGTAGTGCACCATGTCGGCGGGAATGTTCACCCCGGACTCGCTGCTGATGAAGACGACACGGCCCCACCCCCGCGCGAGCATGCCTGCGAGAAGGTGGCGGGACAGCCGCACTCCGCTCATGACGTTCACCTCGAAGTAGCGAGTCCAGTCGTCGTCCGTGATCGTCTCGAACTCGGCAAGGCCGAAGATTCCCACATTGTTGACGAGAATGTCGACGTCGCCCAGGGCCTCCGTCAGGCGCTCCACCTCTTCTCTCCTCGCGAAGTCCGCCGCCAGTCCCGAGACCGTCGAGCCGGGGTGCTCCGCACGCAGTCGCCGGACCGCCGCATCCACACGCTGCTCATCACGTCCGTTCACCGTCACGTCCACGCCTTCGCGGGCGAGCGCGGAGGCGATCGCGAACCCGATGCCCTGCGTCGAGCCGCTGATGAACGCCGTCTTCCCGTGCAGCTGCAGATCCATGGTGCTTCCTCTCCTCGACGCACACGCGTCTCTTTACTTGAGCCTGATCGGGTGGGTCGTGGGGCTCGCCGGCCTTCTGGCGCTGGCTCTCTGGCTCTTCGGCGTCTTCGAGGTGCACGGGCTTCGCGAACCGCCGCTCTGGGTACCGATCCTCCGTCTGGTGATCGGACTGTTCCTCGCGGGCGCCGCCGTCTGGGTCTACCGCAAGGGCTCTGCGCGCATCCGTCAGATGGCCGCCGCATCCTCGCCGCAGCAGGTAGTCGCGGCCGCTCCGCAGCTGCCGGGGTGGCTGCATGCCGTCGAGACCTTCCGACCCGTGCGCACCGGATTCCTCGGGCTGGCGCTCTTCGTGCTGAACCCCGTCGACGCGTCCTGCGCCATCATCGCAGCGCTCGACATCTCGCTCGCGCAGGTCGGCGACGACGCGGTCTGGGTCGCCCTCGCGTTCGTGGTCGTCGGGACGTTGCCCATCGCGGTGCCGGTGTTCTACGTCGCGATCCGAGGCGAGCGCTCGCAGCCGCTGCTCGACTCCGCCCGACGATGGGTCGCCGGAAACACCCACGTGATGAACGCCGCTCTGCTGCTCGTGATCGGCGCCCTCCAGCTGCAGAAGGGCATCTCAGGGCTCCTCTGAGCGAACGACGTCGTCTCGTCGACGAACTCAGATAGGTTGTGCACAATTTAATCGCGTGCAATACTCGAGGTATGGCCGTGACCGATGAGATGGTGTGCTTCTCGCTGTACTCCGCCGCCCGCGCGACGACGCAGGCGTACCGTGCCCTCCTGGCCCCGTGGGGTCTGACCTACCCGCAGTACCTCGTGCTCGCGATCCTCTGGATGGAGGGCGAGCAGACGATCGGCTCGCTGGGCGACGCCATGCAGCTCGACTCCGGCACCCTCTCCCCCCTGGTCCGCCGCCTCGAGCAGGCGGGCTACGTCGCGCGGGCCCGCAGCACGGCCGATGAGCGCGTCGTCACCGTGCGACTGACCGACACCGGCATGGCTCTGCGCACTGAAGTCGCTCCGGTTCACACCAAGATCGCCGCCCTCGCCGGAATGCAGGACGACGACCAGCGTCACCGCCTGATCACCGAGCTGCAGGAGCTCACCGCACGCCTGCAGCTCGCCGACTGACCCCAACCCGGAAGGAGTCCACACGATGGACGCTCTCTACACCGCCGAAGCACTCGCCACCGGAGCCGGACGAAACGGCCGCGTCACCACGGGCGAGGGCCGACTCGACCTCGACCTCGCCATCCCGAAGGAGATGGGCGGCAGCGGCGACGGCGCCAACCCCGAGCAGCTGTTCGCGGCCGGGTACGCCGCCTGCTTCCACTCCGCACT
Source organism: Microbacterium sp. LMC-P-041 (assembly GCF_030209555.1). NCBI lineage: Bacteria > Bacillati > Actinomycetota > Actinomycetes > Micrococcales > Microbacteriaceae > Microbacterium > Microbacterium sp. LMC-P-041. The sequence goes on from NZ_JARVRV010000001.1 coordinate 382,740, forward strand.
GCAGACCGTCGCGCGTGCGCAGAAGGTGAAGATCACCGATTCGTCGGTCGGGGCCCGCGTGCAGATCGGGTCGAACGGCGAGGGCGGATTCGGCCTCGCCGTGCAGCTCGAGGTCGTCATCCCCGACCTTCCGCACGAGCAGGCTCAGGCGCTCGCAGACGCCGCCCACCAGGTCTGCCCGTACTCCAACGCGACGCGCGGCAACATCGACGTCGCGATCACCGTCTCCGACGACTGATCCCGCTCGACCTCCACCACGACCGATCCCACAAGGAGAACATCATGCGCGCCCTCACCCACGAGACCTTCGGGGAACCCGAAGAGGTCCTCACCGTCACCGAGCGTCCGACGCCGGAGCCCGGCCCCGGCCAGGTCCGACTGAAGATCGTCCTCTCGCCCATCCACAACCACGACCTGTGGACCATCCGCGGCACCTACGGCTTCAAGCCGGAGCTCCCGGCAGCATCGGGCACCGAGGCTCTGGGAATCGTGGATGCTCTCGGCGAGGGTGTCGACGATCTCTCCGTCGGTCAGCGCGTCGCGACGGGAGGCACCTTCGGCGCCTGGGCGGAGTACGTCGTCGCGAACGCCGCGGGCCTCATCCCCGTGCCGGAGTCGCTCAGCGACGAGAGCGCCGCGCAGCTCGTGTCGATGCCGTTCAGCACCATCAGCCTGCTGCACTTCCTGGGCGCCGAGAAGGGCGACTGGATCGTCCAGAACGCGGCGAACGGCGCGGTCGGTCGCATGCTGGCACAGCTCGGCGCCGCTCGTGGCATCAACGTCATCGGGCTCGTCCGGCGCTCGGCCGGGGTCGATGAACTGCGCGAGCAGGGCATCGAGAACGTGGTCTCCACGGATGCGGACGACTGGCGCGAGCAGGTCGCCGCGATCACCGGTGGCGCACACGTCGCCTTCGGCATCGACTCGGTAGGCGGCTCGTCGGCCGGCGACGTCCTGTCGCTCCTCGGCGAGGGTGGCACTCTCGTCGCGTTCGGTGCCATGAACTCCCCCACGATGGAGATCGCCTCGGGCGACGTCATCTTCAAGCAGGCGACCGTCAAGGGCTTCTGGGGCAGCAAGGTGATCCAGACCATGGATGCCGGCACGCGCGGCGGCCTGTTCGGCGAACTGATCCAGCGCGTCAGCGACGGCACGCTGACCCTGCCCGTCGCCGGCGTCTTCGATGCGGCGGATGCCGCAGAGGCAGTCCGCGCAAGCAACACCGCGGGCCGGGTGGGCAAGGTTCTCCTGCAGTTCTGACCTGGTCAGGCGCAGGGCGGTCGGATTACTTGACAGCGGCAATTAATGCCGCCTACGCTGACGGTGACATCGAGATCGATCGAACACACCGGAGTGCGATGACCGACACCCTGCGCCTCACCTGGGACGCCCCCGCCACCCGCTGGGAGGAGGCGACGCCCCTCGGCAACGGCCGCATCGGCGCGATGGCGTTCGGCGGCTCCGACGGCCACTATCAGCTGAACGACTCGACGATCTGGTCGGGAACGCCCGACGGCCCCGCGCGCGCATTGCAGAAGGTGCGTGACGGGGGTGCCGGTCCCGAACGGCTCGCGGCCGTCCGTGAGGCCCTCGCAGCCGCCGACGTGCGCCGGGCGGAGGAGCTGCTGATGGCGTTCGAGGGTCCCTACTCGCAGGAGTTCCTCCCTCTCGCCGATCTGCTCGTGCGCGTGGCGGACGCTCGATCGGATGAGACCATCCCCGCTCGCATCCTCGATCTCGACAGGGCGACCCTCGTCGAGGCACTGCGCACCCCCGCCGGCCGCGTGACGCGACGGTCCTGGGTCTCGGCTCCGGCTCACGCCCTGATCATCGAGCTCACCTCGGACCACGAGTTCGACACCACCGTCGAGCTGTCCACCCCGCTCCGCGGTCGCGTCATCGACGCGTCCGACGCGCTCGTCCTGGATGTGCAGGTTCCGATCGACGGCGCCCCGCTGCACGAGGACTCCGTCGACCCCCTGCGCTACGCCGACGACGATGCCGAGTTCGACGCCTACGCGGCCGTCGCCGTCTCCCTCGACTCGGATGGCGAGGTGGGTCGCCACGACGATCGCATCGTCGTCCGCCATGCCCGCCGCCTGCTGATCGCCCTGTCCACTTCGTCGCGCGCCGGGTCGTGGTGGGCCGACGCCGACGGGGACTGGCGGATCGCCTCACGCGAGGCGATCCGGGATCGCGCACGAGAGAGGGCGGAGGCCGCGGCTCAGCGCGACGCCTCGTCTCTCCTCGCCGAACACGTCGCCGACCGGCGCCGCATGACTCGGGCGCGATTCGCGATCGGCAGTCGGCGTGAGGGCGAGTGGAGCGTCGATCGCGACGTTCTCCGAGGCTCCGACCCCCTGCTCCGCGCGACGATCGCCGCCGAATTCGGGATGTACCTCCTCGCGTCGAGCTCTCGTGCCGGCAGCCCTGCAGCCAACCTCCAGGGCATCTGGAACGACCAGCTGCAACCGGCCTGGTCGTCGAACTACACGATCAACATCAACACCGAGATGAACTACTGGGCGGCGCCGATGCTGCTCGATCCTGATGTCCTCGAGCCGTTGATCTCCCTCGTCGAGCGCCTCGCCCGCACCGGCTCCGACACCGCCAGGGAGCTGTACGGAACGCGCGGATGGGTCGCCCATCACAACAGCGACGTCTGGGGGTGGAGCCTGCCGGTCGGCGACGGGCACGGGGCGGCGAGCTGGGCGATCTGGATGATGGGCGGAGTCTGGCTCACCCACAATCTCTGGGACGCGTACGAGTTCGGTGGCGACGATGAGCTGCTCCGCGCTCGCATCTGGCCGCTGATGCGGGGCGCGGTGGAGTTCTGCCTCGACTGGCTGACTCCGGGCCCCGACGGGCACCTGCACACCTCGCCGTCGACGGCCCCCGAGAACTCCTATGTGGCCGCCGACGGTCTGCCGACGCCGCTCGGCCTGACCGCGACGTCGGATCTCAGCCTCATCGGCTCGCTCTTCGAGCGCGCGCTCGTCGCGATCCGCCGACTCGGCATCGACGACGCACTGGAAGCCGAGGTGCGCGAGGCGCTGGCAGCCCTCGCTCCGTTGCGTGTCGGCTCCGACGGCCGACTGCTCGAATGGTCCGAAGAGGTCGACGAGCATGAACCGCTGCACCGGCACCTCTCCCCCGTGGTCGGACTCTTCCCGCTCGACCAGGTGACGCCCGAGCGGACTCCGGAGCTGTTCGACGCGTCTGTGGCGCTCATCGACGCACGCGGGCCGGGAGCCATGGGCTGGTCCTGGGCGTGGAAGGTGGCACTGCGTGCCAGGGCACGGCAGGGCGACATCGCCGCATCGCTGCTCGAGGAGGCGCTGACGCCGTTCGACGGCGACGCCACGCGGCACGGGCCCGTCGACGGCTCGGAGTGGGGAGGCCTGCTCCCCAACCTCTTCAGCACGCATCCGCCCTTCCAGATCGACGGCAACCTCGGATTCCCCGCCGCGATCACCGAGATGCTCGTGCAGAGCCACGGCCGCACAGTGCGTCTGCTTCCCGCGCTCCCCGCATCCTGGACCCACGGAGACGTCCAGGGCATCGCCGTGCGACCGGGCCTCGTGCTCGACCTCGCCTGGGCGGACGGGCGGGTGATCTCGGGTGCTCTCCGCAACCCCGGCGAGCGCGACAGGGAGGTCTCCGTCTCGAACGGCGAGCGGGAGGCGATCATCGCTGTGCCGACGGGCGCTCGGATCGACCTCGCCGATCATGATCTTCTCTTCTCCGCGTCTGCCGACCAGGAGGAGTCCCGTGCGCGGTGAGGTGCGTGATGTCGTCGCCCCCACCACACAGACCGAGCCTGATGACTTCGATGCCTTCTGGGCGGACACGATCGCTCGCACTCGGAGCTTTCCGCTCGACCTCTCCGTGACCCCGATGCCCACGCGTCTGACTCAGATAGACGTGTACGACGTGTCGTTCCGCGGGTACGGCGGAACACCGATCCATGCTTGGCTGCGCGTGCCGCACGGTGCCGCGGAGCCCCTCCCCGGGCTCGTGCAGTTCTTCGGCTACGGCAACGGCCGAGGTCATGCCCTGCGCGATCTGCGGTGGGCTGCCGCGGGCTACGCGCACTTGGTGGTGGACGCGCGGGGGCAGGGACACGGCGACACCGATGACGATCATGCCGACGGCGGTCCGTCCGCCGGCGGATTCCTCACCCGCGGCATCCGCTCGCCTCAGGAGTACTACTACCGCAGGGTGTATGCGGATGCCGTGCGTGCCGTCGACGCGCTCCGTGCCGTCGACGTCGTCGACGCGGATCGCGTGGGCGCGGTGGGCGCGAGCCAGGGAGGTGGAATCGCGCTGGCGATCGCCGGCCTGGTCCCCGACCTCGCTGTCGCGATCGTGCAGGCACCTTTCCTCTGCGAACTCGACCGGGCCGCCACGCTGAGCACCGAGCACCCGTACACCTTGCTCACCCAGTACTTCGCGGATCGGCGCGGCGACGCCGCAGCGGCTCTGGAGACGCTCCGATATTTCGACGGGATCAACCACGCGAAGCGTGCGACGGCCCCGGCTCTGCTGAGCACGGGACTCCTCGACGGCATCGCGCCGCCTGAGACCGTGCTGCCCGCATTCGCCGCGTACGGCGGCCAGAAGACCGTGGTCCTGTGGCCGTACAACGGGCACGAGGCCGGCGGAGACCTCGACGAGGAGAACGCCCTGGAGTTCGCGGCCGAGCACCTGGGCCTGCACAGCCGACCGCCTCACGGCGGATTCGCTACGATAGCCGACACGACACGAAGGACCTGATGGACCACGACACCGCAGCGCGAACCACCCTGATCCGCTCGGCGTCCGACGCGGGATCACGGGTCTTCGAGACGATCCTGACGCGCAGTCCCATCAGCCGGATCGACATCGCCCGCCAGACGGGGCTCTCCCAAGCCGCTGTCACGAAGGCGGTGGCCCCGCTCGTCGCGGCCGGCCTCGTCGACGCGCCGCCCGCCTCGCATCGCGACGGCACCCCCGGACGCCCGGTGAGCCCTGTCTCCATCGTCCTCGAGTCGATGGTCATGATCGGCGTCAAGGTCAACGTCGACGAGATCATCGCCGTCGCGACCGATCTCGCCACGACCGTGCTCGCCAGCACCCGTCGTGCGCTTCCCGCCGACGATCCCCACACCGTCATCGACGCCATCTCCGACGTCGTCGCCGCGCTCGCGGCCGAGCTCGGCGAGAGCGCGTCGGCCATCGCGGGAGTCGGAGTGTCGGTGTCGGGTGACGTCGACAGCATCACCGGGATCGTGCGCGAGTCGAACATCATGGGGTGGGCGGACGTGCCGCTCGGCGACCTGCTCCAGGAGCGCCTCCCCTGGCCCGTCACGCTCGAGAACGACGTGCACGCGCTGACGATCGGAGAGCACTGGTTCGGTGTCGGGCTCGGCACCGCCTCGTTCGCTATCGTCACCATCGGACGCGGGATCGGCAGCGGACTGCACCTCAACGGAGAGGTCGTGAGCGGCGCGTTCGGTGTCGCGGGCGAGATCGGGCACCTGCCGCTCGCCGATCCGGCACTCGTCTGCCCGTGCGGGCGTCGCGGCTGCGTCGAGGCCGCCGCCTCGACCGGAGCGATCGAGGCGGCGGTCTCCGGTGCCCTCGGCCGGCCGGTCGCGATCGACGAAGCCGTTGCTCTCGCCCACGCCGGAGACGCCGACGCCGACGCCGCATTCCGCGAAGCGGCCCGCCTCATCGGCACGGCCATCGCCACACTCGTTAACCTCACCGGTCCCGAAGTCGTCATCATCGGCGGCGAGGGCGTCTCGGACTTCGACCTGTTCGAGAAGACCCTGCACGACGCGTTCGAGGCGCACGCGTTCGGCGCTGCGGCGCGCTGCCGCATCCTGACCCGTCCGCACACCTTCGAGGACTGGGCGCGAGGCGCATCCGCCGCCGCCATCCAGTCGCTCGTGCGCTGACCGTTCGGGACGAGCGGAAGAGAGGGGACGGATGCCATCGGCATCCGTCCCCTTCTCGCGCCCAGCCCGCCACGGTCCGCAATGCAGAGATGCGCGGGACGGATGATCCGTCCCGCGCATCCCGTGTCGATCAGAGTGCGTCGTACGCGGTCTGCAGCAGCTCCAGGTAGCGTGCGAGCCCGAGGCCCTCGATGTCGGCGACGTACGCGTCCCACGCGCCGTCGTCCGTGATGTCGCGCTGCCCCGTGACGAACTCCGCCTGGGCCTGCGTGATGTAGGTGGCGATGTTCGTCTGCAGCTCCGCGAGCTCGGCCGAGGTCTCGAGGTCGGGCCACAGCTTCTCGATCGGGAAGATCACGCTCTCGTCGGGCTGGAAGGGCTCGTACTCCTGCGTCGCGTAGAGCAGACGTCGCTCGTATCCGTCGGGCGTGTAGATGTCCTCCGGCACGACCTGGGCGTTGCGGAACTCCAGCGAGTCCCAGTACTGCGACATCGAACGCCACGCGGCGTTGGAGGTCTCGTCATACGTGATGGGACGGAATGTCGGCTCGAGCTCGGGATCGAGCGCGAGGTCGCCGTCGACCGCGGGCACCCACGCCTCCCCCTCCGGTCCCATCGACGCGCGGATCTGGCCCTCGTCCGTCGCGAGGTAGTCGAGCAGCTTGATGGCCTCGATGCGCTCGTCCTCGGTCGACTTGTTGGTCAGCGCAAACGTGCCCACCGGATTCACCGGCGACCGCCACGTGGCGAGCTGAGTGCCGTCCGGACCCGCGATCGGCGCGACCGCGTCGTAGTTCTTGTCACGTCCGTCAGGAGAGTCCGCCGAGACGAACACGTACGGGTGCAGCGTGACGGCGGAGCCGAGGATCTGCGCGTCCCCGCTGTCTCCGAGCGCCTTGAGGGCGTCGCCGTTCTGCGTGAACGCCCCGGTGTCGAGCAGCCCTTCCTGCGCCAGCGACGTGATGTACTCCAGCCCCGCCCGCCAGCTTTCCGAGGTGGCGTTGAGCGCGACCTCATCGCCGTCGAGCACGAGAGGCGGCGGGCTCGAGGGTCCGCCGACCGGCGCATAGGTGAAGGCGTTCATCAGATAGTTGATGATCGGCTCCGACGCCGAGCCGCTCAGCGGCACCTCGTCGGCGGCGCCGTTGCCGTTCGGGTCGCCGTCCTTGAAGGCGCGCAGCACCGTGCGCAGCTCCTCGGTGGTGGTCGGCTGCTCGAGTCCCAGGGCGTCGAGCCAGGTCGTGTTCATCCAGAGCTTCGACGGGTAGCTGCAGTGGAAGCACTCGCTCCACTGGGTGATCGCGTAGATGTGGCCGTCAGGCGCGGTGACCGACTGCTTCCAATCGGGCTTCTCTTCGAATCGCTCGGCGAGGTTGGGGGCGTATTCGTCGATGAGGTCTTCGAGGGGCACGAGCACCCCCTGCTGCCCGTACTTGAGGATCTCATTGCGCGAGAATCCGTCGACCCACGGCACGAGGAAGTACGCGTCGGGGTAGTCGCCGCTGGCGAGCGAGATCTGTCGCTTCTCCCCCGCGACGCTGCCGTCGTAGGTCGTGGTCTGCCAGTCGAAGTCGATGTCGAACTTCTTCTCGACCTCCTGGGTGAACAGATTGTCCTTGAGCGAGCCGTTCTCGCCCTGCGGGCCGAATGCGACGAGCTGGCCGTTGTCGTCGCTCGCCGGGGTGCAGGCGGCGAGCGCCAGTCCCGTCGCGACGACGGTGACCGCCGCGATCGCGCCTCGTGTGATGCGGTGTGTCATTGCCGGAATCTCCTTTGACCGGTTCAGGTGTGCGGGTGTGTGTGGTGGGTCTGTGAGAGGAGTGGTCAGCCCTTGACGGCGCCGACCATGATCCCCTTGCTGAAGTGCTTCGCGACGAACGGGTACACGATCAGCATCGGCACGGTGGCGATGATGACGGTCGAGTACTTGAGCAGGTCGGCGAGCTCTCGACGTTCGAGCTGGGCGGCCAGGTCGCCACCGCCTCCGCCGTCGTTGAGGATGAGGATGCCTCGCAGCACGAGCTGCAGCGGCTGCAGGTCGGCGTCACGCAGATAGAGCAGCGCGTCGAAGTACGAGTTCCACTGCATGATCGCGTACATCAGCGCGATGACCGCGAGCAGCGGCTTGGCGAGCGGCAGCACGATGGTCCAGAGGATGCGGAGTTCGCTCGCACCGTCGAGCTGTGCCGCCTCGTAGACCTCGTCGGGGATCGACGAGCGGAAGTAGACCATCGCGATGATCACCTGCCAGACGCCGATCGCGTTCGGGAGGAGCATCGACCATCGGGTGTCGAGCAGGCCGAGCGACTGGACGACGATGTACATCGGGATCACTCCGCCGGAGAACAGCATCGTGAAGACGACGCCGCCGGTGAGGGTCTTGCGCCCGAACAGGTTCGCCCGGGACAGCGGATACGCGATGGCGACCGTGCCGGCGACGCTGATGATCGTGCCGACCACGGTGTAGAACACCGAGTTGCCGAATCCGCGGAGGATCGCGGGGTTGTTGAGAGCTTCGGTGTACCCACGGAGGGTGAAGTCGACGGGCCAGAACAGCACCCGGCCGGATGACACCGCCTGAGGGCTGGAGAACGAGCTGGCGACGATGTTCAGCAGCGGCAGGAGCACGACGAGCAGGAAGACCGTCAGCAGCAGGTAAGCGGCGATCACGAAGACGCGATCCGCTCTGGTCTCCTTCACCTTCACCCCGGAGGCCAGGGGGTCCCGTCGGCGGCGGCCGCGCCCTGAGCCCGATCCGACGACGATCTCCTCGGTGAGCAGGGGCTGCTCTCTGATCACGGTGCTCACCACAGCCCACTTCCTGTCACTCGCTTGGATATGCCGTTGACGACGAGCAGGAGCACGAGGCTGATGACGGCGTTGAAGAGTCCGATGGTGGCTCCGAGGCTGAAGTTGGCGTTCAGGATGCCCGTCTTGTAGACGTACGTCGGGATGATCTCCGACGTCGAGAGGTTCAGCGCGTTCTGCAGGAGGAACGCCTTCTCGAACCCGATCGCCATGATGTTGCCGACCCCGAGGATCAGGATGATCGTCGCTGTCGGCAGCAGGGACGGCAGGTCGACGTACCAGATCTTCTGCAGCCGTGATGCGCCGTCGATCTTGGCGGCCTCGTAGAGGGAGGTGTCCACGGACGCGAGGGCGGCGAGGTAGATGACCGCGGAGTACCCGGTGGTCGTCCAGATGTCGGTCGCCACATAGATGTGCCGGAAGAAGTCGGCGCTCGCCAGCAGATCGACCTGACCTGCGCCGAAGAAGCTCAGCGTCCGGCCCAGGATGCCCACGCGTGGAGACAGCAGCAGGATCGTCATCGACACGATCACGACGGTGGAGATGAAGTACGGCGCGTACGTGACGAGCTGGACCGTGCGGGTGAAGAACCGCAGTCGGACCTCGTTGAGCAGGATCGCGAGGATGATCGGCAGCGGGAAGCTCGCGATGAGGGTGTACACCGCGAGGATGAACGTGTTGCCGATGAGCTTGGGGAACACCGGGTTGCGGAAGAGTGCGGTGAAGTTGTCGAATCCCACCCAGGGACTCCCCCACACGCCGTCGATGGGGTTGTAGTTCTTGAACGCGATGACCGCGTTGGCCATCGGCACGTATCGGAACACGATGAACCAGATGACGGGCAGGAGCAGCAGCAGGTACAGCTGCCAGTAGCGGCGCAGGCTGCGGACGAATCGCGAACGTGCGTCGGTGCGTCGAGGACTCGGCGGCGAGATCTCGACCGGTGGTGCGTGCTCAGCACTGAGCTTCATGATCGCCCTCCCAGGGCAGGATTACTTTACGTCGTAATAAAATCACGCCGAGCCGAAAAAGTAAACGCTCGATTTCCGGTCGGCGATTTCGAGGGATCGCTTGCACGTCCATCTCAAACGTGATTTATTGACGTTGTCAAGTAACTACCGGAGGGTCTCATCCCATGACTTCCCGTGCAGACACCGTCGTCGCACTCCGCGCCGCTGGTGCCGCCTTCATCGTCCAGATCTCCGACCCGATCCCCCGTGTGCTGCACTGGGGCGCGGACCTCGGAGACCTCGATCCCGCAGCCGTCTCGGCGCTCGCCCTCACGGCCGGGCCCGCCCAGCTGAACAACTCCCCCGACATCCCGCGTGCCTTCTCCGCACTGCCCACCGAGCACGAGGGCTGGTCGGGAACCGCAGCTCTCTCCGGTCACGCGAGCGGACGCGCCACGACCCCCCGACCTCGACTCGTGGGACACGATGTCGAGATCCCGTCCGACGGCGTCGGCGGGCGCATCGTCCTCCGGTTCGACGACACGATCAGCGGCATCCGCACCGAACTCGCATATCACCTCGACCCGCACGGAGTTCTCGCGGTCGACACGTCCCTCGCACGCGACGCCGCCCTCAGTCCGCGCATCGGTCGGACCCCCTACACGGTGGGCGCCGTGCTGTCGCTGCTTCCGCTCCCCGAGCGCGCGACCGAGATCCTCGACTTCACCGGGAAGTGGTGCCGTGAGCGCTTCCCGCAGCGTTCGCCCTTCGGCTTCGGCACCCACCGTCGCGCCGCGCACCGCGGCAAGCCGGGACACGACTCGCCCTTCCTGCTCGCGGCCGGAACCGCCGGATTCGGCTTCCGGCACGGAGAGATCTGGGCCGTGCACCTCGCGTGGAGCGGTGAACAGCAGTACCTCGCCGAGCGCCTTCCCGAGGGCGCTGGCGTGTTCAGTTCGGTCATCGGAGCCGGCGAGGAGCTCCACCCAGGCGAGATCATCCTCGAAGACGGCGACCGCTACGACGCACCGACCGCGCTGTTCCTCTGGTCCGACAGCGGACTCGACGCCATCAGCGACCGACTCCACCGGCGCCTGCGCGCGCGTCCGACGCATCCGCGCTCGCCGCGACCCCTGGTGCTCAACACCTGGGAGGCGGTCTACTTCGACCACGACCTCGAGCGCCTCACCGCGCTGATCGAGCGTGCGGCGGAGGTGGGGGTCGAGCGCATCGTGCTCGACGACGGCTGGTTCCGCGGACGCCGCGAAGCGGATGCCGGCCTGGGCGACTGGTTCGTCGACGATGAGGTGTGGCCGGACGGACTCGGGCCCCTCGTCGATGTCGTGCGTGCTCAGGGGATGCAGTTCGGTCTCTGGTTCGAGCCCGAGATGATCAATCTCGACTCCGATCTCGCGCGCGCCCATCCGGACTGGGTACTGGGTCCGGCCGAGGGCCTCGGCCCGGAATCCCGGTCGCAGCACGTTCTCGACATCGCGCGCCCCGAGGCGTACGACTACCTTCTCGCGCGTCTCGACGCTCTCGTGCGCGAGCACTCGATCGATTACCTGAAATGGGATCACAACCGCGATCTTCTCGAAGCGGTCAGTCGCGGCGGCGATGGGGACAGGCCCAGCGTGCACCGGCAGACGGCCGCGCTCTACCGCCTGCTCGACGAGCTGCGGTCGCGGCACCCGGGGCTCGAGATCGAGACATGCTCGGGCGGCGGCGGACGCATCGACCTCGGGATCCTCGACCGCACCGATCGTGTCTGGGCCTCGGACTGCAACGATCCGGTCGAACGCGTCCAGATCGAGCGGTGGACGCGCAGCCTCGTGCCTCCCGAACTCATCGGCTCCCACCTCGGCTCCGGGCGATCGCACACCACCGCCCGCACCACCGATCTGTCGTTCCGTCTGGCGACGTCGCTGACCGCGCACGCCGGCATCGAGCAGGACCTCACCGTCGTCGACGACGGCGAACTGGCGGCGATCGCCCGCTGGACCGCGATGTACCGCGAATTCCGCGACCTGCTGCACAGCGGTCGCGTCGTCAACGCGGACCTCGCGGATCCCGCGACATCACTCTCGGGAATCGTGGCCCGAGACGCATCCGAAGCGCTGTTCACCTGGAGCCGGTTCACGACATCGGCATCGGGCCAGTCCGGTCGGGTGCGTTTTCCCGGACTGGATGCCGCTGCGCCGTACACCGTCCGGATCCGCGAAGATCTCGGCGCGTCGAGCAGACACGGTGGAGACCCCGAGTGGGTGACGGCCGCCGTCGCCGTCCCGGTCGAGATGCCGGGGTCCGTCCTCGTCACCGCCGGCGTCCCCCTGCCGACGCTCAATCCGCAGCAGGCGATGCTCATCGAGATCAGGCGCGCAGACGGCTGACGGTCACACCTCCTTCCCATCCCCCGACAGAGCAGTCGAACGAGAGGAAAGCAATGAACGCACACCGACAGAGAAGGAGAGCGGCCTCGTTGACCGCGGCACTCGCCGCGACAGCGATCGTCCTCGCTCTGGCACCTGGCGCGAGCTGGGCCACCGAGGCGACACCGGAACCGACTCCGGCGCCGGAGACGACGCCGACGACGGCTCCCGCGCCGACGGACGACCCGGCACCGACCGAAGAGCCGGCACCGACTGAAGAGCCGGCACCGGAACCTGCTCCCTCGAGCACCCCGGAGCAGGAGCCACCGGCGGATGCGACGCGCACGCCTGCGGACGAGACCGAAGACGGCATCTCGAACCGATCGACCGCCCCCTACATGGGCTGGAGCAGCTACAGCATGCAGGTGTACGAAGGAGGCCAATGGATCACCGCCGATCAGATCATGGCTCAGTCGGATGCCATGCATGACAAGCTCCAGGATTACGGCTACGACTACATCAACATCGACGCCGGCTGGAACGGAGGCCAGGACGAATACGGACGCCCCATTCCCAGCACGACACTGTTCCCCGACGGCCTCGACGCGGTGATCGACCACGTGCACGACAACGGCCAGAAGGTGGGTCTGTATCTGATTCCCGGGATGAGCCTCGAGACGGCACAGAAGGCGCTCCCGATCTACGGCGCTCCCGGCTGCACGACCGAGAATCTGCTCAAGCAGCCTCTCCAGCAGGGCGACTACTGGGGCTTCGGGTACCGACTCGACTTCGACAACCCTTGCACCGAGAAGTACATCGACTCGATCGCCGATCTGCTCGGCGAATGGGGAGTCGACTTCATCAAGTTCGACAGCGTCACCCCCGGCTCCGGAATCAGCGACCTGTCGATGGACGCCCGCGAGGAGGTCGCCGCCTGGTCTCGGGCGCTCGGCCGCAACGACATCTGGTTCGAGCTCTCCTGGGCCGTCGACATCGACTACGCGGACTACTGGAAGCAGTATGCAGACGGCTGGCGCATCGACTGGGACGTCGAGTGCTACTGCGGCGATGAGGCCCTGACCACCTGGGAGAACGTCGCTCGCCTGTTCCCGAGGCTCTCGGACTGGTGGCGCCACGCCGGGCCCGCAGGCTGGAACGACCTCGACTCCCTCAACGTGGGCAACGGGAAGATGGACGGCCTCACGCGCGACGAACGCCGCACCGCGACGACGCTCTGGGCGACCTCCGCGGCGCCGATGTACCTGGGCAACGATCTGACGAACCTCGACGAGTACGGGCTCGAGCTGATCACCAACCGTGAGGTCATCGCCGTGAACCAGGCAGGCGTGCCCGCTCGCCCCGTCTCGACGGCGACGAAGCAGCAGGTCTGGTACGCACTGAACCCGGATGGCACCTACACCGTGGCGCTGTACAACCTGGGCCGTGCAGACGCCGACATCACGGTCGACTGGTCCGACATCGGACTCGACGGCTCCGCGAAGGTCCGCGATCTCTGGGCCGGCAAGAACCTGGGATCGGAAGCGGAGGGCTTCACCGCCGAGAGCGTGCCGATCCACGGCGTGCGCCTTCTGAAGGTGACGCCCGCGAAGCAGGCGGCACTCACCGTCAACGACGACTCGCTGCGGGTCGGCTACGACGGGGCGTGGATGCGCAACGACGGCAACGAGGTCCCTGCGACATCGCAGCCCTTCACCGTCGCGGTGTCCGACACCCCGGGTGGAGGCACGCCCGAACCGCCCGCCACCGGGCTGACAGTGACCCTGAACGACGACGATTCACGCATCGGCTACAGCGGGTCGTGGGGCGACAGCAACAACCGCGGGCTGGGCGACCACGGCGACGACGTCCACTACGTCGAGACGAACGGAGCGGCCTTCGAGTACACGTTCCAGGGAACCGGGATCCAGTACGTCACCGAGAAGCACGAATCGCAGGGCGAGGTCGAGGTCTACCTCGACGGACAGCTGGTCGAGACCGTCGACACCTCGCTGCCCGCGGCCGACGGGCGCCTCTCCCAGCAGGTGGTCTACGCCGTCGCCGATCTCGCGAGCGGAAGTCACACCCTGCGGGTGGTCAAGAAGTCCGGATCCTTCATGCTGCTCGACAAGCTCGTCGTCACTCTCGACAGCCAGCTGAGCACGACCTCGGGTGCGTTCAACAAGGCCGCTCCCGCCGACGTGACGGTCGATGTGCTGCGCGACCCGAGCGAGCTCTCCTCGATCAGCCTCGGCGGTGAGCCGCTCGAGCGCGACGCCGACTACACGCTGTCCGGATCGACGGTCACACTGAAGTCGTCGTACCTCGCCGCGCTCCCGGTGGGAGACGCGACGCTGGACTTCGCGTTCACCGGAGACCATCTCGACGATGTCCACGCCACCACGGCCGACGGCGACTCCGTGTCGTTCACGTTCCGCGGGACGGGCGTCGCGTGGCTCGGCCCGAAGGCACCCGACCAGGGAGCCGTCGATGTGTACATCGACGGCAAGAAGGTGAAGAGCGTCGACACCCACGCCGAGTCGCGCGTCTCGAATCAGACCCTGTTCGAGGCGACCGGGCTGAAGGACGGCGAGCACACGATCAAGGTCGTGAAGACGTCAGGAGACGTGCTCCGCACGGACGTGTTCCGATACACGGTCAAGAAGGTCGGCTGACCCCCGTCGGGGCGGGCCCCGTGCCCGCCCCGACGCACCGCCGACGAACCCTCTCGCGGATGTCCGCCCCCGGATGCACACTCTGCAGATGGAGATCACACTCGCACAGCCGGCGGGACTCGTCGTGAGCCCCGCCTTCAGTCATGTCGCCGTCGTCCCGCCCGGGGCCACGACGATCCACGTCGGCGGCCAGAACGGCGTCGATGAGACGGGCGCGCTCGTCTCGACGGATGCCGCCGAGCAGTCGCTCCGCGCGGTCGAGAACGCTCGGATCGCGCTCGAGTCGGCGGGCGCAGGCCTCGACGATGTCATCAGCTGGACGATCTACATCCACCAGGATGCCGATCTTCGTGCCGCCTACGGTGCCGTCGCAGCGACGCTCGCCCGTGATGGCGCCCCTCCGCTGGTGACCGCAGCCCTCGTGGCCGGGCTCGGCGTCCCGGGCGCAGTGATCGAGGTGAGCGCGATCGCCGCCGTCATCCGTGAATGACCGCGGCGCGCCGACTCAGATCCTTCCGCGCACCGGGGTCCGCTCGGCCGAGTCACCGCCCTCGGGCATGGCCATCTCCGCGCGGACGCCGAGCAGTCTGACCTCCCGGTCGTGATCGAGCGTGGCACCGAGCGCAAGTGCCGCCTCGATGACCGTCGCGCGCCGGGTGGTCGGCTCCGGCAACTTGCGGCCGAAGGTCTTGGTCTCGAACGGCGCATAGCGCACCTTCAGATGCACGCGGACGACCGGGCGCCCCTCGGCGGCGCAGTCGTCGAAGGCCTGCCCCGCCAGTTCGGTCAGCGCCGCCTGAACCTCTGCAGTCGTCGTGAGGTTCTGCTGGTACGTCATCTCGCGACTGTGGCTGCGGGCCACCCATGGGGTGCTGTCGACCACGGTCGGACCGAGACCCGAGCCCAGCCCGTGGTACCAGACGCCCATCCGCGGTCCGAACTCCGCGATGAGCTCTGCCTCGTCCGCGTCAGCGAGTTCCCGGACCGTCGTGATGCCGTGGGTGGCGAGCCGCTTCTGAACCTTCGGGCCGACTCCCCACAGGTCCCGAGTAGGCCGGTCTCCCATCACGTCGAACCAGTTCTCGGCGGTGAGCCGGAAGACGCCCCGGGGCTTGCCGAACTCGGTGGCGATCTTGGCCCGCACCTTGTTGTCGCCGATGCCGACCGAGCAGTGCAGTGCCGTCGACTCGAGCACCGCGTTCTGCGCGCTGCGCGCCGTCTGCTCGGGGTCGTCCGTGGTCACGCCGAGAAAGCATTCGTCCCAGCCGATGACCTCGAGCACCACCCCGGGCAGTGCACGCAGTGTCGACATCACCTCGGTGGAGGCCGATTCATACGCGTCGTGGTCCACCGGCAGGAAGACCGCGTTCTCAGGCGCCTTGCGTGCCGCGATCTTCAGCGGCATCCCGGATCCGATGCCGAACTTCCGCGCCTCGTACGACGCCGTCGACACGACGGCGCGCTCCGTCGGGTCGCCCCGGCCGCCGACGATCACGGGGAGCCCGGCGAGCTCCGGTCGGCGCAGCACCTCGACCGCAGCGATGAACTGATCCATGTCGACGTGCAGCACCCAGTCGGTCATGCACCGAGTGTGGCCCGTGCCGAGCGAGTTGTCACCCCTCGGACACGATCAGCGCATCACCGAGATCAGCCGATCGAGACGGCGATCGCGGTCGCGATCACGGCGAGGAGCGGCAGCGTGCCCTGCATCACTGCGGCGCGCGCCTTCGTGCGATCGGAGAGGATCAGCACCAGTGCGGCGGCGAGCATCATCCCCGTTCCGGCGAACACGAGAGTCAGTCCCACCGTTGTGAAGCCGATGATCACGAAGCCGACGCCGAGCAGCGCGGTCAGCGCGAGGAACAGGTTGTAGAAGCCCTGGTTGAAGGCGAGCGCCTTCGTCGTGAGGGCGTCCGCCTCGCTCGCGACGCCGAAGATCTTCCTCGTCTCGGGCTCTGTCCATCTCAGCGACTCGAGCGCGAAGATGAAGACGTGGAAGGCGGCAGCGGCCGCGGCGAGGACGAGTCCGACGATGAGCATGACTCGATCGTATCGATGTCCGCTCGCGCTAGATCAGGAAGATCGGCAGAAGCCCGGGGTTGTGGGCGTGTACGAGCACCCCGAACACCACCGCATCGAACAGCAGGTGCACCGTGACGACATAGGCCAGCGAGTGCGTCCGCATGAAGATGAACCCCTGCAGCAGCGCGAACGGGATGGTCAGCAGCGGTCCCCACTCGCGATAGCCCAGCTCCCACAGGAATGAGACGAACACGATCATCTGCAGCACGTTGGCGAGGGCGTCGGGGAAATGCCTGCGCAGCAGGGCGAAGACGGTGCAGATGAAGAACAGCTCGTCCCAGATGCCGACCGCTCCGACGCCGACGAACAGCCGGGCGATGAGGTCGGGCGAGTCCACGACCGGCCAGTTCTGATAGACGCCGCTGGTGATGAAGTAGAACGGCAGGATCAGCCAGCCGAGCACCAGGACGGCGACGAGCCAGCCCCACTGCAGGCGCCCCCACCGGCGGTGCGCCCGCCACGGGAAGCCGATCGCCCGGTCGCGGAACACGAAGCGGGAGACGACGTACGGAACCGCCACCGCGCCGCCGAGGGCGAGCGTGAACCGCAGCATCGCGAGGTTGTCGAGCTCTGCCGCGAGCGGGATCACGCTGACGATGAGCATGCCGAGGGCGATCAGGGACAGGTCCCTGGTGAGTGAGGGCTGACGGCTGGTCCCCACGACTCGCGCGCTCTCGCGACGCGTGCCCACGCGCACCGTCTGATCCGCCGTCACCGGCAGACGGCGCTCGACGAGCCACGCGCTCCCGACGCCGAGTGCGAGCAGCGCCCAGCCGAGCCACGGGATCTGCACCACGAAGAACGCCGGCGCCGCAGCGCACACGAGGAGCGCGGAGACGACCGCCGGCCACGTCGCCGAGATGCGCTGCGCGGTGATCACGCGCGCGACTTCCGCCGATACACGAGATCGCGGATGTCTCGCCCCTTGGCGATCCCCTTGCGTTCGAATGCGGTCATGACGCGTCCATCGAATCGCTCGGCCCAGTCGCCGTCGAAGGCGCGCTCGAACAGAGGCTCCGCGTCGAGCACCTCGCGCATCTGCAGCGCGTAGTCCTCCCAGTCGGTCGCGAGGCGGAGCAGACCGCCGTCACGGAGTGCGCGAGCGGCGGTGTCGGCGAACCCCTGGCGGACGAGACGGCGCTTGGTGTGCTTCTTCTTGTGCCACGGATCAGGGAAGAAGATCCAGACCTCTGCCGCTGCCGCTTCGGGGAGGTACGACGAGAGCACCTCCGGCGCATTCGCCTCGACCACGCGGACGTTGCGAGCGCCTTCGCGGTCGGCGTCGAGCATGGTCCTGGCGAGACCCGCGCGGAAGACCTCGACCGCGAGGAAGTCGTCGTCGGGGCGGGACGATGCGGCGGCGACGATGGCGTGCCCCTGACCGGAGCCGATCTCGACGTACAGGTCCGCATCCCGCCCGTACTCGGAGGCGGGATCCAGACGCGCCTCCGGGTGCACCGAGGTCCAGGCGACATCGCGGGGCACGTCGAGGAGGTAGTGCGGTCCGAGCTCTTCGAACGCGCGCTCCTGAGCATCGGACATCCGGCCGCTGCGGCGCACGAAGGAGACCGGTTCGTCGCGGAAGGTGCGGGGTTCGGGCATGCTTCCAGGGTAGTCGGCGGCGCTGAACGCCACCGACCGCGGGTCAGGAGGCGGGTGCCGTCACGAAGTCGATCAGCTCCTCCACCCGACCGAGGAGCGCGGGCTCGAGGTCGCGGTAGGTGTGCACCTTCGACAGGATGTGCTGCCAGGCGCGACCGGTGTCCGCCTGCGTCTCGTACGGCCACCCGAATGCGCGGCAGATCCCGGTCTTCCAGTCCGTGCCCCGAGGGATCTCCGGCCATCTCGCGATACCGAGAGCCCGAGGGGTGACGCACTGCCAGACATCCACGAACGGGTGGCCGACGATCTTCACATGCCTGCCGTGCGGACCCCGGGCGACGGCGTCGGCGATGCGCGATTCCTTCGACCCGGGCACGAGGTGATCCACGAGGACCCCGTAGCGGCGCGATGCGCTGGGAGGCTCTGCGGCGAGCAGCTCGTCGAGCAGGTCGACTCCCTGCAGGAACTCGACGACGACGCCCTCGACCCGCAGGTCCGCTCCCCATACCTTCTCGACCAGCTCGGCGTCGTGCTTGCCCTCGACCAGGATCCGGCTGGGAAGCGCGACCCTGGCTCGTTGATCGGCGGCGACGAACGAGCCGGATGCCGTGCGTCGGAGGCCCTGCTCCTTCGCGGCCGGGACCGTGAGCCGCACCGGTGATCCGTCGATCAGGAACCCGCCTCCGAGCGGGAAGAGGCGCTTGCGCCCCACCCGGTCCTCGAGTTCGACGTTGCCGCCCTGCACCCGTGTGACCGCTCCGCAGAATCCGTCCTGCGCCACCTCGACGACGAGATCGAGCTCGGCGGGAACCTGCGGCACCGGCTTGGCTGCTCGTTCCCTCCAGCCGGCAGCGAGCACATCGGATCCATACCTGTCGTCCATGCCATCCAGCGTATGTGTCTCCGCTGAGGGCGAACGGCTATCCCCCCTCGGAAGGTGTCGCGTGTCGGCCTCTGTGCATAGACTCGTGCCATGGGGCTCGGCTGCCGGTCGGAGGGAACACGATGAAGACACGGTGGCTGGCGCTGGCCGCACTGACTGCGGCGGCTGCAGCAGCCGCGTTCTCCGCATCTGCTGCCTCCGCGACCGACCCCGTGACGCTCGACTCGGGATACGTGACGGACGACGCCGACGTCCTCAGCCCAAGCCAAGAGGACGCCGTCGAGGCTCGACTCCAGACGCTCAGCGACAATTCCTCGTCCGATCTCTTCGTCGTCCTCGTCGATGACTTCACCTCGCCGACCGACAACGTCGCCTGGGCCGATACCGTCGCAGAGAACAACAACCTCGGCTCCGAGCAGTACCTGCTCGCGATCGCGGTAGAGGGACGCAGCTACTACATCTCGGCAGCACCCGACGGCCCGCTCAGCGACAGCAAGCTCGACGACGTGGAAGACAAGATCCAGGGTCTGGCCGCACAAGAGGACTGGGAGGGCATGATCGTCCTCGCCGCCGACGAGATCGAGGGCGACGGCGGTGCGGGCGCTCTACGGGCCACACTGATCGTGGTCGCCGTCATCGCGGTCGGCCTGATCATCTGGCTGATCATCGCCCTCATTCGCCGCGCGCGTCGCAATGCCGCGATCCGCAGGCGTGGCGCCATGCCCGAGACGCCCGATCCGAACGATCCGTTCTCCACGCTGACCGACGAGCAGGTGGAGACGCAGGCGGGGGCCGCACTCGTGCAGGCGGACGATGCGATCACCTCGAGCCGCGAGGAGCTCGGCTTCGCCGTCGCCCAGTTCGGCGACGCGGCGACCGCCGAGTTCAGCGGAGCAGTCGAGACCGCGAAGTCGAAGATGTCCGAGGCCTTCGATCTGAAGCAGAAGCTCGACGACGAGATCGAGGACACCGTCCACGATCGCCGCGCCTGGCACATCCGCATCATCCGGCTGTGCGACGAGATCGACGACGTCCTCGACGAGAACACCGACGCGTTCGACGCGCTCCGCAAGCTCGAGCAGAACGCACCACAGGAACTCGACAGAGTCCGCGGCGAGCGAGCCGCTCTCGTCCCGCTTCTGAC
This sequence comes from Microbacterium sp. LMC-P-041, assembly GCF_030209555.1. Lineage (NCBI taxonomy): Bacteria > Bacillati > Actinomycetota > Actinomycetes > Micrococcales > Microbacteriaceae > Microbacterium > Microbacterium sp. LMC-P-041. The sequence continues at coordinate 403,192 of NZ_JARVRV010000001.1, forward strand.
TTCCGCGGCTCCCGCTCTAGCCGCGCTGTCCGCCACCTACGACGCATCGGCACTGAGCACGGTGTCCGACAACCCGGCACAGGCTCAGGAGCGGGTAGCCCTGGCCGACCGCTCGATCGAGGCCGCGCAGCAGGCGATAGCGGCCGGTCGCTCCGGCGAGGCGGCGTTCGCCATCCGCACGGCCGAGCAGTCGGTGGCGCAGGCGACACAGCTGGTCGAGGCCATCACCGCGCTGGGCACCGAACTCTCCCGTATCGAATCGCAGGCGCAGGCTCTCGTCGCCGAGCTGCAGGCCGACATCGTCGCGGCACAGCAGCTGCCTGACGCCGGAGGCACGCTCGCCGCGGTCGCGGCCGCAACCTCGCAGCAGCTGCAGCGTGCGCAGGCCGACCTCTCCGGAGCATCGCGCAGTCCGCAGCGCGTGCTCGAAGCGCTCAGCGCGGCGAACACGCAGATCGACGCCGCGATCGCGGAGGGCACCCAGGCCGTGGAACGGGCGCGACGCGTGCAGCAGCTTCTCGAGCAGACCCTGACGCAGGCGGGCTCAGAGATCCGAGCAGCGCGCGAGTACATCGAGACGCGGCGGGGAACCGTCGGCTCCACGGCTCGCACCCGCCTCTCCCAGGCCGACGCGACCCTCACTCAGGCCGTGAGTCTGCGGTCGTCGGATCCCGAGACCGCGCTCGCAGAAGCAGGACGCGCGCTCGAACTCGCCCGGCAGGCCACCTCATCCGCCCAGGCGGATGTCGCGGCCATGAGCCCGAGCCGCTATGAGAGCGGATGGGGCGGCGCCGGCGGCAGCATCTTCGGCGGCGGATCAGGCTCCGGCGGTTCCGGCCTGGGTGGCGACATCCTGGGCGGCATCATCGGCGGTCTGCTCTCGGGCGGCGGCGGAGGCGGCGGCTCCTCGCGCAGCAGCAGCTGGCGTTCCAGCGGTGGCGGCGGGTTCCGCAGCTCCGGTTTCGGTGGAGGCGGCGGCAGCCGCTCCAGCGGCCGCAGCGGCCGTTCGGGAGGGCGACGCTTCTGAACCGCACACCTATCGACCCCAGACATCGAGTCCGACCCTCTGAAAGGAACCACGCATGACCAAGCAGTCCATCTTCGGACGTATCTCGACCCTCGTCCGCGCGAACATCAACTCGCTCCTGGACTCTGCGGAAGACCCGCAGAAGATGATCGACCAGCTCGTTCGCGACTACACGAACAGCATCGCCGACGCGGAGTCGGCCATCGCCGAGACCATCGGCAACCTGCGTCTGCTGGAGCGCGACCACGAGGAAGACGTCCAGGCAGCCACCGAGTGGGGCAACAAGGCTCTCGCCGCCAGCCGCAAGGCCGACGAGATGCGCTCCACCGGCGACGCCGCCGATGCCGACAAGTTCGACAACCTCGCGAAGATCGCTCTGCAGCGCCAGATCAGCGCCGAGCGCGAGGCGACCGGGGCCGAGCCGCAGATCGCCGCTCAGACCGAGATCGTCGACAAGCTGAAGTCCGGCCTCAACGGCATGAAGGACAAGCTCGGCGAGCTGAAGAACAAGCGCAGCGAGCTGCTCGCCCGCGCCAAGGTCGCCGAGGCTCAGACGAAGGTGCAGGATGCGGTCTCCTCGATCAACGTCCTCGACCCCACCAGCGAGCTGGGACGTTTCGAAGACAAGGTCCGCCGTCAGGAGGCCCTCGCCCAAGGCAAGATCGAGCTCGCGGCATCCAGCCTCGACGCTCAGTTCGAGAGCCTCGAAGACCTCGGTGAGCTGACCGAGGTCGAGGCTCGTCTCGCCGAGCTGAAGGCGGGCGGCTCCGCCCCTCGCCAGGCCATCGAAGGCTCCTGATACACCCTGCGGGTGCCTCGGATCCTCGTGTCCGAGGCACCCGCTCCTCTTCTCAGCTGGAGGCACCCATGGTGCGTTTCCTCGTCGTCCCGCAGTGGCAGGGCTCCCCCGCCGCTCGCGCGATGCTGCTCGTCGACGGCGCCTCGGCGATCGCCGGCGACCTTCCGCGTGCCGCGACCACGGTGCTCGATGTGCCGGTCGAAGCCGGTGAATCCCTCGGCACCGGCGTCCGCCGACTCAGCGCTCTCCTTCGCAACCGAGAGCTCGTCGAAACCGGCATGACCGCCGACACCGTGATCATCGGCGGCGACTGCAGCGTGACCGTCGCCGCCCTGGCGGCTCTTCCCGGCGGAACCGACGACCTGGCCGTCGTGTGGTGCGATGCCCACGCCGACCTGCACACGCCGGACACCTCACCCTCCGGAGCGTTCTCCGGCATGGCGCTCCGCGCGGTACTCGGCGACGGAGAGCCTCAACTCGCGCTCTCGCCCGGGATCCCCCGCGATCGGGTGGTCACGGTGGGCATGCGCAATCTCGACGACGACGAGGTCACCGCCCTCGACGGCCTCGCCCAGCTCTCCGTCGACGATCTGGAATCGCCCGACGCTCTCGCCGACGCGGTCGAAGCGACCGGCGCGCGCCGCGTATGGGTGCACATCGACGTCGATGTGCTCGACCCTGCGGAGATCGCCGGTGTCTCCTCCCCCGCACCGTTCGGACTCTCGCCCGCGAGTCTGAGCACCGCGATCCGCGCACTGCGGTCCCGTGTGCCGCTGGCGGGCGCCACCATCGCGGGGTTCGCCCCTCGCTCACCCGCTGACGCGGTCGACGACCTCGGCGCGCTGCTCCGTCTCGTCGGAGCCGTCGCATGACGTCCGACTGGCGGCCGGCCGCCGAGCGCGCTGTGGCTCGCGGTCGGAGACTCGACCGCCGGATCCCCGCGTTCCTCCTGCGTTCGCCGATCAGCCGGATCGGCTACTGGTGGGGCACGTCCGTGGGATGGATCTGGGGGTCCCTGTGGAGCACGGGTCCCGTCGAACGCCGAGCGGGCCTGTGGGTGTTCCAGGGGATGCCGAACTGGACGTTCAACCGCGGCGGAGTGTGCGTCGGCGGCTGCTTCCTGACGGGTGACGCCCGTCCGAGCGACGCCGTGCTGCGCCACGAGGCGGTGCACAAGGCGCAGTGGCTGCGCTACGGCATCCTGCTTCCGGTGCTCTACCTGTTCGCGGGCAGGGATCCGCTGCGCAACCGCTTCGAGATCGAGGCAGGCCTGGAAGACGGCAACTACGTCCGCCGCAGCAGGTCGCGGCCGTAGAGCGCGGAAGCGCTCAGCGGTCGACGGGCAGCAGCCCGAAGCGCTCCGGAGCGTGGATCTGAGCAGGCTGGATCTCGAGGGCGCCCGTCAGGTGCTCGACGATGTCAGCCGTGCCGAGGAAGCCTCCGAGAAGAGTGATGTGGGTGTCGAGCTCGTCGTCGAAGAGCATCTCGTCTGCCCACGCGCAGGTCGCTCGGGCGAGAGCCTCGCCGGGTGCGCACGCTCGCCCGCTTCCCGGTGCGCCCGATCGCTGAGATCGAGCGAGCCACGTGACCGTCATGCGTCCAGGGGCTTCGATCACGCCGATGTCGGACGCGTCGGCGACCTCGATGAAGATCCGACCCGACGCGCACAGCGGCAGAGTGGCGAGGAAGACCTCGAGCTCGGTGAGCGAGTGCTCGTCGGCCGTCACCAGGTGGTGAGCACGGCGACGTGCGGCGCGGCGCTCGGCACGCGTGCTGCGGGTCTCGAGGAAGGTCTCCATGATGCATCCATCATACAGCACATGAAGGGTTGCCTAACCTTGCTCGGGGACTTCTTCCACCAGTGCGCGTCGCAGAGACTCGAGTTCCTGGTCCGTCATCCCGTTCGCGCGCAGATAGCCGGCGGCCGAACCCCAACGTTCGTCGACCTGCTCGAGCAGCGCCCGCATCACCGGTGCCGGCGACTGCGTCGCCAGAGCGACGGCGTGCACCGCCTGCGGATGCTGCGACCTCAGGTACGCGGCGATGCGCTGCGACCGCTCGGCGGGCAGCAGCGACTCCGTGAGCGCGTAGTCCGCGACGATCGCCTCACGGTCGGCGCCCACTGCGGCGAGTGCGAGCGCGACGGTCACCCCGGTGCGGTCCTTGCCGACCGTGCAGTGAACGAGAGTCGGCTCCCCCTCGGCGATGATGCGGATCGCGGCGACGAGCCGATCTCCGCTCTCCTCGAGCAGGTGCAGATAGAGATCCTCCAGGCTCGTGTCCGTCTCGAAGAACGACCGCACGGATCCGAGGAACAGCGGAAGGTGAGTGGTGTCGGGACCCTCGATCTCGGTCGGCTCTGCGGCGACCTCTTCGCCGTCGCGGAGATCGACGATGTGAGCGACGCGGCGACGGACCTCGTTCACCCCGGCAGTGGTCGCCGCCGAGAGCTGGCCGGATCGCAACAGCACGCCCGAACGGATCCGACCACCGTCTGCGAGCATCCCTCCGACGTCGCGGAAGTTGTTGACCCCGTCGACCTCGAGAACGCTCATGCCTGCGCCTGAGCCTGCGGCGAGCGCGGCGGAACCGGGTACCGTCCGGCGATCACGACTCGGTTGAAGGCGTTGATCGAGATGCAGGCCCAGCTCAGTGCCGCGTACTCCTTCTCGGTGAACACTCCACCGACCCGGTCGTACACGTCGTCGGAGATGCCCTCCTCGGAGATGAAGGTGAAAGCCTCGGCGAGCTCGAGCGCGGCTTCCTCGCGGTCACTGAAGACATTGCTCTCGCGCCACGTCGCGATCTGCATGAGCGTGTCGGTGTCGATGCCCGCCTTGAGCGCGCGATCCACATGCAGACGCGTGCAGTAGCTGCACCCGTTGAGCTGCGACGAGTGGATCATCACGATCTCCTTGAGCCGATCGTCGATCCCGTTGGCTGCGCAGATGTCTCCCACAGTGCGGGCGAAGGCGTCGAGCGCCTGGTAGGCCGCCGGCTCGGTCTTTGAGAGGTGCACTCGCGTCTCGCTCATGGCTCAATGATATTCCGTTGTGCACTCAAGCTGGCGAGCCGCTCACAGGAAGCGAGAATGCAGAGCGCGAAATGACAGCGCCGATTTGATACCTTTTCGCCAAGGGTGAGCCGGGTTACGGCAAACATAATGCTCCCGCATTTCCCCACCACCCTCGAAGCAGAGCAGAATATGCAGGTGGCGATCGACACCAGCGAGTTCAGCTATCTTCCCGCACAGGCGCAGACGATGGGGGTCTCCGAACCGTCCGTTCGACGCGTGACGCTGCCCCTGCCGGACGGCCGCCAGGTGAGCGCGCTGCGATTCGGCGACGAGGCACCTCGAGTGACACTGCTGCACGGCGCCGGTCTCAATGCGCACACGTGGGACACGACGGTGCTCGCGCTCCAGCAGCCGGTGCTGGCGATCGACCTCGCCGGTCACGGCGACTCGTCGTGGCGCGACGACCTCGATTACACCCCTCGCACTCTCGCCCTCGACGTCGCCGCGGCGCTCGACGCCTGGACGGACGCCCCGCAGCTGGTCGTGGGTCACTCGCTCGGCGGCCTCACCGGCGCAGCTCTTGCCGCTGCCCGTCCCGACCTCGTGTCGGGGCTGATCGTGGTCGACATCACCCCGGGCATCGACACGTCCGCCGGGCCCGCCGCCCTACGCGAGTTCTACGCCGGCCCCACGGATTTCGAGACGCGCGACGAGCTCGTCGACCGCGCGATCACGTTCGGGTTCGGGGGCGCCAGGTCTGAGACCGAGCGGGGCGTGTTCCTGAACACCCGCGTGCGCGCCGACGGCCGCGTCGAGTGGAAGCACCACTTCGCGCACCTCGCGGCCCAGACGCTCGCTGCGCACGACCGCGGCGACGTCTCGGCGCCGTCCGCACTTCACACCACCGGCTGGCAGGATCTCTCGCAGACGTCGGCACCCCTCACGCTCCTCCGCGCGATCGACGGCTTCGTGACCGCAGCGGATGCGCAGGAGTTCGCCGATCGTCTGCCTCAGGCCCGCGTGGTCGCCGTCCAGGCCACCCACAACGTTCAGGAGACCGCGCCCGGGCAGCTCGCCGCGGTGATCTCGTCCTCGCTCCCGCCGCACGGAATGTGACGTTCCGTTCCACATTCCGCCCTCACCCACCCGACACATCCCTAGGCTCGATCCATCGGCACACAGCAACTGCCGCACCGAGAGGAAACAACCCATGTTCCGACGTACGCGACGACTCGCGCTGATCTCCGCCATCGCGGCGAGCGCCATCGTCCTCACCGCCTGCGCGGGTGCCGCAGAGCCCGAGACCACTGAGCCCGTCGGAGAGCCCGATCCCGACGCGACGCTCCAGGTGGGGCTCGTCCTCGAACCCACCAATCTCGACATCCGTCACACCAGCGGCGCCGCCCTCGAACAGATCCTCATCGACAACATCTACGAGGGTCTGATCAGCCGGACGCAGGAGAACGAGATCGTGCCCCGCCTCGCCTCGGACTACGAGGTCTCCGACGACGGACTCACTTACACGTTCACCCTCAACGAGGGCATCACGTTCCACAGCGGAACCGCACTCACCTCGGCCGACGTGGTCGCCTCGTACGAGGCCGTCCGCACGGACGCGACGCTGCAGGGCAACGCCGAGTTCGCCTCGGTGGCCTCTATCACCGCCCCGGACCCCGCGACGGTGCAGATCGTGCTCACGGAGCCGAACCAGAACTTCCTGTTCTCGCTCACCGGGCCTGCGGGTCTCGTCTTCCAGACGGGCGACACGACCGACCTCAAGACCGCCGAGAACGGAACCGGCCCCTTCAGCCTGACTCGTTGGAACAAGGGCAGCGCCATCACCTTCGCCCGCAACGACGCCTATTGGGGCGAACCGGCGGGAGTCGCCGAGGTCGAGTTCCAGTACATCCCCGACTTCACCGCCGGAGTGAACACCGCTCTCGACGGCGGGGTTCAGGTTCTCACAGCCGTCGACCCGAATCTCGCCCCGCAGCTCGAGGATTCCGGCGACTTCACCCTCACGACCGGCCGCACCACAGACAAGGCCACGCTCGCGTTCAACAACGCCAAGGCGCCTCTCGACGACGTGCGGGTACGCGAGGCACTCCGCCTCGCGATCGATCACGAGGCTCTCGTCGAGGCCGTCGGTGCGGGATCCACCCTGTACGGACCGATCCCCGCGCTGGACCCCGGTTACGAGGACCTCTCCGATGTCGTCTCCTACGATCCAGAGAAGGCGAAGGAGTTGCTTGCAGAAGCCGGCCAGGAGGATCTCGAGCTCACCCTGACGATCCCCAGCTTCTACGGAACGACGGTCCCCAAGGTGCTCATCTCGGACTTCCAGAAGGTCGGCGTCACCCTCGATGTCGACTCCGTCGAGTTCCCGGCCTGGTTGGAGGACGTCTACACCAACCACGACTACGACCTCAGCTTCGTGCTGCACGTCGAGCCGCGTGACTTCGGCAACTTCGCGAACCCCGACTACTACTTCGGCTACGACAACGCCGAGGTGCAGGGCCTGTACACCGAGGCGCTGGCCGAGGTCGATCCCGACAAGTCCGCGGACCTGCTCGCCGAAGCCGCGCGCATCGTGTCCGAGGACCACGCGGCGGACTGGTTGTACAACGGTGCGACCATCACGGCCGTGAGCCCGCTCGTGACCGGCTTCCCCGAGGACTCGATCAACTCCCGCATCAACCTGGCCGGGGTGACCGTGGCCACCGAGAAGTGATGACGCGCACGTCGTGATCCGCTACGCGCTCGTTCGAGGAGCCCTGCTCATCGCAGGGCTCCTCGTCTCGAGTGCGGTGATCTTCCTGACCCTCAGGGTCTTCCCCGGCGATGTCGCGCAGCTGATCGCGGGCACGCAGGCCTCCCCCGACGAGGTGGAGGCCCTTCGCGACTCCCTCGGTCTGAACCGTCCTCTCCCCGCGCAGTACGCGGAGTGGATCGGCGGGATCTTCCGCGGCGATCTCGGCACGTCGCTCCTCTCGGGCGCCTCGGTCGGCGAGGAGCTGCTCGAGAAGGCGCGGGTCACGGTCCCGCTCGGCATCCTCTCCCTGCTCATCGCCGTCCTCATCGCCGTGCCGTTCGGAATCCTGGCCGCGCTGCGTCGTGGCGGTCGCGGAGGCACGGCGCTGAGCGTCGGCGCGCAGGCTCTCGCCGCGGTGCCCGTCGTCTGGGCGGGCATGATGCTCATCGTCGTCTTCTCGGTCTGGCTCGGCTGGCTTCCCCCGCAGGGCTTTCCCCGCACCGGGTGGAGCACGCCCTGGCGAGCGATCGAGTCGCTGCTGCTGCCCGCTCTCACGATCGGCATCGTCGAGGGCGCGATGCTCATGAGATTCGTGCGCAGTGCGACCCTGCAGGCTGCGGGACAGGACTTCGTCCGCACCGCCGCCGCCAAGGGACTCACCCGCACGCGCGCCCTTATCTCCCACGGCATACCGGCAGTCGGACTCTCGATCATCACTGTCCTCGGACTGCAGGTCGCGGGCATCATCGTCGGCTCGGTCGTCATCGAGCAGCTGTTCACCCTCCCGGGCATCGGGCGGATGCTCGTGGCCGACGTCGGAACGCGCGACCTCGTCAAGGTGCAGAGCGAGCTGCTCGTGCTCACCGGTTTCGTGCTCGTGGTGGGCTTCCTCGTCGATCTGGTCCATCGTGCGATCGATCCTCGGCAGAGGGAGGCCTGATGTCCGGTTGGCTGTCGAGACTGTGGCGGACCGCGACCGGGCGATTCGGTCTGATCGTCGTCGCCATCGTCGCTCTCACGGCGCTCGTCTCGCTGTTCTGGACGCCGTTCGACCCGCAGGAGTCCGATCTGGCGGCTCGCTGGGGTGTCCCCGGCTGGCCCCATCTGCTCGGCACCGACGACACCGGGCGCGACATCCTCAGTCTGCTCATGGCGGGCTCTCGGACGACGGTGTTCGTGAGCATCGGCGCCGGGCTCGTCGCCACGGTCGTCGGCATCGCCCTGGCCGCGCTCGGCGCGCTCACGGCACGGTGGCTGCGTGAGACGGTGGCCGTGCTCGTCGACATCCTGATCGCCTTCCCCGTGCTGCTCATCGCGATGATGATCTCGTCGGTCTGGGGCGGCTCGCTCTGGGTGGTGATCTGGTCGGTGGGCATCGGCTTCGGCGTCAACATCGCTCGCGTCACCCGACCAGAGCTGCGCCGCGTGCAGCAGAGCGACTTCATCCTCGCCGCGCGGGCCTCCGGCCTGACGACCGGTCAGAGCCTCGCGCGCCACCTGCTGCCCAACGTCGCGCCGGTGTTCATCGTGCAGCTGTCGTGGTCGATGGCGGTCGCCGTGCTCGCCGAAGCGGGACTGTCGTACCTGGGCTTCGGCGCGTCGGTGGTGGAGCCGAGCTGGGGGCTGCTGCTCGCCGATCTCCAGCGCTACATCGGCGTGCATCCCCTCTCGGTCATCTGGCCGGGCCTCGCGATCACGATCACGGTGCTCGCTCTCAACCTCCTGGGCGACGGCCTGCGCGAGGCCACCGATCCCACGCTGCGCCATCGCGCCGCCGAGATCCACACGCCGGCGGTGATCGCATGAGTCTCGAAGTGACCGACCTCGTCGTCCGCATCGACGGACGGCCGGTGGTCGACGGCGTCTCGTTCGAGGTGCCGGACGGATCGCGCCTGGGCCTGATCGGCGAATCCGGATCCGGCAAGTCCTTGACCGCCCTGGCCGTTCTCGGGCTCCTTCCCGACGGCGCGACCGCGAGCGGCAGCATCCGCTGGAACGGCACTGAGCTGATCGGAATGCCGGATCGCGAGCTCGCACGCCTGCGCGGTGACGAGATCGGGATCGTCTTCCAGGAGCCGCGCACCGCTCTGAACCCGATCCGCACGGTCGGCAGGCAGATCGCCGAGTCGATCCGCATCCACGAGGGCATCGGTCGACGAGAGGCCCGAGAGCGAGCGATCCAGGAGGCGGCTCGCGTGCGCCTGCCCGACCCGGCGTCGATCGTCGATCGGTATCCGCACCAACTGTCCGGCGGTCAGAGGCAGCGGGTGGCGATCGCGATGGCACTCGCGTGCCGACCGCGTCTGCTCATCGCCGATGAGCCGACGACCGCTCTCGACGTCACGATCCAAGCCGAGATCCTCGCTCTGCTGTTGAACCTCGTCGAGGAGCAGGGCATGTCACTCGTGTTCATCACCCACGATCTCGCCGTCCTCGCTCAGGTCGCGACCCAGGGCGTGGTCCTCGAAGACGGCCACGTGGTCGAGGCGGCTCCCGTGAGCACGCTCCTCACCGCCCCGACGTCGCCGATCACCCAAGGGCTGCTCCGCGACGCGACCGCGACCCTGTGGCGGCCCGAGGGAGGCACGCGATGAGCCTGATCGAGGCGCGGTCTCTGCGGCGTGACTTCGTGATCCCCAAGCGCTCCGCCTTCGAGCCGACGCGCAGGCAGACAGCCTTGGCGCCGACCGACCTCGACATCGTCGAGGGGTCGTCCGTCGGGATCATCGGCGAATCCGGGTCGGGGAAATCGACGCTCGTCAGACTGCTGCTCGGACTCGACCGTCCGACGTCCGGCACCGTCACCGTCGATGGAAGAGTCGTGGATGCCGCGGCATCCGCCCGCTCGCTGCACTGGCTGCGCCGTCAGACCGGGCTCGTGTTCCAGGACCCGTACGCATCGCTGGACCCTCGGATGACCGCCGCCCAGATCATCCGCGAGCCTCTCTGGGCGCTCGGCATCGAGGGAGACCACCGCGCGCGCGTGCGCGACGTGCTCGAGCAGGTCGGCCTCGAACCCGAGATGGGCGACCGCTACCCGCATGAGTTCTCGGGAGGGCAGCGGCAGCGGATCGCGTTGGCCCGCGCCATCGTGCATCGACCCCGCATCCTCGTCGGAGACGAGCCCCTGTCGGCGCTCGACGTGACCGTGCGAGCTCAGATCCTCGAGCTCCTGATCGAGCTGCGACGCAGCGCCGACCTGACGCTCGTCCTGGTGTCCCACGACATCGGCGTGGTGCAGAACCTGTGCGACACGGTGGTCGTGATGAAGGACGGCGCCGTCGTCGAGCGAGGATCCACCGCGGACGTGCTGCTGCGCCCGACGCAGGACTACACGAAGGCTCTCCTCGCCGCGATCCCCGTGATCCCCGCTCCCCCGTCGTGAGCAGGGTCGTCAGCGCGCCGAGCTCGTGCTGAAGAACTTCCGTCGACGGCTGGGACGCAGCGCGCGGCGCATGTAGACAGTCCCGAGGTCGCGGCCGAACTTGTGCCCGACTCGGCCCATCCGTCCGGCCTCGACGAAGCCGAGCTTCGCGTGGAGCCGGATCGAGGCGTCGGCCTTCGTGTCGCTGATCACGGCCACCATCTCGCGGATGCCGAGCTGTTCGCAGGCGTCGATGAGCGCCTGCAGCAGCGCAGCTCCGAGCCCCTTGCCGCCGGCTCCCGGGCCGAGGTAGATCGAGTCCTCAACGGTGTACCGGTACGCGTTCTTGCCCGCCCACGGCTGCGCCAGCGCGTACCCGATCACGACCCCCGCCGGCGAGACCGCTACCAGGAAGGGCAGGCCGAGCTTGCTCAGCAGCGCGAACTTCTCACGCCAGTAGGGGATGCTGCTGCGCCGCTCATCGAGAGTGACCACCGAATTGCTGACGAAATGGTTGTAGATCTCGCGCACGTACGGGAGGTCGCCCGAACGTGCGGGGCGGATCGAGTACGAGAACACGTCGGGTTCGGGCTGCGGGCGCAGATGGCGCGGCAGCACACGGCGGCGATCACCGGGCTCGAACTGCATGCGATCAGCTTAGAGGGGGCGCTTCGCCGACGCGCCAGTCGATCGGACTCGCACCGAGCCCGTCGAGCAGCTCGTTCGCTCGCGAGAACGGCCGAGAGCCGAAGAATCCGCGCCGTGCGGAGAGCGGAGACGGGTGCGCCGAGGCGATCACGGGGGTCTCGCCGAGGAGGGGCTGCAGATTCGCCGCGTCCTTGCCCCACAGGATCGCGACGAGCGGCTGGTCCCGCGCGACGAGTGCGCGGATCGCGAGCTCGGTCACCTGCTCCCATCCCCAGCGGCGATGGGAGCCGGCCTCGCCGGGCCGCACGGTCAGCACCCTGTTGAGCAGCAGGACCCCCTGGTCGCTCCACGCGGACAGATCTCCGTGCGGGGCAGGCGGGATGCCGAGATCGCTCTCGAGTTCCCGGTAGATGTTCCCCAGGCTGCGCGGCAGCGGCCGCACGTCATGGTCGACGGCGAACGACAGCCCGATCGGGTGCCCGGGAGTCGGATACGGGTCCTGACCGGTGATGAGCACCTTGACGTCGGACATCGGGCGTTCGAAGGCGCGCAGCACGTGATCGCCCGCGGGAAGATAACCGCGTCCTGCGGCCTGCTCCTCCCGGAGCCGCTCCCCGAGGGCGGTGATCGTCTGCTGAACCGGAGCGAGTGCGTCCGCCCATTCGGGGTCCATGAGACCGTCGCCGGCGAGCTCGGCGAGAGTGCGCGCGGTCATCCTCAGTCGATCGGCCGCACGCGCAGCGGTCCGCGGGCGAGAAGATGGTTGGCCGACTGCGCGACGGGTCGCATCGTGACGAGGTCGAGATTCACATGAGCGGGCGCGTCGAGGGCATAGGCGATCACGTCGGCGACGTCCTCGGCGCGCAGCGGCGCCTCGACGCCCGAATACACGGCCTCTGCCGCGACCGCGTCTCCGCCCAGACGGTTGAGCGTGAACTCCTCGGTGTGCACCATTCCGGGAGCGATCTCGGACACGCGGATCGGCTCGCCGTTCAACTCGAGACGGAGGGCGTGCACGAGCATGGCCTGCGCGGCCTTGGCGGCGTTGTAGCCTCCGCCGCCCGGGTAGGCCACCTGGGCGGCCGTCGAGGTCACGAACACGGTGTCCGCGTGACCGTCCGCGGCGGCTGCCCGACGAAGCAGAGGCAGGAGCCCCGCCACCAGACGCTGGCTCGAGAGCACGTTCGCGTCGTACATCCACTGCCAGTCGTCGATCGACGCGTTCTCGATGCGATCCGTGCCTCGCGCTCCGCCCGCGACCTGCACGAGAGCGTGCACGGGTCCCGAATCCTCGAGCTCCGAGACCAGCGCTGCGACGGCTTCCGGGTTCGTCAGGTCGCACGCGATCGTCGACGCCCCGGTCTCCGCCGAGAGCGCCTCCAGTCGGGACGCCCGTCGTGCGACTCCCACGACCCCCCAGCCGCGGGCGCGCAGCGCGCGCACCGTCGCCTGTCCGATACCCGAACTCGCACCCGTCACCACTGCACGCCTGTTCACCATTCCTCCACCGTACGATGTTCCGGCCGCGAAAGCCGCTGCGCATCGTCGGGTCGCGTCGACGCGCCGCGTCGGGAGTCGACGCGCGCCGACCGGACCTCGGAGACGAGGACGAGTGCGACCCCGGCTCCGCACAGCGCGAATCCGGCGATCGTGAGGATCGTCAGAGGCTCCCCCAGCAGGATGGTTCCGGCCAGTGACGTCGTCGGCGCGATCAGGAAGAGCAGCGCCTGCAGGGCGGTGATGCCGATGCGCTTCAGCAGCCACCAGTACAGGCCGTATGCGGCGAGCGTCGGAGCGGCCGCGGTCAGCACCACGGCGAGCCAGAACGATCCGGAGGCGGGCGGAACCAGCGTCCCCGTCACCGCCGCGATCACCACGAGCAGCGCCGCCGTCACCGTCACATGGACGGTCAGCGTCACGAGCACGCCGGTCTGCACCCCGGTCTTCCGCTGCAGCAGGGTGCCGACGATGAGGCACACCATGGCGACGGCCGGCAGCGCATAGGCCGCAGGTGGAGCCTCGGTGGCGCCGAGCTGCGACTGGACGACGAGCAGCACTCCGATCGCGCCCACTCCGAGCCCGACCCATTGAGCTCCGCGCACACGCAGACCGAGGATGGGCCCGACGAGCACAGCCACCACCAGGGGCTGCACCGCGTCGATGAGAGCCACGGTGCCGGTGGCGATGCCTGCGGCGACGGCACCGTAGACCGCGATGCAGTAGCCGAACTGCGCGAAGATCCCTATCGAGGCCTGGATCCGGAGCTCACGTCGGTGCATCCCCGTCGCCGCTCCTGAGACGACGACGAGCACGAGCAGCGCGACGGCCAGGGGTGCGAACCGCCACACGAGGAGCGTCAGGGGCGAGACCTCGACGGTGGCGAACGCCGGGATGATGAACCCCGAGCTCCAGGTCACGACGAATGCGGTCGCGGCGGTCGCCGTCGTCACGACCGGAAGTACACCGATCTGTTTACTCATGATGCCGACTATACAGACCGGTATAGTCGTCCGCATGACCTCGTCCGTTCCCGAACTCGTCCCGCTCACGCCCGGAGGGCGGCGCGTTCTCGACGCCGCATCCCGACTGTTCTACGAGCGAGGCATCCACGCGGTCGGGGTCGACACGATCGCCGAGGCGGCCGGAGTCACGAAGAAGACGCTCTACGACCGCTTCGGGTCGAAGGAGGCGCTGGTCGTCTCCTACCTCCAGCACCGGGATGCGCGGTGGCGCGACCACGTCGCCGGCCAGCTCGCCCGGGTGCCCGATCCCGGCGCCGACCGTGTGCTCGCGGTCTTCGACGCCGCGATCTCCTGGTCCGACGAGAACAGCCCGAAGGGATGCAGCGCGATCAACGCCCGAGCCGAGATCGGCGAGGGCAACGACGACCACCCGGTGTTCCCCGAGGTGTCTCGCCAGAAGGCCTGGCTCCTCGATCTGTTCGAGGAGCTCTGCAGCGAAGCGGGGATCACCGATCCGCAGGCGATGGCACAGGCGATGATGCTGCTGTACGAGGGCGCGATCGTCACGGTCGGGATGACGACGTTCGCCGAGCCGTTCGCGATCGCTCGCACGTGGGCGGCGAGGCTGCTCGGCCGGCCCTGAACCCGCACGCGCACCGGCGCCGGGATCCGGCCGGTGTTCATTACGTCACATTTCCCACCCACTGTTGACAACTTCCGATATTCCGTACTGTCGCATCAACGACATCAGTCGAATCGACCTTCCAACAGTTCCAGGGGGAACACATGTCCGCACCCGAGACCTGGCGTTTCGAGACCAAGCAGATCCACTCCGGCGCTGCTCCCGACCCCGTGACCAAGGCCCGCGCCACTCCGATCTACCAGACCACGTCCTACGTGTTCGACAGCGCGGATCACGCCGCGAACCTGTTCGCCCTGGCGGAGTTCGGCAACATCTACACCCGCATCCAGAACCCGACGCAGGACGTCCTGGAGCAGCGCCTCGCGGCGCTCGAGGGGGGCACCGGAGCCCTCGTCCTCGCCAGCGGTCAGGCGGCGTCGACGTTCGCTGTGCTGAACATCGCGCAGGCCGGTGACCACATCGTCTCGTCCAGCTCGATCTACGGCGGCACGTACAACCTGTTCAAGTACACGCTCGCCAAGCTCGGCATCGAGGTCACGTTCGTCGAGAACCAGGACGACCCCGAGGAGTGGCGCCGCGCGCTGCGACCGAACACCAAGCTCTTCTTCGCGGAGACCATCGGCAATCCGCAGATCAACATCCTCGACATCCGCACCGTCGCAGACGTGGCGCACGAGGGCGGCGTCCCGCTGATCGTCGACAACACGATCGCGACTCCGTACCTGATCCGCCCGTTCGAGCACGGGGCCGACATCGTCGTGCACTCGGTCACCAAGTTCCTCGGCGGCCACGGCACCACCATCGGCGGCGCGATCATCGACGGCGGCACCTTCGAGTGGTCGAAGAACGTCGAGCGCTTCCCCGGCCTCACCGAGCCCGACCCGTCGTACCACGGCGCGAGCTACACCGCCGCGGTCGGTGACCCGCTCGCCTACATCATCAAGGCCCGGGTGCAGCTGCTCCGCGACCTCGGCTCGGCCATCGCGCCGCAGAGCGCCTGGAACCTCATCCAGGGCATCGAGACGCTGTCGCTGCGCATCGAGCGTCACGTGCAGAACGCCCAGGAGATCGCCGAGTGGCTCGACAGCCGGGACGACGTGGCATCCGTCAACTACTCTGGCCTGCCCTCGTCGCCCTGGTACGCCAAGGCGAACCAGTACGCGCCCAAGGGCGTCGGCGCGGTGCTGTCGTTCGAGCTCAAGGGCGGCGTCGAAGCCGGTCGCGAGTTCGTCAACAGCCTGTCGCTGTTCAGCCACCTCGCGAACATCGGCGACGTGCGCTCTCTCGTCATCCACCCGGCGTCGACCACCCACGCGCAGCTCACGCCCGAGCAGCAGCTCACGGCCGGCGTCACCCCCGGCCTCGTGCGACTGTCGGTGGGCATCGAGAACATCGACGACCTCAAGGCAGACCTCGACGAGGCACTCGCCGCGGCTCGCCGCGTGTCGGAGGCCGCTCGCGCCTGACCGCCATCACCCAGAGCAAGTGCCCCGGGCTTCGGCTCGGGGCACTTCTCGTCCCCGGCTCGTTCGGCCCGTGCACAGGCGGCGCGGACGACAATGAGAACCCACCCGAGGAGCTCACGATCGCCGCCACGACGCATCCGCCGACCCGCCGACGCACGCACGTACCCGCAGGGCGAGCCATCGCCGTCGTCGCACTGGTCGTGCTGGTCATGATCGTGTGCGTCTGGGTCCCGGGCGTGGTGGGAACCGCGGCCGCTGCGCTTCTCCCCTGGTGCGGTCTCGCGCTCGGAGTGCTGGCGGTGGTCGCCCTCCTCCTCGCCCGACGTGTCCTCCTGGTGCTGCTCGTGCCTATCCTCGCGTGGATGCTGGCGATCGCTCCGTCTGCTCCGGGCTTCGCCTCGGGCAGCGCCGACGAATCGCCCGGCGTGCGGATCGTCAGCCAGAACGTGCGCGCCCACTCCGGTGGCGCGGCGGAATCCGCGACGGACCTCGCTGGCTCCGGCGCCGAGGTCATCGCCCTCACCGAGCTCGACGCCGACAGCCTCGCGGCGGCACGCGACACGCTCGCCGCCGACTACCCGCACTCGTATGCCGTCGGCACGGTCGCCGTGTGGAGCCGCCTGCCGATCGCGGATGCGCAGGCGCTGTCGCTCGGACTCGACTGGAAGCGCGCACTGCGTGTGGTCGTGAATGCGCCGGACGGCGACGTGGCCGTCTACGTCATGCACGCGGCGTCCGTCCGCCCGGGCGTGCAGAGCGAGCGGGACGCGATGCTGTCCGGCATCGCCGATGCCGTCGCCGCCGATTCATCGGGGTCGGTCGTCGTCGTCGGCGACTTCAACGCCGCCTCTGCAGATCCTGCCCTGGGCGCCATCCGATCTCAGCTCGACTGGGTCAGGCCGACCGACGGCGCCCTCGGGTTCACGTGGCCCGCCGCACTCCCGCTCGCCAGGATCGATCATGTCTTCACGCGCGGCCTGACCGTGCTCGGTTCGACGACCATGCGGGCAGGCAGCAGCGACCACCTGGCGACGGTCACCACCCTCGCGTTCTGAGCGATCCGACGACGCATCCGTCCGCGGCGCACCGGGCGCGTAACCTGCGGCCGGCGCGTCGCGCGTCAGGCGAGAATGGAAGCATGGACTGGCAGACGACCTCTGAGGACACGGTGCCGTCGGCGCCCGTGACGGAGGCCGACGTGCGCCTGCTTCGCGCACGACCTCCCGCCACCGGCGCCTGGCGCGACGGGGACCCGGCCGGCGGACGGCGTTTCACCTCGTTCGGCGCTTTCCCGACCGAGAGCGGCGCCGAGCTCCCGGGCTTCCGCCTCGCGTTCGAGACCTGGGGCGAGCTGAACGACGACCGGGACAACGCGATCCTCGTCCTGCATGCGCTCACCGGCGACAGTCACGTGCGCGGCGCCGCCGGGGCGGGACACCCGACCGCCGGCTGGTGGGAGGACATCACCGGCCCCGGAGCACCGCTCGACACCGACCGCTGGTTCGTCATCGCACCCAACATGCTCGGCGGCTGCCAGGGCTCCACCGGCCCGGCTAGCATCGCCCCCTCCGGATACGAGTGGGCCTCGCGCTTCCCCTACCTGACGATCCGCGACCAGGTCGCCGCGCAGGTACGCCTCGCCGACTCGCTGGGCATCGACACCTGGGCCGCGGTGATCGGCGGCTCCATGGGCGGGATGCACGCGCTCGAATGGGCGGTCTCGCACCCCGAGCGTGTCGCTCGCCTCGCCGTGCTGTCATCGCCTCCGGTCACGACAGCCGACCAGATCGCCCTGAACACGGTGCAGCTCGAGACCATCCGGATGGATCCCCGGTTCCTGGGCGGCGAGTACTACGATCTGGCCGACGGCGACGGCCCGCACCGCGGACTGGCGCTCGCCCGTCGCATGGCACTGCTCAACTACCGCAGTCCGATAGAGCTCAACCAGCGGTTCCAGCGCTCGTGGCAGTCAGGGGTGTCCCCTCTCGGCCACGGCGGACGTTTCGCGGTCGAGTCGTACCTGGACTTCCACGGCAACAAGTTCACCCGCCGTTTCGACGCGAACAGCTACATCACCCTCGTCGAGGCGATGAACTCGCACGACGTCGGCCGCGACCGCGGCGGGGTCGAAGAGGCGCTGCGCGCCGTGACGGCGACGACGCTCGTCCTCGGCATCGACAGCGACCGCCTCTTCCCCGTCGACGGCCAGCACCGCATCTCCCGCAGCATCCCGAACACCCTCGACGGCACCGAAGCCGTGGTGCTGAACAGCGATTTCGGGCATGACGGCTTCCTCATCGAGACCGAGGCGGTCGGCAGCAACCTGCGGCGTCTGCTCGCGAGCTAGATCGGATCGATCGTCCACGGCAGGGATCCGGTGCGCAGCCGTAGGCCCTCCCACTCGAAGTCGGTGCCCTGTGGCGACTGGACCACTCGGGTCGCGAAGTGCTGCGCCTCGCCAGCCGACGCGAGAGCGTCCTCGGCCGTGTCGAACCGGCTGAGCTGATGCAGGGTGACCCAGGTCGGCGGGAAGAGCGTCCACTCCCCCGTGGCATGCCTCGACAGAGCTTCGACCGGGCTCAGCCAGACCGCGTCGACGACCTCGCCGGGCGAGAACCGCAGGTCCGCTTCCGGCGCTCCGGCGAGGAAGAACCATGTCCGGATGCGGATCGGCGCCTCAGCCGGCGGCTGCCAGCGGGACAGCAGCACCGGATCGGCGATCGTCAGGCCGACCTCCTCGCGCGTCTCACGGATCGCCGCTCGACGCGCGTCGTCGCTCTCCTCCGCCCCCGCGCGGCGGTCGGACGGCTCCACCTTGCCGCCCGGGAACACCCACGCACCGGCGAACGAACCGCGATCCGGCCGGCGCATCAGCAGCACAGCGAAGCCGTCGGGTGTCGAGCGCAGCAGCACGGCCGTCCCGGCGACGGGCAGATGGTCGAGATCGGTCACAGCCTCACTCTATGAGGCGCAATGCCGCTCAGGCCTGAACGAGGACGGGCTTGCGCGCCTCTGTGCGATACGACAGCAACGCGATCACGAGGCCCGCGACGGCGAGGGCCGCCCCAGTCCACGACGGCGCGACGAAGCCCCATCCGGCCGCGATCACCATGCCGCCGAGGAACGCGCCGAGGCTGTTGCCGATGTTGAGCGCAGAGTGGTTCATCGCCGCGGCGATCGACTGATTGTCTCCGGCGACATCCATCAACCGCGTCTGGATCGTCGGGCTGAGCACCGAGGACACGAAGCCCACGACGAATACGAGGAGGGCGAGGCTGACGATCCAGAATGCGAGCACGGC
Organism: Microbacterium sp. LMC-P-041; assembly: GCF_030209555.1. Classification (NCBI taxonomy): domain Bacteria; kingdom Bacillati; phylum Actinomycetota; class Actinomycetes; order Micrococcales; family Microbacteriaceae; genus Microbacterium; species Microbacterium sp. LMC-P-041. The sequence goes on from NZ_JARVRV010000001.1 coordinate 422,670, forward strand.
GAGGAGTGCGAACACGAGCGCCATCGCTGCGAGTCCGAAGAGCAGCGTGCGTCGCAGGTCGATGTCGGCGAGATGCCCGCCGACGAGGTTGCCGGCGGTCATGCCCAATCCCATCAGCACCAGCACGATCGGCACCGCCCACTCGGGAGAGCCCGCCACCTCGGTCACCAGGGGCGCGATGTAGCTGTAGACCGCGAAGAAGCCGCCGAACCCGATCGCACCGACGCCGAGCGTGAACCAGACCTGCGGGATGCGGAACACGCCGAGCTCCTCGCGCATGGTCCGGCCGGGAGAGCCGGGATGCTCGGGCACGAAGAAGATGATGCAGACGGTCGCGAGGGCGAAGACGAGGGTCACAATCGCGAAGGCTGCCCGCCACCCCCAGAGCTGACCGAGGAAGGTCCCGAACGGCACCCCGACCACGTTCGCCACCGTCAATCCGGTGAGGATGAAGGCGACGCCCTTGGCTCGGTTGCCCGGCCCCATCACGTCAGCCGCGACCAGCGCGCCGATGCCGAAGTAAGCGCCGTGAGGCAGCCCCGCGAGGAATCGCGAGGCACCGACGAGTTCGAAGGTCGGGAGGAAGACCGTGAGCGCGTTGAACAGGGTCAGCGCCAGAGCCAGCCCGATCATCACGCGATGCCGCGGGTAGCGCGCGACGAAGCCGGCGATCGTGGGAGCTCCGACGACGACGCCGAGAGCGTAGAGCGAGATCAGCCAGCCGGCCTGGCTCAGCGCGTCTTTGGGGCTGCTGGCCCACAGCGTGGGCAGCAGCTCGTCAGCGATGTTGGGCAGCAGGCCCATGACGACGAACTCGGTCATGCCGATGCCGAAGCTGCCGATGGCGAGGGAGAGGAGCGCCCACTTCGCCGCACCCCTCGATTCAGTCGAGGGATTCACCCGTCGAGTCTACGGGGTGTCCGAGTCGTCGATCGCCGCTTCGAGCCGCTCGATCTTCGCATCGAGCTCCCCCGCGTACCCGGGTCGGATGTCAGCCTTGAGCACCAGCGAGACCCGCGACCCGAACGGCATCACGGCCTCGGTCGCGCGCTTGACGACGTCCATCACCGAGTCCCAGTCCGGTCCTTCGATCTCGGTGAACATGCTGGTCGTGCGGTGCGGCAGTCCCGACTCGCGCACGACCCGCACGGCGGCGGCGACCGCGTCGTGGACCGACGCGTCTGCGCGCTCCGATCCGTCGGAGGGTGTGCCGCTCGGCGCGACGGAGAAGGCGATCAACATGGGTTCACTCCCGGGTGGTGGACGGATTGCGGGCGGGCACACGGACGACGGCGCGGATGCCGACGGCGAGGAGCACGATGAGGAGGACGTTCCGCGCGGTCAGGATGACGATGGGCTGCAGCTCCGCGCGCAGCAGCGCGTCGTAGCTGAGCGGGTAGACCAGGCACGTGAGGGCACAGAGCGCGAGCACGAGCACGGCGGGCCAGACGGCTCGTGCGCGGTCGAAGACGAACCACAGGATGACCGGAGCGATCAGCCACGTCTGGAACTGCGGTGAGCCCACCTTGTTCATCACGATCAGGGTCGTGACGAGACTCAGCGCGAGAGGAGGCAACAGCCGCACCGACGATGCGCTCCGCGCAGCCTTGAGTCCCCCGACGACCATCACGACGACCACGAGGACCGCCATCAGCGGTGTGAGCACCGCACTGACCGCGTCCGCACCCTGAGCACTGATCTGGAAGGTCAGGATGTCGAAGCTGTACTCGATGCGAGCGGCACCCGAGATCGCGAGCCAGAGGAACGGGGTCGCCGCGACGGCTTCGATCTGGAGGCCCCGCCCGGTCTGCTCCGTCAGGAATCCGAAGATCTCGGTGTCGGCTCCGAGCAGGAACAGCAGCGAGATGACGACGGCGGACACAGCTGCAGCCGTGAGCAGGACGCGCATCCTGCTCACGAGCGCGACCACGGCGGCGAGCACGAGGGCGGCCGGCCAGATCTTGATCCAGGCGCCGATCGTCAGCAGCGCGGCTGCCGCAGCGGGGCGACGGACCAGCCAGAGCCCGCCGATCACCGTCAGAGGCACGGTGATCGCGTCGATGCGGTACATCGCGATCGGGCCGAGCAGAAGCAGGGCGGCGACCCAGAACCACGCCGCCGCACGCCGCGGCCGAGATGATGCGCGGCCGAGAAGCACCGCGAAGGCGATCGCATCGAGCACCGTCACGAGCGCAGCCCACGCGATCAGATAGGCCTCCGAGGCGCCCACGACGGCGATGAGCGGGGCCGACAGGACCTTGGCGAGCAGCATGGGAACGAGCGCGAGCTGGGGATAGACCCACGACTCGGTGATCCCGACGATCGCTCCTCCCGAGAGCGCGGCGGTCGACCAGGGTTCGTAGACCAGCACCACGTCGCCCATCGGCTGGCTCGGGTACAGCCACCCCATGACCGCGATCGCGATATGCACGGTCGCGAACGCGCTCCACAGCGCGACGAGACGAACCGTCGTGGTGCGACTCACGCGATGACGTCCGCGATCGCGCGAGGAAGAGCCTCCGCGACATCCAGGGCGACGATCGGATGTCCCTGCGCGCCCCCGATTGCGCCGATGCCCGCAGCGATGCGCCCGGCGTGACCGTGCAGCCAGGCGGCGGCGGCCGCGATCTCCGCCGTCGATGCATCGACGGCGCCCGCGAGCAGCGCTCCGAGAACACCGCCGAGGACATCACCGGTGCCGGCCGTCGCCAGCCAGCCGGTGCCTGCCTCCACTCGGATGACGCCGCCGTCGGGGTCTGCGATCAGCGTCTGCGCGCCCTTCAGCAGCACGGTCGCGTCGACCTCGCTCGCCACGCGGGCGACCGCGGTCGCCCGATCATCGTCACCGGCGAAGCCGAGCTGAGTCTGCAGCCGCTCGAACTCGCGTCGATGCGGCGTCAGCACGAGCGGCGCGCGGCTCCCGGGCGCGAGATCCAGTGCCCCCGCGTCGACGACCACCGGAACGGAGCCGTCGAGCAGGTCGCGGAGCTCGCGTTCCTCGTCGGAGGTCCGGCTCGCGGCATTCGTCCCCGATCCGATGACCCAGGCGCCGACGCGTGCGCCGGCGGCCCGCGGGCTGACCACCGTCTCGGGGCGGCGAGCGATCACGGCATCCGCCGCTCGTCCCTCACCGATATACCGGACGAATCCTGCTCCGGCACGCCACGCCGCTTCCACGCCGAGCACGGCTGCGCCGGGGTAGTCCGAAGACCCGGTGCGCAGGCCCACGACCCCGCGGGAGTACTTGTCGTCATCCGCGCCCGGCACGCGCAGGAGGCGGGCGGTGTCGTCGCGGGACCAATCGCGTGCGTCGGGCATGACTCCACGTTAGTGCGACGGCCCTCCTCGCCCCAGCCGCACAGTAGCGTCGAGGGGTGAGCATTCTCTTCTCTCCCCTGAGCATCCGTTCCTCCACTTTCCGCAACCGGCTCTGGGTGTCCCCCATGTGCATGTACAGCGCGGTGGAGGGCGTCGTGCAGGAGTGGCACCACACTCACCTCGCGCAGTTCGCCTCCGGCGGCGCGGGTCTGATCGTCGCCGAGGCGACCGCTGTCGTGCCGGAAGGTCGCATCTCACCGCGAGACGCCGGGCTCTGGAACGACGAGCAGCGCGACGCCTGGGCGCCGATCGTCGAGGCAATCCACTCGCGCGGTGCCGCTGCGGGCATCCAATTGGCGCACGCCGGCCGCAAGGCGTCGACCTGGTGGCCCTGGGCCGACGAGCGCGGATCCGTGCCCGAGACCGACGGCGGATGGACGACCACGGCCCCGTCCGCGATCGCCTTCGAGGGCTTCGCCGCACCGGTCGCACTCGATGAGGCCGGCATCGACGCCGTCGTGGCGGGATTCGCCGCCGCCACTCGACGGGCGCTCGACGCCGGCTTCGACGTGCTCGAGGTCCACGGCGCACACGGATACCTGCTGCACCAGTTCCTCTCTCCTCTGTCGAACCTGCGGGACGACGAGTACGGCGGATCGCTCGAGAACCGGGCTCGGCTGCTCCTCCGGGTGGTCGACGCGATCCGCGAGGTCGCCGGTGACGATGTGCCGGTGTTCGTCCGCATCTCGGCGACCGATCACGCCGAGGGCGGGTTCACGCCCGAGGAGGCGGCGACGGTGAGCACCTGGGCCACCGAGCACGGGGCCGATCTCATCGACGTCTCCAGCGGCGGGCTCGTCGCGCATCAGCAGATCAGCGTGTTCCCCGGATACCAGGTGCCGCTGGCCGAGTCGGTACGCCAGGGCGGACGCATCCCGGTGTCCGCCGTGGGCCTGATCACCGCTGCCGAACAGGCCGAGCAGGTGCTCGCCGACGGGGCCGCCGACGGGATCTTCGCCGGCCGGGAGTGGCTGCGCGACCCGCACTTCGCGCTCCGCGCCGCGCACGAACTCGGCGCGGACATCACCTGGCCGCCGCAGTACGAGCGCGCGCACTGGCGCTGACCACCACCCACGGCGAAGGCCCCGGTCCGCTCGGACCGAGGCCTTCGTCATGTGTGCGGCTCAGTGGCCGCGGATGCGACGGGTCGCGTCCTGCACCTCGCCCACGAGCTCCTCGAGGATGTCCTCCAGGAAGAGCACGGCGGTCGTGCGCCCCTGGGAGTCGCGCACCTTCGCCAGGTGTCGACCCGCTCGGCGCATCACCGCGAGTGCGTCTTCCAGATCCGTGTCCTCCTGGATCGGCACCATGTGGTTGATGCGCTTCGAGGGCAGCGGCTCGACCAGCTTCGCGGCAGAGCCCGGCCCGTCCGACGCCCGCAGGATGTCCTTCAGGTGGACGTACCCGACCGGCGCACCCTCGTCGTCGACGATCACGTAGCGCGAGAATCCGTACCGGGCGACGGCCTTCTCGATGTCGTCGGGCGTCGTGGACTGCGGAAGGGTCACGAGATCGCTGAGCGGAACAGCCACGTCGCGAGCCTTCTTGTCGGTGAACTCCACGGCGGCCGCGACCGTGCCCGCCGTGTCGGTGAGCACGCCCTCGCGCCGTGACTGGTCGACGATCGTCGCGACCTCGTCGAGTGTGAACGTCGACGCCGCCTCGTTCTTGGGCTCGACCCGGAACAGCCGCAGCACGCCGTTGGCGGCCGCGTTCAGCAGCCAGATCACCGGCATGAAGATCTTGGACACCAGCACGAGCGGCGGCGCGAGTATGAGCACCGCGCGATCGGGCACCGAGAACGCGAGGTTCTTCGGCACCATCTCACCGAACACGACGTGAAGGAACGACACGATGAGCAGGGCGATCGTGAACGACACCGCGTCGACGACGCCGTCCGACCAGCCGATCGCGTGCAGCGGCACAGCGAGCAGATGGTGGATGGCGGGCTCTGAGACGTTCAGGATCAGCAGCGAGCAGATGGTGATGCCCAGCTGCGAGGTCGCGAGCATCAGCGTCGCGTGCTCCATCGCGTAGAGCGCGGTCTTGGCGGCGCGCGACCCGCGGTCGGCCTTCGGCTCGATCTGCGATCGACGCGCGGAGATCACCGCGAACTCTGCGCCCACGAAGAACGCGTTCGCCACCAGCAGCACGACCAGCCAGGCCAGTCCTCCCCAGTCGTTCATCGTCCGACCACCTCTCCCGGCAGATCCGGACTCGGAACGTAGCGGATCCGATCGACGCGGCGACCGTCCATCCGAACGACCTGGAGCGTGCCCGTGTCGAGGGCGACCTCGTCGCCCACCGACGGCACGCGCTCGAGGACGCTCATGACATACCCGCCCACGGTGTCGTACACATCTCCCTCGGGAACCTCCACGCCCGCTCTGCGGCGCAGCTCGTCGGGCCGCAGCTCCCCGGGGAACGTGATGCCGTCCCGATTGCGGACGACACCGGCGCGCGTGCGGTCGTGCTCGTCGGAGACCTCGCCCACGAGTTCCTCCACGAGGTCCTCCAGCGTGACGAGACCGGCAGTTCCGCCGTACTCGTCGACGACCACCGCCAGCTGATATCCGCGGGCTCTGAGCTCGGAGATGAGCGCATCGACGTGCACGGTCTCCGGCACGCGCAGCGGATCGGTCGAGAGCGCTCCGACAGGGACCTCGCCGCGTCGCTCGCGCGGCACGGAGATCGCGGCCTTGAGGTGCACGACACCCGTGATGTCGTCGAGATCGTCGTCGTACACCGGGAAGCGACTGTGCCCCGTCCGGCGAGCGAGCTGGATGACGTCGTCCGCTGAGTCTCCGACGGCGAGCGCATGCATGCTCGGCCGAGCCGTCATCACATCGGCGGCCGTCAATCGCGAGAACGTCAGGGTGCGGTCCAGCAGGCTGGCGGTGTCGGCTTCGAGCAGCCCGGCGCTCGCCGAACGACGCACGAGAGAGGAGAGCTCTTCCGCGCTGCGGGCGCCCGAGAGCTCCTCCTTCGGCTCGATGCCGATGCTCCGCAGGACCCCGTTCGCGCTGCCGTTGAGCACGACGACGGCGGGCTTGAAGACGGTGGTGAAGGCGACCTGGAACGGGATGACGAGCTTCGCAGTCGCGAGCGGCAGGGCGAGAGCGAAGTTCTTCGGAACGAGCTCGCCGAGGATCATCGACAGCACCGTGGCGACCAGCATGGCGACGATGGTGGCGATCGGGCCGACGGCCGCGTCGGGGATGCTCCACGCGACGAGCGTCGGACCGAGGAGGTTCGAGAGCGCCGGCTCCATCGTGTACCCGGTCAGCAGCGTCGTCAGGGTGATGCCGAGCTGGGCGGACGACAGGTGGGTCGAGGTGTGCTTGAGTGCGCTGATCGTCAGCGACAGGCGGGACTCGCCCCGTGCCTGGCGGGCTTCGAGGTCGGCACGGTCGAGATTGACCAGCGCGAACTCGCTCGCGACGAACAGCCCCGTGCCCACAGTGAGCAGAAGCCCCACGCCCAAGAGGATGTAGTCCATCAGTCGTTCCTCCCGATGTGGAGAGGCAGGCAGTGGGGCGATGTACTACAACTGGGAGGGTCGTCCATGGTGTCCACGATTCTACGGGATGCCGGTGCGACGGAGGACGGACCGCTACCAGCTGACCGGCAGCGCCTTGCCCTCTTCGTATCCGGCCGCGGACTGCAGCCCGACGAGCGCCCTGTCGTGGAACTCGGGCACCGAAGACGCACCGGCATAGGTGAACGACGACCGCACGCCCGAGGTGATCATGTCGAGCAGGTCCTCGAGTCCCGGACGCAGCGGATCGAGGTAGATCTTCGACGAGGAGATCCCCTCCGCGAACAGCTCCTTCCGTGCGCGCTCATAGGCATCGAGGCGTCCGAATCGGGCCTGCACCGCCTTCGTCGAGGCCATCCCCCAGGATTCCTTGTAGAGACGGCCCTCCGCGTCGCTCTGCAGCTCTCCGGGCGCTTCGATCGTCCCGGCGAACCAGGAGCCGACCATGACGGATGCCGCGCCTGCGGCGAGGGCGAGCGCCACATCACGCGGATATCGCACGCCCCCGTCCGCCCAGACGTGCGCGCCCTGCTCGCGTGCCGCTTCTGCGGTCTCGAGCACGGCGGAGAACTGCGGTCGGCCGACCGCGGTCATCATCCGCGTCGTGCACATGGCACCGGGCCCCACGCCGACCTTGAGGATCGAGGCGCCCGCCTCGACGAGGTCCTTGACGCCGTCGGCGGTGACGATGTTCCCCGCCACGATCGGGATGCCGAGGTCCAGAGCGGCCACGGCGCTCAGCGCACGCAGCATCCCCTCCTGGTGCCCGTGCGCCGTGTCGACCACGAGCACGTCGACGCCTGCGGCCGCCAGTGCCTTCGCCTTGGCGGCGACGTCTCCGTTGATGCCGACCGCCGCCGCGACGGCGAGACGGCCGTGGAGGTCCAGGGCCGGCCGATACAGCGTCGAGCGCAGAGCACTGCGCGCGCTGAGGGTGCCCACGAGATGTCCGTGGTGCGTGATCGTGACCATGTCGACGCCCGCGTCGGTGATCACGTCGAACGCATGACGCTCGGATCCGATGTCGTCGGCGTCGAGCGACGGTGTGCCGACGTGCACGAGATCGCCCAGCTGCGCATCGGGCAGCGCGGTCGCCAGCCGTGTCGCGGGCAGGACGCCGAGGATCCTCTCCGCATCGTGCGGTGCCTCTCCCGTGGCGACGACGATGCCGTGCCCGGCGGTGGCCGGCATCAGACGAAGGGCGTCCGCCACCGACGCCTCGGGCGGCAGCACGATCGGCGTGTCCCACAGCACCGGCTGCGCCTTGACATCGCGGATCGCGGCGTCCAGCCCCTGCAGGGGCATGTCCTGCGGAAGCACTCCGAGCCCGCCCCGCCGCGCGAGCACCGCGGCGAGCCGAGGACCGGTGACGGAATTCATGTTCGAGGCCACGATCGGGAGCGTCGCGGGAGTCCCGTCCTGCGGCGCCAGATCGACCTGCAGACGACTCGTGACAGCCGATCGTCGCGGCACGAGGAACACGTCGGAATAGGTCAGATCGACTGCGGGTGACTCACCGGAGAACTCCATACCCCCACGGTACTCAGATAGCGCCGCCGAGGGCGCATGCCTTCGACGAATGCCCGAGGAAACACGTTAGGCTTGGAAGTCGAGAGTGTGCGGGCCCGGACGCATCACGCGTCCTGGTGTGCATATATGGACTTCAGCGATGAAAGAGGGCGATCGAGCGTGTCGAACCAGGTGACCGGCGTCGGGGGCGACGGGGGGTTCGGAGCCAATTCCTGGCTCGTGGAAGAGCTCTACGAGCAGTACAAGGTGAACCGCGACTCCGTCGACAAGGAGTGGTGGCCGATCCTCGAGAAGTACCAGTCGGATGCCGCGACCGGCAGCGCGGTCCCCGCAGCCGCCACGGAGCAGCCGGCTCACCCCGTGACCGCGCCCATCCCGGTCATCGGCGCACAGCCCGTCGCACGGACCACGACCAAGCCCGCCGCTGCAGCCCCGATCCCCGCGCAGGCTCCGAAGCCCGCAGCCAAGGCCGAGGCGCCCGAGTCAGCCGAGCCCGTCGAAGAGGACAAGGTCACGCCCCTCCGCGGTCTGCCCAAGACCCTCGCCGCGAACATGGACGAGTCGCTGACGGTTCCGACCGCGACGAGCGTGCGCACGGTGCCCGCGAAGCTGATGATCGACAACCGGATCGTCATCAACAACCACATGGCGCGCACGCGCGGCGGCAAGATCAGCTTCACCCACCTCATCGGCTGGGCGCTGATCCGCACGCTCGACGAGTTCCGCAGCCAGAACGTCTTCTACGCCGAGATCGACGGCAAGCCCTCGGTCGTGGCTCCGGCTCACGTGAACCTCGGCATCGCGATCGATCTGCCCAAGCCCGACGGCACGCGCGCTCTGATGGTCCCCAGCATCAAGTGCGCCGACACGCTGACCTTCAGCGAGTATCTCGTCGCCTACGAAGACCTCGTGACGCGCGCCCGCAACAACAAGCTGACGGCGGCCGACTTCCAGGGCACCACGGTCTCACTCACCAACCCCGGCGGCATCGGCACCGTCCACTCCGTGCCTCGTCTGATGAAGGGGCAGGGCTGCATCATCGGCGCCGGTGCTCTCGAGTACCCGGCCGAGTTCCAGGGAGCGAGCGAGAAGACGCTCAACGAGCTGGCGATCGGCAAGACGATCACGCTGACGAGCACCTATGACCACCGCGTCATCCAGGGCGCCGGCTCCGGCGAGTTCCTGAAGAAGGTCCACGAGCTCCTGATCGGACAGCGCGGCTTCTACGACGACATCTTCGCTGCTCTGCGCATCCCGTACTCCCCCATCCGCTGGAACCCCGACATCGCGGTGGATCTCGCCGAGCGGGTCGACAAGCAGTCCCGCGTGCAGGAGCTCATCAACTCGTTCCGCGTGCGCGGTCACCTGATGGCCGACATCGATCCGCTCGAGTACGTCCAGCGCTCGCACCCCGACCTCGAGATCGAGAGCCACGGGCTCACCTTCTGGGATCTCGACCGCGAGTTCGTGACGGGCGGGTTCGGTGGCCGTCGGGTCGCCAAGCTGCGCGACATCCTCGGCGTCCTTCGCGACTCGTACTGCCGCACGCTCGGCATCGAGTACATGCACATCCAGGACCCGGAGCAGCGCCGCTGGTTCCAGGAGAAGGTCGAGGTCAAGTACCAGAAGCCCGGCCACGACGAGCAGCTGCGGGTTCTCCGCAAGCTCAACGAGGCCGAGGCGTTCGAGACCTTCCTGCAGACCAAGTTCGTCGGCCAGAAGCGGTTCTCGCTCGAGGGCGGCGAGTCTCTCGTCCCGCTGCTCGACGAGATCCTGCAGGGTGCGGCCACATCCGGACTCGAGGGCGCCGCGATCGGCATGGCGCACCGCGGCCGTCTGAACGTGCTGACGAACATCGCGGGCAAGACCTACGGCCACGTGTTCCAGGAGTTCGAGGGCACGCAGACCCCCGGCAACCAGCGCGGCTCGGGCGATGTGAAGTACCACCTGGGCACCGAGGGAACGTTCGTCGCCGATGACGGCTCCGAGCTCCCGGTGTATCTGGCCGCGAACCCGTCTCACCTCGAGACGGTCGACGGAGTCCTCGAGGGCATCGTGCGCGCCAAGCAGGACCGCAAGCCGATCGGCACGTTCGCCTGGCTGCCGATCCTCGTGCACGGCGACGCGGCGTTCGCCGGTCAGGGCGTGGTGGTCGAGACGCTGCAGATGTCTCAGCTGCGCGGGTATCGCACCGGCGGCACGATCCACGTGGTGGTCAACAACCAGGTCGGCTTCACGACCCTCCCGAACGACTCGCGTTCCTCGGTGTACTCGACCGATGTCGCGAAGACCATCCAGGCACCCGTGTTCCACGTGAACGGCGACGACCCCGAGGCTGTGATCCACGTCGCGCAGCTCGCGTTCGAATACCGCGAGCGGTTCCACCGCGACGTCGTCATCGACCTCGTCTGCTACCGCCGCCGTGGTCACAACGAGGGAGACGACCCCTCGATGACGCAACCGCTGATGACCGACCTGATCCAGGCGAAGCGATCGGTGCGCAAGCTGTACACGGAGTCGCTCGTCGGTCGTGGCGACATCACCGAAGAGGAGTACGACGAGGCCAAGGCCGACTTCCAGAACCGTCTGGAGATCGCGTTCGCCGAGACGCACGCCGCCGAGACCGGCGCCAACCCGGTCGCGCAGGATCTGCCGCCGGTCGACGAGCAGGTCGGCGCTCCGGAGATCACCGGAGTCTCGAACGAGGTCATCCAGCTCATCGGCGACGCGTTCGTGAACAAGCCCGAGGGCTTCACCGTGCACCCCAAGCTGCAGCAGCAGCTCGAGAAGCGTCTCGACATGAGCCGCAACGGCAACATCGACTGGGGCTTCGGCGAGCTTCTCGCCTTCGGTTCGCTCCTCGTCGAGGGAACGCCCGTGCGGCTCGCCGGGCAGGACTCGCGACGCGGCACATTCGTGCAGCGTCACGCGACTCTGCACGACCGCGCGAACGGCCAGGAGTGGCTGCCGCTGTCGAACCTCTCCGAGTCCCAGGGCCGGTTCTTCGTCTACGACTCGCTCCTCAGCGAGTATGCGGCGCTCGGCTTCGAGTACGGCTACTCCGTCGAGGCTCCCGAGGCCCTCGTGCTGTGGGAGGCCCAGTTCGGCGACTTCGTCAACGGCGCTCAGTCGGTCATCGACGAGTACATCTCGGCGGCGGAGCAGAAGTGGGGACAGCAGTCCAGCGTCACGCTGCTCCTCCCCCACGGCTACGAGGGTCAGGGGCCGGACCACTCCTCCTCGCGCATCGAGCGGTTCCTGCAGATGTGCGCGCAGGACAACATGATCGTCGCGCGCCCCTCGACGCCCGCGTCGTACTTCCACCTGCTGCGCCGCCAGGCCTACGCGCGTCCGCGCAAGCCGCTCATCGTCTTCACCCCGAAGGCCATGCTGCGTCTGCGTGGGGCGACGAGCCCGGTCGAGGCCTTCACGCAGGGCCGTTTCGAGCCGGTTCTCGACGACAGCCGGGGCCTCGATCGTAATGCCGTGAAGCGCGTCCTCGTGCACTCCGGCAAGGTGCACTGGGATCTCAAGGCCGAACTCGAGAAGAACCCGAACCCCGAGATCGCGCTGGTCAGGCTCGAGCAGCTCTACCCGACCCCGATCGACGGACTGAAGGCCATCACCGATTCGTACCCGAACGCCGAGCTGGTGTGGGTGCAGGAGGAGCCGGAGAACCAGGGAGCCTGGCCGTTCCTGGCACTCGCCTTCGCCGATGTCCCGGGTGACCGCAGCTTCCGTCCGGTGTCGCGTCCGGCTTCGGCATCGCCCGCGACGGGCTCGTCGAAGGTGCACGCAGCCGAGCAGGCGAAGCTGCTGCGGGATGCCCTCACGCTCGGCTGATACCCGGCAGACATGAAAGGGGCGCCTCGACTTCGGTCGAGGCGCCCCTTTCGTCTGAGAGTTCAGTACCAGATGTCGAGTGCCGGCGCGGGGAATGCCACGAACGCGCGGTCCAGCTCTTCGACGACGGCGGCGTCGGCATCGATCCGTCCGGCGACGTGCAGAGACGAGGCCCGCACACCCCCGGCATAGAGGATGGAGAGCGCGGACACATCGAGCTCCGCATCCACGGCCGCGGCATCGTCCACGGCCTCGACGGATGCCTCCCCCGTCTCGTCGACGCGCAGACGCCAGTCACCCGACGCGAAGCCGAGCGGATCGCGAACGCGCAGAATCACATCGATGGGCGCCGAGTACCGTCGCGCAGGGAGAGCCGCGGGGACGTCGAGCAGGCGCAGCCAGCCATGGTCGTGCACCGTCTGGGTGACACCACGCGGGTCGCGAACCAGCCACGGAAGCGCGTCGTCGAGCGGACGCAGATCGGCGGTGACCTCGTCGACGAGATCGTGCTGCAGCGCGAACCCCCACAGGGCGGCAGTCGCTTCGGGAGTCTCCGCGACCAGCAGGCGCACGGCGAGGGCGAATCGGAAGGATCCGGTGCGCTCGCTGAGGGTGAAGGCCATCGCCCCGCGCACCTCGCCGTCCGCGTCGACGAAGCGGATGCCGCGCACCTGATCGCGGTCGGTGTCACTCGGTGACAGGCCGGCGATGCCGGTCCAGCGGGAGTGCCACCCGGGGATCTGGCCGCCACGATGACCGCGGACCCGATCATGCACCGCTCCGAGTTCCGCGGCGAGCGACTCGCGGTCGAGGTATTCGACGCGGCCGTCCGAAGACGGACCTGCCCAGCCGGCGCGACGGGTATCGACCGTGACGCGCGACATATGCACAGCCGACCCGAAGCCGTACCTGCCGTAGATTGTCGCCTCCGAGACCGTCAGCCCCGCGATCGGCACTCCTGCCGTCGCCGCTGCCCTGAGCTCGCCCTCGAGGAGCGCTCGCGCGATGCCGCGACGTCGGTGCGTGGCCGACACCGTGACTCCGCTGATCGCCCACATCGGGATCTCGCCCCCACCGGGCAGCGTCAGCGGCGTGACCCAGGAGTCGATCGTGGCGACCGGAGGGGCGTCCGTCGCCGCTGCGTCGTAGACGCCGATGTTGCGTCGCGACTCGAAGGCCGCTCGGCCGAAGGCGAGCACTTCCGGTGTGGGCTCCGCGCCGAGGAAACCTCGGGTCATCGCCCTCTGGAAGCTCTCGGACTGTGCGTCGTCAGCGGTCTCGACGACCCGGTAGACCAGCGATTCCGCCGCCAGTCGCTCGGTGGAGGTCGGATCGGCCGGGATGTCGCGTGAATCGATGAGCGTCATGCTTCCAGCCTATGGGCGGATGCCGACATCACGATCTCAGGGGTCGACGGCTGCTCGCCCGCGGTCAGTGCTGAGCGGACTGCACCTCGCGCAGTCGCGCGAACACCTGGTCGCGCAGCTCCTCCGGAGCCGTCTCCTTGCAGGCGCGCGCCACGACCTCGGTGAGGGTCGTCGCCACGAGTGCCTCGTCCCGACAGGACGGGCAGTTCTCGAGATGCTCGCGGATCTCCGTGTGCTCGGTGTTGCAGACCTCGTTGCGGAGGTACTCCTCGAGATCCTTGCGGGCCTTGTCGCAGCCGCAGTCGGTCATTTCTTGCTCCTCGGGTCGGCCGCGGAGATTCCCCGCTCCACGGCGTAGTCAGCCAGCAGCTCCCGCAGCATCCGCCTGCCTCTATGCAGGCGACTCATCACGGTGCCGATGGGCGTCTTCATGATGTCCGCGATCTCCTGGTAGGCGAAGCCCTCGACGTCCGCGAGGTACACCGCCAGCCGGAAGTCCTCGGGTACGGCCTGCAACGCGTCCTTGACGACCGATGCGGGCATGTGGTCGATGGCTTCCGCCTCCGCCGAACGGCTGTGCGACGCGGTGGTCGTGGTCGACTCCGCACCGCCCATCTGCCAGTCCTCGAGCTCGTCGATCGTGCCCTGGAACGGCTCCCGCTGCTTCTTGCGGTAGATGTTGATGTAGGTGTTCGTGAGGATCCGATAGAGCCACGCCTTGAGGTTCGTGCCCTGCGAGAACGTCGCCCAGGATCCGTACGCCTTGACGAAGGTCTCCTGCACGAGGTCAGCAGCATCAGCCGGGTTGCGCGTCATGCGCATCGCCGCGGCGTAGAGCTGATCCATGAACGGGATCGCCTGTTCCTCGAATTCGCGCCGAGGGTCGCTGACCGTCTCTGCGGTTGCCGTGTCATCCATCACCGGCCAGTCTAGGCGGGCGAGGTCCACCGACTCGCGTTCCAGCGTTGCGAGCATGCTCTCTCCTTGTCGTCGAGCGCCCGGATTCCGTCATGCGAGCACTCGCGTTTACTAAGGTGGGAACCGATGAGCGCCAACAGGTATTCCCCCTCCCCTGTCCAGGGCGTCTACGTCGCGCCGACCAGCGCGAGCGCCGTCCACGCGACCGTGACGATCCCGGGTTCGAAATCGCTCACGAATCGAGAGCTCATCATCGCCGCGATCGCTGACGGACCGGGCCGGCTCATCGCTCCGCTGCACTCCGACGACTCCCGCCGGATGATCGACGCGCTGCGTGCGTTGGGTGTGGGCATCGAGGAGGTCGACGGCAACGGAGACTTCGGCCCCGATCTGGCGATCACTCCCGCCAAACTCGTCGGCGGCACCACGATCGACTGCGGACAGGCCGGCACGGTCATGCGCTTCATCGCGCCGCTCGCGGGCCTCGCGCAGCACGACGTGCACCTCACCGCTCACGAGACCGCGCTCCACAGGCCGATGGGCGGCCTCATCAGCGCACTGCGCGACCTGGGAGTCGACATCGACGACGAGGGGACGTGGGCGCTGCCGTTCACCGTCCGCGGGCACGGCCGCATCCGCGGTGGACGGGTCGAGATCGATGCCTCGGCATCCAGCCAGTTCGTCTCGGGACTGCTGCTCGCGGCGCCGCGGTTCGACGTGGGTCTGCACCTGGTGCACACCGGCGAGCATCTGCCGAGCCTGCCCCACATCGACATGACGATCGAGGCGCTGAGTCGTCGTGGCATTCGCATCGAGCGGCCCGCCACCGGAGAGTGGCTCGTCGAAGCCGGGGTGCCCCGCGCCAAGGAGATCGCCATCGAGCCCGATCTCTCGAACGCCGCGCCGTTCCTCGCCGCGGCCCTGGTCACGGGCGGGGCGGTGTCGGTTCCCGGCTGGCCGGTGCACTCCACCCAGCCCGGCGCACTGCTTCCCGAGATCCTGCAGGCGATGGGCGCGCACGTCGGCCGGCACAGCGGGACGCTGACGGTCAGGGCCGGCTCCGAGATCCGCGGACTCGACATGGACCTGTCCGCAGCGAGCGAGCTGACTCCCACCCTCGTCGGGCTCGCGGCGTTCGCGTCCGGCCCGACGACGATCCGCGGAATCGGTCACATCCGACTCCACGAGACCGATCGCATCGCGGCCCTCGTGGGCAACATCCGCGCGCTGGGAGGCGAGGCCGAGGAGCTCTCCGACGGTCTGCGCATCATCCCGCGGGATCTGCACGGCGGCGGCTGGGCGGCGCACCACGACCACCGCATGGCGACGACGGGCGCCCTCATCGGCCTGCGCGTTCCGGGAGTCGAGATCGACGACATCGGAACGACATCGAAGACCCTCCCGGAATTCACCCTCCTGTGGGAGCGCATGCTGCGGGGCGCGTCCGCGTGAGCTGGCTCGACGACTCCGACGACCTCGAGGACGACTTCGAGGACTTCGATGAGAGCAGCATCCGCGCGCGTCCGAACCCGAAGGCGAATCGCCCCCGCACGAAGCGGCGGCCCGCCCATGACGATGCGCAGATCGGACGCGTCCTCGGTGTCGACCGGGGCCGCTACTCCGTGCTGCTCGACGAGGACACGCCCGACGAGCGGATGATCACCGCGGCACGGGCACGAGAACTCCGCAGGAACCCGATCGTGACGGGCGACCAGGCGAAGGTCGTCGGTGACATCTCCGGCGAGGACGGCACACTGGGGCGCATCATCGGCATCGCCGATCGCACCTCTCTGCTCAGGCGCAGCGCCGACGACACCGACCAGGTCGAGCGCGTCATCGTCGCGAACGCCGATCAGATGCTGGTCGTCGTCGCCGCGGCCGACCCCGAGCCGCGAGCCCGACTGGTCGACCGCTATCTCGTCGCCGCTCTGGACGCCGGCATCCGCCCGCTCCTCGTCGTGACCAAGACCGACCTGGCCGATCCCAGCGCCTTCCTGTCGCACTTCGACGGCCTCGACCTGCGCGTCTTCACGAGTGCGCAGGACGAGATGCCCGTCGATGAGATCGGCGCGGCACTGGTCGGTCACTCGACGGTCTTCGTCGGCCACTCCGGCGTGGGCAAGTCGACGCTCGTGAACGCCCTGGTGCCCAGCGCGCTCCGCGCTACAGGGCACGTCAACCAGGTCACCGGCCGTGGCAGGCACACCTCCTCGTCCACCGTCTCTCTGCGGTACGTCGGCCCCGAGGGTCGCGGTTGGGTGATCGACACCCCGGGGGTCCGGTCCTTCGGACTCGGGCACGTCAACCCCGCGAACATCCTCGCCGCATTCACCGAGCTCGCCGAGATCGCCGAGAACTGTCCGCGCGGATGCACGCACCTCGCCGATGCCCCGGATTGCGCTCTCATCGAAGCCGCGGAGAGCGGCGAGCTCAGCGAGACGGGACGAGCGCGTCTGGACTCCCTCCAGCGGCTCCTGCAGACCTTCGCCGACAAGGCGGAGCAGACGCCCGGCCGCTAGGCTGGAGGGGTGACTGTGCGCCTGGAACCCGGAACCGCTGCCCCCGACTTCGCTCTCCTCGACCAAGACGGACAGACCGTCACCCTCGACGATCTGCGCGGCCGCAAGACGGTGCTGTACTTCTATCCCGCGGCCATGACCCCGGGCTGCACGACGCAGGCCTGCGACTTCCGCGACAGCATCTCGTCGCTCGAGGGCGCCGGATACCGGGTGGTCGGGGTCTCGCGCGACGAGCCTGCAAAGCTCGCCGAGTTCCGCGAGCGCGACGGCCTCACCTTCACCCTTCTCAGCGACCCCGACCACGCGGTGCACTCCGCGTACGGCGTATGGGGCGAGAAGATGAACTACGGCAAGGTCGTGGAGGGCGTCATCCGATCGACCTTCGTGCTCGATGAGCAGGGCACGATCGCACTCGCCCAGTACAACGTCAAGGCCACCGGACACGTCGCGCGCCTGCGCAAGCTCCTCGGCGTCGACGCCTGACGGTCACTCCGCCGGGCGCTCGTTCTCGGCTCGCGTGCTGGCGATCAGCAGCGCGAAGCACAGCAGTGCTGGCAGACCCACTCCGACGGTGAACGCCCAC
Source organism: Microbacterium sp. LMC-P-041 (assembly GCF_030209555.1). Taxonomy (NCBI): domain Bacteria; kingdom Bacillati; phylum Actinomycetota; class Actinomycetes; order Micrococcales; family Microbacteriaceae; genus Microbacterium; species Microbacterium sp. LMC-P-041. The sequence goes on from NZ_JARVRV010000001.1 coordinate 440,346, forward strand.
GCGACCGGCTGCAGCGTCAGCGAGGCGAGCGCGAGCGCGATGGCGAGCACCTGGAAGACGACGCCACCCGATCGCGCCCATGACCGCCCCGTCCTCGTCCCGATCGCGAACGCGATGAGCGCGGCGGCGCCGAGGAGAGTGAGCACGATGAGAGCGAGCGCTGTGGGCAGTGAGGCTGCGTCCCCAGCACCGAGGCCCACGAGCTCGATGAGAGCGAAGACGATCAAGGCGGCGCCCTCCGCCGCGAGGACCGCGGATGCCGCCAGAGCGAGGCCGGGTGAGCGCACAGTTGTCTCCTGAGAATCGGATGAGAACGGCGGAAACCCTTGATTTCGCCGGTTTCATGTAACAGAATAGACAGCGTCATGTGCTCCCACAGCGGCGTGGGGCGGGCTTCGAGCTCGCATCACAGAAAGCGGGCATCCGTCCGTATCTCATACAGGGTAGCTGAACCCGATCTGCACCCGAAATCCGAGTCGTCGCAGTGCGTCGATTTCTGAAAAACCACACCGAGGAGCCCCCATGGACTGGCGCGATAAGGCCGCCTGCTTGACTGTCGACCCCGAACTGTTCTTCCCTGTCGGGAACACGGGTCCGGCCGTCGACCAGATCGAGAAGGCGAAGACCGTCTGCGCCACCTGCACGGTGACCGAGATCTGCCTGCAGTACGCCCTCGAGTCCAGCCAGGACTCGGGCGTGTGGGGCGGCCTCTCCGAGGACGAGCGCCGCGCACTCAAGCGCCGCGCCGCCCGCGCCCGCCGCGCCTCCTGAACATCGAGAAGCGGCCCGAGACGATGTCTCGGGCCGCTTCTGCGTATCTGCTCACCGTCGCGGCGGACTCGTCACGCGGTGAGCCAGCGGAGCGGGATGTCGATGACGACTTCGGTGCCCTCTCCCTCGCTCCCCCGCCACTCGATCGATCCGCTGAGCTCCCCCTGGATCAGGGTGCGGATGATCTGCGTTCCCAGTCCCTGACCGATGCGCCCCTCCGGCAGCCCCTTGCCGGTGTCGTGCACCGTGACGCGCAGATTCTCCTCGGTGCGCGCGGCGTCGATCGTGACCATGCCCTCCTGCCCTGCGAGGCCGTGCTCTACCGCGTTCGTGACGACCTCGGTGAGCGCGAGAGCCAACGGCGTCGCATACTCGCTCGGCAGGACCCCGAAGCGCCCGGTCGACCGAGTGCGCGCACGGGTGTTCGGCGCGGATGCGACCTCGGCGACGAGCTTCAGAACCCGGTGGAACACCTCGTCGAAGTCGACCTTCTGAGTCAGCCCCTGAGCGAGGGTGTCGTGAACCACCGCGATGGAGTCCACACGTCTCATCGCCTGGGTCAGCGCATCGCGCGCCTCGTCCGAGTGCGTACGACGCGCCTGGATGCGCAACAGCGATGCGACCGTCTGCAGGTTGTTCTTGACACGGTGATGGATCTCACGGATCGTCGCGTCCTTGGTGATGAGCTCCTGCTCCTGATGACGCAGCTCCGACACGTCCCGGCACAGCACGATGGCACCGATGCGCGTCCCGTGATCCTTGAGGGGAATCGCCCGCAGCGAGACAGTGACGCCGCGTGCTTCGATGTCGGTGCGCCAGGGGGCCCGCCCGGTCACGACGACGGGCAGCGACTCGTCGACCTGTCGCGACGGCGGCACGAGCCTCGTGGTGACCTCGGCGAGAGACTCGCCCTCCAGTTCGTCATCGAAACCCATGCGATTGAACGCCGAGAGCGCGTTCGGACTGGCGAACGTCGTGATGCCGTCGACGTCGATCCGGATCAAGCCGTCTGACGCTCGGGGAGCTCCGCGGCGCGGGGAGGTCGGAGCCGCCGGATCGGGAAAGCTGCCGTCGGCGATCATCCGGAAGATGTCGTTCGCGCACTCGTCGAACGTGATCTGCTGTCGCGACGGCGTCCGGGCCTCGCCGAGGTTCGTGTGCCGGGTGACGACGCCGATGACGGTCCCCTGGTGCTCACTGCCGCGGCGCTCGTTGACGATCGGCACCGCCCTCACGCGCGTCGGGGTCTCCTCGAACCAATCCGGTGAGGACGAGTCCACGATCTCCGCCGAATCGAACGCCCCCTGTACCTGCGTGCGCCACTGCGGCCGCACCCGCTCGCCCACGATGTCGCGGTAGAACAGGGTGGCCGCTCCGCTCGGACGGGCGTGGGCTACGGCGACGAACGATCCGTCGTCGGTCTCGATCCAGACGACGATGTCCGCCGACGCGAGGTCCGCGAGAAGCTGACCGTCGCCGGCGAGTCGATGCAGCCACTCGACATCGTTCTCGGCAAGACGGCCCTGGGCATTGGCGAGGTCGCTGAGCGTTGACACCCCACCAGCCTAGAGCGCGTCCGCTCAGAGAACGGCCAGCGACGTCGCCCGCCAGCGTCGGTCGAGACCTTCGAGGCGAATCGCCACCGCCCGGGTGCGACCGGGACCCGCGACCACGACGACGGCCTCCACCTTGCCGTCCACCGGTTCCGTCACGCGGATCGACAGGATCTCGAAAGTCGGGCGCGCAGGCGAGACCCCCCTCGCGCTGCGCGCCCTCGCCGACAGATTCGCCCGCGTCACCAAACTCCGGTACGCGTCTTCATTGAACCAGCGGGCGAGCTGATCGACTTCTCTGACTCCCGCGAGCACTTCGAGCACGCCCTGGGTCAGGCTCCGCAGCAGCGGACTCGGATCCGGCAGCTCGGCGCGGGGCGTCGGCTGTGGTGCGAAGTACTCGTGAAGCATCATCTGAGGCACTCTCCATCGGGAAGACTGCGCCAAGTAGAGCATGCGTCGACTGGCCGATCCGGTCGCGTTCGTGATGTATGTGGATAACTCGTACATGCGCTCCCGGACTTCATTTACGGTGGTCCGCGTGCACTGGGATCGACTGTTCGAAGACCTCGAAGGCCAGCTGGCCTCCGAGTGGGAGAGCGAGCGCGCGGCGCTCGACGCCGAGTCGGAGCGCCTGCGCATCTCGAGGCTCGAGCTGCGCAGCCGGCTCAGAGTGCTCTGCGCATCGGCCGCTCCCGCCACCCTGGATCTGCCGGGTGGAGCTCGCGTTCGGGCACGACTGAACGCGCTGGGCTCCGATTGGATCGCTGCGACGATCGCGCAGGCCGAGGAATCACGGACGACGCGGTCGACCGTGATCGTCCCCCTTCACGCGCTCCGCGGACTCACCGTCGATCACGGTCTGCTGCTGTCGAGCCTGGACGAAGAGGACGACCCCGCCCCCGTGCTCCGCGAGCGTATGTCGCTCGGGTTCGTCCTCCGTGACCTCGCCCGGCGGCGGGTTCCGGTCAGAATCGTCAGCGTCGATGCATCCGACCTCCACGGGACGATCGACCGAGCGGGTGCGGACCATCTGGATCTCGCCCTGCACGACCCGGGCGAGGCGAGGACCGCCTCGGCTGTGCATGCGTTCCAGATCATCCCGTTCGCAGCCGTCACGTCGGTTCAGACCGCGGGAGATCAGATGCCGTGACGGCGGGATGTGCCCCAGACCTCTGGGAAACTCGCCTCATTGGCCTCGCGCCACAGTGCCATCCGTCTGGCCTCTTCGGACTGCTCGGCGAGATACTCCGAAAGGCTCGACTCTTCGACGCGCCACCGGGCGGGTGCACCGAGCTTGGACCCGCGCAGACGCCCCGCGTAGACGAGTTCGATGACCTCGTCGACCCCGATGCTCAGCAGTTCCGCCACCTGCGCCGGCGCCAGGAAGCGCTGCGTGGCCGGAGAGGAATGGGGCATGCTCCCATTCTCCCCCCGCCGTGCCGATACGCCAGGGCCGATCCGATGCTGTGGATAAGTCTCGAGCAGCCGCGGCGATTTCTGTGACCATGTCGCCATGAGCAAGTTCTCCCGTTCACGGCGTGCCGTCTGGGGTGATGCCCGCTTCCTGATCGGCATCGCCGTGGTCGCGCTGTCTGTCGCCGGCGTGTGGGCCGTCGTCTCCTCCTCCGGCGCCACGACACCGGTACTCCAGGCGACGCGAACGATACCGCTCGGCGAAGCGCTCGTCTCCGGTGACTTCCAGGTGGTGGACGTGGGACTCGGCGCCGTCTCGGATCGCTACCTCGCGCCCCAAGACCTTCGGCCCGGTCAGATCGCGTCCCGGACGGTCGTCGACGGCGAGCTGATGCCGACTTCTGCCGCCGAGGACGCGGATGCGAACAGAACCACCACGATCGTCGTCGAAAGCAGCACCGGCATCCCGGCCGATGTGGGCGCCGGGAGCATCATCGAACTCTGGCATTCTCCTCCGGTGGACGATGGCGCCCTCCCGGGGACGCCGCGCATCCTCGTCGCCGATGCGATCGTCACATCGGTGACGAAGACCGAAGGAATGCTCGCCGCCGACGGCACCACGGCTGAGATCGTGATCGACCGAGCGGATGTCGCCGATGTGCTGTCCGCGATCACCGGCGGCTCTGTCCTGTCCGTCGTGCCGATCGGCTCGACCTCGTGACGTCGGTCGTGATCGCCCTACCCGATTTCCGTGCACGCACCCTGGCCGACGAACTCGAGCTCGAAGGCATCAGCGTGGTTTCCGTCGTCGCGCCGAGCAGGATCCTGCCCCTGCCCGACGACGTCGATGCCGTCATCGTTCCCGCCAGCCGCGCGGTGCTGACGCCCGCGCTGGTCGCCGAGTGCGACAGGGCAGGAGTGCGGATCCTGCCGCTCGGCGACGGCGACAGCAGACTGCTCGGGCGCTACGGCCTCGCGGCCGCACTCCCGGCAGAAGCGCGCGGCTGGGAGATCGCTGCAGCGCTCACCGCCGACCTTGCGGGCTCCGTCGAGCGAATCGCGCAATCTCCGCGTCGTGTCACGGTGGTCTGGGGTCCGTCCGGTGCGCCGGGACGATCGACCGTCGCGATCCAGCTCGCCGTCGAGCTGTCCAGGGCAGGACGCCGCACTGCCCTGGTGGATGCCGACACCGTCGCTCCCTCCCTCGCGCTGCTGCTGGGACTCAGCGATGATGCACCCGGGATCGCCGCCGCGTGCCGTCGGGCAGAACTCGGCGCACTCGACTCGGCAGAACTCACACGGCTGGCGACCGTCCTCGACACGAGCGCAGGAGAGATCGAGGTCCTCGGGGGCATCAATCGCCCTGGGCGCTGGCCGGAACTCGGCGCACGTCGATTGGAGGCGACGCTGCGCGCATGCCGCAGCTGGGCAGAGGAGACCGTCGTCGACGTCGCGAGCGCCTTCGACGCCGACGATGAGGCGACGTACGACCTCGCCGGCCCGCGTCGCCACGCAGCCACAGTTGCCGCGCTGCAGGAGGCAGACGTGATCATCGCCATCGCGGCGGCCGACCCGCTCGGCATGAGCAGGTTCATCAGGGAGCATGCCGAGCTACGACGGCTCACGACCCGGACGCCCATCAGAGTGGTGGTGAACCGCGTGCGCCCCGGCCCCCTGGGCGTGGATGCCCGAGGTCAGATCCGGCGCACGCTCGAAAGGTTCGCCGGCATCACGGACGTCGCGTTCCTCCCTTTCGATCAGCGGGCCGCCGACGCCGCACTCCTGCACGCGCGACCGATGGCGGACCTCACTCCGCGCTCGTCCCTCGTCGCCGGCGTGCGCCGCGTCGTGGAGACTCTCGTCTCCACATCAGCAGAGCCGCCTACTGGCGGTAGCTCGAGAGGAAGTTCCCGAGGCGCTCGACGGCTTCTGCGAGCACGCGGGGCTCGGGGAGCGTGACGAGTCGGAGGTGGTCGGGGGTCGGCCAGTTGAAGCCGGTTCCCTGCACGAGGAGGATGTGTTCGGAGACCAGCAGGTCGTAGACCAGCTTCGCGTCGTCCCTGATCTCGTGGACGTTCGGGTCCAGACGCGGGAAGGCGTACAACGCGCCGACGGGCTTGACGCACGAGACACCGGGGATTGATTCGAGTCCCTTCCAGGCGATGTCACGCTGCTCATGCAGGCGCCCGGTCGGCGCGATCAGCGAGTCGATGGACTGCACTCCCCCGAGAGCCGCCTGAACCGCGTACTGGGCGGGGACGTTCGGGCAGAGACGCGTCGAGGCGAGCAGGTTGATCCCCTCGAGGAACCCCTTCGCGTGGTCCTGCGGCCCGGTGATCACGAGCCACCCGGACCGGAAGCCGGCGACCCGGTAGGTCTTCGAGAGCCCGTTGAACGTCAGACACAGCAGGTCCGGCGCCAGGGTCGCCGTCGGGATGTGCACCGCATCATCGAACAGGATGCGATCGTAGATCTCGTCGGAAAGCAGCAGCAGCTGGTTCTCACGGGCGATCTGCACCATGCCCTCGAGAACTTCGCGTGAGTAGACCACGCCGGTCGGGTTGTTGGGGTTGATGATGACGAGAGCCTTGGTGCGCGGAGTGATCTTGGATCGGATGTCCTCGAGGTCGGGCTGCCATCCGTTGTCCTCATCGCACAGGTAATGGACCGGGGTGCCGTCAGCGAGACTCGTCATGGCGGTCCACAGCGGGTAGTCGGGTGCCGGAATGAGCACCTCATCGCCCTCGTCGAGAAGAGCCTGCATCGTCATCGTGATGAGCTCGGAGACGCCGTTGCCGAGGAAGACATCCTCGGGATCGAATCGCGGGAACCCGGGGATCTCCTCGTACCGGCTGACGACTGCTCGCCGTGCCGAGATGATCCCCTTGCTGTCGCTGTACCCGTGGGCGGTCGGAAGCGCGGCCAGCATGTCGTGCACGATCTGGTGGGGTGCCTCGAAGCCGAAGATGGCGGGGTTGCCCGTGTTGAGCTTGAGGATCCGATGTCCCTCGGCCTCGAGCCGCGCCGCCTCGACGAGCGTGTTTCCACGGATCTCGTACAGGACGTTCTTGAGCTTCGACGACTGGTCGAAGTGGCGCGTTGGTGTCATTGAGCAAGCCTACAATGACGCGACGAGGGGCCGATCCCCACGGACCGGCCCCTCGTCCTGCGCTCTGCTACTTCTTCTTCTTGCCCTGCGCCCGCCGCTGCTCGCGGTTGCCCGCGGGAGCTGCCGAGCCCTCGGTGCGCTGCCCGAACGCGCCGCGCGGAGCCTCAGCCGACTCGGCCTCCTCGGCGGGCACCTGGCGCGCGGCCGCTGCCTGACGAAGCTTCTCGGTCGCGGCCTGCTGAACCTGACCGCGGTCGTTGCGGACCTCGACCTCGCCGGCGTCGTTCGCGGCGGAGTACTCGAGCCGCTGGTCTCCACCGTCTTCGGCGAGGCCCTTCGCCTCGACCTCGGCCGTCTGCGAATCGCCCGCCCGACGCACCTCGACCTCGAGATTGTAGAGGTAGCCGACCGACTCCTCCTTGATCTGCCCCATCATCGACTGGAACATCGCGTAGCCCTCGCGCTGGTACTCGATGAGCGGGTCGCGTTGCGCCATCGCACGGAGACCGATGCCGTCCTTGAGGTAGTCCATCTCGTAGAGGTGATCGCGCCAGCGGCGATCGAGCACCTGCAGCACCACGCGTCGTTCGAGCTCACGCGTCGCCGCTTCTCCGAGCGACTCCTCACGAGTCTCGTATGCGATCTTCGCGTCCGACAGCAGCTCGCGGGTCAGACCCTCTGCGGTGATGCCACCCTTGCGGCCGGCAGCCTCGGACACGACCTCGTCGATGGTCACGCTCACCGGGTACAGCGTCTTGAGCTCGGTCCAGAGTGCGTCGAAGTCCCAGCTCTCGTTGTGACCCTCGCCGGTGTGATCGCGCACCACTCCACTGATCGCGTCCTCGATGAAGTGCTGGACGCGGTCGGCGATGTCATCGCCCTGCAGGATGTGGCGGCGGTCGGCGTAGATCGCCTCGCGCTGACGGTTCAGGACGTCGTCGTACTTGAGGACGTTCTTGCGCATCTCGGCGTTGCGCGACTCGACCTGCGACTGCGCGCTGCGGATCGCCCGCGACACCAGGCCCGACTCGATCGGGACGTCGTCGGGGAAGTTGGTGCGCGCGAGGATCGCCTCGGCGGCGCCCGACTGGAACAGGCGCATGAGATCGTCGGTGAGGCTCAGATAGAAACGGCTCTCACCAGGGTCGCCCTGACGGCCCGAGCGACCGCGCAGCTGGTTGTCGATGCGGCGCGACTCGTGGCGCTCCGTGCCCAGGACATAGAGCCCACCGGCCTCGATGACCTTCTCGGCCTCTTCGGACACGATGGACTTCATCGCCTCGTACGTCTCGTCCCACGCGATCTCGTACTCCTCGGGCGTCTCGACGGGGTCGAGTCCCTTGCCCTTGAGCTCCTGCACGGCGAGGAACTCGGCGTTGCCGCCGAGCATGATGTCGGTTCCACGACCGGCCATGTTGGTGGCGACGGTCACGGCGCCGAGGCGCCCTGCGCGTGCGACGATCTCGGCCTCGCGCGCGTGGTTCTTCGCGTTGAGGACCTCGTGCTTGACGCCCTTCTTCGCGAGGAGCCGCGACAGGTACTCGCTCTTCTCGACGCTCACGGTGCCCACGAGCACCGGCTGCCCCTGCGCGTGACGCTCGGCGATGTCCTCGACCACCTGCGCGAATTTGGCGGTCTCGTTCTTGTAGACGAGGTCGGACTGGTCCTTGCGGATCATCGGACGGTTCGTCGGGATCGGGATGACACCGAGCTTGTAGGTCGACATGAACTCGGCCGCCTCGGTCTCGGCTGTACCGGTCATGCCGGCGAGCTTGTCGTACAGGCGGAAGTAGTTCTGAAGCGTGACCGTGGCGAGAGTCTGGTTCTCGGCCTTGACCGGCACGGCCTCCTTCGCCTCGATGGCCTGGTGGATGCCCTCGTTGTAGCGACGTCCGACCAGGATGCGACCGGTGTGCTCGTCGACGATCATGACCTCGTCGTTCATGACGACGTAGTCGGTGTCCTTCTTGAACAGGGCGAGGGCCTTGATCGAGTTGTTGAGGAACGAGATCAGCGGCGTGTTCGCGGACTCGTACAGGTTGTCGATGCCGAGGTAGTCCTCGACCTTCTCGATGCCGGGTTCGAGAACGCCGACGGTGCGCTTCTTCTCGTCGACCTCGTAGTCGACGCCCGCCTCGAGGGTGCGCGCGATCTTCGCGAACTCCGCGAACCAGCGGTTCGCCTCACCGGAAGACGGTCCTGAGATGATCAGCGGCGTGCGCGCCTCATCGATCAGGATGGAGTCGACCTCGTCGACGATCGCGAAGTAGTGCTCGCGCTGGACGAGGTCTTCCTTGCGCCACGCCATGTTGTCGCGGAGGTAGTCGAAGCCGAACTCGTTGTTCGTGCCGTAGGTGATGTCGGACGCATACTGCTCGCGGCGCACAGCCGGGGTCTGGCCCGAGACGATGATTCCCGTCGACATGCCGAGGGCCCGGTACACGCGCCCCATGAGCTCTGCCTGATAGCTCGCGAGGAAGTCGTTGACCGTGATCACGTGGACGCCCTCGCCCGCGATCGCATTGAGGTACGCCGGGAAGGTGGCGACCAGGGTCTTGCCCTCACCGGTCTTCATCTCTGCGATGTTGCCGAGGTGGAGAGCAGCACCACCCATGATCTGCACGTCGTACGCGCGCATACCGAGGGTGCGCTTCGCCGCTTCGCGCACGGCGGCGAACGCCTCGGGCATGAGCTGATCGAGCGACTCGCCCTTCGCGAACCGCTCACGCAGCTCGGTGGTCTCGTTGCGAAGTTCGTCGTCCGTGAGCTTGGAGATGTCCTCTTCCAGCGCGTTCACGGCCTTGACCACCTGGTTCAGGCGTCGGATGACCCGCCCTTCTCCAGCGCGCAGCAGCTTCTCAAGAGGATTGGCCACAGATGTCATCTCCCTGTCGATGGTTCCGGCGGCGCCGCGTGTCGGGCGCGTGCCAGGCATACCTTGTCATGTTACCGGTCCGTGACCTGCACGTCGTCTGCACGTCGTCTGCATGGCGTGCCTCTAACGCGTTTCCGAGTATGTATATATTGGTCCACGACACCGGGAGGTCCATATGTCGGTTCGACAGAGTCTGCTCGCGATCCTCGCTCAGGGCCCCTGCTACGGCTACCAGTTGCGGCACGAGTTCGACCGCCGCACGGGCTCGGTATGGCCGCTCAACGTCGGTCAGATCTACAACACGCTCGAGCGCCTCGAGCGTGACGGGCTCGTCGCTCGCGGTGCAGCGGACGAGCACGGCCACGTCTACTGGGAGATCACGGCCACCGGCGCGTCCGAGGTGGACCGCTGGCTCGCGTCTCCCGCGCCACGAAGCCAGGCGACGCGCAACGAGCTCGCCATCAAGCTGGCTGTGGCGGCAACCCTCCCCGGCGCGGACGCCGCCCGAGTCATCGCGGCCCAGCGCGCGGCGTCGGAAGAGCATCTCGCAGATCTCATCGCGACGAGGGCGACGCGCGAGGACGACAGCCCCGAGGGGCTCGCATGGTCGCTCGTCGTCGATTCGATGATCTTCACGGCGGAGGCCGAGGTCCGCTGGCTCGACCATGTGCAGACCCGGCTCGCCCAGCACCCTGTCCACGCCCTCGCTCTCGAGTTGACGACCGATCGACCCAAACGTGGCAGGCCGTCGAGGGCAGACGTGGCGGCACTCGTCTGACGGGTTTCGCCTCAAGCGTATGCACAGCCAGCGGCGTCGCCCGGGAAACTAGGATCAGTCCTATGGCTGGAATATGGGGCAGACGCAAGCGCGAGCAGGAAGAGCTGGCCGCACAGGACGCCGACCTGGCTCGCCGCGCTGAGCAGGCACTCGTCTCGGCGGACGAGCGCATCAGGAGCACGTCCGACGAGCTGGCGTTCGCGGAGGCCGAACTCGGGGAGCAGCTGACTCGTGACCTGAAGAAGGCGCTCGCTGCGGTGCGCACGCATCTGCGCGAGGCATTTCAGCTCCACCAGCTCAACCACGATGAGATTCCCGACACGCCTGAGGAGCTCCGCACCCGCAACGCGCGGATCATCCAGCTGTGCGATTGGGCGCAGGATCTGCTCGACGAGAAGACGTCGGATCTCGCGGCATCGATCTCGAAGGTGCGTCGCGCACCCGAGATCATCGCCCAGGTGCGTGCCGATGCCGAGGCGCTGAGCGCACGGATCCCGCACACGAACGAGACCGTCGCGCGTCTCTCCGCGCGTTACTCGGACTCGGCGATGCACCAGATCACGGCGAGCGCCGCCGAAGCAGAGCAGCTGATCGCGTTCGCAACGCACGGCGCGGCCGTCTCAGAGCGTCGCCGCGCGGCGAAGCAGAACGAGGAGGCGAACCTCGCACTGGAGACCGCCACCGAGGCCACGCGGCGCGCTTCCGCGCTGCTCGACGCCGTGGAGGACTTCGAGATCGAAGCGCTGCGTGCGGAGTCGACCCTTGCCGAGGTCGTCGCGGATTCACGCAACGACCTCATCGCCGCGCGCACCGCCCCCCAGGTGCCGGCCGTCGCGGCCGCCGTCTCCGCGCTGCAGGACGCGCTGAGCGCCCTGTCGCCCGCGGGCACCCCCGGGGATCCCTTCGCAGAGCTGTCGCAGCTGCGCGACGCGAACACGGCTCTCGACGACGCGATCGCCACCGCTCGGCATCGCGAGGCGCACCCGCTGCCCAGCATCCAGCAGGTGCAGCATGCGATCGATGATGCCGACCGCCAGCTCGGCGTCGCCCGCGGACTCATCGCCGGGCACCGCGGCTGGATCGGCGCCGACGCGCGCACGCGCCTCGCCGAGGCCGAGAGGCTGCGGGTCGATCTGTCGGATCTGCTTCCGGCGGAAGAGACGCGCGACGAGGCTCTGGCCAGTGCACGACGCGTCGCACACCTGGCTTCTGAGGCCCTGCAGCTCGCCCAGCGCGACATCGATTCCTCACGGCCGCAGGATCAGGGCTGGGGCGGCGGAAACGGCTGGGGCGGCGGCGGCTGGAGCGGCGGCGGCCGACGCGGCGGTGGCGGCGACGTCGCCTCGGGCATCCTCGGCGGCCTCGTCATCGGCAGCATTCTCGACGGCATCTTCGACTGACGCGGTCGCACAACGCGACGACGGCCCGGCTCCCTCTGGAGCCGGGCCGTCGTCGTCTCAGCCTCAGGAGGCGAGCGCCTCAGTGGGCGGAGCCTGCGTCTCGAGAGCGATCACACCGTAATCCCAGCCCTTGCGTCGGTAGACGACGCTCGGGTGGTCGGTGCGCACGTCCACGAACAGGAAGAAATCGTGCCCGACCAACTCCATCCGGTCGACGGCCTCTTCGACGGTCATCCATTCCGCTCCGAAGTTCTTGGTGCGGATGACCACCGGCGAGTAGACTTCGTCGTCCTCGTTCTGGATCGGCACGTTGCCGGTCGCGACGGCCCGCAGGACGTCCACGGATGCCGGCTGGACATCGATGCCCTCCAGCGCTCCGCTCTCCTTCTCGAAGTGCGCCCCACGCGGGTGCTGGCGTCCGTCGACTCGCTTCTCCTTCGCTCGACGAAGCTGCTCGGCCATCTTGTCGACGGCCATGTCGAGTGCGACGAACTTGTCTCCGTCCGTGGCTTCAGCGCGCACGACGGGGCCCTTGCTGACGAGCGTGAGCTCCACGGTCTCGTCCGGCACGTGACCGTTGCGGTACACCCGGTGGGTGACCTTGACATCCAGCCGTTGCGCACGGGACGCGAACGTCTGGATCTTGGCGATCTTCTCTTCGACAACGGCTCGGAATCGATCGGTGATACCCACCCCGACGCCAACGATGCTCGTTTCCATTGCTGCCTCCTTGTCCCGGTCCTCCCGGCCAAGGGCGGACCGTGGTCGCCTTGTGACCCCCCACGGTAGTCGGCCTGACCTCGGATGTCACGGGTCAGTTGCTGCGTGTCCCCGATGCGTTCACATTCCGTTCGCTGTGACGCGGCGTGGCGGCGAGCGCGACCGCTGCCAGGACATGGGCGCCCGCGTCTGTCAGCGCGCGAGCCGCCTCATCGAACGTCGCACCCGTCGTGACCACGTCGTCGACGAGCACGACGGTCTCCCCCTCGAGCACACGTCGCGCTCGCATGCTTCCGCGGACGTTCTCCGCTCGGCTCACGGAATCGAGGCCTCGCTGATCCGTGCGCCGACCCCGCAGAACGAGCAACCGGTCGGGAAGCCGACCCGCCCGCCGGATCAGCAGCTCGGGCACCCGGTAGCCGCGCCGTCGAAAGGCGGCCACCGATGTCGGGATCGGCACGAGGTGGAGCGGCCGATCAGCATCCGGGCGCGCCTCGAGCACGTCGACCACCTCCCCCAGCGCCGATCCGAGCGGGCGAGCGAGCACCGTCTCGCCGTCGTCCTTCATCCTGCGGATGCATCGCGCCGCGACCGACTCGAAGGGCATCGCCGCGCGGACCTCCAGTCCGGCGGGCGAGCGAGCACCGTCTCGCCGTCGTCCTTCATCCTGCGGATGCATCGCGCCGCGACCGACTCGAAGGGCATCGCCGCGCGGACCTCCAGTCCGGCGGGCGTGCGGCGGACGAGCGGCTCCGGTCGGATGCTCTGTCGGCACGAGCCGCAGAGCAGCGTCTCGGGCCGGTCGCACCCCGCGCAGGTCGCCGCGAGCAGAAGGGCGAGTATCTCGAGTCCTACGGCGCGGGCCGGTGGGTGCGGTGACATCCGTCGATGCTCTCGCAACAATCCGGCGCCGGGGCTGCAGAGGCTGCGCGGAACGCGGCCGTCATGGACTGTCAGTCGATGTCGGACGGCCGTGCAGGGACAGTCGCGCTCAGTGCCCCGCACGCGTCGCGAGAAGTGAGACTCCGCTGATCGACTCGCTCCATGCCGAGCCCGCACGGGCGAACACGGCGCCGTCCGCGCCCAGCACTCGCAGACCGGTGGCTGCGCGCGCACCCGCCAGGGACACCGCGCCGGTCGGAGCCACCTCTGACGTGCCAGGCCCTCCGACCACCTGCGTGACGACCATCCGGTCTGCGGGATCCGTCAGCAGTCCGAGACGATCCGCGCCCAGCCAGACGAGGCCGATGGCGCCGCCGTCGAGCTGCGCCAGCGGCTCGGTGGGCCCGAGCTCGGTCGGAAGCCCGGCCTCATCGCGGATCACCGATGACACGACGATCCAGCGCTCGCCCCCGATCACGACGGCCGCGGCGACGCGGGCCCCATCCGCCGAGACGCGGATGGCGGATACGGAGGAGGCCTCCGGCCACGCGCCCGCGATGCTCTGAGGGGCGACATCGCTGCCGATCGCCTGCAGAGCCGCCGGTGCGTTAGACGGGACCGACCACGTGTAGTCGTAGGGATCCATGGACGGCCGCACCAGCGATGGGCGGTCGTCCAGCTCGTTGAAGCTGCCTTCACCTGCGAGCCACACGTGCCCGTCGGTGAGCTGCACGGCCGCGTGGGAGCTGTCGACCGACACGTCGACCGCTGTGACGGGCTGACCCGCGTTCACGATCTGGTCGGAGACGCCGGGGATCGGCGTGATCTCTCCACCGACCAGCATGCCGAAAGTCCCGTCCTTCAGCACGAGGCTGCCCGGATCGGCCTTGTCCGTCACGACCTCGACGACCCCGGCCTCCAGTGTGCGGCCGTCGACCGTGAAGCGCACCTGGTCGATCTGCACGCCCCCGGCGGTCAGGGTCGCCTGGAGCTGAGTGCGCATGCGCGCGAGGGTGGTCGGGTCGAGGCCCAGCGCCGCCCGGTTCAGGGCGACGTCGGCGATCTGGTCGGGGTCGATCGGCACGGAGTCCCGTGCGAGCTGCACCTCCTGCGGGAACGCGCTCTGCACGGCCGGATCGAGCCAGGGGCTGGGCGCGCCGCCGATCAGCGACTGCGCGATGGTCGTCGCCACCGTGGCGCGTCGAGGGAACCAGCGCACATCGGGCACGAGTCGTTCCCACGTCTGATCGAAGTACTGCAGCGCGTAGTCGTCGTACACGCGCGAGAACCTGGATTCGTCGATCACCACGCCGTCCGGCGCCTCGGCGATCCGCCACTGGCCGTCTGTGAGTTCGACCACGAAGGCCGAGTTCGAGGCGCCGAACGCCTCGGAGTACGCTCCGGTTGCGTCGACGCTGGCGACCTGATCGAAGGCGACCCTCACGTCGGCCGTGTCGCCGTCATCGGCATCGTCGTCTTCGTCGACATTCGAGCTGAACGAGCGAGTCGCCGAGCTCACATCGATCGACACGCCGGTGTTCGGACGCCAGGTCGATGCGAGCTCCGGGGTGAGAAAGCTGCGAGCGGTGTTCCAGTTGTCGGCCGGGGTGATCGCGGCCTCCATGAAGCCTTCGACGATCGCCGCAGGCCCCGCGCCGTCCACCGGACCCGAAGCGAGCGGGAGGAAGTCCTGCCCCTCGGGGGACGCCCCGAGAGGCTTTCCCGGCTGTGCGTCTCCGCTGGTCGGAAGACCTGTGCACGCTGACAGGATGAGCACGGTCGCCGCGATCACGAGACCACGCAGCGCGCGCCGAGTCCGCGCGGTCATTCGATGCTCCCTCGATCGAAGAGCTCCGCCGGGACATCGGCGAGCTGGATCGGCTGCGTGGCATCGCCGAGTTCGGCGAGCGGCTCCTGCGGCTCGATCGGGATGGGCGAAGGCCCATCCGTCGCATCGCCACGGCGAGGCAGGGTCAGAACGAAGTTCGTCCCGACGCCGAGTTCGGACCACACCGCGAGCGATCCGCCGTGGAGAGTCGCATCGCCGAGCGCGATCGACAGTCCGAGCCCCGTGCCTCCGAGAGTGCGCTGGCGGGAGGGATCAGCGCGCCAGAATCGGTCGAACACCCGCTCGGCATCCGCCGGGTCCATGCCGAGCCCGAAGTCGCGGACGCCGGCGGCGACCGCATGCTGATTGCTGTCGACGGTGACCACGATCGGTCGGCCCTCGCCGTGCTCGATCGCATTGCCGATCAGGTTGCGCAGGACTCGTCGCACTCGCCGCGGATCCATGTCGACCGGCGAATAACCGCCGGGGGCGACGAGCCTCAGCTCGCTGCCGCGATCATCGGCGAGAGGACGCATCTGCTCGATGATGTCCTCTGCCAGATGTGCGAGGCTCGTCGCCTCGAGCTCGAGCTGCACGGAGCCTGCGTCATAGCGGCTGATCTCGAGCAGATCCGACAGCAGCGTCTCGAACCGCTGCACCTGCGTGTGCAGGAGCTCGGTGGTGCGAGCGGTCGTCGGATCGAACTCCTCCCGCTGATCGTTCAGCATGTCGGCGGCGAGGCGGATCGTGGTGAGCGGAGTCCGCAGCTCATGCGACACATCTGACACGAAGCGCTGCTGCACGAGTGACAGCTCGCCGAGCTCCTTGATCTGCGATTCGATGCTGTCGGCCATGGCGTTGAAGGAGCGTCCCAGGGTCGCGATCTCGTCTTCCCCGTGCACGTCGATGCGGACGCCGAGGTCGCCCGAGGCCAGACGCGCGCTCGTCTCGGCAGCCTCGACGATAGGCGTCGACACGGTGCGGAGAACGATGAAGGAGATCGCGGCGACGATCGCCACCAGACCTATGCCGGCGACCCACAGGGTGCGCTGCACGAAGGTGAGAGTGTTGTCTGCATCCGCGAGGTCGTACGCGAAGTAGATCTCGAACGGCCCCGCCTCGGGAACCCGCAGCTGCTGCCCCACGATGATCCCGGGGACAGCTCGGCCGCCGACCTCGAGTGATACGGACTGCCAGGACTGCCAGTCGTCGAACTCGACCACCCTGTTCCTGAGGCCCGAGGTGATCAGATTGTCGCTCAGCCCGGCGGTGAAGCCGTTGAGCGGGACGTCGGGGTCGACCTCCATGCGGAATCCGGCGAGACCTTCGGCCGTCGAATTGCGTCCGAGGTCCTCCTGCACGCTGTCCCACAGCTCCGGCAGGGCTGCCGGGTCATCGCCCAGCGCCGTCGCGTCCAGGGTCGCCTGCGCCTGGTTCACCGAGCGGGCCGCGTCTTCGAGCGCCTCGTTCTTGCGGGATTCGAACAGATCGTTCTGGATAACCAGCGCCATCGTCACGCAGGTGATCAGGATCGCGGTGGACGTCAGCAGAAGCGTGATCGTGAGCGTCCGGAATCGCAGAGAACTGCGCCACAACGCCTGGACGACGGTCGGCCATCCACGCCAGTCGCGGATGACAGCGACCGCCGTGGTGGTCGCTGTGGTCGCGGCCATCGTGGGCCTAGCCCGCGCTCCCGGCACGGTAGCCGACGCCCCGTACCGTCATGACGATCTTGGGGTTGTCCGGGTCGAGTTCGACCTTCGCCCGCAGACGCTGCACGTGCACGTTGACCAGCCGCGTATCGGCCTTGTAGTGGTAACCCCACACCTGCTCGAGCAGCATCTCCCTCGAGAACACCTGCTGGGGCTTCGACGCGAGCGCGACGAGCAGTTGAAACTCCAGGGGCGTGAGAGCGATCGGAGCCGTGCCGCGGCGCACCTCATGGGCGTCGACGTCGACGGTGAGGTCTCCCACGCGCAGCTGCTCCCCCACATTCTGCGACGTGGGCCGCAGTCGGGTTCTGATACGAGCGACGAGCTCCTTCGGGTTGAAGGGCTTGACGATGTAGTCGTCGGCTCCGACCTCGAGTCCTCTGACCACATCAGCGGTGTCGCTGCGGGCGGTGAGCATGATGACGGGGACTCCGGATTCGGCGCGGATGCGCGTGCAGATCTCGATGCCGTCCATCCCGGGCAGCATCAGGTCGAGCAGCACGAGATCGGGACGCTGTGCGCGCCACTCGTCGACCGCCCGCGCACCGTCGGCGCAGAACACCGGCTCGAAACCTTCCGTGCGCAGCACGATGCCGATCATCTCGGCGAGCGCGGTGTCGTCGTCGACCACAAGAATGCGTGAGGTCATAACTGTTACCTTATGGCACTCAGTACCACGGTCCTCCTGTCTACGCGCCCGACGGGTCATGTGACACGATGGGAGCGCACGACGGAGGGAGTGCCGGTGAGCGGCCAGACATGGACCCCTGCCCCGAAGAAGGGCATCATCCCCCTGCATCCGCTGACGTTCGGGATGCTGTTGAGCAAGTCGTTCGTCGCACTGCGCCACAACCCCAAGGTCCTCTTCGGCTTCGGCGTCGTGATCCAGCTCGCGGTCGTGGTGCTCAGCGCCACGGTGATGGGCTTCGTGTTCGTCACGACGTTCACGCGGCTCGAGTCGCTCTCTCCCTCCTCCCCGGACTTCGAGGCCGTGTTCGCCGGAACGATCGCGATGAACATCGTCGCGGGCATCTCCGTCGGTCTCGCGTCCGTCGCATTCACCGCTCTGATGCAGGGCGTCGTCGCAGCCGAGATCGGCTACGCCGCAATAGGCGTGAAGGCCACGCTGAAGACCCTCTGGCGCAAGATGACCCCGTCGTTCTGGCGGCTGGCCGCCTTCGCTTCGCTCTCGGTCATCTTCATCTTCGGTGTGATCGTCATCCTCTTCGTCATCGTCGCCGGCTTCGTCGCCAGCGGGCTCGGCGGATCCGCTGAGGCCATCGGCGGCGTCGTCATCCTCGTGCTGCTCGTCCTGCTCACGACGATCCCCCTCCTGGTCTGGCTGACGACCAAGCTGCTGCTGGTACCGTCCATCCTCGTCCTCGAGCGCGCGAAGCTCCGCGATGCGCTCGTGCGCTCGTGGCGACTCACCCGCGGTCGCTTCTGGATCGCCTGGGGAGTCACCTTCCTGATCGGCGCCATCATGGGTGCCGCGATGCAGCTCGTGAATCTCCCCGTGTCGCTGCTGAGCTCGATGCTCGGATCGGTCATCGCCCCGACCGGCTCTGCGGACACTGCCGCGATCATGGGGTTCGTCTTCGCCCTCCTCGCCCCGCAGATCCTGCTCCTCGTGCTGCAGGCCATCACGCTCGTGGTGCAGAGCACCGCAGGCACCCTCGTGTATCTCGACAGTCGGATGCGCTACGAGGGTCTCGACCAGGCGCTGATCAGTCATGTCGAGCGACGCGACCTGGGGTGGACGGAGGAACAGCTCGGCGACCCCTTCGTCGTCGACGCCACGCGCGCTGTCTCGAGTGCACCGCCGCCCAAGCAGGTGCCCGAATGGGCGACGATGACGCCGGCCGGCTATGAGGCGCAGCCGTATGGAGGGCAGCCGTACCCGGCACAGCCATACCCGGCACAGCCGTACCCCGGGCAGCAGTACCCGACACAGCCGTACCCCGGGCAGCAGTACGGGTACCCGACTCAGCCTCCCCCGGCACAGCCGCCGTACGCGCCGCCGGCTGCGACCGTCCCGCCTCAGCCACCGGCGTATCGGCCGGCACCGGCGCCCACCGCTCCCCCGGCATCCTCGGCGCCCGCGGACGACTCCACCTGGGCGGCCCCCGGAGCGGGCAGCGAAGGATCTGCATGATCCGCCCGCTGGACGATGTGCTGGTGCCTGACGGAGACGAGGCGAGACAGTGGGCCGAGCAGGAGCTCTCCGACCCGCGCTATGCCGATGCGAAGCCCACGTGGTTCGATCTCGTCGCGCGTGACATCGGCCGGTTCCTCGCCGATCTGTTCAGCTCCGACAACGGCGCCAGCGTCGGGCCCTCTGCGCTCATCGTCGTCAGCGTCATCGTCTTCGGCGCTCTTGTGGCGGCCCTCATCATCTGGGGTCGCCCTCGCCGCTCCCAGGCGATCCGTCGGCCGGGTGCCGGGCTTCTCGGCGCCGAGGATGACCGCTCGGCGGCGCAGCTGCGTGCGGATGCCGACCGCGCCGCGCGAGCGGCGGACTGGGACGAGGCGACGGTCCTGCGGTTCCGCGCGCTGGCGAGAGGGCTCCTCGAGCGCGACCTCATCGAGCCGTCCCCCGGCGCGACGGCCCAGGCGATCGCGCGCGAGGTCTCGGTCGTGTTCCCTGCGGAGACGACACCCGTCCGCCAGGCCGCCGTGTTCTTCGACGACGTGCGCTATCTGCGGCATCCCGCGACCGCTGATCGCTACGCGGAGCTCGCAGCGACAGATGACCGGCTCAGTGCCCTGCGCCCGGAAGCAGTGACCGCGTGAGCGTTGCCGAGCAGCAGGACGTCCCCGCGTCGACCGCCGAACGCGCGCCTCGAGGCCGACGGTCGCGAGCTCTGCTCGGATGGCTGATCATCGTGGCGCTCGTCCTCGGCGGCGTCTTCGTCGCGATACAGGTCGGTGTGCGCATGCCCGATCAGCGGGGTTCGCTCGATCCCGAGAGCGTGAGCGACTCGGGTGCCATGGCCATCGCGCAGATCCTGCAGGAGAACGGCGTCGAGGTCTCGGTCTTCCGTTCGCGCACCGAGGCACGCCAAGCGCTCGATGACGACGCCACGCTCGTGATGGCGAATCCGTACACGCTCTCCGACGAGGCGATCACCGAGCTCATCGATCCCGCCGACCGGGTGGTCTTCCTGTCGAGCAGCACACACCTGCTGAGCCTCTTGAGGATCGGCGACAACGCCACCCCGGATTTCACCCCGGTGCAGGCGGACTGCGACGCACCCGAGTTCGCAGACGTCGGCTCGATCCGTCCTGATCGGCTGTTCACGCCCGCCGACGGCGTGGAGGGATGCTTCGGCGACGACGACGCGGCGGCCGTGCTCATCGATGAGAGCGACGGAGCCACGCATGTCGTCGTCGAGGGTGCGCGCCTCTTCAGCAACGCCTATCTCGCGGATGACGGCAACGCCGCACTCGCGCTCGCGCTGCTCGGACAGACCGAGCGTGTCGTCTGGTACGTGCCCAGTTTCGGCGACACGGACATCGAGGGCGAGACCGAGGACACCCTCGGGTCGCTCACCCCGGGATGGGTGACACCGGCCATCCTGCTGCTCATGCTGGCCGGCGTCGCGGCAGCACTGTGGCGCGGTCAGCGCTTCGGACCGCTCGTCGCCGAGACGCTGCCGGTGACGGTCCGCGCCTCGGAGACCATGCACGGTCGCGCACGTCTGACCGCGAAGGCCGGCGACGCCGCGCACGCGGGCGAAGCTATCCGTGACGGGAGCCGGCGCCGCCTGGCGCGCAGGCTCGGCCTCGCTGTCACCGCCAGTGCCGAGGAGGTCGCGGATGCCGCAGCCGACCGGCTGCGCGTGCCGCGTGGCTCGCTGCACGAGCTGCTCGCGGGCGCGCCACCCGTCGACGATCCGTCACTGATCGACCTCGCGCGCCGACTGCAGGAACTCGAGAGCGCCGTCGACGCCTCGTCCTTCACGGAGCGGAGATCCGAATGAACCGCCCCCGCCGAACCGCCGTCCATCCATCATCCGACCGGAAGCCGAGGACACCACGTGACCGCTGAGAACTTCAACGACGCCGAGCTGCGTCAGGCCATGCACCGCGTGCGCACGGAGGTCGACAAGGCCGTCGTGGGCCAGGCGGGCACGGTGACCGGCCTGCTGGTGTCGCTGCTCGCGCGAGGACATGTGCTGCTCGAGGGCGTGCCCGGGGTGGCGAAGACCCTGGTCGTGCGCTCGTTCGCCCGGGCGCTCGGCCTCGACACGAAGCGCGTGCAGTTCACCCCCGACCTCATGCCGGGAGACGTCACCGGTTCGCTGGTCTACGACGCCCGCACGGGCGAGTTCGACTTCCGTGCGGGTCCGGTGTTCACGAACATCCTTCTCGCCGACGAGATCAACCGCACGCCTCCGAAGACCCAGGCCGCCCTGCTCGAGGCGATGGAAGAACGTCAGGTGTCCGCCGACGGTGTCAGCCGAGCTCTGCCCGACCCGTTCCTCGTCGCCGCGACGCAGAACCCGATCGAGCACGAGGGCACGTATTCGCTGCCGGAGGCCCAGCTCGACCGCTTCCTGATGAAGCTGGTCGTGGGAATGCCGGAGCGGGATGCCGAGGTGTCCGTGCTGCGCAAGCACGCCTCCGGCTTCTCCCCGCGCGAGCTCACCGGCGTGGAGGCGACCGTCTCCGCGGACGAGATCCGTGCGGCTCAGGATGCGGCAGGACGCGTCGAGGTCACCGATGACGTCCTCGGCTATGTCGTCGACCTCGCCAGAGCCACGAGGGAGTCGCCCTCGGTCGAGCTCGGTGCGAGCCCCCGCGCCTCCACGGGTCTGCTCGCCGCTGCGAAGGCGTGGGCGTGGCTCAACGCATCCTCTGCCGTCACGCCGGATCACGTGCAGACGATGCTCGTCCCCGTCTGGCGGCACCGGCTGCAGCTCCGTCCGGACGCCCAGATGGAGGGCGTGTCCGCGGATGCCGTGCTCACATCCGTCGTCCAGCAGACCAGGGTGCCGATCTAGGTGTTCGTCACCGGCCGTCTCGCGCTTGCCGTCGCCGTCGGCATCGTCCCGCTCGTCCTCGCCGGGCTGGCGGACTTCCCGCCCTATGCCGCCCTCGGCATCTGGGTGCTGCTCTGCTTCCTGCTGATCGTCGTCGATGTGCTGCTGGCTCCGAGCCCCCGCTCCGTCGTCGTGACCAGGCGCGTGCCGACGCGCACCCGCATCGGCGAGCAGGTCCCCGTGAGCGTCGCGCTGCAGAATCAGGGTCCCCGGACGCTCCATGCGCTGATCCGCGATGCCTGGCAGCCGACGGCCGGAGCGGGTGAGGCCCGTCAGCGACTCAGCGTCCCGCCGGGCGAACGGCGACGCGTCTCCATCCCCCTGCTGCCACGACGTCGCGGCGAGCTGGCGAGCGAGTTCGTGATGATCCGCTCGCTCGGTCCGCTCGGCCTCGCCGGCCGGCAGGCCCGTCACCTCGTACGCGGGACCATCCGGGTGCTGCCCGCCTTCTCGTCGCGGAAGCACCTCCCCTCCCGCCTCGCCCGTCTGCGGGAGCTCGACGGGAACACGAGCATCCAGGTGCGCGGTCAGGGCACCGAGTTCGACTCGCTCCGCGAGTACGTCCGAGGGGATGACGTGCGGTCGATCGACTGGCGCGCCACCGCTCGCGCGGGCACCACGATGCTGAGGACGTGGCGACCGGAGCGCGACCGCCACGTCGTGATCATCATCGACACCGGCCGCACTGCAGCCGCGCGCGTCGGCGACGGCACGAGGGTCGATGCCGCCCTGGAGGCGTCTCTTCTGCTCGCGGCCCTCGCCGCGCGTGCGGGCGACCACGTGCATCTGCTCATGTACGACCGGGTCGTGCGGGCGCGCGTGACCGGTGTGGAGGGGACAGCGCTGCTTCCGGCGCTGACCGATGCGATGGCTCCGGTGCACGCGCGTCTCGTCGACACCGACTGGCCGGGTGCTTTCGCTGCCGTGCGCACGCTCACGACCCGTCCGTCGCTCATCGTGGTGCTCACCGCTCAGGATGCGGCCGAGTCGGCTCGCGGATTCCTCGGTGCGTTTCCCGACGCGAGCAGGTCGACATCGATCCTCGTCGGTTCGGTCACCGACGACGGCATCGCGGATCTCACGACGCGGCGCGGATCTCGAGAGGAGATCTACCTCGCTGCGGCGGCCGAACGCACGATGCGCGACGCGGAGAACGTGGCCGACGCGGTGCGCCGCGCGGGAGGCGAGGCGATCGCCGCTGACCCCGAGTCGCTGCCTCCGAGGATCGCAGACCGGTACCTGGAGCTGAAGGCCGCCGGGCGCCTCTGAACGCGGAGAGTCAGCCGGCCAGGAGCCTGGGCGTACCTGCCTCGTACTCGACGAGGTCTCCGGTCTCGCCGCGGCGATACGCTCGACCGCCGATCACGAGCATATAGATGAGGAACGCGGCGAGGGCGGCGACGCCGATGCCGATCTTGACCGGCCAGGGCAGCGCCCACCCCGTCACGAATCCCTCGATCAGCCCGGACACGAACAGCGCGAAGACGAGTCCGATCGCCACTGTCGCGAGCGAGCGTCCCTCGGACGCGAGTGACTCGCCTCTCGAACGGTGTCCCGGCGCGACCCACGACCAGAACAGGTGCAGACCCGCCGCAGCCGCGACGAAGATCGACGTCATCTCCAGGAGTCCGTGCGGGAGGATGTAGAGGATCATCACATCGACCTGGTCGTGTGCGGCCATGACGGCGCCCGACACGCCCAGCCCCATCGCGTTCTGCACGAGGACGTTGATCGGCCAGATGCCGGTGATGCCGAACAGCACGCATTGCAGGGCGATCCAGGCGTTGTTCCACCAGACCATGCCCATGAACACCGCGGCCGGGTTCTCGGTGTAATAGCCGGTGAAGCTCTCGTCGGCGTACTGCTCCAGCAGGTCCGGCGGGCCGAGGGTCGCGAGGAGTGCCGGATCTGAGGAGATCCATGTCGCGGTCCCGACGACGATCGCGATGAATGACGCCGCGATCACGAGCGTCGTCCAGCGCAGTCGATAGAGCGCGGCGGGCAGCTGCAGCGAGAAGAATCGGCCGGTCTGGGTGAGGATGCTGTCGGACGCCCCGGTGAGTCGCAGCCGCGCGCGCACGAGGATCGTCGAGAGGTACGCACCTTGAGGTGACTCCCCCACCGAGGTCTTGAGCTCAGCGAGATCCGCGGACGCCGCGCGGTAGCGGACGATCAGCTCGTCGACGCCCGCGCCGTCGAGCCGAGCACGGCTCAGCTGGTCGAGCCGTTCCCACTCGGCGCGGCGTGCATCTGTCAGCGCATCGGCATCCACCTGATTTACTGTACTCATGTCCGCCGCGCTCGATGCATCCGACGAGGTCCTCTCGGGCGAGGCCGTCGCGATCGACGTGCAGCCGATCGGCTTCGTGTTGCGAGCCGCGGGCGCGATCATCGACCTCCTGGTCGGGCTCGCTGTGTTCCTGTCGACGATCTTCCTGCGGATCTGGCTC
This sequence comes from Microbacterium sp. LMC-P-041, assembly GCF_030209555.1. Lineage (NCBI taxonomy): Bacteria > Bacillati > Actinomycetota > Actinomycetes > Micrococcales > Microbacteriaceae > Microbacterium > Microbacterium sp. LMC-P-041. The sequence continues at coordinate 464,885 of NZ_JARVRV010000001.1, forward strand.
CTCGACATCGGCGTCCTGACCCAGGCGACAGACACGATCGCCTTGATCGCCTCGATCGTGATCAGCTTCGTGGTGCTGCCGATCACCATGGAGGTCGCCCTCAAGGGCCGCAGCCTGGGCAAGCTCGCCGTCGGGGGTCGGATCGTGCGACTCGACGGTGGCGCGACCGGTTTCCGCCATGCGTTCATCAGGGCACTCCTCGGCGTCCTCGAGATCTACATGACGCTGGGCAGCATCGCGGTGCTCGCCGGAGCGTTCAGCGCCCGCTCGCAGCGGCTGGGAGACATGGTCGCCGGCACCTACAGCCAGCGCGTGCGCACGCCGAAGCTGATCCCGAGCGTCCCCGTGCTGCCGCCGATGCTCGCCGGCTGGGCGCAGATCGCCGATGTCGCGCGCCTCCCCGACCGTCTCGCGCGCCGCATCTCGCAGTTCCTGCAGAGCGCTCAGCGGATGGTCCCGTCAGCTCGCGCCCGAGTGGCGCAGGATCTCCTGACCGAGGCATCGCCGTTCGTCTCGCCTCTGCCTCAGGCCGCCCCGGAGGTTGCGCTCATCGGCATCACCGTGCTGCGGCGCGAGCGGGAGCGCAGAGCGCTGGAGAACGCCGACCGCCGAGCGGAGAAGCTCACCGGTCGACGCGTCGGGGCCTGAGCACACCGGTCTCTTCGCGAACCCCGGCGCCGTCAGAATCGGATCGCGTCGATCACCTTGACGCGAAGGGCGACCAGTGCAGGGATGAAGCCGGCGACGGCGCCCACCAGAATCGACGCGGCGAGCCCCACGAAGGCCGCGCGCATCGGGAACGGCGGCACGTCCTGGATCCCGTAGAACAGCGAGGTGACGACCCAGTCCGAACGGAGCACCGCGACGACGATCGCGATGCCGACGAGCCCCGCCACCGTCGTCGCGACGAGGCTCTCGAGGAAGACCGAGAAGAAGACTCGGCCCGAGGTGGCGCCGAATGCGCGACGTACGCCGATCTCACGCACTCGCTGCCGCATCGCGACGAGCTGGATGTTGATCAGACTCAGAGCTCCCAGCGCGAGGATCACGGCAGCGATGCCGCCGGTGACCATCTCGAACGTCGCCTGCGCATCCAGCGCACCGGGCTGGGCGGCCCAGTCCGACCGGCTGACCGACACCGTCTGCCCGTCCGGGAGCCCTGCGCGAAGATCCATGGCGAGCACGGGTGCGATCTCGTCGACCTGCTCCTGTCCGAGCCAGACCTCGTACTGCGGCCAGGCGCCCTCCGGCAGAGCATCGACGCGGGCACGATACGCGTCGTAGAGGATGTCGACCCGAAGCTCCTCGTCTCCGAACCCCTGGCGAGGCACGACACCCACGACCTGATAAGTGCCACCCGCAGGCCCCGCGAGCGTGAGAATCGGATGCTCCGCGACGGGCGTGCGACCGATGCGATCCCACAGCGCCTCCGTGATCACGACGGGCGGGGAGAGTGCGTCGGCATCCGCATCCCGCATCCATCGGCCCACGAGCAGCTGCTCGCGGTGGATCTCGGAGTAGAGCGGATCGATCAATCGTGAGTTGACATCGACGATGCCGTCCGGCAGCTGCACCGGAACGACCATGCCCTGCGCGATCCGGGCCGTGTGGCTGAACTCGAACCGCTCGGTGACGCGCGTGAACCTCTCATCGAAGGCGTCGAAGTCGACCGGCGCCCCGTCGTCGCTGCTGATCGTGACGACCAGGGTCGCCGCCCTGCCTCCCCAGCGATCCGACTGCTCCGCCTGGAACTGACGCTGATATTCCGAGACGGCGACGACCCCGGTGAGGGCTGCCACCGAGACCGCGATGCCGATCAGGCTGAGCAGCACACGCAGCTTGTGGACGCGGATCTCCGCCCACGCATCCGACAGCGCTCCGAGGATGCCGGTCATGACGCGGCTCCGCGACGCGAGTACGGCATGGCCGGCATTCTGTCGGGTGTCGGCATCTCGGCCCCGGTGGACGCAGCCGCCGGTGCGGATGCGGACGGGACGGATGAAGAGGGAACGGATGCGGAGGGAACGGACGCCGCGAGGGTCGAGGCTTCGAAGGCGCGGCTGAGATCCGCAGGCTCGAGGACCCCGGCGTCGAGTCGGTAGTGCCGTCGGGCACGGGCGGCCACATGGAGGTCGTGCGTGATGGTCACGAGTGCCGCGTCGGTCTCGGTCGCGACCTCGTCGAGCAGCGACATGACGGACGCGCCCGTGTCGATGTCGAGTGCGCCGGTCGGCTCGTCCGCGAGGATCAGCACGGGCCTGCGCACGAGGGCCCTCGCGATCGCGACCCGCTGCTGCTCTCCTCCCGAGAGTCGATCGGCGATCTGCTCGATGCGATGACCGAGGCCGACTCTCTCGAGCATGTCAGCGGCGATCTGCCTCCTGTTCCAGAACAGCCGACCGCGCGCATGGCCGAGTGGCATCATCACATTGTCGAGCGCGGTGCGCCCCGGGAGCAGATTGAACTGTTGGAACACGAAGCCGACGTTGTCGCCGCGCAGCCGGTCCAGCCGCCCCGACCGCATCCGACGCACTTCGCGATCCTCGAACGACACGGAGCCGGTGGTCGGAGCGTCGAGCATCCCGAGGATGTTGAGCAGCGTCGACTTCCCGGAGCCCGACCTGCCGACGATCGAGACGTGATCACCCGCACTGACCTCGAGCGTGATCCCTCGCAGGATCTCCAGCTCCGAGTCGTCAGCGAGCCGCACGCTCTTCGTCACATCGCTCAGCGCGACGAGAGTCACCAGCTGACCCCGCTGTCGCACTGCTCGACTCCGGGAGCCACCTCGTAGCAGACCTCCTCGACCGGGGCGACGAAGCCGGGGACGAACTGGCGGATCGACTCCCCCTCTTCGAGGCCGGAGACCACCTCGACCATGGCCCCGTCACTCACGCCGAGCTCGACCGCTCGCTCTTCCGGTTCAGCGCCGTCGCCGGCATCGACCCAGACGTTGCCCGTGCCCGCGCCACCCTGCACAGCGGTGACCGGCACCACCAGGGCGTCGTCCACCTGCCCGAGCGCCAGATCCATCGTCGCCGGCAGACCGGCGAAGACGACCTGGTCACCGGGCACCGCGCATCGCACGCTCGCTGTGCCCTCGGCGCTCACCTGCACCCGCACTCCTGTGCACACGAACGGCGCGGGCCCCCCGGTGATCGTCACCGATGCGTCGGCCGGCGCATTCACCAGGCGGTACAGCTGGACCGGCTCGACGGTCGCGAGCAGGTGGTAGCGCGCGGGCGTGAGCGTGAAGATCTCGGTTCCGGTGGATGTCGCCTGACCCTTCACGAGAGCGATCTCCGAGACGTCGCCGGCCTCCGGCGCGACGACGTCCACATCCTTCTTGGGCTCGTCCTGCCTGATCGTGAAGAGCTTCTGCCCCGCCGCGACGGTCGCCCCGTCGGGGACATGCACCGCGATGACCGTTCCGGTGATCTCCGACCGCACCGGGAACGCGTCATCGCGTGCGACGTTGCCGCTCAGGGTGAGAGCGTTCACCACCGAGCCCCGTTCGACCGGGATGACGGGATCGACGATCGACGACTCGGGGCTGACCATCGCCTCTGTGGCGTCCGGGAAGAACGCGATCTTCACGAGAGCCGCGGCGCACGCGCCGAAGACGAGAACGAGAAGAAGAGGGAAGATCCAGCGTCGCCAGACGATCACGGCTGCCTTTCCGGCGGCGCCGCCCTGGCGCATCCGCGGTCAGCGTATCGGCATGCGTCGATGACCCACCCGCCCCGAGGCGGCGTGTCCCCGTCGGCGATGCGGACGGTATATCAGGCGCGAAGCGCCTCGTGCCGGACGACGAGCCATCCGGCGGGAACGGACAGGCGGTCCGCATGCTGTGCGCACAGATCATGCGCGTTCGGGTGGCGCGCCATCCCCAGGGGCCCGAGCGCGGCCATCTGATCGCCGTAGTCGTAGGTGAGAGTGGCCACGGCCTCGCGCGCGCAGCCGACCTTCGAGCAGAGTCTTCCGTCCATTCACGCCAGGCTACGTCGAGGTTCATCGGATGAGCGGATGCCGCGCCGCCGCGCCCGTCGGACTCGGCCTAGACTTTCGCTATGCCCCGTCGCTCCCGCACCTCTGACGCACCCCGCCGCGGGGCCAGACACGGGCGCCACGGTCGGCTCGGACGCAGCGAGGTCGTGCGCCCTCCACTCGCCCCTCTCGACGGGCGCATCGACCGGTTCGATCTGACCGTCGGCACTGCGGTGGAGTTCCTTCGAGGAACCTGGCCCGAACTGCAGGAGGTGCGGTTCGAGATCGGCGCCATGCCCGCGTTCGAGGCCGCAGACGAGGTCCCGCGCTGGTACCTCGATCACGAGAAGGCGCGCATCGTGCTCTTCCGGCTTCCCATCGAACGGCTGCTGCCGCCGGGACACGACGACTCCGCCCACCGCAGGATGGCGATCGAGAGCGCCGTGTTCAGAGCTGCGGCCGAGTACGTCGGCCGCGAGCCCTGGGACCTCGGCGGCCACGAACACTGAGCTCAGAGACCGTCCTCGCCGGTCCGCAGGTCACGGGTAGACGGTGATGCTCTGCTGCGCTCCCGCAGCCGGCCATACCGGCCAGACCGCGAGCGCTCCGGGCGCGCTCATCGTGACGGAGGCATGCACCGGCGCCGAGGTCGACAGCGCATACACCGTGCGCGGCGTCACATCGACCGACGCCGACGAGTGGGCGGGGACAGTGACCTCGACGGGCTCTCCGCCCGATGTCGATGCGACCTGCACCGTCGCATCGGAATCCTCGTCGTTGGCGAGCACGAGGCGAGGCGTCGGCCCGGCAGGAACGGCGACGTACACGTCATCCTCGAGCTCCGGCGCCGGCGTGACCCAGGCGAAATCGTCCTGCGGCCCGGCGACATCCTGCTGCCGCACCGCGGCGAGCACAGGGTTGTCCGATTCGATGCTCATCGTGTAGTCACCCGGCGACAGCGCGGAGAGCGACAGCTCGGTGGGCGCGTCGGCGGTGAGCGGAACCGTGAACTCGTCGGCGATCGTGGACGCACCGACCTCTCTGACCGTCACGACGGCCTGGGAATCGACCTCGGGTGACATCAGCCGCAGAACCGCCATGTCTGCGTTGTCGCCCTGGTTCTCGTAGACCTGGATGCCCGGGAGCACCGGCTGACGCTGCGCAGCGGGAACGGCATCCTGCAGGTCGATGCCCGAGGGATCGAGGGTCCGGGTGAGCGACGACTGCAGTACAGCGCGCACGGGCGACCCTGTCGCGGTCACCTTGACGATCGGGAAGTCCGATCCGGCGGCGATCGATGACAGCGCGAGCGCGACCTGAGACTCCGCGGGGACGATCACGGTGCTGGACGCCCGCGCAGACCCGAACACGCCGAGAGAAACAGTGGAGGGCACGACCCCGGGGTTCGTGAGAACGATCAGGTCCTCGGTCCCGGTGGCGACCGTTCCGCCGACGAGCCACGACTCGATGCCCGCAGGACGGCAGGGCGCCGCGGCGAGACCGAACAGGTCCGCCTCCTGCACGCTGACCGACTCCGTGGCGCCGAGCAGCGGCGCCTGGCGTCCCTCGACAGGGCCCACGAGGCGTTGCGCGGATCCGCCGTCGGCGAGGTCCTTCGCAGGCAGGGGACTCGACTCCGGTCGCCCGGACGACCCCTCGGAGGTCACTTGGGGAGACGCCGCCGACACCATCTCGAGCGGGTTGGAGGGATCTCGACCGACAGCGCGAAGGTCACCGTTGCAGACGAGAACGGTGTCACCCGGAAGGGGCGCCACCTGCGCCTGAGCGGGCTCGTGCGAGACAGTCGGCCACGGCGCGGTGATGCCGACGACGACACCGACGACGCACGCTCCTGCGACGACGGCGCCTGTCAGGACTCGAGCGCCGGTCGCCGCCACCCGGAATGCGCGGTTGCGGGTCATCGCCGCTCCTCCTCACCCTGTTCGGTCGACGGCTGGGCCTCGACTGCCGCATCCGGCTCGGGCCCGTCCGAGGGCGCGGCGTCGGCTGTTGCGGCTGTCTCACTGACCTCGGGATCGCCGTGCGGTTCTGCGGCGCCGTCGCGGTCCTCGGGGTGCCGAGGAAGCACGAGCGGCTCTTCCGGTGCTCGTCCGACGATGCGCGAGCGGGCGCGGGCTGCTCGCCGCGACGCACGTGTCGGCACGGACAGCAGCAGCGCCGCGAGCACGAGCACGAGCTGGACCGTGATCACGAGGCGCGCTGTCGCCTGCTGAGCGGTCGAGAGCGGAGCCCGTGGCGAGGCGTCGGCCTCGAGCCTGTAGAGCACACCACGGTCGGTCGAGCCGGCCTGGACGAAACCGGCCCGCTGGTCGAGCGATGTCACCGCGGCCGTGCGCAGAGAGCGAGCACGGTCCGACTCCTCGCCCGAGACCTGTGCGAGCAGGACGTACGAGATCCCCGTCCGAGCCAGCTCATCAGCCGCATCGAAGTCCCTGGCCGAGAGCAGATCGACCGCGAGCGTCGTGAGGTCGGAGCCGCGCAGCTCCGTCGCTGTCGAGAGGATCGTCGTCTGGGCGCTCAGCGTCTCGCTTCCGCCCCACGCCACCTCGGTCGCCAGGCCGCCGTCGTTCTGCGGGGTGAGCACGAGGGTTCCGATCTGACGGTCGGCACCCGCCTGCGCTGCGACATACGCCGGCAGCGTCGATGCGGGACCGTCTCGGAGCTCCGACTCGTCCGCGTGGACCGCGGCCAGGGCAGGAACAGCGCACACGGCGATCGCAAGACCGGCGACCGCCGCGCTGAGCACCCGGACCCGTGGCATGGTCACCGCGGTGTCGAGCGTCACGAGGGCGGCTCCGGTGACGCCGATCCACGCGAGGCTGAGACCCGAACCCGGCCAGATGGCGACGGGAGTCCCTTGGGCGAAGGACACGGCGACTCCCACGGCCAAGAACGCGGTGGCCAGGCCGCAGAGCGCGACGAGCAGAAGAGTGATTCCGGCTCGCCAGCGCGGGGCGACCGCTGATGCGAGAGCGAGGAGCGCGAGCGGGGCGAGCAGCACCCCCACCCACGGCGCGAGCTCGAGGCCGAGCCACGTCGCCCACCCGGCCATGTCACCGCTGGGGAATCCGCTGGCCAACGCGAGTCTGCCTGCGGCATCGGCCGCTGCCTGCGGACCGGCCCAGATCGAGCCGGGATCCGCGAGCACCGCGAGGATGTCTCCGCGGCTCAGCTGCCAGACCACGAGCGGCGCGAAGAGGGCGACGGCGGGAATCGGCACCCAGACCAGGCGGACGGCTCCGCGGATACGAGCGCCGGCGAGGGTGATGCCGAGCGCCACGACCCACAGCAGGAGGAGTGCCGGGGCGAGCGAGGGCGCACATGCCGTGACCGCGGCGAAGAGGAGCGATGCTGCACCTGCCGCGCCCCACGAACGATGGGCCACCGCCCCTGCGTGGAAGAGCCAGGGCAGGAGGAGGTGCACCAGCACAGCGGCGGGGCGACCGTCGACGAGCGCGGTGAGGAAGGTGGGAGCGAGCGCCCACACGATTCCGGCGAAGATGCGCAGACCCGCACGATCGGTCACTCGCGTGGCCGCGAACCAGCCGCCGAGCACGGCGAGGGGCAGCGCCAGCACCCAGAGGAGCACGAGGGAGAACGACGGGGCGGCCGGCCAGAGAGAGCCGAGCACAGCGAGCACTCCGGAGAAGGGGTCCGCGGGGCCGACGACGTCGACTCCGAGACCGCGCAGCCCCCAGGCGGCGTCATTCCACAGCGCACCCACCGTCGACCGCAGCGGAAGCAGCGCACCGCCACCGAGCACGGGCCACGCGAGGATCGTGGTGAAGGTCGCGATGCTGACGACGAGGGCGCCAAGCACCGCCCAGGCGCCGCCGCCCGAGAAGAACCGGAGCTCACTGACCGCTCCGCCCTCGCTGCCGTGGCCGTCATCCAGCCGACGACGAAGATCGGAGCTGCTCACACGCAGCGGGGCGATGCTCGACCAGCTCGAGGTGCGGAAGGAGCGGATGCGAGAACGAGACCGCGCGATCGCGCCGAAGCGGAACATCGCCGTCACCGCAGCCGCCCACTCGGGCGCGACGGCCTCCGGCCTCTTGCCGATCAGGTCGGCCATGGATCGCCAGAGCGCGAGAGGAAGCAGAGTGAGCCAGTGCAGCGGGACGGAGATCGCCGGGGCATAAGCGAGGCGGCGGTGCAGCTGGGCGAGTCTGGTCGCGAACGCGCGCCTGCCCCGCGCGGTCGGAGGTGTCCCTGGTCCGTCCGGTGACACGGATACGCGGGCCGAGGGCGCGAGCACGACGCGTCCGCCGCCGAGGCGGGCACGGACTCCGAGGTCGAGACCCAGGTCGGCTCCCGCGAGCGCCGGATCCGGACGCAGCGCATCGCGGACCTCGCCGCGGATCAGCATGCCGCGGATGTCCGCACCGAGCGCGTCGTCGCTGGCATCGTGCTGTCCTTGGTCGAGCTCGCCGCCGGCCAGCTCCACCGAGCGCCCCAGAGTCGTCATGCTGACGCCCAGAGAGACGATCTCGCGGTCGTTGTCGGTCTGCACGAGCTTGGGCGCCACGATCGCCGCCGACGGAGATCGTTCGAGAGTGCCGATCAGGCGCTCGAGCGCTCGCGGGTGCGGAGCAGTGTCCTGTGCAAGCAGCCAGACGGCGCTGCCCTCGAGGATGCGGGGTCGGGCGAGTTCGACGGCATCCGCGAATGAGGTGTTGCCGCGCGCCTGGATGATGCCCTCGACTGTGCTCGTCACGGCCTCGCTCTCGCGAGCCGACGCCGCGTCGCCGCACATCACCAGGGTGATGGCGGCTGCGGGCGTCGTCTGGGAGCGCAACGCATCGAGTGTGCGGAGCAGCTGCGCGCGGGCGGAGGAACCGGGGCGCGCGACGATGATTGCGTGAACTCGGGCTGGCATGACGTGGTCAGCCTATGCGTGCGACAGGAATCGGGGGCTGACCCGACCCGGCGTGGCCGCGAAGCTATGAACGCGGACGAATCACTGCCGGGTCAGCTCGCGCGACGCTTGAGCTTGCGGCGCTCGCGCTCGGAGAGACCGCCCCAGATTCCGAAGCGCTCGTCGTTGTTGAGCGCGTACTCGAGGCACTCGCCGCGAACATCGCAGGACGTGCAGATCCTCTTGGCGTCGCGGGTCGATCCGCCCTTCTCGGGGAAGAAGGCCTCAGGATCAGTCTGCGAGCACAGTGCATCGCTCTGCCATGCGAGAGCATTGTCATCGTCGGTCTCGACCTTGCGTACCCCGGGAACACCGAGGTTGATCGGATCGACGAACCAGTTCTCCGGTACGTCTGAACGGTAACCCGTCATCTCGCTCTCCAACCCCTAAATTCCGCCCCCTCGGCGGGCCGTGCTCAACTAATTACACCCGTGTCATTCCCATCGGTCAAGTCGCGGATCGTAAACCCTCAATCCGGTCTTGAAGGTTCTTGACCTCCGTACGGCGTGTCGCACGTCCGCCCGAGGAGTCAGCGGCCGGAGGTGAGATCGCCGGGCGATGCGACGAACGCCTCGCCCTGGCCGCCAACGGTCAATCGAACCTCGTCGGCGGACGCGAACGCGACGGTGCCGATCGGAACATCGAGCACTGCACCGTCCGCACCGCCCACCCTGACGCGACCGGACGTCGCGAGGACCATCGTCGGTCCGTCCACGTCGATGACGACGTCCTGGCCGTCGAGTTCGACCCTTCTCAGCGAGAAGTCCGCGACGGGCACCGGGTACTCCGTGATCGCACCATCCGTCGTCGGGCGCAGCACGGGCACCTCGCCGGTCGTCGTGTCGAGGACCGAGAGCAGCTCGGCCACATCGATGCGCTTGGGCGTGAGACCGCCGCGCAGGACGTTGTCGCTCGCCGCCATGATCTCCACTCCGAGACCGGCGATGTAGGCATGCAGGAGCCCGGCCCGCAGGAAGATGCCCTCGCCCCTGCGAAGCACCACGTGGTTCATGAGCAGCGCGACGACCACACCGGGGTCTCCCGGATAGGTCTCCGCGATCGCCGCCACACCGCGGAGCGTCTCGGCCCATTCCCCCGACGCGGAGGCTGCGGCCGCGCTCACAGAGGCGACGACGTCGTCGACCACGGACCGCGCATCGCCGGACAGCAGCCAGCCGATCGTGTCGCGCAGGACGTCGCCCTCACCGCGGAGACGATCAGCGAGTTCCTCGACCCCGGTGCTCTGCTCCAACTCCCCCAGCAGACCCAGGGTGTCGCCGACGGGGCGCAGCCCGCTCAGGGATTCGAACCGTTCGCTCAGGGCGACGATCAGCTCGGGCTTGTGGTTGTCATCGCGGTAGTTGCGAGTCGGGTCCGTGGCGTCGAGCGTCGATTCCCTCGCCCACCCGGCTCTCGCCTGCTCGACGGTCGGGTGCACCTGGATGGACAGGGGCGATGCGGCCGCGAGGAGCTTGAGCAGGTACGGCAGAGCACCGCTCGTGACGGCGTCCAGCGTCCCGCCGCCCTGCACGTCGGACGGGTCTCCCGGGTGGTCGCCGAACCACACCTCCGCCTCAGGCGCACCCGTGGGGGTGCGGCCTTCCAGGTCGGCCAGGAGCGTCGGGGATCCCCACGCGTAGTCACGGGGTGCATTCGAGAGACTGAGCAGCATGCCACCAGGCTATTGGCAGGGAACCCACCGTGCCACGACCGTCCCATCGGTGACTCCCGACTTCCGCGCGGTAGCCTGAACGCGATGGCGCAATACACGAAGCACCCGGTCGCCGCCCCGCCCGCCGCTCCCGAGCGCGAGTCCACGGGGCATCTTCTGCTGCGCGGGTACATCGGCCTGGTGCTGTTCGCGACCTTCGCGCACTCGGCGGTGTACAACCTCGTGGGCGAGATCGGCGCATTCATCACCCTCCTCGTCTTCCTGATCGCGACGCTCTCCATCGGCGTTCCGATGATCGCCCGTCGGCGACCTGCCGCGTTCGCGTGGCGTCGCCTGCCCTGGGCCGCCGTCGCGTACACCACGCTGGCCCTGCTCTCGGTCGCGTGGTCTCAGTGGCGCGGAGCGACCATCATCACCTGGGTCCTGCTCGCCACCGTCACGGTGAACGCGCTCTTCATCGTCCATGTGCTGACCTGGCACGAGATCGTGCGGGCGCTCGCTTCCGCGTTCAAGTGGATCCTCGGCCTGTCCCTCGCGCTCGAACTGTGGGTCGCCCTTGTCGTCCACGCTCCGATCCTGCCGAACTTCTTCGTGCGGCCGGACGGCGAGACCAACGCCCACTGGTACTGGGTTCGCGGCAACCTCGTGGACGGCGGCCGGATCCAGGGCATCGTGGGCAATTCGAACGTGCTCGCCATCATCTGCCTGTTCGCGATCCTCACCTTCGGCGTGCTGTTCGCCGCGCGCACGCGCTGGCGCACCACTCTCGCGCTCTGGGCCCTCCTCGCGGGATACTTCCTCGTCCGGGCCGGATCCGCGACGGCATACGTGTGCGCCGCCGCTGCCGCCGCAGTCCTGGTCGTCGCCCTGCTGATGCGCCGCGCGACGTCTCCGGGCGCACGAACACGACTGTATGTGCTGTTCATCGGCGGCGCCGTGGTCATCGGATCCGCCGTCTGGCTCCTGCGTGAACCCCTGTTCGCCCTCATCGGTCGCAGCGCAGACCTCACCGGGCGCTCCGACAAGATCTGGGACAAGGTCCTCGCGCGCGCCGCGGAGCATCCGATCTTCGGCAACGGGTTCTCGAGTCCCTGGGTTCCCTTCGATCCTGCCTTCGCCGGATGGATCGAGGATCACGGCATCACGGTGTTCCACGCGCACAACATGTGGCTCGACGTGCTGATGCAGCTGGGCGTGGTGGGGGTTGTCCTCATGGCTCTCGCCTATCTCAGCCTGCTCTGGCGTTCGTGGTTCTTCGCCATCGACCGCCCGCGCTGGGATCTGAGGTCGGACCGCGACTATTCGGCGATCACTCTGCTTCCGAGCCTCTTCACGGTCGTGCTGCTCGTGCAGGGTCTGACGGAATCGACCCCGATCATGCTCTGGGGCTGGATGCTGCTGGTCCTGCTCTCGTTCAAGATCAAGGTCGTGCCCCTGGTCGGCGTCGGTGAACGCGAGCGTGTGATCGAGCGCGGCGAGCGAAGCCGGCGGGTTCCGTGACGCCCGAACGTCGTCTGAGCGATCTGCTCGGCTCGGCCGAGTTCGCCCGCGCGTATACGATCGCGGTCCTCACAGCGGTCTTCTCGTCGTTCGCGATCGAGCACATCGCCTCATCGGTCACCCTCGCGACGATCATCGCCGTCCTGTGCGTCGTCGGCGCCTGGATCCTGTGGGTGCGCAGGGAGGAGCTGTCGCTGCTGCGGATCGCCCCGTCGTCGCTGCTGGCCTTCCTGGCGTGGGCCGCCGTCAGCATCGTGTGGACGACCGACAAGTCCGACACCGCTTTCGGTTGGATGGAGCTCTTCGGCTTCGCCTTCCTGGCGATCACCGTCGGCCACATCCGCGACACCCTCCAGACCGTCCGCGCCCTGGGCGACTCGCTGAGGTTCCTCCTCCTCGTGTCTCTGGGCCTGGAGCTCCTCTCCGGCGTGCTGCTCGACACGCCCTTCCTCTTCCTCGGCATCCAGGGAGACCTGGCCGTCGGCGGACCCGTGCAGGGGATCTTCGGCAGCAGGAACATGCTCGGTTTCGTCACCGTGATCGCACTCATCACTTTCGTGGTGGAGTGGCGGTCGCAGTCGCTGACCGCTCGCATCGCGATCCCCTCGATCGCGCTCGCGGCGCTGCTGGCCTTCTTCTCCTCCTCCCCCACCGTGCTCGTGCTCGCGGCCGCAGTCGGCGTCGTCGCCGTCGCGCTCGCGATCGTCCGCCACACCCCGCCCGAGCGGCGGACCATCGTGCAGTGGGTGCTCGGTGTCCTCGTCGCTCTCGCCCTCGCTGCCGCGTTCGCACTGCGCCATGTGATCATCGCGCTGCTCGATGCCGGGTCGGATTTCTCGATCAGAGCGACCCTGTGGAACACGATCCTCGATTTCGTCGCTCTCAAGCCGGTCGAGGGGTGGGGCTGGTACGGCGCGTGGGCCCGCGGAGAGTTCCCGTTCACGTACATCAACTTCCTGCTCGACGACCACCACCAGAGCGCGCTGAACGCGTACTTCGACGTCCTGCTGCAGCTGGGTGCCGCCGGCCTCGTGCTCTTCCTCCTGTTCGGCGGCATCGCCACCGTCCGGTCCTGGCTCGTCGCGAGTGCTCGGCGTTCGGTGGTCTACGCCTGGACCCCGCTCATGCTCGTCACACTCGCCGTCGAGTCGATGTTCGAGAGCTTCACGATCGTCGGCGCGGGCTGGTTCATGCTCGTGCTCTGTGCGCTGCGGGCCGGCCAGACGAGGTCGTGGCGGGAGAACATCGACGCCGCGCACACCGGAGCGATCCCGACGCTGCGTCCCGAACGCTGACCTCCGCGCCGCGCCCTCGGCGGATTCCGAACTGCTCCGGGTAGGGTGGATCTGCTCGCGGCGCCCTGCGGGCCCCGAGCCTCCGGAGATTTCACCTCGTGACTCACGCCCCCTTCGACCCGGCCTCCGCGACGATCGTCATCGTCACGTACAACCGGTCTCACCTCCTGACCGGCCTCCTCGAGAGCATCACGGCGATGGACCCGAAGCCGGGCCACGTCGTGATCATCGACAACGCCTCGTCCGACGACACCACCGAGGTCGTCGACTCCTTCCGTCCTCGGCTCGGCACCGAGATCATCTACCGACGCCTCGAGACGAACACCGGTGGGTCGGGCGGCTTCAGCGAAGGCATGCGCACGGCGTACGAGCTGGGTTCGGAGTGGATCTGGATGATGGACGACGACGTCGAGGTCGTGACCGACGGCCTGGCGAAGATGGGCAAGTGGGCCCCGCGGTTCAAGAGCATCCAGGGCCGCCGGTACGACTACGACGGCAGCGAGTTCTACTGGCAGTACCGGATCGCCGAGCGCATGGGCATCCCGATCCCGTTCGCGCCGTCCGGGTTCGATGCGTCGGGCTACAAGGAGATGAACAGCGGATGCTTCGAAGGCATGTTCATCCATCGGTCCATCGTGAAGCAGATCGGTCTGCCCGACCACCGCTTCTTCATCTACTGGGATGACCAGATGTACGGGTGGCTCGCCTCGCGCAAGACCACTGCGGTGATCGTCGACGAATTCGTCCTGCGACGCACTCGCGAGATCAAGCAGTGGGACATGGGCATCCGCCACATGAACGCCTCGAGCAACGCCTACCGGTTCTACATCATGCGCAACCGGGCGTACATCAAGCAGTACTACCGCGTTCACCGCAACTACAACCCCGTGCTGTTCGGCCTCGGGACGTCGATGACGTTCGCGAAGGAGCTCATCCGCCTCCTCTTCGTCGAGCGCACGGTGCGAGGGACGAGCAATCTGTTCCGGGGACTCAAGGAGGGCGGCAAGCTCGGCCGCGATCGCTCCTGGACGCCCATGCCCGCTCTGGAGGACTGACCGCATGACCGACGAACCGCAGCCGGAACTCCGCTGGGCGCCACTGGAGCCGAAGCCGAGCAATCGTGGTCGTGTCTGGCTCATCGTCGGGCTCGTCGTCGCCGTGCTCGTCATCGTGGGCGTGCTGCTGTTCTTCCTCCTCCCGCGGGGCGAGACCCCGACTCCGGGAGCCAGCGGCTCGCCCTCCCCTTCCGCGTCGGCATCGACATCCCCGTCCCCGTCAGCGTCGCCGACGCAGACCGAGACCCCTCAGCCGACGGCGGAGCCCGCGCCGACGATGACACCGATCACGACCCCGCCCCCCGTCGCGGACCCCTCGGTCGACGCCTTCCGCGGACAGGTTCAGGGCTGGCTCGATGATGCGCTGACAGGACTGCAGATCGTCAGCGAGTCCAGTGGACAGGACGCGACCGAGGTCATCGAGAGCCTCCAGGCCGACGCGCAGCGGCTCGGCGAGAGCGCTCCGCCCTCATCCATCGAATCCGCCTGGGGCAGCGCGCTGAGCGAGTACGACCAGGCGCTCACCTCGCTGCACTCCGACGCGGCCGCAGGGATGCAGCCGAGCGTCGACAGCGCACGCTCGGCTGCGAATCAGCTTCGAGGCCTCGTCGGGCTCTGACCCCGCGGCGGCGGCCCGATCCGTTCGGCTCAGTCGCCGTCGGACTCGAGGCGGCGCAGGCGCTCCTCGTAGTGCGCCGCGAGTTCGAGGCGCAGTCGCGCGCGCTCGTGCTCCGACTGGGCGCGGCTGAGCGCCTCGTCGGCTTCCAGATCAGCCACATCGAGGCGCACGCGCAGCCACTCGAACCGCTGCTCGAGCGCGGCGACCTGAGGAGCGATGCGATCGAACTCGGATCTGATGTAAGAGAAGTCGGCCTGGGTTCCCGCGAGGCGTGCCTCGTAGTCGCGCTGCGCGTGTTCGACCTGCTCGAGAGCACGCCCCATGCGGGCGTCCACTCTCGCGTCTACACGGCGTTCGACGACGGCGTCGAGTCTGCGACGGAGTCGGTTCAGCATTCAGTCCTCAATCATTCGGGTGATTGTCGATGGTCTGTGGGATTCAGCGGTGATACGTGACGCGGCCGGAGTCGATCCAGCGCCGCACGAGCGCCGACTCCAGGTCGATCCGGTGCTCTGCTCCGACCGCCGAGGGGTCTCCGTAGGCGTGGTTCCATGATGTCTGATCCGGCGCGTCGACGAAGGAGAATCCGGCCGCATCGACCGTGGCGTCCGGGAACAGGCGGGTGGCGATCCAGAGCATCACCGTCCCCGTCGTCGCCCACTGGCCACCGCTGCGCGGATCGGCTCCCATCGCCTCGCCGAGTGGCAGCACCACCTCGCGGTTCGGCATCGTCACGATTCCGAGATCCGCGGGCCAGAAGGCCGGGAGCTTCGGGTTCTCCCAGAGCAGGCGCCCGGGTTCGATCATCAGGTAGAGGCGCTCGGAGTAGCCCTCGAAGAACCAGGGCGTCGGACGCACACCACGATTGAACACGACGACGTCGGCGCGCCGACCCACCGACGGCATGCCGTCGACGTCGTCGACACGGAAGCCGTTGACTCGGAACACGATGTCAGCCGTGTCGATCATCGCGGCGCGCTCGTCGGACGGCTCGAGCGGCTGATTTCCGACGACGGCGATCCGACGAGCGGTATCCGCTCGTCCGTATGCCGTGACGAGCGGACGAAGTCGGTCGTAGAAGTCGACCTCTCCGGCAATCGCCCTGTCATCACCGACAAGATCCGTCACACGCCCCATGAGACCTCAGCTTAGGGCACCGCGGCGGCTGTCCCATCGGCGGGGCGGCGAGTCACGGAGAGGACGCGTCTAGAGTTGTCGGCGTGACTTCTTCGCAGACCATCCCGCTCTCCACGGCGAGCATCGGCACCGGCTCCCCCGTGTTCACGATCGCTGAGATGTCGGGAAACCACAACGGCGACATCGATCGGGCGCTCGCGATCGTCGACGCGGTCGCCGCCACCGGCGCCGACGCTCTCAAGATCCAGACTTACACCGCCGACACGCTCACGATCGACTCCGACAAGCCCGCATTCCGGGTCGCGAGCGACCACGGGCTCTGGGGCGGCAGGAACCTCTATTCCCTCTACCAGGAGGCTCACACGCCGTGGGAGTGGCATGCGCCGATCTTCGATCGCGCGCGCAGCCACGGACTCATCCCCTTCTCGACGCCCTTCGATCCGAGCTCGGTCTCGTTCCTCGAAGAGCTGGGGGTCGAGATCTACAAGACGGCATCCGCTGAGATCGTCGACATCCCGCTCCTCCGGGAGGTCGCCCGCGCCGGTAAGCCGATGATCGTGTCGACCGGCATGGCGACGCTCTCGGAGATCGATGCGGCGGTGACCGCCATCCGCGGTGCCGGAGGCACCCAGCTCGTGCTGCTGGCCTGCACAGCGGCCTACCCCGCGGTTCCCGAAGAGGCGCGACTGGGCAACATCGCGGCGCTCCGAGACGCCTTCGACGTGCCGGTGGGACTCTCGGACCACACGCTCGGGATCGGGGTCGCGGTCGCCGCTGCGGCCCTCGGCGCGGTCGTGATCGAGAAGCACGTCACGCTCGATCGAACAGACGGCGGCGTCGACGCGGACTTCTCTCTCACGCCCGACGAGTTCAGCGCTCTCGTCGTGGCCTCCGAACAGGCGCGCGTCGCGTCCGCGAGCGGTGTGTCCTTCGGACCGACCGCTCAGGAAGAAGCGGTGCTCGCCCTTCGCCGTTCGCTGTTCGTCGTCGCCGACGTCCGAGCGGGCGACACCGTGGGACCCGAGAACGTGCGGTCGATCCGCCCCGCCGGCGGACTCCGCCCCGATGACTTCGCTCTGGTGAGCGGACGCACGTTCACGCGAGACGTCGAACGCGGCACCCCGCTGACCTGGGATGCGCTCTAGACCGCGCTCCTACGAGAGCCGCCACCGGGCGAGGGTGAGGAAGCCGGCATCGTCGGCGGGCAGGTACGGCAGATAGCCGGCGCGCTCGAACAATCGTCGTGATGCGACGTTGTCGCCGTGCACGGTGGCCACCATGCGCACCGGCGGCTGTGCGGCGAGGGCTCGCTCCGCGGCCCGGAGCACCGATGCCGCCAGCCCGCGGCCACGGCTCTCGGGTGCGACCGTGATCGAGATCTCCCACTCGTCGGCCGACCGTCGGTCCCATCGGCAGGTGGCGACCGGCACTCCGTCGGACTCGACGATCAGGAGTCGCCGGTCGGGGTTCCGCAGGCTTCGCGCGAGCCAATCGGTGTGCGATCTCCAGTCGATCTCGCCGCGTGAGCGCGAGCCGGAGCGGACCTCCGGGTCGTTGCGCCACTCGAACAGTCTCCGCCCGTCGTCGACGTTCGCCGCACGGGCGACGAGTCCGGAGGGAGGCTCGACGGAAGGGCGGGTCGTCAGCAGCTGTTCCCAGGACGCCACGATCCGCCAGCTCCCGAGTCCGTCGACGGTCCGCTTCAGCTCGGCGGCCGTCCGGGCGAGCGATGCCGGAGAAGCCAGGAGATCGGCGAGCGCGCCGATCCTCTCCTCGAGTCCGTGATGGGGCGGCTCCCCGAGGCCCACCGCGAGCCCCTGTTCGACGACCTGACGGTAGCCGACCCGCTGGTTGTCCGCCACGCAGACGAGCGCCATGGGAAGACCCATGCACGCGAAGTCCCAGACCGAGGTGCCGGCAGCCGTCACGGCCAGGTCGTGGGACGCGGCGATCGCGGGGAGGTCCTCGACGAAGCCGAGGACCTGGACGGCATGACGCGAGGACCCCGCCGCGGACAGCACGTCGGGACGCCGCCGGGGGTCGATCACCGTGATCTCCACCGGAGAAGGAACGCGATCGAACGCGGCGACGACGCGCGCGGTCACGCCGTGAGGGTCCGTGCCGCCCATCACGATCAGCACGCGAGGCGCTGCCGCCGCCGTTTTCCGGGCGTCACGCTGAGCGAGCACCTGAGCGCGTACGACAGCCGCGTCGATCCCGGCCAGATGACTCCGGCTGCGTTCAGGACTCGCGAAGGTGCGCTCGGACGCCAGATTGGCATCGATGGCCAGATCGGCATCGCGCACACCGAACGGACCATCCTGCATGTTGCTGAGCAGCACTGCGAGGGACGAGAGATCGGGGACTTCGCGATAGGTGTCCAGATGGATCACGTCGGCGTCCCGCCCGAGCTCCGCGAAGTCGCCGAGGCTCGCCGCGGCGCCGTCCACGGTGAGCAGCTCGAGTTCCGGATCCATCCGGCGCAGGACCTCCGCGCCGACCGCATCCACATCGCCGAACACCGACGCCGCCCACCCCCGGTCCCGCGCCTCGCGGGCGATGGTGAGAGTGCGCATGAGGTGCCCCATGCCCGCCTCGACACCGGCATTGCAGTGCAGGAGGACCCGTCGCCCGCTCATCACACGTCCCTCTCCTCGGGGGCGCGGCTGCGCCCACCCGATAGGATAGGCCGGGCATGGAACAACCCGAGCATCCGTGCCATCACGACAACGCTGAGGAGACAGAGTGTCGGTTCTCGAGGGCGCGAGCATCCTCATCACTGGCGGCACCGGGTCGTTCGGCAAGGCGTTCATACGTCACGCCCTGACCCACATAAATCCCCGGCGTCTCGTCATCTTCTCGCGCGACGAACTCAAGCAGTACGAGGTGCGGCAGCAGTTCGGCGACGACCCTCGACTCCGGTGGTTCATCGGCGACATCCGCGACGAGAGGCGACTCGCTCGCGCGCTGCACGGCGTCGACTACGTCGTTCACGCCGCTGCCCTCAAGCAGGTGGACACGGCCGAGTACAACCCGTTCGAGTTCGTGAAGACGAACATCCTCGGCAGCCAGAACGTGATCGAGGCGTCGATCGACGCCGGTGTGAAGCGCGTCGTCGCGCTGTCGACCGACAAGGCCTCGAGTCCGATCAACCTCTACGGTGCGACCAAGCTCACGGCCGACAAGCTCTTCATCACCGGCAATCACTACGCAGCCGCGTACGACACGCGGTTCGCGGTGGTCCGCTACGGCAACGTCATGGGATCCCGCGGCTCGGTCATTCCCTTCTTCTCCCGCCTGGGTGCCGAGGGAAAGCCGCTTCCCATCACTGATCTTCGATGCACGCGGTTCTTCATCACACTCCCCCAGGCGGTCGAGATGGTGATCGACACGTTCGAGCTCATGCAGGGCGGCGAGCTCCTCGTTCCGCGGATCCCGTCGATGAAGGTCACCGATCTCGCCCACGCCGTCGTGCCGGGAGCGGAACTCGTCGATGTGGGCCTGCGTCCGGGCGAGAAGCTCCACGAGGAGATGATCAGCCCGGAAGAGGGCCGTCGCGCCGTCACGGTCAGCGATGGGAAGTACTTCATCATCCAGCCCGACCTCGCGTCCTGGGGCTATCAGATGCCCGCCGGAGCCGTGCCCGTGCCGGAGGGCTTCGCGTACCGGTCGGACAGCAACGATCAGTGGTACTCGCAGCAGGAGATCTCCGAGATCATCGAGGCGGGGATCTGACGATGCTGCCCTACGGACGGCAGTCGATCTCCGAGGAGGACATCCAGGCCGTCGTCGAGGTGCTCCGTGGCGACTGGCTCACGACCGGCCCGGCAGTGGCCGCGTTCGAAGCGCGACTCGGCGAGATCGCCGGCGGGCACCGGGCGGTCACCGCGACCTCGGGCACGGCGGCGCTGCACATGGCGTACGCGGCTGCGGGGGTCACGCACGGAGACACCGTGATCTCGACTCCGATGACCTTCATCGCCACGACCTCGATGGCGTCGGTCCTCGGGGCCGACATCGTCTTCGCAGACGTCGAGGAGGACACAGCGCTCATCGACCCGGACGCGGTCGACGCCCTCGTCGATGAACGCACCAAGGTGATCGCCGCCGTGGACTATGCGGGACACCCCGCCGACTACGACAGACTGACAGAGATCGCGGCGCGTGTGGACGCGCTCGTCCTCGACGACGCCGCCCATTCGATCGGCAGCACGTACCGGGGTCGGCCGGTCGGCGATCTCGCGGACCTGACGACGTTCTCGTTCTTCCCGACGAAGAACCTCACGACCGGCGAGGGCGGTGCGCTCGTCGCCAAGGATCCGAAGATCGCCCAGCGCGCCCATGAGTTCCACTTCATCGGGCTGGTGCGGGATGCCGATCGCTTCGCGATGACGACGGAAGGCGCGTGGCATCAGGAAGTCCATGAGTTCGGGTTCAACTATCGCCTCGACGACATCGCCTGTGCACTCGGGATCGCCCAGCTGGCGCGGCTCGACTCGTTCCGGCGGCGACGCGCCGAGATCACGCGGCGCTACGACGCGGCTCTCGCAGGCGTCGACGGGGTCCGTACTCCGATCCAGCGTGACGACGTCGAGCTGATCCGGCATCTCTATCCGGTGCGCATCCTCGACGGACGCCGTCGGACGGTCTTCGACCGGATGCGCGCGGACGGCATCGGGGTGCAGGTCAACTACATGCCCGTGTACTGGCACCCGGTATACGCGGACGCCGGTTATCGCCGCGGAATGTGCCCGAACGCGGAGGCCTTCTACGCCGAGGAGCTCTCGCTCCCCATCCACCCCGAGCTCACCGACGACCAGGTCGACCAGGTCGTCGAGTCGCTCCTCAGGGCTCTGCGTTGACGCGGATCGGGATCATCACGCAGGCGCGGATGACCAGCACCCGTCTTCCGGGGAAGGTGCTGATCCCGGCCGGCGGCCGCTCCATGCTCGACCACCACCTCGACAGGCTCGCCGCCACCGATCTGCCGATCGTGCTCGCCACCACCACGAACGCCGCAGACGACCCTCTCGCCGCGCTCGGGCACGCACGCGGCATCGACGTGTTCCGCGGCAGCGAGACCGATGTGCTGAGTCGGTTCGCGGGGGCGGCTTCCTCCGCCGAGTTGGATGTCGTCGTCCGAGTGACGTCGGACTGCCCGCTGATCGATCCCGCCGTGGTCCTCGAAGGCGTC
The DNA here is from genome assembly GCF_030209555.1 of Microbacterium sp. LMC-P-041. Lineage (NCBI taxonomy): Bacteria > Bacillati > Actinomycetota > Actinomycetes > Micrococcales > Microbacteriaceae > Microbacterium > Microbacterium sp. LMC-P-041. The sequence continues at coordinate 486,283 of NZ_JARVRV010000001.1, forward strand.
CGTCGATTCATCGAGCTGGACGATCCTCACGCTCATGTCTCCAACGTCCTCCAGCGCACGTACCCGCGAGGCTTCGACTTCGAGGTGTTCTCCGCGGCCGCTCTCGCCGACGCCGACAGGAACGCCACCGAGCCGGCGGAGCGCGAGCACGTCACCCCTTATCTCTACGCGGGCGGGTCACCGCGGGCGAACATCCACTCGATCACGCAGGACGTCGATGCCTCGCGCTATCGGGTGACGCTGGACACTCCGGAGGACCTGACGGTCATCCGCAGGCTGATCGAAGAGCACGGTGCCGCGTCGCTGGACGCGACCGGGATCGTGGCGGTGCTCGACGCGCATCCCGAGCTCGCCGCGTTGAACGCGCACGTCGAACAGAAGAAGCTCGGGGAATGACCGGGAGATCGCCGGCGAATCCCGCTCAGCCGCGGTTGTAGTCGGCGTTGTAGCGATCGAGGACGTCCGCGATCGGCCCGTCGAGCACGAGCCCGCCCTTGTCGAGATAAAGACCGCGGGTGCAGAAACGGCGGAGGTCGCGCTCGTGGTGACTCACGAAGAAGAGGGTGCGCCCCTCGGCGAGCAGCTCGTCGATGCGCTTGTAGCACTTCTCCCGGAAAGCCTTGTCTCCGACCGCCAGCACCTCGTCGACCAACAGGATCGGCTCATCGAGCTGCGAGACGACGGAGAACGCCAGCCGCACCTTCATCCCGTTCGACAGGTGCTTGTAAGGAGTGTCCTCGAATCCGGCGAGTTCGGCGAAGGCGATGATGTCGTCGTATCGTCGCGCCACCTCGTCTCGCGACATGCCATGCAGGCCCGCCGTCAGAGCGACGTTCTCCCGCACGGTCAGGTCCCCCACGAATCCACCCGTGATCTCGATCAGCGGAGCGACCCCGCCGTGCACGGTCACCGATCCCTCGTCGGGGAGCAGCACCTTGGCGACGAGACGGAGAAGCGTGGACTTCCCCTGACCGTTGCGCCCGACGACGCCGATCGATTCTCCTTGCTGCACCGTGAACGAGACATCGCGCAGCGCCCAGAACTCGCCCGGACGCGAGCGACGCGACGCACCCGCGAACAGGTCCTTGAAGTTTCGGCTTCCACGGCGGTTCCGACGGAAGCGGACACCGAGATCCTTGGCCTCGATCGCGACGGTCATCCCAGCTCCTTCAGCACGGAGCGCTCGAGGGAGCGGAACGTCCACACGCCGAGGGCCAGGATCACCAGGGTCATGCCCACACTGACCAGCAGTGTGAAGGGGTTCCACTGGTCGGGGAAGAACGGCATCCGATAGAGCATGAAGATCCCGGCGAGAGGATTGAATGCACCGAGCGTCTGGAAGATGCCGGGGAGGTCGGTGACGTTGTAGATGATCGGCGTCGCGTAGAACATGGCTCGGAGGATCAATGCGGTCGTCCGTTCGAGGTCGACGAAGAGGACGCAGAGCGGAGCGACCAGCAGGCCGAGTCCCACGAGGAGGACGGTCTGGAGGAACACCGCGACCGGCACCCAGAGGACTCCCCAGCCCACCTGCACCGTGTGCGCCGGATCCTGCTCGACCAGCAGGTTGATGATCACGAAGGCAGCGAGCACAGGCAGCGAGAAGAGGAACTCGATTCCCTTGCTCAACACGATGCGGTTGACCCAGATCGAGCGCGGGATCGCGGTCGATCGTACGAGCCGCGCATCCTTCTTGAACGCGCGCGTGAAGTCCGTGACCGACGTGTTGAACCACACCCAGGGCAGCAGAGCGCTGATGAGGAACACGATGTACGGATCCTCGCCGACGTCGCGGTTGAAGATCTGCGTGAAGACGAACCAGTAGATCACGCTCATGACGAGCGGATCGAGCACCGACCACAGATAGCCGAGCAGGCTCGTCGAGTACCGCACCTTGAGGTCTCTGGCCGACAGCAACCACAGAGAATGCAGATAGCGCCGGGGCGTCCCGGGCGCCCCGACAGCAGCGTGACTCACGGTGTCGAGTCTACGAGAGCGAGTTGTTCCACAGCGACAGCGCCGAGCCGATGGCCATGTGCATGTCGAGGTACTGGTACGTGCCGAGGCGTCCGCCGAAGTGCACGTCCTTCTCGCCCCTCGTGAGCTCGCGATAGGCGAGCAGGCCGTCACGGTCCATCGGGGTGTTCACCGGGTAGTACGGCTCGTCCTCGCGGTTCGCGAAGCGAGAGAACTCCCGCATGATGACCGTCTTGTCCGACTCGTAGACGTCCTTGCGCTCCGGGTGGAAATGCTTGAACTCGTGGATGCGCGTGTACGGCACGTCCATGTCGGGGTAGTTCATCACGCTGGTGCCCTGGAAGTCGCCGATGTTCAGCACCTCCTGCTCGAAGTCGAGCGTGCGCCAGCTGAGGGCACCCGCCGTGTAATCGAAGTAGCGGTCCACGGGGCCCGTGTAGACGATAGGCAGCTGTCCGACCGTCGCCCTCTTGTTCAGGGGCTGAGCCTCATCGAAGAAGTCGACGTTCAGCTTCACCTCGATGTTGGGGTGATCGGCCATCCGCTCGATCCACGCGGTGTAGCCGTCCGTCGGCAGCCCCTCCCACGTGTCGTTGAAGTAGCGGTTGTCGTATGTGTATCGCACAGGCAGGCGGCTGATGATGTCGCCGGACAGCTTCTGCGGATCCGTCTGCCACTGCTTCGCGGTGTAGTCGCGGAAGAACGCCTCGAACAGGGGGCGGCCGACGAGCGCGATGCCCTTCTCCTCGAAGTTGGACGCCGTCTTGACGTCGAACTCCCCCGCCTGCTCGCGCACGAGGGCCCGTGCCTGGTCGGGCGTGTAGGCCGACTGGAAGAACTGGTTGATCGTGCCGAGGTTGACCGGCATCGGGAACACGGTGCCCTTGTGCGTCGTGTACACGCGGTGCACGTAGTTCGTGAAGCTCGTGAAACGGTTGACATACTCCCACACCGTGGCGTTGGAGGTGTGGAACAGATGCGCGCCGTAGCGGTGGACCTCGATGCCCGTCTCGGGCTCGGCCTCGCTGTAGGCGTTCCCGCCGATGTGGTGGCGACGGTCGATGACCGTCACCTTGCGGCCTGCTTCGGCGGCGCGTTCTGCGATGGTGAGGCCGAAGAAGCCCGACCCGACGACAAGAAGATCCATGTTGCTGCTTTCTGCCCACAAGGCTGACATCCGCACGGCGTCGCGCGGCACACAGCAGACAACTCTACCTGCAGCGCACTCGGCGCTGCCTGTCAGCCCGCCTCGGTGCCGAGAGGCCCTCCCACGTCCAGCATCTGCTGGAGCATCGGGGCGAGCGTGCGCCCATACGAGTCGGAGAGGTGATTGTCGTCGATGTAGACGGCGACGTTGCCGATCGAGCCCCTGCACACGCCCTCAGGACACAGCCAGGGTCGGAAGTCCACCGCGATCACCCCGTCAGCCGCCGTGAGATCGTCGAAATCCTCTCCGTCGACGAAGGCGAGTTCGGGCACGTCGCACGATGCGGCGTCGGCACCCGGAACGACCTCCGAATCCTCCGACACGCACTCGTACATGTCGAAATCGAAGCGAGGATTGTCGCGCACGGCGATCACCTGGATGCCGTTCGCCGTGAGCTCCTCCGCGATCTCGCGGATCCCCTCGACGAGAACCTCGGGAGACGAGGGCGTCGCCCGGGTCGCGACCAGGTAGACCGCATCCGGCTGGACCCTCATCGCATACTCGATCGCCGCGGCGCGCCATTCGTCGCAGGGTGTACCCGCCGCCGACCAGGTCGGAGCTCCGATGCCGATGGCGCACCCTCCCTTCAGCAGAGCGACGAGGCCCCATCCCTGCTGATCGGCGAGAACGGCGAGAGGCGACATGAGCTGCTGTGCGTGCGAATCCCCCATCACGAGCACTCGCCAGGCGTCGGAGTCCTCCGCTGCCGCGGTCTGGGCGCAGCTGCCTGCCAGCGCAGGCTCCACAGGTTCGAGATCTCCCGCGCAGCTGCCGTTCAGGTCCACCCACTCGTCATCGAGCGCCGTGGCCGGCGGCATCAGCGGGAGGTCGGTGACGGCGAGATCGATCGGCGAGTCGATCTGGGCGGCACCCGGATACCCGCCGCTGTCGCTGTCCATCAGCGCCGCCGCACGATGCTGGATCGTGAGCTGCCAGGCGGCGAGGGGTGCGGCGACCAGCAGGACCGAGGCCGCGAGTGCGAGGACGCCGAGACGACGGGAGCCATCGAAGAACGCGGCGTCGCGGATCGGGCGCTCCACGAGCGTCGACACGATCCGCGCCAGCACGAACGAGACCAGGACGATACCGGCGCCGGCCAGCCATCCCGGCTCGGACCTGCCGCTCACCATCATCCAGGTCACGAGGACCGGCCAGTGGACGAGGTAGAGCGCGTACGCGTCATGGGAGACGAATCGCAGCGGCGCCGACTCGAGGATCATCGCGGGGCCGCCACGCGGGCGGTCGCGCCCGGCGACGATGACGAGCGCCGTGCAGATCACCGGCCACAGAGCGAGATACCCGGGGAATCCGCCCTGCACGTCGAGCACGATTCCGCACATGACGATGCCGACGATCCCGACCCAACCGAGGAGTGCGGCGATCGACGGTCGGACGCGGACATGCGGGAGAGCGATCGCGACGAGCGAGCCGGCCGCGAACTCCCACAGTCGCGTGCGGGTGTCGAAATAGGCGAAGGACTGGGCGCGTATCGTCTCGACGACCGAGAATGCAAGCGAGGCGACGAAGATCGTCCCGAAGACGACGGCGAGTGCGGGGATGACGAGGTGGCGCCGACGACGGAGGATCAGCCAGACCGCGGCGATGATGAGCGGCCACAGGATGAAGACCTGTCCTTGGACCGACAGCGACCAGAAGTGCTGGAACGGACTCGGGGTCGCGGAGTCGCGAGCGTAGTAGTCGACCTCCGACAGGGCCAGCGTCCAGTTCTCGACGTAGAAGAGACTCGACCAGGCCTCACGCCAGACGCGCGGCCACTCGGTCTGCGGATACGCCGCGAACGCGACGCCGAGGACGCCGACGATCGTCACGGCCGCGGCGGGCAGCAGCCGCCGGAAGCGGCGCAACCAGAAGGACGCGAGCGCGAGCGGACGCTCCGACCCGACTCGTCGCACGAACGACGCGGTGAGGAAGAAGGCGGAGACCATCAGGAACACGTCGACGCCGCCCGAGACGCGCCCCAGCCACACGTGGTACGCCACGACCAGCAGGATGGCGAGCGCGCGCAGACCGTCGATGTCCGCGCGGCGGGTGAGCGGATCCCCGGCGACAGGCGCGGTCGGAGGAAGCGGTGTCGGGTGCGTCGTTTTCATGAGGGGCGGCGTATCGGCGAGGGGTGTCGCCGCAGTCGTCTCGGGTCGACCGTCTGCCTCTGCCAGCCTATCCGCCCGTTGCGAGCAGTCGCTCGGCCGCCGCGTCGATCTCGGTTCCCAGCAGTCTGGCGTATTCGAGATTGAGATGATCCGCGTCGTAGTAGACGGGGATGCCGCCGACCACGGCGTAGCACGATGTCGCGTCGCAGAATCGGTCGGTCAGATCCAGCACGCTGATCGACGGTGACTCTGCCTGAGCGCCCGCCACGACCACCGGGTCGACCGGGTGCGCCTCGGCTCGAGGGCGCGCGCAGGACTTCGGGTCCTCGGCATTGTGCAGCACGCAGTCGGGGCTTCTGACCTCAGCGTTGAACGGAGGATCCGCCAGCGCGAGCACCTTGATCCCCTCCTCGCTCCACCGCGTCCAGTAATCGAGCAGTCCGTCCGACATCTGATCGACCTGCGGCCGGTCGCTGCCGTCGTCCACCAGCTGGAGCCGCGACGCCATCGCGGTGATGACGAGGTCCGGATCCTCTTCGGCGACGGTGTCGGCGAGGTCGCTCGACCACTCGCGGCACCTCTCGACGTCGGCGGCACCCCACGCGCTGCGGAACCCGATGAACTCGACGTCGGCTGCGGGACACCCGCCGTAGAAACTCGTGTCGACGATCCAGCCGTGCTCCTCTGCGATGTCGAACACAGCTCCCTGCCACTGCTGCGCATGGGAGTCCCCGATGAGCCATACCCTCGTCGGATCCTCTTCGCCTCGCGAGAAATCGCACTCGTGGGTGGTCTTGAGGTCCCCATACGTGAGAATCGGCAGGAACTCGCCGCACTCCGCAGGCGTGTAGAAGTACTCGTTCTTCTTGGTCATCACCGAATAGTCCGCAGCCCCGAAAGGGTCGTCGCACTCGGCCCCCGGTGCGAGCGCCGAAGGCCCTTCGCACGTCGACGCGGCGAGGTCGTCCGGTGGGCTGTCCGCCTCGACCCTCGCCGCATATGCGGCAAGGACCGCCGCCACGAGCGCCGCGATGACGAGCATCCCCGTGACCATGAGCCCGAACGCACGGCGCGAGGAGCCGCGCCAATATCCCCAGGTCTGTCCGGCGTCTTCGACGAACCTCTTCGTGAGCACGGCCAACACCAGCGAGATGGCCAGAACCGCGACCTTCGAGAGAGTGTTCGCTTCACCACCGATGACGAACGGGGCGACGACGATGAGCGGCCAGTGCCAGAGATAGAGCGAGTACGAGACTCCGCCGATCCACTGCACAGGTCTCAGTGCGGTCACCTTCGCATGCCAGAGAGCGGCGTGCGAGTTTCCGGCGAGGATCACCGCTGCGGTGCCGAGGACCGGCACCAGTGCGGCGTACCCGGGGAAAGAAGTCGCATGATCATAGGCGAAGGCGGCGACGACGATGAGGCCGAACCCGAGCAGGCTGACGATGTCGGCCGCGGCGCGTCCGAGCGGGATTCGACTGCCGAGCAGCGCGACCGCCCCGCCGATCGCGAATTCCCACCCGCGCGTGAACGTCGCGAAGTACGCCTGAGGCGGAGCCATGGTCGTGTAGACGACGCTGGCGACGAAGGAGGCGACCCCCACCAGCGCGACGACCGCGATCAGCGCCGTGGCCGTCCGCGCTCTCACTCCGCGTCGCGTGTCCGGTCGTCCGGTGCGCCGCGACACGGCCAGCGCGGCCACCAGCAGCACGGGCCAGACGATGTAGAACTGCTCTTCGACCGACAGCGACCAATAGTGCTGGACCACGCTCGCCGCATCATTGAGCGCCGAGTAGTTGACCGACATCGATGCCAGGAACCAGTTCTCGACGTACCCCGCGCTCGCTGCGACCTCCCAGGCGCCCCGCTCCCAGCGAGGGTAGGGAAGGAACAGCACGAGAAGCACGAGCGACACCGCGAGGACGAGCAGCGCCGCCGGAAGCAGGCGCCGGATCCGTCGGGCGTAGAACGCACCGAGGCGCACTCCCCCGGTCCGTGTCATCTCGCCCACCAGGTGCCCCGTGATGAGGAAGCCGGAGATCACGAAGAACACATCGACTCCGACGTAGCCGCCGGGCAGGCGCATCGGCCAGAGGTGATTGAGCACCACCAGGCCGATGGCCACGGCGCGAAGTGCTTGGATGTCGGTTCGGAACACCCGCGCCTTCGGCGCCGCGGTCGGAGCGTCTGCGCTCCGCAACGACACGCTCACGACCCGAGATACTCCCTGAGGAGCTCGTCTCCCACGCGAGGGGTGAAGCCGATGCTCTCCACCCGGGTCAGGTCGAGGACGCTGTTCGTGGGGCGCGGGGCGACGGGCGACGTCGCCGCGGCGAAGTACGCGTCAGTCGACACACCCGTGACCCGCGCCGGATCCTCGCCGACGAGTTCGAACACACGGCGGGCGACGTCGGCCCAGGTGACGCTCTCGCCCTCGGACGTCAGGTTGTAGACGCCGAACGGCGGGCGGGTCTCGCCGAGGGTGCGGATGAGGCGCGCGATCTCTTCAGCGAACGTGAGTCTCCCCCGCTGGTCGTCGACGACCTTCGGGTCGACTCCCTTCGCGGCCAGCGACGCCATGGTGCGCACGAAGTTCCCACCACTCCCGATCACCCACGAGGTGCGGACGATGTAGTGACGAGGGGCTGTGGAGACGGCGAGATCGCCCGCCGCCTTCGACTGGCCGTAGACGCCGAGTGGACACACGACGTCGTCCTCCGTGTACGGTCGCTCGGCGGTTCCGTCGAAGACGTAGTCACTCGACACATGCACGAGGGTGATGCCGTGCTCCGCAGCGATGCGAGCGAGAGCTGCCGGTCCGGCGGCGTTGACCGCCCACGCATCCCGCCTGCCCTCGGGCGTCTCCGCACGATCCACGGCCGTGTACGCGGCGGCGTTGATGATCGTGTCGTAGTCGCGCCACCGTCGCGCGTCGGTCAGAGTCGTCGATCCGAGATCGAAATCCGCGCGCGTCGTCCATTCGACGCTGCCGACGCCTTCGAACTCGGCTCGCAGCGCGGTTCCCAGCTGCCCGCCCGAGCCGATGACGAGGGTCTTCTTCGGGGCGACCGGCTCGACATCCGCGAGACGCGGGTGTGCGAGGTCCTTCGCAGACACCTCGGCCTCGGCGAGCGGGATGGGCCACTCGATCGCGACGGTCTCGTCAGCGAGATTCAGGAACGAGTACGAGGCGTCCGGCGACCAGTGATCGTTCACGAGGTAGGTGTACGCGGTGTCAGGCTCGAGGGTCTGGTAGGAGTTGCCGACGCCGCGAGGCACGAAGATCGCCTTCGAGGGATCCAACTCCGCCGTGAAGACCGCTCCGAATGTCGGGCCTTCTCGCAGGTCGACCCAGGCCCCGAAGATCCGACCGGTCGCGATCGACACCCACTTGTCCCACGGCTCGGCGTGGATCCCGCGAGTCGTGCCGACGGCGTCGTTGAAGGAGACGTTGTTCTGCACCGGACCGAAATCGGCGAGGCCCAGTGCGGTCATCTTCTCGCGCTGCCAGTTCTCCTTGAACCATCCGCGCGAGTCGCCGTGCACGGGCAGATCGAAGATCTCGAGCCCGGGAATCGTCGTCTCGGTGCGACTCAGAGGCTTTCCGAAGTCGATCTCGCTCACCGGGTCACTGTCCCTTCGACGCGTAGAACGCCTCGGTCTGGTCCTTGGACGGCGCCCACCACGATTCGTTGTCGCGGTACCAGGCGATGGTCGCGGCGAGTCCGGACTCGAAGTCGGCGAACTCCGGCTTCCAGCCCAGCTCGGTGCGGAGCTTGGTGGAGTCGATCGCGTACCGCAGATCGTGACCTGCGCGGTCCGTGACGTGGTCGTACGCGTCTCGCGGCTCGCCCATCTCCTCGAGGATGAGCTCGACGACGTCCTTGTTGTTCCGCTCCCCGTCGGCGCCGATCAGATAGGTCTCGCCGATCCGACCCTTCTCCAGGATCGTGAGCACGGCGGACGAGTGATCGTTCGCGTGGATCCAGTCCCGGACGTTCTCCCCGGCACCGTACAGCTTCGGCCGGATACCGCGGATGACATTGGTGATCTGCCGAGGGATGAACTTCTCGACGTGCTGATAGGGGCCGTAGTTGTTGGAGCAGTTCGAGATCGTCGCCTGGACGCCGAACGAGCGGACCCACGCGCGCACGAGCAGGTCGCTGCCGGCCTTTGTCGACGAGTACGGCGACGACGGGTTGTACGGCGTCTGCTCGGTGAACCGCTCGGGGTCGTCGAGTTCGAGGTCGCCGTACACCTCGTCGGTCGAGATGTGGTGGAACCGCGTCTCGTGCCGACGCGCCGCTTCCAGCAGCGTGTACGTGCCGATGATGTTCGTGTCCAGGAAGGGACGAGGACTGTGCAGCGAGTTGTCGTTGTGCGACTCCGCCGCGTAGTGCACCACGGCGTCCGCTTCTGCGGTGAGCCCGTCGACGAGCTCGGCATCGGTGATGTCACCGTGCACGAATCGCACCCGGTCCTCGGGGAGCCCCTCGAGCGACGCCCGGTTTCCGGCATAGGTCAGCGCGTCGAGCACCGTGACTGTGTGATCGGTGTTCTCCACCGCGTAGTGGACGAAGTTCGAGCCGATGAAACCGGCGCCTCCGGTGACGAGGATGTTCGACATCAACGACCTCTTTCCAGGGTCTCGAGCAGGTAGGTGCCGTATCCGGACTTCACGAGCTTCGTGGCCCGCTCGCGCAGGTCATCGTCGGTGAGGAAGCCCTGACGCCAGGCGACCTCCTCGGGGACGCCGATGCGCAGACCCGTGCGGCGCTCCATGGTGCGCACGTAGTCGCCGGCATCCGACATCTGGTCGAAGGTCCCGGTGTCGAGCCACGCTGTTCCGCGCGGGAGCACCTCCACCTGGAGCGCGCCTCGTTCGAGATAGGCGCGGTTGATGTCGGTGATCTCGTACTCGCCGCGAGCGCTGGGCTCGAGGGCGCGAGCGATCTCGACGACGTCGTTGTCGTAGAAATAGAGTCCGGGTACGGCGTAGTTGCTCTTGGGGTGCTCGGGCTTCTCCTCGAGCGAGACGGCACGACCGTCGGCATCGAACTCGACCACTCCGTAGGCGTTGGGCTCCGCCACCCAGTAGGCGAACACGGCGCCGCCCTCGACATCGGTGTAGCGCTTGAGCTGCGTTCCGAGCCCCGGGCCGTAGAGCAGGTTGTCACCGAGCACGAGCGCGACCTTGTCGTCGCCGATGAAGTCCGCTCCGATCACGAAGGCCTGTGCCAGGCCGTCCGGCGAGGGCTGCTGTGCGAAGGTGAGGTTCACTCCGAACTGCGAGCCGTCTCCGAGAAGCCGCTCGAACTGCTCGGCGTCGTGAGGCGTGGTGATGATCAGGATGTCTCGGATCCCGGCCAGCATCAGCGTCGACAGCGGGTAGTAGACCATCGGCTTGTCGTACACGGGAATCAGCTGCTTCGAGATGCCGATCGTGATCGGATGCAGTCGGGTTCCTGAGCCACCAGCGAGAATTATGCCTTTCACCCCCATATCGTGCCACATCCCAGCTGGGACTCAGACAGGCACGATTTACTTGCGTCACATCGTTCACACTGGCATCGTCTGTGCATTTCCGTCACAATGAGCAGGTGACCGGCTCAAAATCCCCCCACCTGCTCGGCCTCATCGCCAGTGCAGCGGCTGTCGTCTTCGCCGCATCCCTGCTCGTGGCGACGCCGGCCAACGCCGTCGCGCCCTCCTCCTCCGGCGCTCTGTCGACTGCAGGGGCCACGCTGACATCCTCGACCGCGGTGTCGGGTTCCGCGGACGCATCCATCCGGGACACCGCGAACCTCGCGCAGTTCAAGCCGGGGAACATCATCTCCGATGGCGTGTTCTTCCAGAGCGACACCATGTCCGCCGGCCAGATCGACTCGTTCTTCCGTGGGAAGGTGGCTTCGTGCCGAGGTGGGTACGTCTGCCTCAAGGACTACCGTCAGAACACACCGAACCGTCCTGCGGACAGCTACTGCCGCGGATACTCCGGAGCGCCGAACGAGTCGGCGGCGACGATCATCGCGCGGGTCGCACAGTCCTGCGGCATCAACCCGCGGGTGCTCATCGTCATGCTCGAGAAGGAGCAGAGCCTCGTCACGCACACGTGGCCGAGCACCTGGCGCTTCGACATGGCCCTCGGCCAGGGGTGCCCGGACACGGCGCCGTGCGATCCGGCCTACGCAGGCTTCTTCTACCAGATCTACGGCGCCGCCCGGCAGATGCAGATCTACGCCGAGGGACGCTGGTTCACGTACTACGCGCCAGGGAAGACCTGGAACATCCTCTACCACCCCAACCGGGCCTGCGGGTCCGCCCCGGTCAGGGTCGAGAACAAGGCGACCGCCGCTCTGTATTACTACACGCCCTACCAGCCGAATCGGGCGGCGCTCAACGCCGGATACGGCACCGGGGACGGATGCTCCAGCTACGGCAATCGCAACTTCTACCAGCTCTTCACCGATTGGTTCGGCAGCACTCAGACGACGGGCGCCGCTCCGGCCACCCTCGCGCAGGTGCCGGGTCGCGCGGAGATCTACCTCGTGCAGTCCGGTGTCCGCCACCATGTCGTCGCTGCGGAGGACCTCGCCGCGCTGCGGTCGAGGCTCGGCGGTGCCGTGTCCGTGGCCGCGGCGTACCTCGACCCGATGCCCGAGGGCAAGCCGGTCACGCGGTACGTGCACGACCCTCGCACCGGGACGCTGTACCTCCTGGAACCGGACGGCACCCGCCATCGCTTCGTCGACGCTGCTCAAGTCGCCCTGTTCGGATACGCGTTCAGCTCGTACGTCAACCTCACCGGCACCACTGCGGACCGATTCTCCGAGGGTGCCCCCGTCGGTTCGTTCTTCCGCTCGGGGGCGGACCCCGAGGTCTACCTCTACCAGGGCGGTCTGCGCAGGCATGTGGCCAACCAGCAGACCTGGCTCGAGGTCTCCAAAGGAACATCCGGGTACGTCGCGTCGATGAAGCCGTCCGCGGCCGCATCGATCGGCAACGGGCTCCTCGTCATCAAGGCGAACAGCCTGATCCGCGCCGCGGGAACACAGGATGTGTTCCTCACGCTTCTCGGCGACCGCCTGCTGCGCGTACCGAGCACCGCCCTCGCCCGTGAGTTCGGCGCTGCCGGCATCACCGTGGTGCCGAGCAGCTCGGTCGCAGTCAACACGAGAGTCGGTTCGACGCTCACCCCCGTCGTCTCGTGCGGCAGCAGCACTCTGATCGCCGCGGGCGGCAAGCTCCATCCGGTGTCGGGCACGCAGTATGGCGGCATCAAGCCGACCACGCTGGGCAGCGGGGAATGCGGCGCGATGCCCCGCTCGAAGACCACGGTCTCCGCACCTCTGTTCATCCAGCCGCAGGGAGCCCCGGAGATCTACGTCGTCTCGGGCGGCACGCTGCGTCATGTGCCGTCCCCTGCCGACCTGCTGGCCCTCAACGGGTCCAGGCCGTTGAAGGTGCTGCCCTGGTCACCGGCCACCGTCGAATGGTTCGGCACCGGTGCGGCGAACCTGCCCGAGAAGTCGTTCGTGCGATTCACCGGGCGCGAGGAGATCTACCGATACGAGAACGGGACGTTGCGTCACGTCCGCAGCATCAAGACCCTGCTCCAGCTGAACGGGGGAACCGCGCCGCGCGAATACGTGCTCCCGGGTGATCAGCTGTCGCGATACAAGGTGGGATCCCCTCTGCTGACCAGCGGAACCGACTTCGTGCAGTTCACCGGCGCGCCGGAGATCTACTTCTACGAGAACGGCAAGCTCCGGCATGTGACGTCGATCGGGGTTCTCCTCCGGCTCGGTGGAGGGCGTGCACCCGCAGTGCTCCAGCTCGCCCCCGCCTTCAAGGCCGACTACGCCATGGGCGCTCCGATCACGTGATCGTCGCGTTCGGCCGATCGGATAGGATCGGTGAACTATGAGCTTGTCGTCGGACCGTGTCCTCGTGATCGTCCCCGCATGGAACGAGGCCCGCAACGTCGGACGCACCGTGCACGAGATCCGGGCAGCGAGCGCCGACTTCGATCTGCTCGTCGTCGACGACGGATCGACCGATGACACGAGCGCGGTCGCGCGAGAGGCCGGCGCCACGGTCATCTCCCTCCCCTTCAACCTCGGCGTCGGCGGAGCGATGCGCACCGGCTTCACCTACGCGAAGCGCCACGGCTACACCCGGGCCATCCAGGTCGACGCCGACGGCCAGCACAACCCCGTCGACATCGCGCGAGTCCTCGACGGTCTCGACACCGCGGACATCTCGATCGGCGCACGTTTCGCGGACGTCGGCGACTATTCGGTTCGCGGCCCGCGCCACTGGGCGATGGTGTTCCTGGCCAAGACCGTGTCCCGGGTCGCGAAGACCCGTCTGACAGACGTGACGAGCGGCTTCCGCGCTGCCAACAGCAGAGCCATCGAACAGTACGTCCGCTATTACCCCGCCGAGTACCTCGGCGACACCATCGACTCGCTCGTCGCAGCGTGCCACGCCGGATTGACGGTGACGCAGGTGCCGGTGGCCATGCGGCCGCGCGTGCACGGCACCCCGAGTCAGGGCCCGATCGGAGCATCGATCTACCTGCTGCGTTCGGTGTTCACCCTCGGCCTGGCGATGCTGCGACGACCCGGTTCGACGAGTCGGTCCGCATCCGTGGGCGAACCGGAGGTCGCACGATGATCGTCATCGTCGGGATCGCTCTCGCTCTCGTCATCCTCGCACTGGTCTTCTGGATGCTGCTGACGCGACGTCTTCGCGAGAAGTACGCGGTGATGTGGATCGTCATCGCGCTGAGCGTCCTGCTGCTCGGGATCTTCCCCCAGCTCCTGCTCTGGGCGACATCGCTGCTCGGTGTGCAAGTGCCGGCGAACCTGCTGTTCGCTCTCGCGATCACCCTGCTCCTGGGAGTCGCGCTGCACCTCTCCTGGGAGCTCTCCCAGGCAGAGGACGAGATCCGCCGCGTCGCGGAGGAAGCGGCGCTGTCGCGCGCGGAGATCGACCGGTTGGATCGCCGCATCGCCGCTCTGGAGGCTCAGCACCGCGGCCGCGACGCCGACAGCGCTCCCCCGGCATGACGTCCGGAGCCCCGAGCGCCGATGTCTGGGGCGTCGTCACCGTGCATCGCCCGGCACAGGTGCCTCAGCTTCTGGGAGATCTCGCTCCGCAAGTCACCGGCATCATCGTGGTCGATGACGGCAGCGGTGCAGAGTTCGACGTGATCCGCGCGGACATCGCATCGACCGGTGCGCAGGTGATCACGTTGGAGAGCAACCGCGGCATCGGTGCGGCACTGAATCACGGCATCCGCTGCGCCATCGAACACGGCGCGAGCGCGGTCGTGACATTCGACCAGGACTCGACCATCGCCCCCGGCTTCGTCGCCGCTCTGGGCGCCGCGCACGAGCATGCGCGCGCGCACGGCGTTCCCGCGGGCCCCGTGGTTCCGGAGTTCTTCGCGGACGTCTCCCAGGCCGGGTCATCGACGCCGCAGGGAGTGGTCCACGCCGCCCACGCGATCCAGTCGGGCATGTATCTTCCGTCAGAGGTGCTCGAACAGGTCGGGCTGATGGACGAAGCCCTCTTCATCGACCTCGTGGATACGGACTTCGAGATCCGCTGCCTGGATGCCGACCTGCCGTGCATCGTCGCCCCCGGCCTCCGCCTGCCCCACCGCCTGGGTGCACGCTACCGGGTACCCGGCCCGCTCGGAGCGGTGCTTCCCACCCTCACGCTGAGCACGCCGTTCCGGTACTACTACAGGGCGAGGAATCGGATCGTCGTGGGACGGCGGCATCCGCGTCATCGGGCGCGCCTGCGTCGCGACGCGCGAGCCGACTACGCGTACTTCCTCATCGCGTGGATGCTGGCCAGGCCCCGATCCACCATGCGCAAGCTGCTCATCGCGGGGTTCCGTGACGGACGCGCTGAGCGCCTGGGCAGGATGAGCCCGGAACTCGCCGCTGACGCCGCTCGAGTCACCTGGCGCGCGCGCCCTGTGTGACCGGCGCGAGATCTGCGAACGGACCGCTCAGCGTGCCACCGTCGGAGTGCGCCGCCGGCCCCGGATCAGCCACCCCGCTGCCCAGCTCGCGACATAGGCGATGACGAAAGGCGTCGGGACGGCCCGCGCGCGGCGCACCCTCCGCAACATCCCCAGGGTCACCGGCAGTCGCCGACCCGAGCCGAAGAGCCGATCCAACTCGATCGCGCGTGCCGCGCGGGGATCACGCTCCAGGAGCGTCTGCGCCATGAGCTGGCGCCACCCCACATAGATCCAGAACAGCATCCGGGTCATCGCGGACGGCGTCGCCGCCCCCTCGTACCGCACGGCGAACGTGACGGCGTTGCCCCAGGCTCTCCGCAGGGTCGCGATCGGGCCGAGCCTCAGCCTGCTCGGGTCGCCGAACACGTTCGCGGAGTGCTGCACGTAGTCCTGCACGACCTCATCCACGATGCGACCGCCTCCCTGCGCCATCCCGACGACAGCGAGCCAGTGATCGTGCGCGACCGTGTGTGAGGAGAGGCGGGGAAACGGCAGCGCCGTCGTCAGCAGGTCTCGGCGGAAGAGGCACAACGAACCGGTGAACTGATTCACGATCATGGTCGATGCCGGGTCGAGCTGCCGGCGGTCGGTGAATCCGAGCACCTCGTCACCGGGATGGGACACCAGACGCGCCTGCCCGGAGACGATCGCCGAATCCGAGAGGTACGGGAGCAGCTTCTCGAGCTTGTCGGGATACCAGAAGTCGTCCTGGTCGCTCAGCGCCACCCACTCGGTCTCGGCGGGCACCGCTGCGAGACCCCTCTCGAAGTTCAGGTAGAAACCCAGGCGTCTGCCGTCCGCGACGATGCGGAAGCGCTCGTCCCCGGCCGCGACCTCGGCGACGACCTCCTCGACGGTCTCCAGTTCTCCGTCGACGGAGATGATGCACTCCCAGTCGGTGACCGTCTGATCGCGTATCGAGGCGAGCTGGCGGGTGAAGAGTTCCCGGGAAGGTCGGTAGGCGGCGAGCACGATGACACCAACCATGGGACCCTGACCTCTCGTTCACGCCGACTCAAGTAGTCTAGGGTCGCACGCGTTCACGTCCGCGCCATCCGGAATGGTGTCGGGCCGCAATGGTCCGAGGAGTCCCATCGATGAAGGTTCTGCTGTCACGCTTCGCGGGCTTCAGCGCCGTTCCTCTGATCTCATTCATCGCGCCGCTGTTCCTGCTGCCGATCATCCCGAACGTCTTCGGTCTGGCGGCGTGGGGCTCCGTGGGCACGGCTCAGGCCGTGGGAACCGTCTGCGCGATAGTCGCGGGATTCGGCTGGAACATCTCGGGCGGAGCGCGCATCGCGCTCAGTGCCGACGACGACGCCCGACGTCAGCTCTTCGGTGATTCGTTCTGGTGCCGCGGACTGCTCGTCGTCACGGCGGGACTCGTCGGTGCCGCCCTCAGCTCGGCCCTGGTTCCCCCCGAGTTCCGCCTTGTCGCCGCCCTCGTCACGCTGGCGACCACTGCCGCGGCCATGACCGTCGTCTGGTACGCAGTCGGCGTCGGGGATGCGCGGGTCGTCCTGCTGTTCGAGACCGTGCCGGTGAGCCTCAGCGTCGCTCTCGCGATCCCGCTCCTCCTGCTCACCGAGCAGCTGCTGTGGTATCCGGTCCTCACTCTGATCGGCTTCCTCACCGGCCCGCTGCTTCTGAACCTCCGCCTCTACCGACGACCCGTGCCTCCGTTCGCCGGGCGGCGCATCCTGCGCGCATATCGCGCGAACGTCTCGGTCGCCGCGGCCGAGACGATCGGCGGAACCTACACCTCTGCGCCCATCCCGCTCGCCCAGGGCCTCCTCGGCGCGACGGCCAGTGGTCAGGCGACCTCCGCCGACAAGTTCTTCCGCATCGCCCTCTTCGCCGTCACGGTGCTGTCGAACACTCTGCAGAAGTGGGTGCTCGAAGTGTCTTATGCGCATGGCCGGGCGCGCCGCCATCTCGTGGCATTCGGCCTCCACACAGCCCTCGCTCTCTTCGGCGGTACGGCGCTGGCTCTGCTCGGCCCTGTGCTGTCCACGCTCCTGTTCGGCCGGGCAGCGACGCCCGAGATCGCCGTGTTCCTGGGCTTCGGCGCCACCTTCGCGCTGACGAGCCTGACGACCCCCTTCATCCGCAACGTCCTGGTGCCGGCCGGCCTCAACCGCTACGTGCTCTACGGCACCCTCGGCGCCGCTGTCGTCGGAGTGCCGCTCATGATCTGGGCGTCCCAGTGGGGTCTCAGCGGGATCATCGCCGGCCTCGCCGCCTCGGAGCTCGTGATCCTCGCCGTCGTCGGATCGGCCGGAACACATCATCTGCTGCGGGAGAGGCGGGCGGCTTTCGCTCTCGTGGCACCGTCTGAGGGAGGAGTCGCACATGACTGAGACCGTGTGCGTATGCATGGCGACGTACAACGGCACAGGGTATCTGCGCGAGCAACTCGACTCGATCCTGGCGGGACTGCGGCCGGACGATCAGGTCGTCATCGTCGACGACGCGAGTACCGACGGCACCGTCGCCCTTCTCGAGACATACCGCGATGCGCGCGTGACCGTGTACAGAAACCCGAAGAACCTCGGTTACGTCAAGACGTTCGAGCGTGCGCTGTCGCTGGCGGACCGTGACGTCATCTTCCTCTCCGACCAGGACGATGAGTGGGTCCCCGGGCGTCGCGACCTGTTGGTCGAGGCACTCCGCGACCGCTCGATCGCCGCCGGCGACCTGGTGCTGCTCCCTGACGACTCGCCACTGAGCTCGCCGCTCACCGGACGACCCTGGCGCCTCGCTCCGCTGCCCTCGGGCGGATCCCTGGCGAACGAGCTGCGTCTGCTGGCCGGCGATGCCCCCTACTACGGCTGCGCGATGGCGATCCGACGTGAGGCCTCGGAGCTGATCCTGCCTTTCCCGGGGTTCCTGGTCGAGTCCCACGACCTGTGGATCGCGACGGTCGGCAACACGGCCCGTATGCTCGCGCACGTGCAGAGCCCGGTTCTGCGACGTCGGCTGCACGATGCCAATGCGTCGGCACCGAGGCCACGGGGCCTCCGCAAGGCTCTGCAGTCGCGGTGGATGCTTCTCCGTGCCTGGCGCGAGGCATCACGTCGCGTCGCCGCGGCACGGCGACTCAGCCGAGGCCGCTCAGCCCCGTAGACAGCGGCTGAGCCGCTTCCCGTGCCGACCCTCAGCGGGGATCCGCGACGTGCGCCAGGGCCGACCGCACACCCCGCGCCGTGCCATGCCTCAGGACGAGGGGCAACGCGGCGATCCCGTGCAGACGGGACATGAGACGTACTCTCGCGGTCCGCGCTGTGCGGCTCCATCCCCGCGCAGCGGCCGATTGACGCGCGATGCGGTAGTACCGACGCTCGTCGAGGAAACGGCTGCCGTCGAGCAGCGTCTTCTGAGACGCGCTCGCCAGATGACGCCGATAGGAGAACGCGAGCGGCGGCGTATACGCCAGCGTGCCCCCGTCGAACGCGATGTCCATCAGGAGAGCGAGATCCTGGATGACGGCGAGGTCATCCGTGAAGTCGATCCTGCGCAGCGTCTCGACCCGCAGCGAGAGCGAGGGCCAATACAGCCAGTTGCCCCGGATCAGCGTCGTGGCCATGTCAGGGCCGTTGAACACGGTGATGCCCTGGCCCTTCGGGGCGAGGAGGCGCTGCTTGATCCGATCGACGAGGGGCAGCACGACCGCGCCGCGCTCATCGATGACCTGGACTCCCGGCTGGATCACATCCGCGCCGGGCACGGCACGCGCCGCGGCTCGGACGACCGCCACGTAGTTCGGGTGCAGGAGGTCGTCGCAGCCGAGGATCGTGACGAAGTCCCCGGACGCGCGGCGCACCGACTCCCGGAAGTTCTCGGTGATCCCGACGTTGTGCTCGTTCCGGGTGTAGATGATCCGCTCGTCCGACTCCTCGTCGAAGTGCGCCGCGACGGACTCATCGGGATAGCAGTCGTCGATGACGGTCAGCCGCCAGTCCGGATCCGTCTGGGCGCGCACCGATTCGACGGTCTCGTAGAGCTGTTCGGGGTCTCCCCAGAAAGGCACGAAGATCTCGTACGTCATGACCCGAGTCCGCACGAGACGATCTTGTAGAGCTTCGCATCTCCGCGCTGCTCGACGAGCTCGACGTAAGGCGAGCTCTCGAGGTCGTCGAGTCCCGAATAGTCGCCGTCGTTCTCCTGGAAGTCGCCGTCGGCGCTGAAGTCGAGGACGTACGCGACACCGGTGTCCTCGAGGGCGTCGCACACCTGCGGAGAGTCGCCGTTTGTGTTCAGCTTCGTGTTGATCGCCTCGGCGTCGTCGGTGAGATCCATCAGGAGATGCGGCATGAGGACGCGTCGTCCGCTCACGCCATAGGCGAAGGACGCTCCGGTCCACGGGTCTCCCGCGATGACGGCGTCCTCGGGAACGAGCTCGTCGAGATCCTCCATGAGATCGAGCTCGTCCGGAGACAGGATCGGCCCACCCGGTCGCAGCTCGTAGGTGAACTCGATATCTGCTGCCGCCTGCCGGATCGCGGCGTTCTGGGTGACTCCGACGAGTGCGATCACGACGACGGCGATCAGGACGATCGGCAGACGCTCGGAGAAGCGCCGCACCGGCGCGAGCAGGCGCTGACGAAGAAGCCATGTGACCAGCACGATGCCACCGAGCGCAGCGAGCGGGAGGACTCCGATCGCCCAGAACGCGGCGATACGAGGCGGGTTGTTGTACCACGGGGCCGTGAACCAGAACCGGAGCGTCTCATACGGTGACGCCGACACGATGATATAGAGCACGGCGGAGATGACCGCCATCGCCAGGACCGACCACCGCGCATAGGTGCCTCGGCGGATCACGCTGTACGCGCCGATGATCATCAGTGCGGTGATCCCGAGCGAACTCGGGTAGCCGTACACGCTCGCCGCGACGACCTCTCCGATGGAGTCGGGCACGGTGTTGATGATGGGCCAGTAGATCTGGCTTCCGGGGGGACGCACGACCTGCAGGAGGACCACGCCGACGGCGGCGTAGGCGACGAGCAGGCCGATCGCGATCACCCGCGGGCGTCCGGGAGCCCTCATCTGATGCAGAAGCCTGGCGAGGACGAAGGGCACCGTGAGAGCGACGACCGCCATGAGAGCCCCGGGGTGCGCGACACCCAGGCCCGGCACGACGAGCACCAACAGCAGGGCCCAGTCCTGGCGACGTGACACTTGCCCGGGCCTGAGAAGCCACCAGGCGACGACGATCGCGGCCGGAGCCACGGCCAGGCCGAGGAACAGCGGATAGAGCACCCCGTAGTGCAGGAGCAGGAAGGGGAACGCCGGGAAGGCGGCAGCCAGAGCGCCCGCGATCACCGTCATGATCTGGTTTCGTCCCAGAAGCTCGCGCACGAGGAACACCGCGCCGATCGGCCAGACGACCGCCGCGACGACGATGATCATCGCATTGGTGGCGAGGGGCACGGATGCCCCGCTCAGGGCGACGACGATGGAGACGAGCGCGTGCCATCCGGACGGGTAGAAGGGGACGCCGGCCGGCGACGTCATGCTTCCCAGCCACAGCGGCGATGCGTTCCCGGTGTCCAGGACGTACTGCACAGCGTTCAGATGGAAGAAGTTGTCGTAACGCTGTGAGAAGAACTCTGGGTCGTGCATGCTCCGCACGAGCACGAACGCGATCAGCGCAGCGGGCACTGCGATGGAGACGATGATCGCGACCAGCTGCCTCGCGCTCACGTGCGTGCGTGGTCGCGCCGGGACTCCGACGTGCTTCGACCAGAAGAAGGCGGCGAGCGACGCCACCGCGGTGAGTACGAGGACGGGCAGGATGCTCCATCGGATTCCCACGAAAGGCGCTGCGATGGCGGCGACCGCGACGAGGGAGACGCTCAGCGCCGGTGCCAGCGCGAGGAGTCTCATTCCGCGCAGGCGGAGGAGGAAGCCGAGCAGGAGTCCCGGGAGGAAGAGAAGAGCTCCGGTGACGATCAGTGCGGGCAGGATCGAGACCCAGCTCACGCCGCCTCAGCCTCCGGGTAGCGGACCTTCGGATTGAAGGTGATGCCCTTCAGCCACTTGCCGAGCAGCTTCGCGCGCAGATCCAGCGGGACGCGACCGCGGTGCAGGCTCACGAAGAGCCGTGCGCCGAACTCGATGAAGTACAGGAATCCGCGATGGTGCAGCTGCCAGGAGGCCTCGTTGCGCACGCCGTACGAGAACTTCCAGAGGCTCTTGCGGTCGACCATCGCGAAGTTCACTCCGCGGTTGTCGCCCATGTCGTGGACCACGACGCTGTCGAGCACCTGCACGCCGGGGCAACGAGCGGTGAGGCGAAGGGTGTACTCGCGGTCGTCGAACCAGATGAAGTACTCGGAGTAGGGAAGCCCGTACTCCGCGATCGCCCAGCGTGGAATGAGCACGGAGACGAACGAGCACGCTGTGACCATGACATTGTTCTGGCCCTTGACGAGCAGACGACCCCAGTCCCACGTCGTCACGGGGTTGTTCATCTCGCAGATGCTGCCGTCGGTGAACTCGACGACGGAACATGCGAAGGGGACGTCGCCGCCGAGTTCCTGGACGGCCCCGTCGAATCCGGCGATGAGGCTCTCGAGCGCTTCCGGCTTCGGATAGCAGTCATCGTCCATGATCCACACGTGGTCCGCGCCGGAGGCGTATCCGCGCAGCATCCCCTCGGAGAAGCCACCCGCTCCCCCGGAGTTGGTCGACATGGTCACGACTTCAAGGGGGACGGACGTCTCGAGGGATGCCAGGTACTCCGCCGTGCCGTCGGTCGAGGCGTTGTCGATGACGAACAGCGTCTCGACGGCGTGCGTCTGCGCCTCGATCGATGCGATCACCGTCTTCAGCTTCTCGAGCCGATTGAACGTGACGACCACTCCAGCGACACTCACCATGAGCCCACCTCTTCCTTGAACCATGAACTCGCGGACTGCTGGGACAGCAACTTCTTCTCCGCCTTGCGCTCCTTCCGCCACAGCGCTTCCCTCGACTCCTCGTCGTCGACGAGCGGGGCCACCGCCTCGGCGAGTCGACGGGCGGCGACACGTGCGTGACGCGGAACCAGAGCGGATTCGGGGATGATGTCGCTCTGTGCCCCGACATCCGTCGAGATCACGGGCACACCGTGTGCGATCGCCTCGAGCGTCGTGAGCGTGAGTCCCTCATTGTGCGACGCGACGACGAGCACATGCGCTTCATCGAGCGTCTCGGAGACAGGGGTGTCCGAGCTGCGTCGGACGATGTCCTCCCCCAGCCCCTCGGCACGGATGATGTCATCGACCCAGCTCGACAGCTCGCCGCCGCCGTGAAGGATGAAACGCAGCGAGTATCCCTGGCGCTTCAACCGCCTCGCCATGGTGATGTACACCTCGGGCGCCTTCTGCCGGGCCATCCGGCCGATGAACGCGACGGTGAACGGCTCACCCGCGGTCCGCGGACGGAACACGGCATCCTTCGGCTTCACGGTGAGTCCGCCGAGCGGTGCCATGACCACACGGTCAGCAGGGATGCGCTGCACATCGGTCATCCAGCGGGCGAGGCTCGGCGAGATGACGTGATGCGTCGTGATCGATCGGGACGCGATCGCACTGCTCAGCGGATACCCGCCGCCGGTGTACTCGACGATGTGAGTGCTGTCGATGATGGGGATGCCGGGACGCGATGCGGCGATCCAGGCGACCCGGTCGTACAGCCACTGGTTGTGGTGGATGACGACACCGCGCACGTCGAAGGTGCGGAGCAGCGAGCGGAGCAGCGGTTCGACGCCGGCGGTCTGCGAGGTGACGGTGGGCTCGGAGAACGGGATGAGCAGCGCTCCGTCGAGCTCGGGCCGCGTGACCCATGGCTGGTGAGAGTCCCGATTGGTCAGCACGATGGGAAGGAAGCCGGCCTCGCGCACCAGACGCACCGTCTCGAACGCCCAGAGTTCGGCGCCACCGAGCTCGAACCAGTGGAGTCCGATGATCACGGCCTTCGGCGCCCCGTCGAGAACCGGGCCGGCCGGCACGATCACGTCGTCTTCGTGTGCGCCCCCCGGACGGAACTCCGCCTCGTAATCGCGAGGCTCGATGGCCGTCGTGAGCTTGCGGCGGAATCTGAGCAGCGAGAGGTCCCGGGCGTCGTCGTAGAGCAGCGGCGCGCGCGACTTGACGCTCCGTGCGATCCGGCCGACCAGACCGGGACGCTGCGGGCGGTAAGGGTCCGAGTCGAGCACATCGTCGGATGACACGTGCAGATGCCTGGCGGGCGACGCCACGAGACGGGCCGAGGCCGCTTCCGCACGCTCGGGCTCACGCTCTTCGACGGAGACGGAGCTGACGATGTCGAAGCTCCCGATGCGGTGTCGGTTGTTCCTCGAGAGTCCGTCGAACGTGCTGTCGTCGGTCAGTCGAGGCGTCGTCTCCACCGAGCCGTCGTAGAGATGGATCCGCAGCTTTCGCTGAGGTGCCATGAGCGCGTGGAAGTTCAACGCGCCGACGAGAAGGCGGCGTTCGCGCTCCGAGAGATCGGCGCCCGTCTGCGGGTCCTCGAAGCGGAAGAGTGCAGGCTGATCGAGAGCTTGAAGAGGTGTCACGGATACAGTTTGCTTTCGGATCGACGGACGCACGAGACCTCCGCGATCCTACCAGCGGCCCAGCCTCTGACCCTGGGTTGCGCCTGTGCCGCGCGTTCGGACGCATCCCCATCGATCTGCCAGGGACACCGCGCGGAGGATCGTATGATTGCTCTCGGTGCGCCCGAGACCGTCGGCGCCTCGGAAGGTGGAATCGCGGTGCAACAGGCTCGCACAGCCGACGACCAGAGAATGACGACTCCTGGCGCGAATCGAGGGCTCCTCGAGGTCTTCCGGCAACGGCATCTCCTCTCGCTCATCGTGCGCAAGGAAGTCCAGATCCGGTATCGGGGTTCCATCTTCGGCTGGCTGTGGTCGTACGTGAAGCCACTCGTGCAGTTCGTGGTGTTCTTCGTCGCGATCGGCGTGTTCCTCGGCCTGAACGACCGCGTCGACTACTTCCCGATCTATCTGCTCTCGGGCATCACCGTCGTCACCTTCTTCAACGAGGCGTTCTCCAACGGCACCCGGTCCCTGGTCGACAACGCGGCGCTCATCAAGAAGATCTACCTGCCTCGCGAGATGTTCCCGATCGCCAGCATGATGATCGCCGCCGTGAACACGGTGCCGCAGATCATCGTCGTGATCGCCATCTCGCTGTTCTTCGGGTGGGCGCCCACCTTCGCCTCGCTCGGCGCCATCCTTCTCGCACTCGTCATCATCGCCGTGCTCGCCAGTGGCCTCGGGCTCTTCTTCGGGTCGATCAACGTGACGTTCCGCGATGCGCAGAGCTTCGTCGAGATCATCGTGATGGTCGCGATCTGGGCCTCCCCCGTGATGTACGAGTGGACGCAGGTCGCCAATGTCGTACCCGACTGGCTCTTCGTCCTCTATCGACTGAACCCCATCACCGCCGCCGTGGAGCTCTTCCACTACGGCGTCTGGTTCCCGCTCGGGCCTGACGCGTCCCCGCTCCCCGACCTGTGGATGTACGGGCTCATCGCCCTCGTGACGTCTCTCATCGCGCTGGTCATCGGCCAGCTCGTCTTCCGCCGACTGGAGGGCCGCTTTGCCCAAGATCTCTGATGCGCAGCCACTTCCGCGGATCATCATCGACGACGTCCACAAGACCTTCAAGCTCCGGCACACGCATTCGATCAAGGAGACGGCTCTCGCCGCGATCCGTCGCAAGCCGCTGACGACCGACTTCCACGCCCTGGACGGCGTGTCGTTCGACATCCAGCAGGGCGAGTCCGTCGCCCTCCTCGGTTTCAACGGATCGGGCAAGTCGACGATGCTCAAGCTGATCTCGGGTGTTCTCGAGCCCGATGCCGGCACCGTGCTCACTCGCGGCCGCATCGCCGGCCTGATCGAGGTCGGCGCGGGGTTCCACCCCGATCTGTCCGGACGCGAGAACATCTTCCTCAACGCCGCGATCCTCGGCATGAGCAAGAAGGAGACCGAGGCTCGGTACGACGAGATCGTCGCGTTCAGCGAGATCGAGCAGTTCATCGACACCGAGGTGAAGCACTATTCGTCCGGCATGTTCCTCAGACTCGCGTTCTCCGTGGCGATCCACACCGAGATGGACGTCCTGCTGATCGACGAGATCCTCTCGGTCGGCGACGAGCCGTTCCAGAAGAAGTGCCTCGCTCGTGTGCGCGAACTGCACGCTGAGGGGAAGACGCTCGTCGTGGTCAGCCACGACCTCAACATGGTCTCGAACCTGTGCGACCGCGGCATCCTGCTCCAGAAGGGCAAAGTGCGCTTCGATGGACCGAGCGCGGAAGCCGTCGAGGTCATGCGCTCCTGAGAGCCCGCTGACGCTGTCGGCGAGCTCGACGACAGCGGTGCCGGTCGTCTCAGAGATCCGCGTGGAGTCCCCACACACGCTCGGCCGCGCCGAGCCAGGAGAACGACCTCGATCGATCCGCGCCGAGCACGCTCAGACGCCGTGCGCCGTCTCCGACCGCATCGACGACGGCCTCGGCCATCTCGGTCGACGGCACGATCGCGCCCCCGTCAGCGATCACATCCCGATGGACTCCGCTGTCGACGGCGACCACCGGCACACCGAGGGTCATGGCCTCGACCGCACGCCATGGCCACGCAGCGCGTGGGCTGGTCGCGACCAGCGCCGACGCCCCGGCGAAGACGGCCGCCCGATCCTCCGTCGACAGTGCGCCGCGGATGTGGGCCCGCGCTTCAGGCAGCCCTGCGGCCACTGCGACCTCGACGAGTCGCGGTTCTGCCCCTTCCGGAGCGTCGAGCACGACGGCATCCCTGCCGGATGCGACAGCTGCCCGGAAGCCGTGCTCGAGCGACTGCGCCGATCCGGTGAGCAGCACATACCCTTCCGTCAGGGACAGAGCGGCTCGTCGTTCTCGCGCGTCGAGGGGCATCACCAGAGCAGTTGGGGCGGCCCCAGGGATGACGCGGATCCGTCCGCTCAGCTTCGCGATCTCCGCCAGTCGCTCACCGACCGAGTGGGAGGGCACCACGACGGCATCCGCGTGCTTGACGGCTCGCTTCAGCATCGCCCGCTGCCAGGCGACCACGGACTTGGTGAGCGAATCCGGCTCGTCCCACGCCTGCAGATCCCACAGCGTGACTGTCGTCTGATCGAGGTCGTGCAGGCGGTCGTGACGCACCAGCGGAGCCATCAGGGTCGGCGAGTGGATGAGCCCCCCGCCCACCCCGGGGACGATGCCCAACTGCCAGGACGCCGCGAGCTCGCGCCGCGCGAGTGACAGTCTGCGCACGTCGACCAGACCCGGGATCTGCACGTCGACGCCCGACGGGACGATGGCCTCGACCTCGCACCCGGAGGGGGCGGTCGAGATGAGCGCAGCGGTGAGGTCCGACGCCGCTGAGGCGTGGTCCGCGTGCACGACATGCGTCAGCTGATCCAGAACAACACGCAGCCGAGCACCCATGCGACAACAGTAATCGCCCACCCGCCCCGAACCTGGGAGCAGCACCGGGTGCGCGGAGGATTGCGGGGCCGTCCGCCGCCGATATCTCGCTTCGTGCTTGAATGCAGGGGTGAGTGACGGACGTCTGCCTGTGCGTCGTCGATGGTTGCGGTGGACCATCGGCGTGATCGTGACCCTCATCGTGCTCGCGATCGGCTGGGTCGGCATCCGTGGGATCGGTGCTGTGAACGATCTGCAGCAGGTCTCCGCGGCGTCGTCGAAGCTCAAGCAGGCGATCGGGCAGGGCGACCTCGACACGGCCGCGGCGCTCTCTGCGCGCATCGCTCACCACGCGGGGTCCGCGCACGACCTGACATCAGATCCGATCTGGTCAGGCTTCGGTCTGCTGCCCTGGCTCGGACCGAACTTCTCAGCGGTGAGCGACGTCGCCGAGATCGCCGACGACGTCGCGTCGGACGCGCTCGTTCCGGTGCTGGCCGCCGCTGAGGAACTCGATCTGGCGAGTCTGGGCCTCTCGGGCGGCGTCGTGGACCTCACGCCTTTCGCGCAGATCGAGCCCCCGTTGGCTGAGGCGAGTGCCACGCTGACCTCTGCGGAGACGCGAGCGCTCGACATCGACGCGGGCGCGACGATTCCTCCGCTCGCTGATGCCGTGCGAGAGATGCGATCGGCCGTCACGCAGGCTGCCACCGTCGTGGGAGCGCTGCATGGAGCGTCCGCGCTGCTGCCGAGCATGCTCGGCGGAGAGGGTCCCCGCAATTATGTGCTCGCGATGCAGAACAATGCCGAGCTGCGATCGTCCGGCGGAATCATCGGGGCGATCGCCCTGCTGCACGCCGAGAACGGCCGGATCACGCTCGTCCAGCAGGCCTCCACGCAGGACTTCCCGGCCCTCGACACGCCGATCCCGCTCAGCGAATCGACCGTGGCCCTCTTCGAGGACCGCCCCGGTCGATACCTGCAGAACCTGACGAGCATCCCCGACTTCACCGAGGCCGGGCCGGCGATCGCGACGCGCTGGCAGAACCGCTTCGGGCAATCTGTCGACGGCGTCATCGCGGTCGACGCGGTGATGACGGAAGACCTGATCGCAGCCACGGGTCCGCTCGCGTTCGGGCCGTTCAACGCCACGGAGGACACCGTCGTGAACCTGCTGCTCTCAGAGATCTACGCGAGCGTGCCCGACCCGTCCGCGCAGGACGAGGTCTTCTCGCAGGCCGCGGGAGCGCTTCTGTCCGCCGCGCTCACGGAAGCCGCCCCGAAGGATCTCGTCGCCGCCCTCGCGGAGTCTGCCGATGAGCGACGCATCCGCATCTGGAGCGCGCATGAGGATGAGGAGGCGATCCTGTCGGCGTCGACGCTCGGCGGGGCGCTGCCCGAGGACGGCCCCCAGACCCACGTCGGCGTGCTCTTCAACGACACGACCGGCGGGAAGATGGACTTCTACGCGGACGCGGCCATCACGACGTCGATCGGCACGTGCGACGGCGAACCGACCACGCAGGTGACGGTGACCTGGAAGAACGACGCGCCCGCGGACGCCGGGACGGCGCTGCCGCCATACGTGACCGCTAACGGGTTCTACGGAGTACCCGCCGGGTCGACCAGGACCCTGGTCACGGTGTACGGGCCCGAGGGTGCCACCCCCTCCCACATCGACGGCGACGGGGAAGAGATCAGCGTGCAGACGGCTCTGCTCGGCTCCCGCTCCGCCGTTCAGCACGAGGTGCTGCTGGCTCCGGGCGAATCGTCGACGATCACCCTCGAATATCAGGGAACCGGCGCCGGAGAACGACTGACGGTGGTCGATCACACGCCCATGGTCACCACGCCTGACGTGTCCCGCGAACAACTGCGTTGCGCGTCGTGACTTTCCTGTTTCGATGATGTAGGGTCATTCTCACTGGGGAATATCTGAGTTCTGCAATTCTGTCGTGGGGACAGGAAGAGCTCACGCAGTCGGATGCAGGGGTGTATCCGAAGGCGATTCCGCGTGTATTTCTGGGGAGAATCATGCTGAAAAAACTGGCTGCCATCAGCCTTACCGCTGGCGTACTCGTGCTCATGGCACCTGCTGTCGCCTCCGCCTCGCCGGTCGTTCCGACCGAGTCCGACTCGTATGCCGGCACGCCGCGGGTGAGCGTCGATGATCCGATCATCGACATCTGCGAAGTGTCCACCGTCGTCTTCGGCGCAGGCTATTTCCTGCCGTCTGAGAACGTCGGAGTGTCGGTCTCGGGCCTCAACGCGGGCGACTCCGCTGTCTCGGGCAACACGGCCGCGGCGGACGGCAGTCTCGTCGTCACCTTCCGCCCGCCGTCCGACGGCGAGGGTTCCTACGCGCTCGCCTTCGACGGGTCGCGGTCGTACACGGCGACGATCACCGTCTCGCACGGCCACGATTCAGCGGTGAGCTGCGACCACGATCCCGGTGTCGCGGCCGCGGGCACGGAGCTTCCGCTCACCGGCGGCGGGCTCGAGCTCGCCCTCACGGGCGGCAGCGTCTCGCCGTGGGTTCTCGGAGGTGGGGCAGCTGCTCTGGTGGCTGGTGGAGTTCTCGTCGCCACAGGCGTCACGCGCCGTAAGCGCGCCTAGGTCAGGTCCCCGCTTTCAGCGGGAACCGACTGGACGACGGTGATCCCTCCCCCTCCGATCACCGTCGTCTGGTGAATCCGGTCCTGAACCGGAGGCCCACGGCCGCCACCTTCACTCTCAGGTGGCGGCCGTGGGCTCACTCATGTGCACCGGCCGTTCGAGGGAGAACATCCCGATCGACGTCGCCGATCACGGAGTCGGCGTCGGCGTCTCCGTCGGCGGGTGCAGCGTCTGCCGGACCAGCTCGTGGATGTACCCGTAGTCAGGGGTGTGCTCGTCCACCCCGTTGTCAGGAGTGAGCTCGATCGTGGCGACGGTCTGCTCCCGGGCCTTCGTCATCAGGTCGAAGAACTCGGGCAGCTTGTCCTGAGGCAGATCGGTGCTGATCAGCGCGGTACCTGCGGCGGCCACCTCGTTGAAGCGCGTGAGCACCGTCTGCGGGGTGAACTGCGCGAGGATCGCCTCCTGCAGTTCGCGCTGGCGCTTCATCCGATCCCAGTCGCTCGTCGTGTACCGCGATCGCGCATACCACTGCGCCGTGTCACCGTCCATGTGCTGCTCGCCGACCTCGATCCACCCGATCGCCCATGCGTCGACGTCATACGGGTCGGTGCCCTCGGGTGGGCCCCCCTTGGGCAGCCGCTCCGTCACAGTGATGTCCACACCGCCGAGCGCGTCGACGAGCGCAGCGAAGCCGTGCATGTCGACGAAGACGTAGTACGGGATCTCGATGCCGAGAACGCCCTCCGCCGCATCCTTGGTCGCCTCGATGCCGGGATCGGAACCGTGCGATGCGGCGTCCGGGTACAGGCCGGTGCCGTTGTCGTCACGGCAGATCTCTGCGGCATTGCGCACGTGGTTCATCCAGCCGTTCCAGCCGCACGCGCTGGAGCTGTGACCCTCGAAGCCGTTCGGATACAGAGCCTGCATCGGGCTTCCCTCGCTGAAGGGTGCATTGGGCAGCTCGCGCGGGATCCCGGTGATCGTCACGGCGCCGGTGGTCGCGTTCACCGAGACCACCGAGATGCTGTCGAACCTCATCGAGTCTCGGCCCTCGCCGCTGTCCGCTCCGAGCAGCAGGATGTTGTAATACCCCTCGCTCGGCGGCAGGCTGGGCCCGCTCTGTCCGAAGATCGTGCTGATCGTTCCCCGGGCTGTGCCGACGTACGACGCCGCGTATGCCGTTCCGGTTCCGACGAGACCGAGCAGAAGCAGGGCGACGAGTGGGATCGCGAACTTGGACGGGCCCGGGACCCTGACCAGTCGGACGAGCCGCAGCACATCGAAGGTGAGCACCACCCACAGCACGAGGTAGGCGATCAGCAGCACCTGGACGAGAGTCAGGATGACCGCGGAGAACCAGCCTCCGCCGACCGTGAGCCACAGCAGCACAGGACGAGCGAACAGCGCCAGCCCTGCGCCCACGATCACGAGCAGCCATGCAGTCAGCGTCGCCCCGAGACCGAAGCGTCCGAGCCTGCGATTGCCGGCGAGAACCTGGGCAGAACCGGGCACCAGCAGGTTGAGCAGCACCAGCCACCACCCGCGTTTGGTCATCATCCCCGCATCGGCGGTGTTCGGATGCCGGATCGGGCGGCTCTCGATCAGTGGTCGCGCCGTACCTCGCGGCGGCGCAAGGGTCACAGGGACCCCTTCAGCCGATCGTTCTTCTCCTCGACCTGCGCTTCGAGGTCGAGCGCGTAGGCCTCGACACGATCCGCGAGGTCATCGTCGGAGGTGCCGAGGATCCGCGCCGCGAGGATGCCCGCGTTGCGCGCTCCCGCTATCGACACCGTCGCGACCGGGATTCCGGCGGGCATCTGCACGATGGAGAGAAGCGAGTCCATCCCGTCGAGGTACGCGAGCGGAACGGGGACTCCGATGACCGGCAACGCGGTCATCGAGGCCAGCATCCCGGGAAGATGAGCGGCCCCGCCGGCACCTGCGATGATCACACGGATGCCGCGACCGCGCGCTTCCCGCGCGTACTGCATGAGCTTGTCGGGGGTGCGGTGCGCCGAGACGACCTCCACCTCGTGCGGGATAGCGAAGTCGCTCAGCGACTGAGAGGCGTCGCTCATCACGCGCCAGTCGGAGTCGGAACCCATGACGACGCCGACGAGGGGCGCGGTGGAGGAGTGCAGTGGCTCAGTCACCCACTCAGGCTACGGTCTGGTGCTGGGAGAAACCCCGAACGGCACACCCCTGACCGCACGCTCAGTCGAAGTGCGCCGCCGCGGCGCGCGCGACGTACACCGCGTCGTCGAGGTCGTCGCCCGTCACATTGACGTGCCCGACCTTGCGACCCGGTCGCGGGCTCTTTCCGTAGGTGTGGATCTTCGCCGACGGATGCTCGGACATGGCTCCGGCGAAACGGTCGCCGAGCGTGCCGGTCTGCGGCCCTCCGAGGATGTTCACCATCACGGACCACGCCGCCTGAGGCGCGGTGTCGCCGAGGGGCAGGTCCGCGACAGCGCGCAGGTGCTGTTCGAACTGCCCGGTCACTGCGCCGTCCTGGCTCCAGTGGCCGCTGTTGTGCGGACGCATGGCGAGTTCGTTCACGAGGATGCGCTCATCGTCGGTCTCGAAGAGCTCGACCGCGAGCATCCCGGTGACCCCGAGTCCTTCCGCGATCGATCGACCGATCTCCTCGGCGACCCGGACGAGGCGCTCGGCCGCATGAGGCGCCGGCGCGATCACCTCTGCGCACACACCCCCGCGCTGCACCGTCTCGACCACCGGGTAGGCGACGATCTGGCCGCCCGGACGACGAGCCACCTGCTGCGCGAGCTCGCGCACGAATCCGACCAGCTCCTCGACCAGCAGCGCCTCGCCGTCGGCGAGCCCGTCGAACCAGTCCTGAGCCTCGCCGGCCTCTCGGACCACGCGGACTCCCTTGCCGTCGTATCCGCCGCGGGGGGTCTTCACGACACCCTGCCCGTCGTGCTCGTCGAGGAATGCCTGCAGCTCGGAGGAGTCGCGCACCGGCGCCCAGTCCGGCTGAGGAACCCCGAGCTCTTCGAGCCTCGCCCTCATCAGGAGCTTGTCCTGGGCGAACTGCAGGGCGTCCGGCCCCGGGTGCACGGCGACCCCGTCGGCGACCAGTGCCCGCAGCACCTCCTGCGGCACGTGCTCGTGGTCGAAGGTGACGACGTCCACGTCGCGGACGAACGCGCGGACGACCTCGAGGTCGTGGTAGTCGCCGACCGCCGTCGCGGCGAGCTGCGCGGACATCCCCTCGTCCTCAGCGAGCACCCTCAGCTCGAGTCCGAGTTCGACCGCCGGAGCGATCATCATCCGAGCCAGCTGGCCTCCACCGATCACACCAACGCGCAGCGCCATGGGCCGCCTCCATTTCGTCCTGACCATTCTCGCGCATCAGCGCGAGCGCTGTTCACGCGTCCCGCCCGACCCGCCGACGCGGTACCGCGCTCAGAATCCGGCAGTGCCGTCGTGACCTGACTGCGCATCGCGGTGCGCCAGGATCTGGCTCACCTCGATCTGATCGGCCAGTGTCTCGTGCACGAGCGTCACGTTCGGAACATTGGGCAGACGCAACGGCGCATCGACCCCGTTCGAGAGCGTGATCGTTCCGACGCCCCACATCCGCTGGATCATGCCGCGGCGGACGCCGATCGTGTATCCCCGAGCGTGCGACATCTCCCGCCGGTTGCGGGCGCCGACGCCGTGATTGACGATGACCCTCCGCGTGGTGAGAGTCACGGAGCGCGAGTACCAGATGACCCAGGGCACGACGACCAACAGGAGGACGATCGCTCCGGCTGCACTCAGCAGCATCCAGTTCTCGAACGGCGCCGGGAGGTTGTCGTAGAAGAAGGACGTCGCACCGAAGACGGCGATGAGCACGAGCGCCGACCAGAAGAGCCTCCGGGCGTGAGTGCGGAACCGGGCGATGAGCAGCTCTTCCGCGGGCGCACCCGGCGGTGGCATCGTCGGCCTTCCGCCGAGAGTCACGGGCTGAGTCACCCCTCCATTGTGCCCGCAACCGCCGACATCGCGGCTCGCGCGCCGGGCGTGTCAGACTCACGCCGGACGGACGTGCACCACATCTCCGGCAGAGATCGACGTGTCGCCGCCCTCCGCCTGCACGACGAGCCGACCGTCCACGTCGAGTCCGGTGGCTCTTCCGACGAGGACGGAGTCGCCGGGAAGGGAGACCCTGACGTCGAGACCGATCGTGGCGCACCGCTCGGTCGCGGCGTCGTGGAGACCGCTCGAGACGGCGTCGCCCGCTCCCGCGAGCTCGGAGACCAGCTGCTCGAGTGCGCGGAGGTAGGTGGCGAGAAGCCTGTCGGCGTCGGCCTCGACGCCGAGGATCGCGAAGGACGTCGCGGTCGGCACGGGAAGCTCCGACTCTGTCATCGCCGTGTTCACACCGGTTCCGACGACGACGGCATCCTGAGTCGCCTGCGCCAGGATTCCGCAGATCTTGCGACCGTCGACCAAGATGTCGTTCGGCCATTTGACCGCCACGTCGTGGTCGGGAAGCTGTTCGGCGATCGCATCCGCCATCGCCACTCCGGCCGCGAGCGGGATCCAGCCTCGCGAATCCGCCGCCGAGGGCAGCCTCCGCAGCAGCACGGAGACGGCGAGCGATGCGCCAGGTGCGGATGTCCAGGAGCGGCCGAGTCTGCCGCGCCCCGCTGTCTGGTTGTCGGTGAGGACAACGGACAGGTGCGGCGTCGACGGCGAATCGCGCGCTCGCTCGCTCAAGATGTCGTTCGTCGAGCCCGCTTCGGTCAGCACCTCGAGACATGAGGCGACCGCGGCAGTGAGTGGAAGGTCCACGTCAGACCTCCTCTTCGTCGGCCTCTTCGTCGTCATCGTCCTCATCGGTGCGCACTGCCCCGATCTCGTTCGCCTGCCAACGATCCCACTTCTGCATGAGCTGCGCGATCGCGGCGTGGAACTTCTCTGTGGCCACTCCGGGGGTCGTGTCTCCGAAGTAGTGCTGCACCCACATGCGCAGCCTCGCGATGGCGACCTCGTCGGCACGCACGCGTTCCACCTCGGCGACGATGTCACCCGCAGCGCCTGCGTCGAGCCATTCACAGTCCGACAGGTAGCCGTTGGTGTCGATCGATGCCCTCTCGTCGGCCGGCCGTGTGATCATCAGCGGCTTGCCTACTGCGAGGCGGTCGTAGACCATCGCCGAGATGTCGACGATCGCGACATCGGCGGCGGCCAGCTGCCATCCGAGCTCCGCGCCGTCGTCGTAGACGTGCTGTGCGGACGGATCCGCGGCGTTGGCGGCCGCGATGGCGGCGATGATGCGTCGGTGCGCGGCACCGTACGCGTCGTCGATCACGCCGCTTCGCGGGTGCGGGCGGTAGATCACGCGGTGCCTCTCCGCGGCGAGCAGCGTCGTGACGAGGGTCTCGCCGTGGGTGGCGATCGACCCGTAGTGCGCGCTCGGGCGGTCGCCCTCCCACGTCGGGGCGTAGAGCACCACGGTGCGCTCGTCCGGAACGTACGGCAGCGTGCCCGAGTAGTGGTCGGCCTGCGGCCGGCCGATCTCGATCGTCCGTCGATCGATGTCCCAGTCCCAGAGAGTCCGTGACAGGCGGTCACGGGCAGCCTGTCCTGCGACCAGGGCGTAGTCGTACGCCTTGTACTGATTGGTCGTCATGTACATCTTGTCCGACTCGCCGTGATTGATGAACACGTGCCAGCGCCTGCCGTAGCGGAACATCTGGAAGTTGCGGGTGTTCTGATTCACGTAGAGGACGACACGGATGTCCTGCGTGCTGAGGAAGCGTTCGAGATCACGGATCGTCGGGACGAAGGCGACGGGAGGACCGTCCTCGTCGAGCAGCTTGTCGGCGCCCGTCGCCGACCGGGACAGCACGACGACGGGCCAGTGCTTCGACAGCTCCACGAGAGGGCGATACCACTGCCGCATCTGGTACATGTTCACGTCGCCGTCGGCGAAGTACACCGCCACCTGGTAGTGCTCCGGCGGGTGCGGTTCGCGCTCGGCGAGGCGCCGCCGCACTCGCTGCACAGCCTTGCGCGAGGCGAGCGCCCGCTTCAGCAGACGGTAGGCCTTCTTCGCATCGGACACAGCACCCATCCCTCCAGGATACCGAGTGCGGCGGCTCGCCCCGCCTGACGCCTTCCGAGATCACCGGTGCCGGGAATCAGCGAACGCGCGAGAAGCGCATGCCATGATCGTCATGTGCCTGACAACGACATCGCCGCCCCGGAGAACGGAGTGTCTTTCGTCATGCCCGTGCTCAACGAGCGCGCCTATCTGGAGCACGCAGTCGCCTCCGTGCTCCAGCAGGAGCTCACTGTCCCGGCCGAGCTGGTGCTCGCGCTCGGGCCTTCCACCGACGGCACGACGGAGCTCGCCCAACGCCTGGCCGCCGGGGACGCGCGGATCCGGCTCGTCGACAACCCCGCAGCTCACATCCCGGTCGGATTGAACGCCGCGATCCGGGCAAGCCGCTTCGCGACGATCGTCCGCGTCGACGCCCATTCCGAACTCGCTCCGGGCTATGCGGCCCTCGCCCTCGCGACTCTCGAACGCACGGGTGCCGCGAACGTCGGCGGTGTGATGCGCGCTGACGGGCGCACGCCGTTCCAGACCTCCGTCGCGCGCCTCTACAACTCCCCCGTCGGCCTCGGCGGGGGGGCTTACCACGGCGGCACCCACGAGGGCGAGGCCGAATCCGCCTACCTCGGCGTCATGCGTCGGTCGGTGCTCGACGAGGTCGGGCTCTTCGACGAGTCGATCCGCCGCGGAGAGGACTGGGAGCTCAACCTCCGCATCCGCCAGGCAGGACATCTCGTCTGGTTCGATCCCGATCTCTCGGTGACCTACTGGCCTCGCGAGAGCTGGCTGCGGCTCGCCCGTCAGTTCCGGGCCACGGGCGCGTGGCGCGGCGAACTCGTGCGACGATACGGACGCCGCAACGGCATCCGGTACTTCGCTCCCCCGGCGCTCGTCGTCCTCGTCTCGGCCGCTCTCCTCACCGGCGTCCTGCAACTGACCGGCATCCTCTCCGGCGCTCTCTCGCTCGCCGTCGGGGCCGTGGTCTATCTGCCGCTGGTGGCGTATCTGCTGCTCGTGGTGGGCGTCGCCTGCCTCCCCGGCGGTGGCGGGCTGCGCCAGAGACTGTGGACACTGCTGGTTCTGCCCACCATGCACCTCTCCTGGGGCCTCGGCTTCATCGAGGGCGTGCTGCGCGGCGCTCGCGACACGGTCGACGCGTCCCGACTCGGCACCCGCAACACGCCACTCCCCTGACGCGCCGCACCGCCGACCGGCTCACCGTGTGACGTACCCCTGGTCCAGGATCCGCGCGACGACCCGCTCGGCGGAGCGACCGTCATCCCGCGGGTTGAACTGCGCCCGCCAGGCACGATATCGCTCGGCATAGACGTTCCCGTGCTCGCCGTCGGCGAGTGCCGCGACCAGTTCATCCTGCGTGCGGACCAGAGGGCCGGGGGCGCGGGTCTCGAGATCGAAGTAGAACCCACGGAGCTCTCCGCGATAGTGGTCGAGGTCGGGCACGAGGAAGAACATCGGCTTGCCCGTGACACTGAAATCGAACATCACCGAGGAATAGTCGGTGATCAACACGTCGGCGGCGAGCAGAAGCTGCGAGGTCTCGGGGTATCCGGTGACGTCGATCACGCGAGCGCCCGCTCGGTCCCGTCCCGTGTCGATCGTGCGCGAGTGGCCGCGCACGAGCACGACGGAGTCCGTCTGCCTCGCGAGCTCCTCCGCGTCGATGAAGTCGACCATCTCGGGTCGGTCGTCGCGCCAGGTGGGCGCATACAGCAGCACTCGCTCGCCGTCGGCGATGCCCAGGTCCGCGCGGATCGCTGCGGCATCCCCGGTGACCAGAGCGTCGTTCCGCGGATACCCCTCGACCCAGATGGGCCGTCCGAAGAATGCGTACGCCTTGCGGAGAATGCGCTCGGAGTAGGTGTTCTGTGCCAGGAGCACGTCCCAGCGTCGAGACTCCTTGATGACCGCCGCCATCCGTCGAGGAGCGAACCCCGGACGGTGCAGCGCCAGCCGCTTCAGGGGTGTGCCGTGCCAGGTCTGCAGCACCTTCTGGCCGGGCTTGCGGGCGAAGCGACGGCGCAGCCAGTCGTTGACCACGAGCAGGCGGGATGCCGCGCGGGCACGCCACCACTCCGGGCTGCCTTCGACCACCGCGATCGCCCCGTCGGGAACCGCCACCGACAGGTCGACCACACTCCAGTAGCGCGTGACGTCCGGCGCCTGCGCGAACAAGGCGCGGTCGATCGCCTGCGGGTTGCAGCCGACGGCACGTCCGTAGAAGCTCTCGAAGAAGACGGCGTTCTCGGTCGCCCCGGGATGCGCGAGGTAGCGGCCCTCGAGCGTCGCCTGCCCCTCGCTCGTCTCATAGGCGGGATCGATCGGGGCCGCGATGCGCACGGTCGTCCCGTCGACGGCGACGCGCACGCCGGTCAGCACCTCCGCTGCGACGAGGAGATCACCGAGCTCCACGTCGGCAATGTGCAGCTCGTAGTCGCCAGTCGGCAGGGGAAGCTCAGGGCCGCCCCACCGTGCTGCGCGCAGCGGGAACGTCGCCTTCCAGGTCTTGCCTCCGCCGGTGATGCGCGCGGCGACCCGGGCGCGCGGCCCGATCAGCTCGGCGGTGGTGGGGCGCTGGCCGGCGCCTGCGATGACCAGCGTCTCTGCCGCCTCATCGATCCGGGCCGTGGTCATGCTGCTCCCTTCGGCGCGGGGATCCCCCGCGCACGGATTGTCTCGTAGACGCGCCGGGTGTTGCCGCCGTCGCGGAAGGCGTGCATCTCCGCGCTGAGCGTATCCGAACGCTCGGCGCGTGCAGAGAAGAGGTCCTCGTCGTCCAGAAGTGCAGACAGCTGCGGCAAGAGCGAGTCCCAGCCGGTCGCGGCGTCGTCGCCGGCGACGTCCTGGAACCGACCGTAGAAGCCTCTCGTCCGCGCGTAGTCCTCGGCGTCGGGAGCGAGGAACAGCACCGGCATTCTCAAGAGTCCCACGTCGTACGCCATCGAGGAGTAGTCCGTGATGAGCACATC
Source organism: Microbacterium sp. LMC-P-041 (assembly GCF_030209555.1). NCBI lineage: Bacteria > Bacillati > Actinomycetota > Actinomycetes > Micrococcales > Microbacteriaceae > Microbacterium > Microbacterium sp. LMC-P-041. The sequence continues at coordinate 524,759 of NZ_JARVRV010000001.1, forward strand.
GATCGCCGGCAGCACCGGCGTGACGTCGGTCAGCAGGCCGGAGCCGAGCATCCGCACCCTTCTGCTGGGCAGCGGAGGCGCATACCCGCCCTCTCCGAGCGGGTGGGAGCGAACGAGCAGCACGGCATCCCGCTGCTCGAGCATCTGGATGATCCGCACCCACTGAGTCGCCGACGGGACTGCCGGATCATCGGCTCCGTCGCGCCAGGTCGGGGCGTAGAGGATCGTCCGAGATGCGGTCGGCAATTCGCCGACGACGCGCGCCAGCGCATCGGACGCGGCGGCCCGACGCTCGGTCGGGTCGCCTGCGGACAGCACGTCGACGCGCGGCTCGCCCGTGACGACGACGCGGCCGTCGCCGAGCGCGAAGGCCGACTCGAGCCGACCCCTCGACCGGTGGGATGCGGCCGGGAAGACTCGGATCCGCTGAGCGGCTCGGCGGTACAGGAAGCCGACGAGACGACGCAGCAGCGCCGCACCGGGGACGTCCGGGACCTGCGTGGTCGCGGGTGAGTCCAATCCGATCCGCTTGAGGGGGATGCCGTGCCAGAGCTGCACGACGAAGGCACCGGACACCGCATAGCGGTTGACGTCGCCGAGGCCGTGCGTGACGACGACGACGCGGGCACGCGCCGTCGCCCACCACCCTCGTAGGCTGCCCTTGCGCATCGTGCGGAGGCCGAGCGCCGCGGCATCGCGGTCTTCCCGATCGGAGGACGTGAGCCACACGGTGTCGTGCCCCTCAGCTGCGGCGACACGGTGCAGGGCGAGAGCCCCATCCCCGACGCCTGCACCGCACCCGAACACCCATCGGGCGCCTCGCGGAATCACGAGGGTGCCGGCGCGTCCGGCGAGATAGAGCGGTATCCGAAGCAGCTTGGCCGCATTGCCGGAGCCGAAAGAGAAGGACGCCACCCCGCGAGCCTATCGCGGGGTGGCGTCCTTCTCGGTGAGCACGGTTGCCGGAGTCAGCCGGCGAGGTCGCCCAGGGTCACATCGGCCTCGTATTCCTTGCCGCCACGGATGTACGTGACCTTCGCGTCGCTGCCCCCGGCTGCCGCCCGCACCTGCGCCGTGAGGTCGCTGGCGCTCGTGATGGGCACGCCGTTGAACGCGGTCACGATGTCATCGGCCTTCAGCCCGCCGGCCGCGGCGGCGCCGCCACCGGTGACATCCGCGATGTAGGCACCCGACACGTCGGCATCCTTGACGCTGGCCGCATCCTGCACCGACGCCCCGAGCAGGCCATGGGTGGCTGCGCCGTCGGCGATGATCTCCTCCGACACCCGCTGAGCGATGTTCGCGGGGATGGCGAAGCCGATCCCGATGGATCCCGACTCCTCCGAGCTCCCGGAGCTCGCGATCGCGACGTTGATGCCGATGAGCTCGCCCTTGCTGTTCACGAGCGCGCCGCCGGAGTTGCCGTGGTTGATGGCGGCATCCGTCTGGATCACGGCGATCGAGATCGACTCCGACGTCTGCTGCGAGGTGTTGCCGGGCAGATCGAACTGGAACGGGCCCTCGCCCTCCTCAGGGTCCTGCTGCTCGTTCTGCGGAGCATCTTCCGAGGACGAGTCCGGAAGCGCCGACGACGCGATCTGGATGCTGCGGTTCAGAGCACTGACGATTCCGGTCGTGACCGAGTTCGACAGGCCGAGCGGCGCGCCCAGAGCCACCGCGGTGTCCCCCACGTTGAGCTTGGAGGAGTCTGCGAAGTCGATCGGGGTGAGATCTGTCGCGTCCTCGAGCTTGATGACGGCGAGGTCGTAGATCGGGTCGGTCCCGACGACGGTCGCCGAGAAGATGCGGCCGTCCGACGTGGTGACGCGGATCGTGGGATCGGCGACTGCGCCGCCGAGCGTCACCACGTGAGTGTTCGTGAGCACGTAGCCGTCGTCGCTGATGATGACGCCCGATCCGCTGCCGCCCTGATCGGAGCCGGCCACCTCGATGGTGACGACCGACGGGAGCGCCGCGGTCGCGACGGCCGTCGTCTCGTTGACGGAGCCGGGGTTGTTGACGGTGATGGTCTCGGGACCCTGGGCGACGCCCGTCGAACTCTGGTCGGAGATCCCGTTGAGGATCGCTCCGCCGCCGAAGCCCGCGACACCGCCGACGAGCGCAGCCGCCACGACGATCGCGGCGAACTTCACTCCGGCGCGCGGCTTCTGCTCTTTGACCTTGACGGAGCCGTCGACCGGCTGCCCGGGCTGCGCTCCGGTGTGCAGACCGAACGCCGCACCGGGAGAGGCCGCGGCCGGTCCGCCGACCGGTCCCGATGCGTGGCCAGGGTGGTGTCCCGGCGCTCCGAGGTACTGCTGCGGGACGGTCTGGGCGTCCGGCGCCACCGGGGCGGCCGGCGCCTCGAATGCCGGCGCGGGTGACGATGTGAACGTCGCGGGAACGTGGTGTCCCTGATATGGCCCCGGGGCGGCGACGATGCCGGGGGTCTGAGCGGCGGCATCCGTCGTCGAACGGTCGACGACCTCTGCTGCCTCGGTGGACGGCGCTGCGTCATTCGACGCAGGTGCCGTGTGGTCCTGGGTGCTGTCTTCGTTCATGGTGTGTGCTCCTTCAACAACGCCCTCTCAGAGTGACGCCTGTATCTGTGCGTTTCGTATGGCGAAGATGAGTTTCACCTATGGCCTTAGCCTGTTCTTCATGAGTGTCATCCCCGGCGCATGGCGGCGCACGGCAGCGGGAGCCGGTCTGCTCGCACCAGACGGAACCGTCGCGCCCACCATCTTCGCAGAGATGTCCGCTGCTGCGGCCCGTACCGGTGCGATCAATCTCGGCCAGGGCTTCCCCGACGAGGACGGTCCTGCAGAGGTGCTCGACGCTGCCAGGGACGCGATCTCCCGCGGGGTGAACCAGTACCCGCCCGGAAGAGGGAACCCCGACCTGCTCGCCGCGATCAGCGAACACCAGCGGCGCTTCTACGGGCTCGAGGTCGACCCCTCCACAGAGGTGATCGTGACGGCCGGTGCCACCGAGGCGCTGACCGCGACGCTGCTCGCCCTCATCGAGGGTCCTGACGACGAGGTCGTCGTCTTCGAGCCGTACTACGACTCCTACGCGGCGGCGGTCGCTCTCGCCGGCGCGCGACTGCGCACGGTGCCGTTGCGCGCTCCGGACTTCCAGCCCGATCTCGAGCAGCTGGCGGACGTGGTGTCCGACCGCACGCGCATCATCCTGGTCAATGACCCCCACAACCCCACCGGAGCCGTCTTCGGTCGCGAGGTGCTCTCGGAGGTCGTCCGTCTCGCCGACCTGCACGATGCGATCATCGTCACCGACGAGGTCTACGAGCATCTCGCGTTCGAGATCCCGCACACCCCCGTCGCCACCCTGCCGGGTGCCGCCGAGCGCACGCTCACGATCTCGTCGGCGGGCAAGACGTTCTCCGCGACCGGCTGGAAGATCGGCTGGGTGCACGGCCCCGCCGATCTCATCACCGCTGTGCTGACCGTGAAGCAGTATCTGACATACGTGAACGGCTCGCCGTTCCAGCCGGCGATCGCCGTGGGTCTGCGCCTCGGAGATGCGTTCTTCGCGGGTGCCGCGTCGACGCTGGCGCGCAAGCACGAGATACTCGGCGCCGGCCTGCGCGCCGCCGGGTTCACCGTGCATCCGCCCCAGGGCGGCTATTTCACGGTGGCCGACGCGTCAGCGCTCGGCGGAGCGGATGCCGCGGAGTTCTGCCGCGCACTTCCCGAACGCGCAGGAGTGGTCGCGATCCCGCTGACCGCCTTCGTGTCGCAGTCACGCCGACGCGAGTACGCCGGGCTCGTCCGCTTCGCGGCGTGCAAACGCGTCGAGATCCTGGAGGACGCGGCGACGAGGCTCGCGACGAGCTTCTGAACGCTCTCGTTCAGCGCGGACCGACGGCGTATCGGCGCCCGCGCAGGGACGGGTTCACTGCCCGCACGCGATCGATCGTGCTCCGCTCGACTGTCGCGACCGCGATGCCCTCGTTCGTTCCCACCCCGGCGAGCACGACGCCCTGCGGATCGACGATCTGCGAGTGCCCGACGCCGATCGGGGTCGGGTGGTCGGCGGCGATCACGTACGCGGTGTTCTCGATGGCGCGTGCCGCCAGCAGCGTGGTCCAGTGGTGCTCCTTGAGCGGACCGCGGACCCACTCGGCCGGCACCACCAGGGCGTCGGCGCCGGCATCCATCAGAGTGCGCGACACCTCGGGGAATCGCAGGTCGTAACAGGTCATCAGTCCGAATCGGATGCCCGCGAGCTCGAACGTCGCCGCTCCCCCGACCTCCCCCGCCTCGACCCAGTCGGACTCGGTCTGGCCGAAGGCGTCATACAGGTGCTGCTTGCGATAGGTCGCGAGGATGCCGTCGCCGCGCACCGCGACCACCGTGTTCCTCACATGAGCGGCGTCCGAGGCCTGCTCGGCCAGCCCCGCCACGATCACCACCGCGTAGTCGGAGGCCAGCGCAGTCAGTGTCGACACGAACTCACCATCGAGTGGCTCCGCGTTCTCGGCGAGAGTGGCGTCCATCGGATCCACGAAGTAGCTCGAGTACTCGGGGAACACGACCAGCCTGGCACCGCGTGCGGCGGCCTCCGCCGTCAGCTCCGCGATCCGATCCCGGTTGGCCGCACGGGAGGCGGTGGGGGCGAACTGACAGACGGCGACGGGCACAGCGACGGGCACGGCGGGGGTCTCTGGCATGCTCCCATCCTCTCGCACACGCGTCCTCGCGGCTCGATTCGCGCACTCCTGATTCGCGTGTTAGGCTATTGATCGTGCCGCGGGGTGGAGCAGTTCGGTAGCTCGCCGGGCTCATAACCCGGAGGTCGCAGGTTCAAATCCTGTCCCCGCAACGAGAATGCGACACACGAAAGGCCCCTGATCGGGAGATATTCCGATCAGGGGCCTTTCGCATGTGTACCTCACGCCGGCCTCGCAGCCGAGCGACATCGAGATCGCTCGGCTGCGAAGGATCAGCGGTAGCTGAGTGTGAGCTCAGGACCGGTCGGCTCGACGAACTTGACTCGGACGCTGCCCAGCGCCGCCGCGCCGGCCGCGACGTAGCTCATCACGACGCGGTCCCTGTTCGCGGTTCCGCCGTCCGGCAGGATGAGAACGCGCGCGACCGAGAGCGCGTCCACGAAGTCACCCGCCGAGGCGCCCCCGACCCGGCCCTGTTCCCAGGTGCGGAAGACACTCGCCGCGGGTGAGCTGTCGCGCTGCACTCCCTCGGAGATGGTGGTGCGCGCCATCTCGTCGAGGAAGGCGAGATTGTCGAGAACCATATCGACGTCGTTGAGGACGGACTCGTCGAAGCGGTCCGGATAGTCGATCTCGATGCGCACCTGCACATCGTCTCCGTCGAACGGCACCGAGCCGTTCATCGCGCCTCCTCCGGTTCCGCCGTCGAGGGTGATCTGTCCGAGATGACGGCTTTCCATCAGCTCACACCCCCAGATTCGCGCTGAGGATCTCTTCGGCAAGGAGGCGCGAGACCTCCTGCGAAGCCGCGGAATCCGACGAGAAGAAGTCCTCGACAGTCGCGTCGAACAGCTGATGCCCTCGGGCATACTCGGCCACGGTGAGGGCCAGGCAGCGCGCCGTCAGCGCGTAGAGGTCGCTCGCCGCGTAATGCGTGCCGTTCGACGAGCGCCCGACACCGGCGCCGCGGGGAGTCGGGTTCGACGCCGGCGCGCTCCCGAGCGCCGCTGCGGCACTGGCGAGCTCCGTATCGATCCGGCCCATGCTGTTCGACACCACGGTCGCATTGCTCCTGTCCATGCTCATCGTGCCGTCACCGACCGGGTACGGGCCGAGAGCGAACGCGTCCAGATTGTAGGTGGCGTTGTCGGAGCGGATGATGCTCGCGGCTTCGGTCATCGCGTCGTTGAGCTCGTTCTCCTGCTTCTCGAGCGCCTTATCGAGATTGCCGAGCGCCTCGTCGAGAGACGACAGGATGTCGGAATAGGTGTTGCCCTCGATGACGACGTTGCGGGCGATCCCCTGCACGGCGCTGCTGGCCGCGCCGGCGATTCCCGAGAGCACGGCTGCTGCGGCCACCGTGCCCGTGCCGGCCGTCACGATCGCGGATACGACGCCCGCCACCGCTCCGACGACGGTCAGCACGAGCGTCCCGTTGGCCGCAGCGGCGTTCCCCGCCTTCTGGTCCCAGGCGGCGCGAGCGCTGTCGCAGATCGACACGACGTCCTGTCGCGCGGCGGGCCACATGGCGGCCTGAGCGCTGTAGTTGAGCTGGAGGATCACGCATGCGTCCCCCAGGCCGTGGGTGACGGACTGGAACTGGATGTAGTACTTGTCGATGAACGCGGGCTTGAAGCTGCCCTCGATCTTGTTCGCCATCATCTCGTGCACCGAGTCATTGGCTGTGCCGATCGCACCGGTGTTCTGCACCGACGCACCCGCGCCCGAGGTGCCGAGGATCGCGGCTGCCGCCGAGGTCGCACTCGCCGGCGCCTCGCAGGCGTCCCCGCCGTCCGGCAGATCAAGCCACTTCGACACGCGGGCATCGATCGCGGCCCGGATGTCGTCGAAAGCCGGTGCGACCGAGTGGTTCACGCCGTTGCCGTCGCCCCCACCCTCGCCTGCGGCATTCGGCCGGTTGTAGAAGTTGAGCATGAAGCCCCACTTCGCGTAGATCTGGTCATTTCCCCAGTTCGGGTGAAAGCCCTGGTCCGCCATGAAACAGTCGATCGCGGCGCGCTTCATCTTGCCGATGATGTCCGGCAACTCCGAATAGTCAGGCATATCTCGATCCCCTCCAGTCTCGATTTCCGTCAAGTGCCGCCCGGACATCTCTCGACGCGTCGGGACGGCTCCACCGAGAGACTAATCGATTCCCGGACTCCTTCGCTCGCGACAGGACGACACCCGCATCGCCCGCGGATCCACTCGTTAGACTGTCCCACCGAACGGCGCGACCGTCGACGGCGGCGCGGTCGGTGGAAACAATGACCCGGAGGTCCATCATGACGCAGACTCCCGACAGCGCCGCGCGGAAACGTCCCGCGCTCGCATCAGGCTCATCGCGGCGCGCGATCGTCAGCCTCTGGATCGGCGCCGTGGCTCTGCTGATCTCCGTCGCATTGATCGTGCTCCTCGTGCCCGTACCGGCCCTGCTCCCGGTCGCAGCAGCCGCCGCGCTGCTGGCGATCGTCGCTCTCCTGCTGGGCGGTCGAGCGAGACGCTCCGCGGTCGCTCGCACGGGAACGGCGGCCGTCGTCGTCGCAGCGGTCGCCCTCATGGTCGATCTCATTCTCGTCGTCGTGATGGCAGTCGGCGTCCTCGCCGGCAACGGCCTCAACCACGTCGAGGTGCGCGCCACGGGCGGACCCACATTCACGGTCTCCTTCGCCGATGACACACAGGCGTACGACGAGGAGTGGGCTTCCAGCGGCTGGAAGCAGTACACGACGACCGGCGATTCGGCGGAGATCGTCGTCACCGCCCCGGACGACGACACGGACTCGACCGTGAGCTGTCAGATTCTGTGGAACGACGAGCTGGTCGTCGAGCAGAGCGGCACGGGCTCCGTGACCTGCCGCTACGACGCGGACTGACCGACCGGACTGATCGGCGCGGACGGATCGCGGCGGCGTCAGCGGACTGCTCGTCGCGCCCGGCACCTGCCTCCGCGGGCGTCGGCAGAAACGGACGATGCCGCCCCTCGCGAACGAGGGACGGCATCGTGTGCAGACGGGGCCGGGGCTGTCACTCCCCCGAGGCGGCTTCCAGTCCGAGCAGCGTGTTCACGGCATCCGTGAGGCGCTTGTCGGCCTCGGCGAACTTGGTCAGGTCGCCTGCCTTCAATGCGGCCTCTCGGTCGGTCAGCGCCTGCTGCGCGGCTGCAAGAGCCTCGGCCTCGGCGTCGGTCGGCACCGTCGGCTCGGTCGGGACCTCACCGGTGTCCGGGTCGGGCTCGGTCGGCTCGACCTCATCGTCTCCACCGGTCGCACCGGCATCACCGCCGAAGAGGGTGTCGAGCGCGGCGGTCAGCGTGTCTTCGAACGCGACCTTGTCGCCGAAGGCCACGAGGACCTTCTGCAGACGCGGCAGCTTGGTGCCCTCCGAGGACTGCACGTACACCGGCTGCACGTAGAGCAGACCGCCACCCACGGGCAGAGTGAGGAGGTTTCCGTACAGCACCTCGGACTCGCCCTGCTGCAGCAGGTTGAGCTGCGGCACCACGGCCGTGTCCGAGTTGTAGGTGTTCTGCACCTGGCCGGGGCCTGGGACGGTCGTATCGGTGTCGATCTCGAGCATCCGAAGCTGGCCGTAGCCCTCCGCCTTCACGCCGGCCTCCGATCCGGCATCCGAGTCGACCGCGAGATAGCCCATCAGCACGTCACGGTTGCTGCCGCCCTGCGCCGAAGGAATGAAGGTCGAGAACATCGAGAAGCGCGGGGAATCCTGACCCGGCATCTGCATCGTCAGGTAGTACGGCGGCTGCAGGACCTGCTCGCTGCGCGGGTCGTTCGGTGTCTGCCAGCGGTTGTCCTGCTGCGCGAAGGAGCCGGCGGTGTCGATGTGGTAGGTGCCGAGGATGTCGCGCTGCACCTTGAACAGGTCTGTCGGGTAGCGGACGTGGCTCATCAGATCGGCCGACATGTCGCTCACCGGCTTGAGCGTCGACGGGTAGATGTTCTGCCAGGTCTGCAGCACGGGATCCTGGTCGTCCCATGCGTACAGGGTGACCGAACCGTCGTAGGCGTCGACCGTGGCCTTGACCGAGTTGCGGATGTAGTTGATCTCGTCGATCGCGAGCGTCGGCGACGGGAGGTTCGAGTCGGCGATCGCATCCGACAGGCTCACGTTCGTCGAGTAGGGGTAGGTCGAGCTCGTGGTGTATCCGTCGACGATCCAGACGATCCTGCCGTCCACGACGCTCGGGTACGGGTCGCTGTCGAGCTCGAGGTACGGGGCGACCTTCTGCACGCGCGTCTTGGGATCGCGGTCGTACAGGATCTGCGAGTCGTCGTTCACGAGGTTCGAGAACAGGATCTGCTCCGACTGGAACTTCAGCGCGTACAGCAGCTTCGTGAAGCTGCTCCCGATCTTCGGTCCGCCGTCGCCCTCGAACGTCGTCTTGGTCTCGCTGGCGCCGTCCTTGCCTCGCGGATAGTCGATCTCGACAGGATCGGTTCCGTCGGGAGAGCCGACGATCGAGTACTCCGGCGAGTTCTCGCCGAAGTACACGCGCGGCTCGAACTCCTCCTGCTGGGTGAGGAAGCCGTCGGACGGGATGCCACGCTCGAGGAAGACCGGCTCGCCGTCGGGCGTGCGCTGGTTGCCCGCTGCGACGACCAAGCCGTAGCCGTGCGTGTAGACAGCGGCGCGGTTGTTCCAGTTCGTGACGTCGACGCCGTTCATGTCGAGGTCGCGGACGGAGACGACCGTGTCCTGCATCTCCCCGCCGATCTCGTAGCGGTCGACGTCGAGCTTCTCCTGGAACTGGTAGTAGCCGCGGTACTGCTCGAGCTGTCGCACGGCGGGGCTGATCACGTTGGGGTCGACGATGCGGATCGATGCGGTGGTCTCGGCGTCTTCACGCAGCTGGCCGGCCTCGGCGTCGGTCTCGGCTTCGAACGGGGTGGTCTCGAGGTCGGCGACCCCGTACGCCTCCTTGGTGCCGTCGATGTTCCGCTGGTAGAACTCCGCCTGGTAGGCGTTCTGGTTCGGGCGGACCTGGAACGTGGTGACGGCCCACGGGAATCCGACGCCGACGACGAGCGAGGCGACGATGAGCAGCGCGGTCGCGGCGAGAGGGAACCGCCAGCGGCCGATGACGGCCGTGACGAAGAAGAGGATGGCGACGAGCGCGGCGATGATCGCGAGGATCGCGAGGCCGGGGATCGTGGCGTTGACGCCCGTGTAGGCCGGGCCGACGATGCGGTCGTCCTGTGCGACGAGGGTCTTGTAGCGGTCGAGCCACAGGCTCGCCGCCTGAACCAGAAGGTACAGACCCGCGATCACAGCGAGCTGGATGCGTGCGGGCTTCGAGATGCGCAGCTCGCCCTGACCGATGCGGACCGACCCGTAGAGGTACGACACCAGCGCGGTGACGATGAGGGTGAGCAGCAGGACCGCAGACACGAAAGCAAGCAGGATCGAGTAGAACGGCATCGCGAACATGTAGAAGCCGGTGTCGACGCCGAACTGCGGGTCGGTGGCGTCGGTCGCGACGCCGTTGGCCCAGAGCCAGACGGTCTTCCACTGGCTGGCCGCCGAGAAGCCGGCGAAGAGGCCGAAGAAGATCGGCATGCCCCACATCGCGAGGCGGCGGAGCGGCTCGATGACCTCCTGGTACCTGTCGAGCTGCGAGCTGAGCCGCACGTAGACGGGGCGCAGTCGGTACGCGAGCTGGATGGCGACGAACAGCGGCACGGCCATGCCGAGGAATCCGACGACGAACATCACCGCCGTGGCGAACCATTGGGTGGTGAGCACTCCCGCGAAGCCCACCTGGTCGAACCAGAGGAATTCGGTGTAGAGCGACGCGAAGACGAAGAAGGCGGCGATCAGCGCGGCGATGATCGCCAGCGAGATACCGAAGATTCTTCGCGAGGTTCGGGGAGTGGCCGGGTTCGGTGCAGAAGTCGAGGTCACCCTCCCATCCTAGGCACGCCTTACTGTGCTGCGGCTGTCATACCTGTCACGGGGAGGTCACGACGTCGCAGGTCGGGAGCGATCCCACGTCGCCGCCGTTCGCGATCACCTCGAGCGCGTCGAGCGATTCCTCCAGCGTCGAGGTGCTGATCACGGACAGTCCGTCCGGCACGTGGCCGGTGACCTCGTCGCAGTTCGTCGAAGGAGCGAGGAAGTACTCCGCCCCCGCATCACGGGCACCGTAGAGCTTCTGACGGATGCCGCCGATCGGCCCGACCGTCCCATCGGCCTCGATCGTGCCGGTGCCGGCGACGTTCTCGCCGCCGTTCAACTCCCCTTCGGTGAGGGTGTCGATGATGCCGAGCGCGAACATCATCCCGGCGCTGGGTCCACCGACATTGTCGAGCTGGAGCGTCACATCGATCTCGAAATCGTAGTCCGTGCGCAACGTGACACCGATCAGCCACGTCGTCACGTCACCGTCGGTCTGCTCGACGGGCGTCACCTTGACCACCTGTTCCTCGCCGGAGCGCTGCACGGTGAGCGCGACCGGCGCGCCCTCCCCATCCTGGATCGCCTGACGCAGCTGCTTCGCGGAGGTCACCGCGGCGCCGTCCACGGCGGTGATGACGTCCTCCGCCTCGAGCGCTCCCTCGGCCGGTGCATCCTCGACGACCTCCTGGACGACGACCTCGGCTCCGGTGTCGTAGCCCAGCTCGTTGAGCGCTGCCGCGGTCGCCTCGTGCTGCGAGTCCACCATGAGTGTCGCGTTGCGTTCGTCACGCTGCTCCGTCGTGACCCCCTCGGGGAACACGGAGTCGAGAGGCACCACCGCTCGTGAGGAGTCCATCCACGCGAGAGCGAGCTCGAACCAGCTCGGGGTGCGCTCACGGTTTCCGACGACCTGCACGGTCGTGAGGTCGAGAGTGCCTCCGGTCTCGAACGTCTCGGCGCCGTCGACCTGGATGAGCGGAACCTGCTCGCCGTCGGCTCCTGCCGCGGTGCCGAGGGTGTCGTAGACCGGGCCCGGGCGCTGGATCACGTAAGGCGTCGGGAGGAAGGTCAGCACGACGAGCGCGATCAACGCGACGACCAGCGCCCAGACTCCCAGTCCGAGCTTGACAGACCGGGTTCGATCCACAGGGTTCCTCCGTCGTTCGCGGGCGGCGTACAGCGATCTGCCCGCTTCGGGGTCTCGCGGCCGATCCTGTGACTAGCGTAGATGCCACGGCTTTAGGCGTGCTGAGAGGCGAGCGACATGTCAGACAACGACCCCACCCCCGAGGACTTCCAAGAGTTCCTCCGACGCATGATGTCCGGCCAGGGTGCCGGAGACATCGACCCCGAGGCGCTGCAGAACGCCTTCGCGGGCATGGATGGGATCCAGATCGACCCGGCGATGATGCAGACGATCATGTCGCAGCTGCAGGGTGCGTTCGGCGGCGATCCCTGGGAGAACGCGCTGCGGCAGGCGCTGCACATCGCCAACCGCGATGGTCTCGGCATCACCGACGGCTCGCGGACCTCGCTCGTCGACTCCTTCGCCCTCGCGGACCTCTGGCTCGGCGAGGCGACCACGATCTCCGAACTCGGCGAGTCGCCGAAGGCCATGACGCGCGGCGAATGGGTCGAAGCGACCCTGCCCGTGTGGAAGGAGATCGCCGGCCCCGTGTCGACGAGCATCGCCGATGCGCTCACCAGCGCGCTCGACACGCAGGTGCCCGAAGAGATGCGCGACGTCGTGCAGGGCGCGGGCAAGCTCATGCGCGGTCTCGGCGGCTCGGTCTTCGCGGCGCAGTTCGGCCAGGTCCTCGGCAACCTCGCACTCGAAGTGGTGTCGGGCGGAGACGTCGGCATCCCGGTGCTTCCGGCCGGCACTGCCGCTGTCATCCCCCAGAACCTGACAGCGTTCGGCGAGGGTCTCGAGATCCCCGAAGACCAGATCACCCTCTATCTCGCGACCCGCGAACTCGCATACGCCCGGCTGTATCGCCACTCGAAGTGGCTGCACCTGCACGTCATGGCGCAGATCACCGATTTCGCCCGCGGGGTCACGGTCGACGTGGATGCACTCGAGGACGTCGCAAGCCGCCTCGACCCGTCCAACCCCGAAGAGCTCCGCGCGGCCATCGAAGGCGGAGCGCTGCTTCCCACGCAGACCGACGCGCAGCGCGAGGCGCTGGCCCGACTCGAGAACCTCGTCGCGACGATCGACGGCTGGGTCGACGTCGTGACCGCGCAGGCCACCTCGCGTCTTCCCGACGGTGCCCGCATCGCCGAAGCCGCTCGCCGCCGCCGCGCGGTGGGCGGTCCCGCCGAGGACGCACTCGGCGCTCTCGTCGGACTCAAGCTGCGGCCCCGTCGTCTGCGCGAGGCATCGGCCATGTGGCAGGCGGTGACAGACGCCGTGGGCATCGCCGGGCGCGACTCCCTGTGGGACTACCCCGACCTCATGCCGACGTCGGACGACATCGACGACCCGTCGGCGCTCGTGGCGCGACTGCAGGCGAGCGCGCGGGGAGAGCAGCCGGTCGCCGATGAGTTCGACGAGGCGCTGGCGCGTCTGCTGGATGGCGACGACTTCTCGCGAGAGCAGCCGGAGACGCCCGAAGGCCAGCAGGACACCGACGGTGACGACGGCCCAGGAGGAGACCGACCCGTGTGACCGACGGGGTGGCAGAGTCTCGAGGACTTTTCCACGGATGCCCGCGACTCCCCCACCGGGAGCTCGGCTTTGCGCAGAATCGAGGGATGTCTCCTCTGACACCCAAGACCATCACTCGCCTGGACCCCGCGGTTCCGCTGCTCTGGCGGGACGGTGAGACACTGCAGATCGGCATCGAGGGGACGCTGCGCATCGCCGCCTCGGAACCGTGGGTCGAGCGTCTGATCGCGCGGATGGCCGCCGGATTCCGGCGCGGGGGCTTCGATGTCGTGGCACATGCCGCCGGCGCCCCGCGCGCAGAGGCGCGGATGCTCCTGGCGCGGCTCGAGCCGCTGCTCGTCGACGATTCTCCCGCTCCCCCGGCTGCGTGGGTGGAGAGCATCGACGTCGCCGACGCGCGATGCGAGTTCCGCATGCGCGAGGCGCTCCTCGACGAGGGCATCGCCGTCGGCGAGCGGGAGAATCCCCGCGACATCGGCATCGTGCTGGTCGAAGGTGCGGCGGCCGCGCTGCACTTCGCACGCTACCTTCGCGACGACACCTCGCACCTGCCGGTCGCGCTCGAGCGAGGACGGATCACGGTCGGACCCCTGGTGGTGCCCGGCGAATCGGCCTGCCTGACCTGCCGCGACGAGCATGAACGCGAGCGCGACGATGCCTGGCCCCGCATGCACGCCCAACTCATCGGGCGCGGCGCGGGTCCGATCAGTGCCGCGCGGATCACGGAGGCGGCGATGCTCGTCGCGCGGCTGCTCGCAGAGAGCGCGGCCCCGGGCTCGTTCGTGGAGGTCAGCGGCGAGGGGCGCCGCGACTGGCGCTCGGTGACGTTTCACGAAGAATGCCGGTGCCGCGAGCAGTCGTTCCCATCTCTGCCAGGAACCGCGACGGGGCGCGTTCCCCGCGTCCCGCTGAGCGCGACCACGACAGCGAGAGAGTACGCGCGGCCCGCGTGACGCCGACGTAAGCGAGGCGGCGCTCTTCGTCGATCGCCTCGAAGCCGGTGGCGTAGGAGATCGGAAGTGCGCCCTCCGCCCACCCCGCGAGGTAGACATGCGGCCATTCGAGACCCTTGGCGGCGTGCAACGTCGACAGAGTCACGGTGCGCATGGTGGGCTCGTGCTGGTCCTTCGCGCGCGCCATGAGCGCGTCGCTGAAGGTGCGCAGGGTCTCATCGGGTCCGGCGTCTTCGGCGAGACGCAGAATCGCCCGCCGAGCCTCCCAGCCGTCGCGCTGAGCTCCCCCGGCCGCAGGTGGCTCGTCGGAGAGACCGAGCTCGCGGAGGACCCTCTGGACCCCGGGCAGGAAACCGTGCTCGGTCGGCGCGACCGCGGCGGCCCGCAGGGCCAGGATCGCCTGTCGCACCTCGGGCATCGCGAAGAACCGGGTTCCACCCAGCACCGATGTCGCGATGCCCTCGGCGGCGAGCGCCTGCTGCAGCACCGCGGACTGCGCATGAGCCCGGTAGAGCACGGCGATCTCTGAGGGCGACGCCCCTGACTCGATCCGCGCCGCCACGGCGGCGGCGATCCCCTCTGCCTCGTCGCGCTCGGAGTCGTACGCCGTGACCGTGGGCGAATCCGCGTTGAACGTCTCTCTCGCCGGGACGAGTTCGAGGGCGCCCGGCCGCCCCTTCATCAGGGCGTTCGCCGCTTCGAGGATCGGGGCCTGCGAACGGTAGTTGGTCTCGAGACGCACGACCGTGGCATCGGGATGCCGCCGCTCGAACTCGAGGAGGAATCGCTGTTCGGCGCCGGCGAACGAGTAGATGGTCTGACTCGCGTCACCGACGACGCAGATGTCCTTGCGATCGCCCAACCAGAGTTCGAGCAGGCGGTTCTGGAGCGGAGAGACGTCCTGGTACTCGTCGACCGTGAAATGCCGATACTGCTCGTGCACGGACGCTGCGACGCGAGGTTCGGCCTCGAGCATCCCGGCGCAGGCCAGCAGCACGTCCTCGAAATCGAGTTGGCGCCGCTCGTCCTTCAGCGCCTCATAGCGCTGCTGCAGTTCGACGAACTGAGCGGAGTCGACGCCGCTCAACGTGCGGCCGAGCGACGCGTGCTGTTCGATCGACAACATCGACACCTTGCGCCATTCGATCTCCGAGGCGAGGTCGCGAAGCGTCGCGGTGCTCGGCCGCAGTCGCATCGCGTCGGCAGCCTGGCCGAGCAGCCTCACCTTGTTGTCGATGATCGACGGAGCGGGTGATCCGGCCAGTGTGGGCCAGAAGAAGTTCAGCTGGGCGAGGGCGGCGGCGTGGAATGTCCGCGCGGCCACGCCCTCGACGCCGAGCGCGCGCAGACGACCCCTGAGCTCGCCCGCCGCCTTGGCCGTGAAGGTCACCGCCATGACGCGCGACGGCGAGTATGCACCGGTGTCGACGCCATGGGCGATCCGGTGGGTGATCACTCGGGTCTTCCCGGTTCCCGCACCTGCGAGCACGGCGACAGGACCGCGCAGCACGGATGCCGCCTCCCGCTGTCGATCGTCGAGGGCTTCGAGCGCGCTCACGCGCGCTCCTCGAACCAGTCGAGAATCAGTGCGCGGGCGATGGACGCGGGTCCCGGGAGGCCGACGGGTCCGTCACCGGTGAGAGCGGACCCGATCTCGTCACGGGTGAACCAGCGGACGTCGATGATCTCCTCCCCGTCGGGCCGCAGCTCGTGCTCATCCAGAGCGACGGCACGGAAGCCGAGCATGAGCGAGCGAGGGAAGGGCCACGGCTGAGACGAGACGTAACGCAGCGAGGCCAGCCGAACGCCGGATTCCTCCTCGAGCTCACGATGCACGGTCGACTCCAACGACTCGCCCGCCTCGGTGAATCCGGCGAAGCAGGAGTACATCCGGCCGCCCCAGTTGGCGTTCGCCCCGAGCAGGAGCCGTTCGCCGTCAGAGCTCTCCACCGCGACGATGACGGCAGGGTCCGTCCGAGGGAAGTGCTCACGACCGCAGACGAGGCAGCGGCGCGACCATCCGGCCTGGCGCAGCTCCGTCCCTCCGCCGCATCGGGGGCAGAACGGTGCGTCCCGCAGCCAGCCTCCCAGCGCGAGCGCCTCGATGAGCAGCTCCGTGTCACCCGAGCCGAGACGCGCGCCGAGGTCGCGGAGTCCCAGCCACACCTCGTCGGGTGCGGTGTCGACGGTGTCGCCCTCGGGCTGCAGAACGGCGAGAAGCACGGCGGTACCGTCACCTTCGCGCCCGAGGAGCGCCCAGGTCGCATCGACGATCTCGGTGGCGGGAACCCGCAGCAGCGTGGCCGATTCGAGGTCGGCGCCCGAGATGCGCACGCGGCCGTCTCGTACGGCGATGACCCGCGTCGCCTCGTCGGCGCGCAGACGATCGAGGACTCCGGGTTCGACCCGCAGATCCGCTGCGCGATCGAGGGATGTGCTGCTGCCGGCGATCATCGTCTCCCTCTCTCACGGGCGTGGCGGAAGCTGGACCACCCCCACGTCCGCCTACCCTGGAGGCATGGGACGCTCTCCATTCACTCTAGCCGCGGCGGTGACTGCCGCACTGCCCGGCGCCGAGGTGATCGGGGCGCGCACGCTCAGCGCCGACGGTGACGGACGCTTCGACTCCGCGGTCGCCACTCTCGCAGACGGGCGCGAGCTCGCGATCCGTGTCGCCGATGACGATGAGACCTCACGCGAGCTGGCCGCCGAGGCCCTCGCGCTGCGCGCTCTGACAGCCGGCGCGCGGGCGATGCTCCCCTTCCGAGCCCCCGAATACATCGGCGAGACCCGACTCGCAGACGCACACGCGCTCGTGACGGAGCTGCTGCCCGGATTCCAGATCGAGGCGGCGATGGTGCCGGCCGGCCGTGGCGCCGCCGAATCGATGGGTGCGGCGATCGCGGCAGTGCACTCCCTGCCCACCTCGGTCGTGAGAGGCGCCGGGTTGACGACGCGGTCTGCGCAGGAGAGCCGCGACGAACTCGCTCGACTGATCGACTCCGCGGCATCGACCGGGCGCGTACCCGCGCGGCTCACCGTGCGATGGCGCGACGCCGTCGCCGATGACGATCTCTGGCGGTTCGAATCGACGGTCGTGCTGGGCGGCGTGCAGTCGACCTCCTTCATCTTCCGGGACGACCCGGATCTCGGTCCCGAGGTCACCGGACTCATCGGGTGGCATTCGCTCTCCGTCGGAGATCCGGCGATCGATCTGTCGTGGCTGTCCACCGCCCCTGATGCGGCGCACGACGTCCATGCCGCGTACGCTCGGGCCGCCGACCGCGGGCCGGACGGCGCTCTCGAGGTGCGCGCACGCCTGCTCGCCGAGCTCGAATTCGCCCGATGGCTCGTCCACGGCGACTCCTTGCACCGACCCGACATCGTCGACGACGCCGCCGCCCTTCTCGAGGCACTCGCCGAAGGATTGCACAGCGACGATCTCGGCGTGATCGCGTCGCGCAACGAGGGCGTCGAGTCCGCCCTGGACGCGCTCGACAGAGTGCCGGCACGCGCCTCGGCGGGGGCCGACACGTCGATGCAGACCGACGCGTACAACCCGAACGAGCTGTGGCGCGACGACGACGCCGACGGTCCTGATGGCGATGCCGACGATCAGGCGACGAGCGATCTCAGCGACGCCGCCGCGGACGCCGCTCGTCGTCTCGAGGTCGGTGGTCTCGAGACGGAAGATCTTTCAGGCGTGCGCAGGCACACCGCGCAGGAGCCCACCGCGGAGCGACGCCCGGTCGATGACCCGGCGCGGACTGAGCGAGCGGACGGCTCAGACGAGGGATCGCCGGAGGACGAGGCTCAGCGGGCTGCCCGAGCAGCGCTCCAGCGCTGGAAGAGCTCCGACTCGGAGTAGACGCGGTCACCGCGGATGACGAGGTCGTCCGCGACGTAGTACAGCGCCACGTCGATCTCCTCCAGGGGCACTCCGAAACGACGGTGGTAGGCGAGACGGTAGAGCGCGAGCTGCAGCATCCGCTCCTCCCGTTCCCGAGGTGTGCGTGGGGCCTTGCCCGTCTTCCAGTCGACGATCTCGATGCGCCCGCCGCGATCCTCGCGTCGATAGACCGCGTCGAGTTTGCAGATGACGATATGGCGTTCGTCACCCGGCACAGCGCCACCCAGCGCGAAGTCGATCTCGATCTCGACCGCGATGGGCTTGAGCGCTCCCCACTCGCTGGCCTCGAAGATCGACTGCAGGGTCTCGAGGTCGGCGGCGTCGGCGGACGAGACCTCCGCTCCGCCGACGGTCTCGACGAACGAGAGATCATCCTCGTCGACCTCCCACAGCGCCTCGTCGACGCGCTGACCGACGCCGACGAGTTCGCTCCGCCGCTCGACCCATGCGTGGAACAGCGTGCCCAGCCGGGTCTGCCGATACGGCCGCTCAGGCATCGGACGGACGATGGAAGACACGGTGCCGGTGAAATCGGTGACGTAGTCCTTGAAGCGGGAGGCCGGCACCCGGGTGGGCGGTGATGCGTCGGTGCCACGCAATCGGGCGGCGCGCTCGGCGAGCAGACGCGCCAGTTCGGGAGCGGCCTCCGGCTCCCCGTCGGCTGCCGCGCGCACGGCGGCGGCGGCTGCCTCGACGACCCCACGCCGAGCGCCGAGCGGGTCGAGAGGCCAGGTGAGCGTTGCGCCGGGGCCGTCGTAGGGGTTCTCGTCCGGATCCACGGGCTCGATCGGAGCGATTCCGAGAATCTCCATCGCCTCGGTCAGATAGGGGCTCGGGTTCTTCGGCTGCTTCTGCCCCGCCCAGTGGGCCCCGGTCAGAAGCAGATGACTGCGCGCCCTGGTGACGGCGACGTAGGCGAGTCGACGCTCCTCCTCCTGCTGATACTCGCGGTAGGCGTCCTTGAAGACCGTGATCGCGCCCGGCGCTGTCTTGCTCCTGCTGGTCAGCGATGCGATACCTGCCTTCAGCCGCTTCGCCGCATCGAGCTCTTCGTCCGAGGGCGCTATCCAACTGAAGGTCGGCAGGGCCGCGCTGTCGCCTCGCAGAGCGAACGGCAGCACTCCGAAGCCGAACCATCCTGAGGTGTCCGTCGGGCGCGACGGCAGTTCGCCCTCGACCATACGGACGACGGCGACCGCATCCCACTCCAGCCCCTTGGATCCGTGGATCGTCAGAAGCTGGACGACCCCGGGTTCGGGCGGCTCGGGCCGCGGCACCAGCTCGTCCGTGCTCTCGGCCTTCTCCAACCAGGCGAGGAGACTCGAGATGGTCCCCCGTTCGTCTGCGGCGAGGAACGACCGGACCTCGTCGGTGAACGCGCGCAGCTGCGTCGCCGCGATACGCGCCGGCCCTCTGGTCTCGTTCGCGGCGAGCTCGATGTCCAGACGCAGCTCGAGCTCGATCAGCCTCAGCAGATCGGGAAGCGGAAGCGACGACGCCCGTCGGAGGCGTTCGAGCATCTCGCCCGCGGCACGGATGCGAGAACGCCCGTCCGGCGTGATCCCGGCGAGAAGGCGGTAGTCGTCGCTGAGACCGCGGAGCACGTCGACGGCGTCGATGATCGACAGCGCCTCGTCGGCCCCCCGTGACGCGCGGATGCGTTTGCGGAGCTCGTCGTCCAGCGGCAGCAGCCCGCTGTCCCGACGGGAGAGCTCCGCCGCGAGCTGCTGCAACGCCGCCATGTCGGCGACACCGACGGAGAATCGAGGACCGACGAGGAGCCTGATCAACGCAGAGCCCGCCGTCGGATCGTGCAGCACGCGCAGCGTCGACACGACATCGACGACCTCGGGGGTCGCCAGGAGTCCCCCGAGCCCCAGGATGCGGTGCGGAATCCCTTCTGCGGCAAGGGCCGCCGCGAACGTCTGCATGTGCCGCTTCGACCGGAACAGCACCGCTCCGGTATGCGGCTTCGCGAGGTCGTCGTGCTCCGCGCGACGCGCCGCGAACCATTCGGCGACCGCGCGAGCCTCGTCATCGACGGTGAGCGGGAAGCTCATCTCGACCGCTCCGGGGCCGGCGCCGGGACGAGACTCGAGCGGTGGCACATCCAATCCGGGCCTGCGCAGCGGACCGAGGATGCGATTGGCGACACCGAGGATGCTCCGGTCGTTGCGCCAGCTCGTCATCAGACTGTAGTTGCCGACGCTCTCGTGTTCGGAGAAGGTGCGCGCGAAGGCATGCAGATTGTCCGCGCTGGCGCCTCGCCATCCGTAGATCGACTGGTGCGGATCCCCGACCGCCATCACCGCGGTGTCGCGGAAGAGTCGGGCGAGGAACTGCGTCTGGATCACCGAGGTGTCCTGGTATTCGTCCAGCAGCACCACCTGATGCTGCTGCCGCAGGTCCTCGCGCACGTCGGGAGACGACTCCACGATGTCGTAGGCGCCGCTGACCTGGTCGGCGAAGTCCAGCACTCCGCGGCGCTCCTTCTCGGCGATGTAATCGCGCACCAGGACGGACAGAGCGGGAAGAGCGCGCAGGTTCGCAGCCGCGGTCGCGACCTCCGCGTTGCTGAGGTACGGCTCGAACGCCTCGGCCTGGCGCAGCGCGATGCGATCGGCGCGGTCGAGATCGACCCGGTGATCGAGCGAGTCGCCGGCCAATCTCTGAACCGCGTCGACCACCCCCGCCACCGACCGGTCGATCTCCTCCAGCGCCGGCAGGTCGGCGCGCAGCACCACGTCGCGCACGAGCATCCAGGATGCGGCCTGGCTGAGCATGGCGACGTCGGAGTCGCGGCCGATGCGCGCCGCGTGCTCGCGCACGATGCCATCCGCGAACGCGTTGTATGTCGAGACCTTCGGACGGATCAACAGATCCTCGGCCGAACGGGGGGTCGAGACCGCCCCGGTGCCGAAACGTGCGGCGAGCTCGTCGAGCACCTGCGATCGGACGACCTCGCGCTGTCTGGCGTTCGCGGCTCTCGACACCCGATCGAGGGCACCGCTCGCCACGATCTCGGGCAGGTGCGGCAGCAGTCCTCGTCTCCCGTATTCGTCGATGAGCGCCAGACGGACGCCGATGCGTTCCGCGAGCTCACCCGCGGCCTTCCGCGTGAAGGTCAGGCCGAGGATCTGATCGCGTCGCACATGCCCGTTCGCGACCAGCCAGACGACGCGGCCGGCCATCGTCTCGGTCTTTCCGCTGCCCGCGCCCGCGACCACCAAAGCCGGCGCCGGTGGCGACTCGATCACCCGCTGCTGAGCCTCCGTCGGTGCGGGGAGACCGAGCGCGGCGGCGACGTCCAGAGCAGAGATCCCGTTCCCCGCTCCCGTCCACGCCGTCACGCGCTCACCGCGGCGACGGTGTGGATGCGGCACGGCTGGACTCGCCATTGCGTATCCGCGCAGTGAGCCTCGACATGGGCCGTGAAGCTCGCCGCCGACATCCCTCGGGCGGCTTCCGCGATCCGCCCGAGGAACTGGACACGCTCTTCACCGGCGAGGGTGTGCTGGTGCGCGACGCGGAAATCGCTGCCGGCCAGGGTCTTGGCGACCAGGACGAGGCGCGCGCCGGCGAGGGCCGCAGGATCCGCTCCCGCCACGAGTCCTTCCTGCACCGCCACCTGGTATGCGGCGAGCTGGGCGTGGTCCGCCACCTTCTGCTCGCTCTCCGGCTCGTACTTGCCGGTCTTCAAGTCCACGACCACGACGCGCTCCCCGCTCTGCGCATCGGCCATGCGCGTCCACTTCTGTCCCCGCGCCTTCGCATGCTCTCCACCACCCGCGGTGTACGCCTCGACCCGGTCGATGAAGCCGTGCACGATCGCATGGTGCGGATGGGGGTCGCCGTCGACGCTCGCCGCACGCACGCCCGGCGCGATGCCCTCCTGCTCGGGCACCTCGACCGCGAACCGGAACTCCACCTCGCCGGCGATCACTCGACCGCCTTCGTCCGACACGTCCGACAGGTAGCTGTGCAGTCGATCGATGTACAGATCGGCGCGGCGCCTCTCCTTGCGACCTATCCAGGCCGTCTCGAAATCGAGCTCCGGCCAATGCTCGGCCAGGACGTCACGCAGACGGTCCAGTTCGCCGTCGGGCACCTGCTCCATCGCCTCGTGGATGATCGTGCCGATTCCGGCCGACGGCGGCATCACGGTGTCGCCGCCCAGGGCGGACACCGCCCAGTTCAGCTCGCACTCCTCGAAGGACTCCATCCGCGACGGCGAGACCCTGGCGGCGTCGACGGCGAGGTCGTGCAGCGGTGCATCGGTCGTCGGCGGCGTCACTCCGTACCACTCGTCCGGATCGGCACCCGGCACTCCCTCCCGCGCGAGCACCGCCAGCTGGGCGGAGGCGTGGTCTCGGGCGGCACGGACGCTCGAGGTCGTCAGTACCCGACGATGACGCGCGACGAGACCGCGCAGCGTGAGCGGGTGCTCGGCCGAGGCATGCAGCTCGGGCAGGTCGGGCGGCGGGAGGAAGCCGAAGAACGCACTGGGTGTCATGTCGTCGTCATCGACCGCGGTGATGAGGAGTCTGCTCCGCGAACGAGAGATGGCGCGGACGAACAGCCGCAGCTCATCGTGCAGAGCGGCGCGGCGCCTGTCGAGTGCCTCGGGCGGGTGCTCGGCGGTTCCGGTGCGGGATGCGAGCAGTGCGTCGGCGAGACGCCAGGACTGGAGCATCCCGCCGCGCAGCCGCACATTCGGCCAGATTCCGTCCTGCACTCCGGCCACCACGACCGCGTCGAACTCCGTTCCGAGTGCGGTCGCCGGTGTGAGCAGGGTCACACGGCCCGGCCGGTCGGGACTCGAGAGGGAGTCTTCGGGCACCTCGCTGTCGAGGATGTCGCGCACGAAGACCTCCGGCTTCTCGTTCGGGGTGCGCTCGACGAATCGCTTGGCCGCACCGAACAGGGAGACGAGCGCATCGAGGGCTCGCGCCGTCTCCGCGCCGCTGGTCTGCAACGACATCTCACGCCAGGCGATCTGGAGCTTGCGCCCGTCGACCGCTCTGGCCTGGTCCCAGACCCGCCACAGGAGATCGTGGACCGTCTCGCCGTCGGCAGCCGCGGCGGCCACATCTGCGATCGTCGCGGCGAAGCGCGCGGCCAGGCGCGATTCCTGGGCGTCGATGAGCGTGAAGTGGTCGGGCGATGCCAGCGCCTGGCGCAGCAGTTCCCGTGCGGGCGTCGAGCCCCCCAGGTCGAGCTCGATATGGCGCAGACGAGCGCGAAGGCGTCGGAGCCCGATCGCATCCATGCCTCCGAAGGGAGTGCGGAGCGCCTCCTCCCAGTCCTGGGGAGTCCGCTCCTCGGCCGGCGTGAGGGCCAGGCGCACGATGCCGACGATGTCGCGCACGATCGGCTCGGAGCCGAGAGGACGTTGCACGCCCGCGGCTCTCGTCGGGATCTCCCGCGCGGCGAGCTCTGCGTCGAGCTGCGTGACCTGCCTGGTGTCGTGTGCGATGACCGCGATGCGATCCCACGGGACGTCATCCACGAGATGCCATTCGCGCATGACACCCGCGATGCGGTCGAGCTCTTCATGCGGTGACGGGGCGATGAAGGTGCTCACGTCGCCGGGGGCGCCCGGGCTGTGCGCGGCGACGGGCTCGGGCGCGCGCCTGTGGTCGACGCGACCCGACACGCCGATCGCCTGCGTGACGGTGCGGGTCAGCGCGGTGAGCGCCGGCGCCTGACGATGAGGGACATCGAGCACGTGGACCTCGCCCAGCGCCGTGGCGAGCTGCGCGAACAACTCGGGGCTCGCGCCGCGGAAAGCTCCGGAGGAGATGTCAGGATCGCCGAAGGCGAGCACTGCCGTGCCTCGCGCACGGAGCGCCTCGACCACCGCGATGCCACCGCGCGTCAGCTCCTGCGCGTCGTCGATGAGCACCACCCTGAGGTCGGCGAGAGGGCCGAGGGCACTCGGCTCGGCGGTGCGCAGGATCGTGCACGCCTCGGCGAGCAGGTCTGCCGCGTCGCGGTGGGATGCCCGTGCCAGGTCGAGCACGGCGCGGTATTCGACGAGGAACTCGGCGACGGACGACCAGGCGGGGACATCGGACGTGCGCAGCTCGTCGGGCTGCGCCCCCAGTTCGACGCATTCCGCGAGGAAGGCACGGAGCTCGGAGCGGAACCCCTTGGAGGCGCGTACGGCGGGGCTCAGCGCCTGCGGCCAGTCGATGCGCTCGTCCTCCGCATCGCCGGCGAGGAGCTCGGCGATCAGGCGGTCCTGGTCTGCGCCGGTCAGCAGAGCCGGTGGCTCCGCCCCTTCGCGGACCATCGCTCCGCGCACCACCTGGAATGCGAACGACCCGAGCGACCTGGCCAGCGGCCCGGGAGTGGCCTGACCGATCCTGACCCCGATGCGGTCCCGCAGCGCGGTCGCCGCCTGCCTGCTGGGAGTGAGGACGAGGACCTGCTCCGGACGCATCCCCGCTGTGTCGAGCAGATGGACGACGCGCTCGGTGAGAGTGCGGGTCTTGCCCGTGCCGGGCGCCCCGATGATGACGCCGGATGCCGAGGCGTCTGCACCGATCACGGCGTTCTGCGCGGCATCCTCTGTCATGTCCTCCACGCTACTGCGGCGCGCCGACATCGCCGGGCGTCGGCGTCTCGCGACGGTGTGCGCTCAGGGCGAAACCGGCCCGATCCGCGGATCCCGTCACCTCGCCGCCCGGTAGAGTTGGGCTCAGTCGTCGACCTCCGAGGTCGACTCGACCACAGCATCGTCGACTGGAAAACAGGAGTACGCGTGGAAATCCGCATCGGCATCATCAACACCGGCCGCGAGCTCAGCTTCGAGACCGCATCGAGCGCGGACGAGGTCCGCACGCAGGTCTCCTCGGCTCTCGAGCAGAACACTTCTCACCTGAGCTTCGCCGATGTCAAGGGCAACTCCTACCTGGTTCCGACCGCGAACCTCGCGTACATCGAGCTCGGCACCGAGGAGTCTCGTCGCGTCGGCTTCTTCGCCTGACCCCACGATGTACATCCTCCTCGCTCTCGTCGGGGCGTGCGCGCTCGGCATCGCGGCCCACTACATGATCGGTGGGCGGGAGTTGCGCGGGGTCGCTCTCACCCCCGCTGTCGCCACGGCCCTCGCGGCCGTCGTCTACACCGGCCTGCAGTGGCTCGGCGTGGGCGAGGACAGCATCTGGCTATGGCTCGCGAGCGTCGTGGGCTCCGTCGGCATCGCGGCAGTCGCCACCGTCGCGATCGTCGCGTCGCGCCGACGCAGCGATGCCGCGGCCAAGGCGGCGCTCGGCATCTGATGCCGTCGGCCGGGTCCGTCGGCTAGGAGGCGAGACCCATCGCATCCATGCGGCGTGCGTGCGCGCCCATCAGCTCGGTGTAGACCAATTCGACGCGGTCCTCGCTCATAGCGGCGAGCTCGGGCTGACGCAGCGCGGACCGGCACACCAGGATCGTGTCCCCCACGAGCCGGCGCGCCCACATCGAGAGCAGCGACCGCCACTCGCCGTCGCCGTCGATCGTCTCCTGGATGATGGCGACGATCTCGTGTCGCGCGTCGTCCTCGGAGAGGATCTCCGCGACCCTCTCCCCCGTGTCGCCGTAGCTCGAGGCGAGTGCGAAGTAGAAGTCGTCGAGCATCCCTGCCGTGATGTAGACGGCGAGGAGAGTCTCCCGCGGACGCGCGCCGATGGTCTTGCGCCGGAAGGCGTCGAGGTTCTCCCGGAACGGGAGCATGAGCTGCGTCGGATCGTCTCCGCGCTCCGCGATGAGTTCGACGATCGCCCGATGCTTGGTGAGCGCAGCACCGGCTGCCCGGGAGAGCGCCTCCTTCTCGGAGAGCTCCGGAGTCGCCCTGATCAGCCGCGTGAGCGTCTCGAAGTACCCCAGCTGGAGGTACGCCGCCTGTCCCAGGAATCGCGGCAGCTCCGGCGCGAGTTCGGCGAAGTCGACCCGCGTCGCCGCTCCTTGATCGCCCCGACTGCGCAACGTCATCGTGCGCCGGGGCGTCCTACGCTTCCAGAACCAGTTCACCACGGGGTTCACACTACCCGGGGGACGCGATATTCCCGGGCGTCGCCACCCCCTCGGGTAGGCTGTCCCTGTCCCCGCCGTCGGAGCGGGGCCCGCGCCTGTGGCACAAGAGACGGCGTGGATCCGTGAACATGGCGATCCTCGCAGGTCGCCGGACAGGCATCTGAACATTGACAACCTTCGCTGATCTCGGAATCGATCAGGACATCATCGACGCTCTCGCCTCCAAGGGCATCGTCGACGCATTCCCGATCCAGGAGCAGACCATCCCCCTCGGCCTTCCGGGCCAGGACATCATCGGCCAGGCCAAGACCGGAACAGGCAAGACGTTCGGCTTCGGCATCCCCGTGGTGCAGCGGCTCGGCCTCGACCCCGAGCACGGCGTCAAGGCGCTCATCGTGGTGCCGACGCGCGAGCTCGCGGTGCAGGTGTACGAGGACATCGACCTGTTGACGAGCAACCGCTCCACCAGCGTCGTCGCGATCTACGGCGGCAAGGCATACGAGGGCCAGATCGACCAGCTCAAGGCGGGCGCCCAGATCGTCGTCGGCACGCCCGGTCGCCTGATCGACCTCGCCGGCCAGCGTCTGCTCGACCTCTCCAACGCGACCGAGGTCGTGCTCGACGAGGCCGACAAGATGCTCGACCTCGGATTCCTCGCGGACATCGAGAAGATCTTCCAGAAGGTCCCGGCCGTCCGTCACACCCAGCTGTTCTCCGCGACCATGCCCGGACCGATCGTCGCGCTGGCTCGTCGGTTCATGACGAACCCGATCCACATCCGCGCGACCGACCCCGACGAGGGTCTCACGCAGGCGAACATCAAGCACCTGGTGTACCGCGCCCACTCGCTCGACAAGGACGAGATCATCGCCCGCATCCTCCAGGCGGAGGGTCGCGGCAAGACGGTGATCTTCACCCGTACCAAGCGCGCCGCGCAGCGCCTCGTCGACGAGCTCAGCGACCGCGGCTTCAACGTCGGCGGCGTGCACGGCGACATGGGACAGGACCAGCGCGAGCGGTCGATGGCCGCGTTCAAGGCCGGCAAGCGCGACGTCCTCGTCGCGACCGATGTCGCCGCCCGCGGCATCGACGTCGACGATGTCACGCACGTCATCAACCACACCATCCCCGACGAGGACAAGACGTACCTGCACCGCGCCGGTCGCACCGGCCGTGCGGGCAAGACCGGCATCGCCGTGACCTTCGTCGACTGGGAGGACCTGCACAAGTGGGCGCTGATCAACCGCGCCCTCGAATTCGGGCAGCCCGACCCGGTCGAGACCTACTCCTCGAGCCCGCACCTGTTCAGTGACCTCGACATCCCCGCAGGCACCAAGGGCCGTCTCGTCTCGGCTCCCAAGACCCAGTCGGTGAAGACCGAGCGCGCACCGCGCCCCGAGCGTGCGGCCGATGCCGCGGCCGAGGGCACGGATGAGGGCGGCACCCGCCGTCGTCGGCGTCGTCGGGGCGGCTCGACCCCGGTGGGCTCGACGTTCGCCGAGGGCGCTGCCGACGCATCACCCGGAGACTCTCAGTCCTCGCCGTCAGCGGACCGCGGCGCCGAGGGCGCCGGCACCCACGACGGCGCAGGCAAGGAGCACCACGACGGCAAGCCGGCCCCGGCCCGTCGTCGCCGTCGTCGCCGCGGGGGTTCGGGCGGCGCGGGAGCGGCTCCGGTCGTCGGAGCCTGATCGACTCCACCTCAGGGACTCACAGAGGGGCGGATGCTGCAGCTGCGGCATCCGCCCCTCTGCCGTCCCGGCGTCAGGCGTAGCGGGGCGCGGAGCCGGTCGCGCGCTCGATCAGTCGCTCCACCATCTCGTCTGATGTGGTGTTCTCGCCCGGCAGATTGGGTTTCCCGGTGCCGTGATAGTCGCTCGAGCCGGTGACGATGAGATCGTGCTTCGCGGCGATCGCGTGCAGCGTCTTCCGGCCTGCCGCGGTGTTCTCCCGATGATCGATCTCGAAACCGCCCAGGCCTGCGGCGATGAGCTGCTCGATGAACGGCACGGGCATCATGTGGTCGCGGCCGATCGTGGCAGGGTGCGCGATGATCGCCACCCCTCCGGCCTCGGTGATCAGACGCACTGCCGTGAGCGGGTCGGGCGCGTAGTGGGGCTCGTAGTAACCCTCTCTGGGGTGCAGAATCCCGTCGAACGCCTCGGTGCGGTCGCGCACGATTCCCCGGGCCACAAGGGCATCGGCGATGTGCGGACGGCCGACCGTCGCGTCGAGAGTGGTCTGGGCGAGGACATCGTCCCAGTCGAGGTCGTAGTCACGACCGATGCTGCGGACGATCCGCTCGGCACGACCGATCCGGTCGCCTCTGATGCGATCGGTCTCGGATCCGAGCGCCTCGTCGAGCGGATCGAAGAGGTAGCCCAGCACGTGCACACTGCGCCACTCGTGTTTCGCGGAGAGTTCCATGCCGGGGATGAACGTCATCCCGAGCTCGGCCGTCGCCGCCGCCGCCTCGTCCCACCCCGTCGTGCGATCGTGATCGGTCAGCGCCATCGTGCGCACCCCGAACCGGTGTGCCTGGCGCACGACATCGCCGGGCGACTCCGTTCCGTCCGAGTGGTTCGAGTGCATGTGCAGGTCGGACGGACCGGCGAAACGGCGGGATCGAGCGGTGGCCATGCTCCGAGCGTACCGACGACCGTGGACGTCGGCCGCGCACGCCTGTCGCTCTAGGGACTTCACAGAGAGGACTTCTAGGCTGAAGAGGATGTTTCGACTACTGGGGATCCTCGTCACCGTGCTGCTCGCGATCGCGACGGCCGTCGTCGTCTGGCCGCAGTTCTTCCATCTCGAGCAGACCTATCCGTTCGCGCAGATCGTCGCCGCCCGCGGCGTGGTCCTGGCGGCATTCCTCCTCGTCGCGGCCGTTTCGCTGCTGCTCCTGCTCGCGAAGCCGTTGCGCGGCTTCGCGGCATCCGTGCTGATCGTCGCCCTGCTCGGCGCCGGTGCGACGGGAGTCATCGGCTTCATGCGCGGGTTCGGCGCGGACACGCTCCCCGCCGCCACCGATTCGAGCATCCGGGTGCTCACCTGGAACACGGCCGGCGACGAGGTGTCCGCCGAGGAGATCGCGCGGGAGATCCTCGAGCGTGGCGCTGACGTCGTCGCATTGCCCGAGACCACCGAAGAGGTGGGCGAGCAGATCGCCGTGCTGCTGCGCGATCAGGATCACCCCATGTGGGTGCACCATGTGCAGTTCAAGCCCGACGTCGTCGACGGCCCCAAGTCCTGGCACACGACCGTCCTCGTCTCCCCCGACCTCGGCGAGTACTCCGTGATCGAGTCGTCCGAGGACGGCTCCAACAACACCGGCTCGGTGCCCAGCGCGGTGCTGATGCCGGTCGATGGCGAGGGTCCGACGATCGTCGCGGTGCACGCCGTCGCGCCCCGGATGGAGGACATGGCGCAGTGGCAGAGCGACCTGCGCTGGATCGCCGACCAGTGCCCCGAGGGGAACTTCATCCTCGCGGGTGACTTCAACGCGACGATCGACCACATGGCGGGGCTCGGCGTCGACGGCGGCGACATGGGGTACTGCCGCGACGGCGCGAGCCGCTCCGGCAACGGATTCAGCGGCACATGGCCGAGCTCGCTGCCGGCGCTGCTGAGCACCCCGATCGACCACGTCATGGCGTCGCCGAGCTGGTCCACGACGGGTTCCGTCGTGATCGGCGGCTCGGGAAGCGACCACCGCGGTCTCGTGGTGCAGCTCGAACCCGCAGGCTGACATGCCGTGGCCGTCGCTCAGGTGACAGACTGGAGGGATGAGCACCGCTGAGCGCGACACGATCGCAGAGCCCACGACCGAGACTCCCGCCGAGACGACCACCACGAATCGGAAGCAGCCCTTCCCCCGCGGATTCCTCGACACGATCTCGACCGGATGGGCGGAGCGCCCCGAGTCGATCCCCGCGCCGCGAGCGCAGGCGCCGTTCGCCGCCGTGCGCCGCGCCGCCCTGTCCGCTGCCTTCCCCGGCAAGCGACTCGTCATCCCTGCCGGTTCGCTCAAGCAGCGCAGCAACGACACCGACTACCCGTACCGTGCGCATTCGGCCTTCGCACACCTCACGGGATGGGCTTCGGATGCCGAGCCCGACTCGATCCTCGTGTTCGAGCCGGCCGAGTCCGGCCACGATGTGACGCTGTACTTCCGGGAGCGCGCCGATCGCACCACCACGGAGTTCTATGCGGACGCCACGGTCGGTGAATTCTGGATCGGCCCTCGCCCGTCTCTCGCCGGCGTCGCGGCAGACCTCGACATCGCGACCGACCACCTCGAGAGGTTCTCGGCCGCCGAGGGAGAGCTCGTGCTCGACGAGGACGACGACCTCACCCGCTTCGTCTCGGAGCTGCGGCTCGTGAAGGACGAGTACGAGATCGCCGAGATGCGCCGAGCGGTGGACATCACCGCGCAGGGATTCGAGGACGTCATCCGTTCACTGCCCGACGCGATCGCTCATGCTCGCGGCGAGCGCGTCGTCGAGGGCGTCTTCCACCGCCGCGCGCGCGAAGACGGCAACGGCGAGGGGTACGACACGATCGCCGCATCGGGTCCCCATGCCTGCTACCTGCACTGGACCCGCAACGATGGCACGGTCGTGCCGGGAGACCTCATCCTCGTCGACGCGGGCGTCGAAGCGGACAGCCTGTACACCGCGGACATCACCCGCACGCTCCCCGTCTCCGGAACCTTCACCGAGGTGCAGCGCCGGGTGTACGAGACGGTGCGCGAGGCCGCTGATGCCGCGTTCGCCGCGGCTCGAATCGGGGTGCGCTTCCGCGAGGTCCACGAGGCGGCCATGCGCGTCATCGCCGCGCGCGTCGCCGAATGGGGAATGCTCCCCGTGAGCGCACAGGAGGCGCTGGACGGCGACACCGGCGGGCAGCACCGCCGCTACATGGTGCACGGCACGTCGCACCACCTCGGCATCGACGTCCATGACTGCGCTCAGGCCCGGCGTGAGATGTACTACGACGGCATCCTCGCCCCGGGAATGGTCTTCACGATCGAACCCGGCCTCTACTTCCAGATCGACGACCTCACCGTTCCCGAGGAGTACCGGGGTATCGGTGTGCGAATCGAGGACGACATCCTGATGACCGAGGACGGCCCGGTGAACCTCTCGGCGGACATCCCGCGCACGGCGGACGAGGTCGAAGCCTGGATCGCACGAGTCCAGCACTGACCTCACGGATGCACGAGGGCGAGCTCGCACTCACGGACGATCGCGCTGCGCGGCTGATCGCGCAGACGTTCCCCGAGCTCGCCCACCTGCCGATCGAGCGCGTCCGCTCGACGGGCACGGTGAACACGATCTTCCGGATCGGCGACGACCTCGCGGCACGGTTCCCGCTCGTCGCAGAATCGCGCGATGTCCTCGGCGCCGAGGCCGCGGCGATGGCTGAGCTCGCCGACGTCTGCGCCGTGCCGGCGACGCGGCCTGTCGGACTCGCCGCGGCGACCGAGGAGCATCCGTCTGCCTGGTCGATCCAGACCTGGTTGGCGGGTGTCGCCGCGACCCCCGCCGGCCACGCATCGTCGGAGTCGCTCGTCTCGGACGTCTCCGGGCTGATCGCTGCGCTGCGGTCGACCGAGACCCGCGGACGGAACTTCGACGGGCGCGGCCGCGGTGGTGTTCTCCGCGACCACGACGAGTGGGTCGCGCTCTGCATCGAGCGCAGCGCGCACCAGGTCGATCCTGATCGCGTGGATCGACTCTGGAGCTCGCTGCGCGACGCGCCCCGCGAGGGTGCGGACGTCATGAGCCACCGGGACCTCACGCCGTTCAACCTGCTGGTGGCCGACGATCGTCTCGTCGGTGTCCTCGACGGCGGGGGCTTCGGCCCTGCCGACCCTGCGCTCGATCTCGTCGCCGCGTGGCATCTGTTCGACGCTCGGGGGCGGTCCGTCGTGCGTGACCGTCTGCGCGTCTCCGACAGCGAGTGGCAGCGAGGAGCAGCCTGGGCGCTGCAGCAGGCGATGGGCCTCGTCTGGTACTACGAGTCCTCGAACCCTGCCATGAGCGGTCTGGGACGGTCGACGATGAGGCGTCTGCTCGACGATCCGGACCTCGCGAACCTCTGAGCGATCATGGCGTCGCCGTCTGCGATGCCTGCCGCCCTCGATATACGGCGGTGCGGAGCTCGACGGCCCAGACATCGGCGGTCGGCATGTCGAGCGATTCGGCGACGGCGATCTCGGCCTCGACGTCGTAGGGCACGCGCACGAACTGGATCCCGAAGGGATCGTCCGCCGACTGTCCTCCTTCGAGGATCACGTAGGACGGAACGGGTGTGTCGAGCGGGTTCCCGACGCTTCCGACGTTGAACAGCGTACGTCCGTCGTTCGATTCGATGTAGGCGTCGTGGATGTCGGCGTAGCCCACCACATCGGGCAGCGGGCCGTCGCCGGTCATCTCCGTCGCCTCGAACATCGCGGAGAACTGCTCGGGCGTGTGGGCGAAGTGCACGCGGACGTGCGGGCTCTGCGCCGACGCGTGGAACAGGCGGATCCGATGACCGCTGAGGACCAGATCGACACTCAGCGGAAGCGACCGGAGCCACGCCCTGCTCGGCGCCGACAGCTCATCTCGCCACCACAGCATCTCGGACGGCCCGTCGTCGGGGATGGTCGGCAGGAAGTCGTCCCAGTTGCCGCGGACGTTCACCTCGCACACGTCGCGGCAGCGCCGCACGGCGTCCTCGCCTCGTGGCCCCTTGCCCGCCGTGTCTCCGAGGTTGACGATGCGGGCGATGCCCCTGCGATGGATGTCGGCGAGCACCGCCTCGAGAGCGGTCAGGTTTCCGTGGACATCGGAGATCAGGGCGACGCGTTCGAGACTCACCCTGCCATGCTGTCAGGGCCGGACGAACTCCGCGACGATCGGCGCGAGCGACGCGCCGATGTCGGATGCCGCACGCTTGCGCCCCTTCACCTCGAAGGTGTGACCGCCACCCTCGATCCAGACGACGCGGGCGTCCTGACACGTGGAGACGACGTCATCGAACTGTGTCAGAGGTTGGATGAAGGGGTCGTTCGTGCCCTCGATGAACAGCTGCGGCGCAGCGACCGCCGGCAGGTGCTCAGCTCTCGGCTTCTCCGGTCTGCCCGGAGCGTGCAGCGGGTAGCCGAGGTAGACGAGACCGTCGACCGCCAGTCCCTCGGCCACGGCCATCGATGCCATGCGTCCGCCGTAGGACTTGCCTGTGGCCCAGATGGCGGCCTCCGCGTCGAGATCGCGCGCGAAGGCCACCGCCGCGTTCCACGTCGCGATCGCGTGCGCCGGAGGCCCCGGCATCCTGCGCCCCTGCTCCACGTAGGGGAAGTTGAACCGCAGGGTGGAGAATCCCCGGTCCGAGAGCGCATCCGAGAATCCCACGAGGAATGGATGGTCCTTGCCCGCACCGGCGCCGTGGGCGATCAGGACTGTCGCGCCGTTGTCTCCGGGCGCCCAGTCGGCAGAGACCGTCGTCACCCCGGAGGGCAGCTCGACAGGGATCTCGATCATCAGGCCCGCAGGTACGGGATGGCGAACGGCACGCGCATGACCTTGCCGCTCGACGCACGCACCATGCCCACGATCACGAGCACGACGTGCAGCACCGAGAGCGCGAAATAGAGCGTGATGGGGATGCCGAGCGGGTAGAAGCCGGTGGTCGGCGAATCGGAGGTCAGCGCGAAGAGCAGCACGAAGTGCGTGACCAGGAGCACCGTGGAGACCAGAAGGTACGTCAGCCCCCAGTTCAGCGCAGCGCGAGCGTTCTCACGCGCGACCCCGCCGTATCGACGGGACGCCCCGCCGCTCACGGCCATGGCGAGTCCGGACGCGAGTCCGCCGACGAACGGGAACGGGATGAGGATCAGCAGGCCCAGTGCCCACGGAAGCAGACCCCGCGGGGGGACGGCCGCAGGGTAGGCGCCGACGGGGTACCCCTGTACGGGGTAGGCCGGCGGCGCGTAGCCCGGTGCCGATTGCTGCGGCGCGTAGCCCGGCGCCTGAGGCGGCGCATACCCCGGGGCCTGGGGTGCCGCATACCCCGGGGCCTGCGGCGGTGCGTACCCGGAGCCCTGCGGCGGTGCGTACGCGGAGCCCTGGGGCGGTGCGTAGCCGTGCGACTGCTGCGGGGCTGAGCCGGGCGCCGGCGGCGGGGCGTACGGGTTCAGCGGACGGGCCGGCGCCGCGGGCTGCTGCCCGTCAGGGAAGGGCGGAACGGGAGGCACGGGCGGCGGTGCGGGCTGCGCCGATCGCTCGGACGGGGTCGACGGATCGCGGGGTGCGTCTGACATCAGGCGGGCTCCGCAGACTTCGGAGGAACCCCCGCGCCACCGGTCCCGGGCGCCGCGGGAGACGGCGGCTCCGGATCCGCGGGCCTCGGCGGGACGGCCGGCTCTGCAGGCGGAGTCTCACCGCCGCCCAGCGGCGGTGTCGGCTCGCTGCCGGGAGTCGGATCGGCTCCGGGCGTCGGCTCTTCGGGCGTCGGCTGTGTCGTTGTCGTCGGCTGTCCGGCCGGTTCGTGCGCGCCGGGGGTGATGCGCTCGCCGTACCGCGGCGGCTCGTCGAGGTTCACCGGTGCCCGCGCCGGTGCCGGCGTGGCCGCACCCAGGGCGAGACGGGCCTTCGCGAGCGAAGCGGCCTGGACGCGGACCTCGTAGTGATCGGCCGCGAACTGCGTGACGCTCGCGAAGTCGCGGCGTCGCCGCACGATCGCATACGTGACGAGGCTCAGAAGCATCCCGAGTGCGACGCCGATGAAGACGAATCCGACGAACAGCTGGATCGGAACCTCCGGGTTGCCGATCACGAGGATCGCAGAGAGGAAGAGACCGATGAGCACGCCGTTGATCGCTCCCGATCGGGCGGCTGCCGCATAGCCCAGACGCCCGGTGATGCGCTCGACCGTCCGGACGCTCTGTCCGATGATCGCGATGTCCCGGGCAGGCACCTCCTGGGCGATCAGTTTCGACACCGTCTTCTGGGCGCCTTCGTAATCGCGTGTGGAGGCGACGATCTCGCCCTCATCGCGGCTGTCGGCTGGACGGTTCAGCATGCTCATCCCGCCATTGTTCCATGCCTTGTGGTGACAGGGCCGGGAGTGTGTCGTGCAGCGGTGCCGCCGGGGGCCACCCCTGCGACACCGGCGACTACGCTGGACGAGTGAGCACACAACGGGTATTCGCCGCGCGCCTTGCTGGCTGCGCCGTCTTCGACCCCGTGGGCGACCGGCTCGGCAAAGTCCGTGATGTCGTCATCGTGTACCGAAGTACGGGTGCTCCCCGCGTCATCGGCCTCGTCGTCGAGATCCCCGGGCGCAGACAGGTCTTCCTCTCCATCGGACGGGTGACGTCGATCCGCGCGGGCCAGGTGATCAGCACCGGTCTCATCAATGTGCGCCGATTCTCACCGCGCGCCGGCGAGGTGCGCGTTCTCGCCGAGCTCCTCGGGCGTCGGGTGAGCCTCGTCGACGGCAGCGGCACCGCCGTGATCGAAGACGTCGCCATCGAGCCGAACCGCATCGGGGAATGGGCGATCAGTCAGCTCTTCCTGCGTCGACCGAAGACCAGCGCCTCTCCGTTCGCGAAGGGACCGACCACGTTCGCAGCCTGGAGCGAGGTCGCCGAGCAGCACTCCCCCGGCGAGTCCCAGTCGGCCGAGCAGCTCGTCGCGTCGTACTCGGAGCTCCACGCAGCCGACCTCGCGAACACCCTGCTCGACCTCCCCCAGCAGCGCATGATCGAGGTGGCCGAGGAGCTCTCGGACGACCGCCTGGCCGATGCCCTGGAGGAGATGCCCGAAGACGAGCAGGTGCATATCCTCGATCGACTCGGCGACGAGCGCGCCGCCGACATCCTCGACCAGATGGAACCGGACGACGCCGCGGACCTCCTCGCGCAGCTTCCGCCGAATCGTCTCGAGCAGCTGCTCGAGCTGATGGAGCCCGAAGAGGCCGAGGACGTCAGGATGCTGCTCCGTTACGGCCCCGACACGGCCGGTGGACTCATGACGCCCGAGCCGATCATCCTGTCGGCCGACGCGACAGTGGCCGAGGCGCTCGCCCTCATCCGGCGCCACGAGCTGCACCCCGCCCTTGCAGCCGCGGTCTTCGTGACCCTGCCGCCGTTCGAGACGCCGACCGGTCGGCTGCTCGGCATGGTGCACTTCCAGCGGATGCTGCGCTACCCGCCGCACGAACGTCTCGGGGCCATCATGGACGACAGCCTCGAGCCGGTGCGGGTCACCGCGTCCGCCGCTGAGGTCGCCAGGATGCTGGCGAGCTACGACCTCGTCTCGCTCCCCGTGATCGATGCCGCCCACCGACTGGTCGGCGCGATCAGCATCGACGACGTCCTCGACTACCTGCTGCCCGATGACTGGCGCACGCACGACAGCGACGAGCCGACGGTCTCCAAGGAGGTGCGCTGATGCCCCGCTCCCGCTCGCGCTCGCCTCGGCTCGACGCACCCCTGGGCCGCGGCACCTCCCGCCAGCGCTCGACGTCGCGTGATCGCTTCGGCCGTTTCACCGAGTGGGTCGCCCGCGCCATGGGCACCCCCGCGTTCCTGCTGATCCTCACTCTGTTCTGTGTGCTCTGGATCTGCTGGAACACACTGCTGCCCGACCACCTGCGCTTCGATGACGCGGCGCTCGGTTTCACGGCCCTCACCCTCATGCTCTCGCTGCAGGCGTCGTACGCGGCCCCTCTGATCCTTCTCGCGCAGAACCGCCAGGACGACCGTGACCGAGTGCAGATCGAACAGGATCGTCAGCGGGCCGAGCGCAACCTCGCCGACACCGAGTACCTCGCCCGTGAGATCGTCGCGCTGCGGATGTCGCTCGAGGAGCGCAACAACCAGGTCGTGACCCGCGATGTGCTGCGGCAGGAGCTCAAGTCGCTGCTCGCCGAGCTCGGAGACCATGACGACGAGCCGGTCGAGCGACGCCCCCGCGGCCGCGCCGCATCATCATGAGCACCGCTGATTCCGTGCAGGCGGCCGTAGCCGCGGTCACAGATCCCGAGCTGCGACGCCCCATCGGCGATCTCGACATGGTCAGGGAGATCGACGTCGATGGTCCGCGCGCGCACGTCGCGATCGTCCTCACGATCGTCGGCTGCCCGGCTGCCGCCCGCATCGAATCGGACGTCCGCGCGGCCGCCGCCTCCGTGCCGGGGATCACCGAGGTGGACGTCGAGGTCGGTGTCATGACGCCCACCGAGCGCAAGGCGCTCACCGAGAAGCTGCGCGACGGCCGGCCGCCGCGCCAGATGCCCTTCGGCCCGGACTCGCTCACGCGGGTGATCCTCGTCTCCAGCGGCAAGGGCGGGGTCGGCAAGTCCACGGTGACGGCGAACCTCGCGGTCGCACTCGCCGCGCAGGGTCTCGCAGTCGGTCTCGTCGACGCCGATGTGCACGGCTTCTCGATCCCCGGGCTCCTCGGCATCCCCGCGGGGACACAGCCCACGCGCATCGATGACCTCATGCTCCCGCCCGTCGCCCACGGAGTGAAGACGATCTCCATCGGCATGTTCCTGCGCGACGGCGAGGCCGTGGTGGCCTGGCGCGGTCCGATGCTGCACCGCACAGTGCAGCAGTTCCTGACGGACGTGTTCTTCGGCGACCTCGACATCCTGCTGATCGACATGCCCCCCGGCACCGGCGACATCGCGATCTCGATCGGGCAGCTGTTGCCGCACGCCGAGGTGCTCGTCGTGACGACCCCGCAGGCGGCCGCATCCGACGTGGCGATCCGCAGCGGGCTGGTGGCGCGTCAGACCGGTCAGCGGGTGATCGGCGTGGTCGAGAACATGGGCGCGCTCACCCTGCCGGACGGCACCGTGATAGACCTGTTCGGCTCGGGTGGAGGTGCCGCCGTCGCAGAGGCGCTGTCCGAGACGCAGTCCGTCCCACTGCTGGCGTCGATCCCGCTCAGCCCCGCGCTGCGCTCCGGAGGCGACGACGGTGTGCCGGTCGTCCTGAGCGACGGCGCCGATGCGGCGGCGACGGCGATCCGTGATCTGGCCCGCACTCTCGCCGGACAGGGGCGCGGACTCGCCGGCCGGTCGCTTCCCATGAATGTCGGATAGGCCCGACCATGACTGTCACCGTCGATGAGCGGTTGCTTCGGGGAATGGCTCGAGATGCGGCGGTCTACGCGCTCACTCGTCCTGCGGCGATCGTGATGTGGATCGCCCTCGCTGCAGCGCTCGCGCTGAGCATCCTGAATCTGAGCGCGACCGGAGGCAACCCGGGGCTGTCGGGTCTGCTCCCCGTCGCGAGCATCGGTCTGATGGTCTATGCCGTCGTGATGACGATCGTCGGAGCACGGCGTGCCGTGCATTCGGCGACCCCGCCAGGCACCGTCGTCTGGGTGCGACTGGGCGACACTGCCCTGCACATCGGCGCGGGGCATCGCTCGTCCGACATCGACTACAGCACCTTCCAGAGCGTGCGAGCAGGCGCTGACGCGGTACTGCTCAAGCTGCGTGGCGCGTCGGCGATCACCGCCATCCCCCGGTCACTGGTGACGGACGACGACCTCGCCACGCTGCGCGCGCGCATCGGCTGAGCCTTCGCAGCGGAGCTCCGCCGGGCGGAGACTCGGGCTATGTCGCTTCGGAATCGTACGGCGGAGGACTCGCGACCGAGAACTCCGGTCGCACCCTCGCCGTCCGCACCGGTTTCACCGTCGGCTCCGCAACGACTGCCTCCGCACGGGCGGGACCGGGCGCAGCGTCGTCTTCGAAGAGCGCGTCGCGGATGATGCGCCGGGGGTCGTACTGCCGTGGATCGAGTTTGCGCCAGTCGACGTCGTCGATCTCGGGACCCATCTCGTCGCGGACACGCGATTTGGTGTCGCGGAGGAACTCGCCGGCGCGCCGAGCGAGCTTGGCGACGCTCTCGGCGTAGCGGGGCAGCCGCTCCGGTCCGATGAGAAGCACAGCGATCAGACCGATGAGCAGCAGCTTCTCGAAGGTGATCCCGAACTGCATCTGTCCAGGCTACCGCCGCGCCTGCCGTTGTGCCGCGCACCGAGCGCATACCCTGGGAGAACACATATCTCAGTCGGGAGAATCAGGCAATGAGCGAGAACGATGCGAATGCACGTTTCATCCGCGAGTCCATCGCGGAGCCGTCGCCGATCGCCCGCGCGCGTGCGCACGCCATCGAACTCGGCGCGTCGCCGATCAGCGCGGCCGTCGGCTCGCAGATCGCCGTGCTGGCCGCCGCGACCGGTGCCAGATCGATCGTCGAGATCGGCACGGGCGCCGGAGTCTCGGGTCTCTGGCTGCTGCGCGGCGCGCCGCAGGCGGTGCTGACCTCGATCGACAACGAGCCCGAGCACCTCGCCGCCGCCCGTCAGGCCTTCTCCGACGCACGCGTCCCCGCGACGAAGGCGCGTTTCATCACAGGTCGCGCGGCCGACGTGCTGCCCCGCATGAACGAGGCGTCATACGACATCGTGCTGGTCGATGCCGACCCCGAGAACGTCATCGACTACGTCGAGCATGGCCTGCGGCTGGTGCGTCGAGGCGGAATGGTTCTCGTCCCCCGCATTCTCGGAGGCGGCCGTGTCGCCGATCCGGTGCAGCGCGACGAGGTGACCTCCGCCTACCGCTCGCTCGTGCAGGAGACTCAGGAGTCATCAGCCGTGCTCGCGACCGTCTCTGCCTCCGGCGAGGGGCTGCTGCAGCTGATCAGCGTCGGCGAGAGCTGAGCCGAACACCGTCGTGAACGGACGGAAGAGGGCGACGGATCATCGATCCGTCGCCCTCTTCGTGAATCCGCGTGCGCGAATTCGAGTTCGATCAGGCGGGCGTCACGACGGCTGCCAGCACGTCGTGAAGCTCCTTCGCCTCTGCGTCGTTCACGGAGACGACCAAACGGCCGCCGCCTTCGAGCGGGACGCGCACGATGATGAGTCGCCCTTCTTTCACGGCCTCCATGGGTCCGTCTCCGGTCCTCGGCTTCATCGCTGCCATCGTGGGCTCCTTTTCCTCCGGTGGTATGCGATCAGTTTATCGGGTGTTACCGGAACCTGGATGTCCCCTATGAAGAAATGCATCAAGCCTTAACATTCACGGCACCTGCCAGAAGGTGTTCCCCAGGGCGTAGATGTGGAATATCCACAGCCACTGCCCCAGCAGGCAGACGGCCAGGACCCCGAGCCGCCAGACGCGCGAGCGCGGCACCGCGAGTGCTCCCCAGATCGGGCTCACGGGCAGCAGCAGCCGGAAGGTGCTCGACTGAGGGAAGAACACCGCGAGCAGGTAGAGGAGGTAACTCGCGCTCCACAGCCGCAGGTCGGGACCCAGCGCACGCACCTGCGGAACGTAGAGCAGGGCGGCACCCGCTGCCACCATCAGGAGCGCGACGGCGACAGGCCCCCACGAGCCGGGGAGTCCCCACTGACCGAACCAGAACTGGGATGCCTGGACCCACCCTTCGAAAGGCACGAACCCGTCGACACCGCCCACGAGCCAGTTGCGACGCCAAGAGAGCTCGGTCGCCAGGTACGCACCGGGATCGCCGGTCACGACACCGGCGATGACCTGCCACGAGAAGCCCGCGACCGTGGCGAGTGCGCCGAGCGCCACGATGTGCATGATCTCCCGCGGGGCGAGCGGATCATCCCTGCGATGCCACCAGCGGAGGATGCCGTGCAGACCCAGGTACAGCGCGAACGCGAGAATCCCCGGTCTGGTGAACGCCATCACGGGGATGAGGAGATACAGCCATGCGTAGTTCCGTCGCACCGTGGCATCGAGAGCCAGGAAGAGCAGCAGCAGGAACAGGGTCTCGGCGTACCCCACCTGGAACATCGCCGCGATCGGTCCGGAGGCGAAGAACACCACCGCCCACATCGCCGCACGCGCGCCGATCCGATCGCGCAGCAATCGGTGCAGCGCGAGACAGGCGAGGTAGCCGGCCACGAATGACAGCAGGAAGGCGCCCATCCCCCACGACCCGAACACGAAGCCGATCGCCTTGGCGGCGAAGGCGAACACCGGCATGAACGCCCAGGCGTTCTCAGCGACGTCACCCGATTCGGTGAGCGGCAGATCCGAGGGGTATCCCTCTTCGGCGACGAGCCAGTACCACTGCGCGTCCCACCCGACGATGAAATCGGCGAGGCCCGGTTCTGCGCCGAACCTCGACAGCGATGTCGACTGCGTCGCCGCCGCGATCATCATCGCGGTCGTCACCGCGCGAGCGGCGAGGTAGATCAGGGCCACGCGCAGCGCCAGTGGCGCTGCGGCCCACCGGCGGGTCGCGGTCAGCGCGAGCTGAGCCATGCGCGCAGTCCTCGCTCGACGGCGTCGATCTGCGCGAGCGGCACGCGCTCCTCGTCATGGTGCGCGAGGTGCGGGTCTCCCGGTCCGTAGTTCACGGCGGGGATGCCGAGGGCGGAGAACCGAGCGACATCGGTCCAGCCGTACTTCGGGCGAGGCTCGGCGCCGACGGCGGCCACGAAGTCTTGGGCGATCGGCGCGTCGAGGCCCGGCCGCGCGCCTTCTGCGGCGTCCGTGATCTCCACGTCGAAGCCGGCGAGGAGGTTGCGGATGTGCGCTTCTGCATCTGCTGCCGACTTGCTCGGAGCGAACCGGTAGTTCACCTCGACCTCGCAGGCATCGGGGATCACGTTGCCTGCGACCCCGCCTGTGATGCGCACGGCGCTCA
The DNA here is from genome assembly GCF_030209555.1 of Microbacterium sp. LMC-P-041. Classification (NCBI taxonomy): domain Bacteria; kingdom Bacillati; phylum Actinomycetota; class Actinomycetes; order Micrococcales; family Microbacteriaceae; genus Microbacterium; species Microbacterium sp. LMC-P-041. The sequence continues at coordinate 566,621 of NZ_JARVRV010000001.1, forward strand.
TGCTCTCCCGATACAGGAGTCCGTCGACCGCGATCTCTCGTGCACGGTACTCGGCCAGGCGCGCGAGGATCGGGGCTGCCCGATGGATGGCGTTCTCACCGATCCACGCACGTGCCGCGTGCGCACGCACGCCGGTGGTGCGCACGATCGCGCGCATCGTGCCGTTGCAGCCACCCTCGACCTCGCCGTTGGACGGCTCGCCGAGGATCGCGAAGTCGGCCTGGAAGAGATCCGGCCGCACCGCGGCGAGGAGCGCCAGCCCGTTCTTCGAGGCCTCCACCTCTTCGTTGTCGTACCACATCCAGGTGATGTCGACCGAGGGCTCGGTGAGCTCGGCGGCGAGCTTCAGCTGCACAGCGGTGCCGCTCTTCATGTCGACGGTTCCCCGGCCCCAGATGTACTCGACGCCGTCGATCTCGACGTCCTTCGTCGGCACGTTGCCGTTGATCGGCACGGTGTCGATGTGTCCGGCGATCGCGACCCGCTGCGCTCGCCCGAGATCGGTGCGCGCGACGATCGTGTTGCCGTGGCGGATCACCTCGAGATGGGGGTACGCGGAGATCGCCTGCTCGATGGCATCCGCAAGCGCCTTCTCGTCACCCGACACGCTCGGGATGTCGCAGATCGCACGGGTCAGGTCGACGGAGGACGCGGTCAGATCGAGCATCATGCCCCCAGCCTACTTACCCCGACATCTGGACCATCCCTCGTCGCCTGTCGCGATACCGTGGAGGTATGACTGAGGCGCGCACCGTGTGGGGTACTGGACTGTCGACGATCGCCGGTGACGGCACCGTACTGGATGCCTGGTTCCCCGAGGTTACGGCCGTCGAGCCCGGTGCCGACGACGCGGGCACCGCGCTCGCGGCGCTCGAGGAGTTCACCGGTCCGGACGAACGTCGCAACGTCTCGGTGCAGACGGTACAGCTGCAGATCGATCTCGATGCGGCGCCGGCCTCGACCGCTGACGCCTATCTGCGGCTGCACACACTGTCGCACCTCCTGGTGCGACCGAACGAACTCAACCTCGACGGCATCTTCGCGCATCTGCCGAACGTGGCGTGGACGAATGCCGGCCCCATGCACCCCGTGGATGCCGCGCGGCTTCGACCCGTGCTCCAGCGCTCAGGGATCCAGGTTCAGGGGCTCGACAAGTTCCCCCGGCTCACCGACTACGTGCAGCCTGCCGGTGTGCGCATCGCAGATGCGTCGCGCGTCCGCCTGGGCGCGCACCTCTCCCCCGGCACGACCGTCATGCACGAGGGCTTCGTGAACTTCAACGCAGGCACCCTCGGTGCGTCGATGGTCGAAGGACGTATCTCCCAGGGCGTCGTGGTGGGCGACGGCAGCGACATCGGCGGCGGCTCGTCGATCATGGGCACGCTCTCGGGCGGCGGCGCACACCGCGTCTCCATCGGGGCACGCACGCTGCTGGGAGCCAACGCGGGCATCGGCATCTCGCTCGGCGATGACTGCGTCGTCGAGGCCGGACTGTACGTGACGGCCGGCACGAAGGTCGTGCTGGTCGACGGCCCGGCGACGCCTGACGGCGGCAGGAAGACCGCCAAGGGTTCCGAGCTGTCCGGACGCGACGGACTGCTGTTCCGCCGCAACTCGCTGAGCGGCGCGGTCGAAGCCGTGCAGCGCGCCGGCGTCGGTGTGACCCTCAACGACGCACTCCACGCCTGATCGCACGACTCGCTGAGAGCGGGCCGTCTCAGCCTTCTCCGGGACTGCCGTGATAGTGTCGCGGTGACGCCACTCGCACTGCGAGACGTCTGCGTCGTCGACACGCTCCCGCGCCACTTGCCTGGTTCTGGCCATTTCGAACGGCGAAACGATGCGCGATCCCGCGCCGTCGCCCACCTTCCGCACCCGGCCCCTCGGCTCGTGCGTGCATTTCTCGGAGATACTTCATGACTTCCTTCCTCGATCTCGGCGTGCCCGCCGACCTCGCCGCCGTCCTCGCGAAGGACGGCAAGACCGAGGCGTTCGCGATTCAGCGCGACACGCTTCCCGACTCGCTCGGCGGACGTGACCTCCTCGGCCGCGGCCGCACCGGCAGCGGCAAGACGATCGCCTTCGCGCTCCCCCTCGTCGCCCGCCTCGCCGCCTCGTCGCGCAAGAGCCGCCCCGGGCACCCCCGAGGACTCGTCCTCGCTCCGACCCGTGAGCTCGCGACCCAGATCGCCGCGACCATCGCGCCCCTCGCCGAGGCGAAAGGCCTGCGCGTCACCACCGTGTTCGGCGGCGTCAGCCAGCGTCCCCAGGAACAGGCCATGCGCAACGGCGTCGACATCGTCGTCGCGTGCCCCGGCCGCCTCGAAGACCTGATGAAGCAGCGGGTCGTGCAGCTCGACTCCGTCGAGGTGACTGTGCTCGACGAGGCCGATCACATGGCCGACCTCGGCTTCCTGCCGGGTGTCACCCGCATCCTCACCGCCACGCCCGCCGGCGGACAGCGCCTGCTGTTCAGCGCCACGCTGGACCGCGGCATCGACACCCTCGCCCGCCGGTTCCTCTCGAACGCCGTGAGCCACGAGGTGGACGAGGAGAGCGTGCCCGTCGGCGAGATGACGCACCGCGTGCTCGTCGTCGATTCCACCGACAACAAGACCACTCTCGTGCGCGAGCTCGCCTCGGGCACCGGTCGCCGCATCCTCTTCACCCGCACGAAGCACCAGGCGAAGAAGCTCGCGAAGCAGCTGACCGCGGCGGGCATCCCCGCTGTCGATCTGCACGGAAACCTCTCGCAGAACGCGCGTGAGCGCAACCTCGGCGCCTTCTCGTCAGATCCCGCCGACGGAGGCGTGCGCGTCCTCGTCGCGACCGACGTCGCCGCCCGTGGCGTGCACGTCGACAACGTCGACCTCGTCGTCCACGTCGACCCGCCCATGGAGCACAAGGCATACCTGCACCGCTCCGGCCGCACCGCCCGTGCGGGAGCCGCGGGAACCGTCGTCACTGTGGTCCTCCCCGAGCAGCGTCGTGATGTGAAGGACCTCCTGCGCAAGGCGTCGATCACCGCCGCGCTCGAGCCCGTCACGTCGAACGCCGTCACCGAGCTCGTCCCCGAGCGTGCACCGCACGTGCGTCCGGCTCCGGTTCAGCCCCAGCAGCAGCAGCGTCAGTCGTCGAAGCAGCGCCCCGCCGGTGGCGAGCGCAATTCAGCGGCCAACCCGCCGTCGCGCCGCAGCCGTCGTCCGCGCTCGGGCCAGGGCGGCCAGGGCGCCACGGCCGGCAGCCGTCAGGGTGGCCAGGGCGGATCCCGCTCCGGCGGCCAGGGCGGCCGTGGTCGCGGTTCGCAGGGCCGCTGACCCGAGAGACATACAGGCGGGTGCGCCGACGCTCAGCGTCGGAGCACCCGCCTTCTTCGTCCCGCCTGCGCGTGATCAGCCGCGAACGGCGGCCAGCACCTGCGGGTCTGAGCACCCTCGGGCGAAACCGGCGATGCGCCGACGGATCTCGAACCCGAGCACCCGCGCGCCGATCCACTCGGCGATCGGCGCGAGCCAGGTCGGCTGACACGAGAAGTTGTACTTCCAGACGGCGAGCGTGCCCTCAGGCACCTCGGTGAACCGCCAGCCTCCGCCGAGCTTCGTGAAGAACCACGGCCCGGTCTCCATGACCATCCCGACGTTCCTCGGCGGGGCGTAGGACACATACCGGCTCACCATCGACAAGCCGAAGCGCTGCCTGGTGAATGTCCGCACATCCTTGGCCGCGACATCGGCGCCATCGAGGAAGTGCTGCTCACTGATGAACGGATCCCACCGGCGTCGGATCGCACCCGTCGTCTGTGAGACGGCGAAGGCCGTCGCCGGATCCACCGGCACGACGGCCTCCGCGCTCACGACAGGCATCGCGAGTCGATTCAGCGGGTCTGGAAGGTGCGCTCGGGAGATCCTGTGTAGAGCTGCTGCGGGCGACCGATCTTGGTCTGCGGGTCGAGCTGCAGCTCGCGCCACTGTGCGAGCCAACCGGGCAGACGGCCGATCGCGAACAGCACGGTGAACATGCGCGTCGGGAAGCCCATCGCCTTGTAGATCACGCCGGTGTAGAAGTCGACGTTCGGGTAGAGGCGACGCTCCTTGAAGTAATCGTCGGCGAGAGCCAGCTCCTCGAGCTCCTGAGCGAGGTCGAGCAGCGGATCCGTGACGCCGAGCTCGGCGAGCACCTCGCCCGCCGCCTCCTTGACGAGCTTGGCGCGCGGGTCGTAGTTCTTGTAGACCCGGTGCCCGAAGCCCATCAGCTTCACGCCCTCTTCCTTGTTCTTCACCCGCTCGACGAAGCGCGAGACGCTCTGACCGGAATCGCGGATCTGCCCGAGCATGGTGAGCACGGCTTCGTTCGCACCGCCGTGCAGCGGGCCGGAGAGAGCCTGGATGCCGGCGGAGATCGAGGCGAACTGGTTCGCGCCCGTCGAGCCGACGAGACGCACAGTCGAGGTCGACGCGTTCTGCTCGTGGTCCTCGTGCAGGATCAGCAGCAGCTCGAGGGCCTTCGACATCACGGGGTTGACCTGATACTCCTCGGAATGCACGCCGAAGTTGAGCTTCAGGAAGTTCTCGACGAAGCCGAGGGAGTTGTCGGGGTACAGGAACGCCTGGCCGATGCTCTTCTTGTGTGCATACGCCGCGATGACCGGCAGCTTGGCCAGCATCCGGATCATGTTCAGCTCGACGTGCTCGGGGTTGTGCGGGTCGGTCTGACCCTCGTAGTAGGTCGAGAGGGCTGCGACGGCAGACGACAGCACCGACATGGGGTGCGCGGTGTGCGGAAGCGCCGAGAAGAAGCGCTTGAGGTCTTCATGCAGCAGTGTGTGCCGACGGATCTTCTCGTCGAACTCGGCGAGCTCGGCGGCGGAGGGAAGCTCGCCGTAGATGAGGAGCCAGGCGACCTCGAGGTAGCTCGTCGAACCGGCAAGCTGCTCGATCGGATACCCGCGGTAGCGCAGGATGCCCTTGTCTCCGTCGATGAACGTGATCGCGGACTTCGTCGACGCCGTGTTGACGAACCCGTAGTCGAGTCCCGTGTAGCCCGTCTGCCGCGTCAGCGTCGAGAAGTCGATGCTGTCGTTGCCGGCCGTGCCGCGCACGAGTGGGAATTCAGCGGTCGTATCGCCGATCGTCAGCTTCGCCGTCGCCTGCTGCTCTGCCGCTGCGCTCACGCGGGCCTCCTCATGGATCTTCATCAAGTCGGATGTGGCGATGTCACGGCGCTGTGCACCAGGTCAGTTCGAGATCGTCGATACACGACCGAATCGCCTTTACAGCCTAGTAGGCACACAGGCCTACTGTGACAACCGACAAAAGAACCACTGATCTGAGGCCAGAACCTACACGGCCTGTGCGTGCAGACGCCGCGCGCCCTCAGCGATCCTGTCGGAGGGAGCCGTCAGAGCCAGTCGCACGTGCTGGGTCGAGAACTCACCGTAGAACGGACCGGGACCCGCCAGGATGCCGAGATCGGCGAGCCGCTCGATGCTCGCCCAGGCGTCCTGCCCCTCCGTCGCCCACAGGTAGAGCCCGGCCTCCGAGCCGTCGATCCGGAACCCCGCCGCCTCGAGCGCAGGCCGCAGCATGTCGCGTCGCGCTCGGTAGAGCGCCTTCTGAGCGGCGACGTGCTCGTCATCGCCCAGCGCCACTGCCATGGCGTGCTGCACCGGCTCTGGCGGCATCAGGCCCAGGTGCTTGCGCGCGGTGAGCAGTTCGCCGACGATGCGCGCACACCCTGCGACGAATGCCGCACGATAGCCGGCGAGATTCGACTGCTTGCTGAGCGAGTAGACGCTGAGCAGATTCGCCCTGCTGCCACCGGTCACGCGAGGATCGAGGATCGACGGAATCGGCTCAGTCGCCCAGCGGCCGTCCCAGCCGAGCTCGGCGTAGCACTCGTCGCTCGCGAGCACGGCTCCCAGCTCTCGAGCCCGCTCGACCGCAGCAGCCAGTTCCTCCACGCTCCAGGTACGGCCGTCCGGATTCCCGGGCGTGTTGATCCAGATGAGCTTGGTGCCGTCGGGCCACTCCGTCGGATCGTCGGACGGCAGCGGGGTCGCTCCCACGACGCGAGCACCCACCTCATAGGTCGGGTAGGCGATTCGGGGATGCACCACGATGTCGCCCTCCCCCAGGCCCAGAAGGGTCGGCAGCAGAGCCACCAGCTCCTTCGAGCCGATGGTGGGCAGGACGTTGTCGACGGTCAGGTCGCTCACTCCCCTGCGCCGCGCGTACCACTCGACGATCGCCTCACGAAGGGCGGGAGTGCCGACGGTCTGAGGGTAGGCGTGCGCATCGGTCGCCTCCGACAGCGCCCGGCGGATCAGCTCGGGCGTCGGGTCGACGGGCGAACCGACCGACAGGTCGACGATTCCGTCCGGATGACGCGCGGCGCGTTCGCGGTAGGGAACGACCGCATCCCACGGGTAGTCGGCGAGATCGCGAACACTCACGGACTACTCGCCCTGCGGCGGGAGAGCGGCGATGATCGGGTGATCGTGTGCGATGACGCCGACCTTGGCCGCACCGCCCGGGGAGCCCACCTCGTCGAAGAACTCGACGTTGGCCTTGTAGTAGTCCTGCCACTCGTCGGGCAGGTCGTCTTCGTAGTAGATCGCCTCGACGGGGCAGACGGGTTCGCACGCGCCGCAGTCGACGCATTCGTCGGGGTGGATGTACAGCGAGCGTTCGCCCTCATAGATACAGTCAACAGGGCACTCGTCGATGCAGGCGCGATCCTTGACATCGACGCACGGGAGGGCGATCACATACGTCACCCCTCCAGTCTACGACTCGCCGCCGGTCCGATCGCCCAGGACGGGGGCACGAGGGGCGGTCGCCTCGTCTGCGCCGGGCGCCGTGCCGGATGCCGCGGCCGTCGACGCCTGCGCCTCGGTGCGAGTCGGAAGCCGCGAGAACGAGGGCCATGCGACAGCGAGGAGCACGAGCCCCGCGACGAGATAGGTCCAGATGCGACCGCTGAGCGTGTCTTCGACCACCACCGATCCCCCGGGCCCGACGCCGGAGATGAGCACCAGCATGCCGAGCATGCCGAGCCCCGCGGCGAGAGTCGCGCCTCGGTCGTGGGTGAGCGCGCGGATCGCGACGAGGATCGCGCCGCACGCGATCGCTCCGACGATGAGTCCGACGGGCACGGGACCCCACATGAGGCTGTGACCGATCGTCCCTGCGACGCCGAACACGCCGCCGACGAGAGCCGCGGCGATCCAGGAGAGCACCCGGGAGATCCATCCGATACGCACGAGTCGATCCTACGCGCGCCGCCGCGAAGGGGCGCTCAGACAGCGAGCCCGAACAGGCGCAGGAGAGCCGCGACGAGGGCGGCCGCGACCACCACGACAAGGAACGACTGACGCAGCCAGAGAAGCCCGGCCGCGACGAGCAGAGCGGGAACCCGTGCATCGACGACGACGGCCTGCCCGGCTCCGAGGGTCTGCACGGCCACGAGCGCGGCGAGCAGGGCCACGGTGAGCAGATCGGAGATGCGCGCCGGTCGCGGTGCCTCGAGCACCGAGGGCGGCACGAGGTACCCGGCGGCCTTCAGAGCGAGGCAGATCACCGCAGCGAGAAGGATCGCACTCCAGATGCTCACGCGGCGGCCTCCCCACCGTCAGGTGCGGAGGCATCGACTCGACCGAGCCAGTTGAACCAACCCACGATGATCGCGACGACGGCTGCCACGAGCACGGGCAGCCCGGGCATGATGAACGGCGTGAGGGCGGCCGCCACCACCGCCGCAGCCACCCCGACCGCTATGGCCTGACGTTCCTTCAGGCGCGGCCAGAGCAGAGCCAGGAACGCCGCGGCCGCCGCAGCATCCAGCCCCCAGGTCTTGGGGTCACCGAGCACGTCGCCGACGAGTGCCCCGATCAGGGTCGTGATGTTCCAGCCGATGAAGATGCCGATCCCGGTGACCCAGAAGCCGACCTGCCTCAGCCGCGGATCAGTCTGCGAGATGGCCACGGCGGTCGACTCGTCGATCGTGAAGTGCGCCGCCGCTATCCGCCGTCCGGTGGTCGTGCCGACGACGGGTGACATCCGCATGCCGTATGCGACATTGCGCACTCCCAGCAGCGCGGCCGACGCGATCGCCGACGGCAGTGCGGACACTCCTCCGGCGGCGAAGACTCCGACGAAGGCGAACTGCGACCCGCCCGTGAACATCAGCAGGCTCAGCACGCACGCCTGCCAGACGTCGAGTCCGGATGCCACGGCCAGCGCGCCGAACGAGATGCCATAGGCGCTGGTGGCGAGCACGACTCCCAGCGCTTCACGCCAGACCTCGCGGTCGGCGCTCATCGCACGATCGTTCGCTGTGGTGAACATATGACCATCATTCTGAACGCGGTGTCCGGGATAGTCAAGCGAACGATCGTTTGACATGATGAACACATGGAGGAACTCCGAACGCGCATCGCCCGCACTCTGCGCAGAGAGAGGGAGAGAGCCGGACTATCCGTGTCGGAGTTGGCGCGTCGAGCGGGAATCTCGAAGGCGACCGTCTCCCAACTGGAGTCCGGTGCCGGCAACCCCAGCGTCGAGACGCTCTGGGCGCTCGGCGTCGCGCTCGGGGTGCCGTTCGCCGTCCTCGTCGATCAGCAGAGCAACGCGCCGACGCTCATCCGCGCCGATGACCTCACGGGCGTCCCGTCGTCGGTCGCCGCGTACAGCGCGACCCTGCTCTCAGCGAGCCCGCCGGGTGCGAGGCGGGATGTGTACCTGATCCACGCGGATCCGGGGGATCCACGCCGCTCCGATCCGCATCACGTGGGAACGACCGAACACGTGATCCTCATCTCCGGCCAGGCTCGGATCGGTCCGTCGGACGCCCCCGTGCTGCTGAACCCGGGCGACTATCTCTCGTACGCCGGAGACGCGCCCCACGTGTTCGAGGCGACCGTCGCCTCGACCAGTGCGGTGCTCATCTCGGAGCTGCGCTGAGCATCACTTCGGCGCGGAGCCCGAGACCGGTGACGGGTCCGGGATCTCGTCCGGCTTGTACTTCGGCAGCCGGGATGCAGGCAGGATCGCCACGGCACTGAGTCCCGCGAGCAGCAGCAGGCCGAGTCGCAGCGTCCCCAGACGCGACTCCTCGTTGACGGCCACCGCCGCGTCGACCTGCTCGGGCGTCGCATCCGTCTGCTCGAGTGCTGCGCGCAGGTCGTCGTTGCTGACGAAGTTCAGGTTGTCCATGTCGACCTGCGCGACGAGCGACGGCGGCAGCTCGGGGTGCTCGACGACCGCGCGGCCGATGCTCACCCCGAGGAGCGAGACGAGGAGTGCGCCGGCCAGAGCGGTCCCGACCGCCGAGGCGAGATTCTGCGTGGTGCCGCGCAACGAGCCGACATCACCCGCGAGCTCAGCCGGCGCCGCGGTGACGAGCACGTTGAAGACGAGGGTCACGAGCGCACCCTGACCGATGCCGAACACGACCAGCCCGAGGATCGTCGGAAGCGTCTCCCAGTTGTTGTTCACCACGAAGGACAGCCAGACGAGCGCGACCGTGGTGAGGATGAAGCCGAAGACGCCGATGACCCGCGGCGGGTAGCGCGTGTAGAACCGGACGACGAGTGTGGCGGTGATGAACACGGTCAGGTTGAAAGGCATCATCGCGAGCGACGTGTCGAAGGGCGTCCTTCCCTGCACGATCTGGATGTACAGGGGGATGGTGAAGTTCACGCACGCCTCGAGCGCCACGACGATGAACATCGCGTACACGGCAGCGCGCTCCTTCGACGAGTCGAGGATGCTGAGGTCGATCAGCGGCACCTTGCCCTCGGCCATCCGACGGCGAGTCCAGACGAAGAAGCATTGACCGAGCACGACCCCGACGACGACGAAGGCGGGCGCAGGCGAGAGCCCGAGGATGTTGAAGGGTGCGGCCTCGGTCGCAGCGACGGCACCCCACCCGTTGAGGTTGTTGAAACCCAGGGTCAGAAGCACGATGGCCGCGCCGATGAGGAGCGACGCCACGAGGTCGATGCGGATCGACGCGTCTCCCCCATCACCTCGCAGCGTGAAGCTGAACGCGAAGACGACCACGGCGATGCCGAACACGATGAAGAACATCGGCCGCCATCCGACCAGGGTGCCGAGCGTGCCGCCGATGAGGAACGCGGTGACTCCCGAAATGGCTCGGGCGGACCCGATCGCACCGATCGCCGTCGCCTGCTGCGCGCCCCGATAGTTCTCGGCGATCAGCGCCACGATCGAGGGGACGATGATCGCTGCGGCGGCGCCGGCGACCGCCTGCCCCGCGATGGCCCAGCCCACGCTCGGGGACACGATCATCAGCACCGACGACGCGGCGAACAAGCCGATCACGATCCGGAAGATGAGGACCCAGCCGACCCGCTGACCGAGCTTCGCGCCGGTCATCACGAGGGCGGCCACGGCGAGGCCGTACATCACGATGGTGGTGCTGGCGACCGTCGGCGGCACGCCGAACTCACTGACCATGCCACCGAGGGATATCGGCAGGGCTGCCACGTTGAACGACATGAGCACCTGGGCGAGGAAGAGACTGACGAGCGGCATCCAGGAGGTCTTCGTGGATGCCGGAGAAGTGAGTGTCATGGCAGGGTCCTCTGAGCGGGAAAGGAGGTCAGTCCGTCGACCGAGCGGTCGGCGCGGGCGCGGAGGCGAACAGGTTCAGTCCGAGAGCGCGGGAGAGGTGACCGATGGCGAGCTGCGATCGCACGGAGTTTCCCGCCGCGTCGAGGCGCGGTGAGAATCCGGCGACGGCACCCTTGCCCGGCGCGACGGCGACGATCCCTCCTGCCACACCCGACTTGGCGGGCAGCCCGATCTCGAACAGCCACTCACCCGAGGCCTCGTAGAGGCCCGTGGATGCCACCACTGCGAGAGTGTCGCGGCAGACGTCCGCAGAGACCACCCGCTCGCCCGTGATCGGATTCACGCCGCCGTCGGCGAGCGTCGCCCCCATCACCGCGAGGTCGTGGGCCGTGACGCTGAGAGCGCACTGACGCGTGTAGACGTCGACGACCTCGTCGGGGTCGCCGACCAGCCGTCCGTAGCTGCGGAGCAGCCAGCCCATCGCCCGGTTGCGCTCGTTGGTCGCGGCTTCCGAGGCGTACACCACGCCGTCGAGGCTCAGCGCGCGGCCGGCGAAAGCAGAGAGCCCCTCGCGCACGCGCTCCCACTGCTCGACAGCCGTCTGCCCCGGCATCAGTGCCGTCGTCGCGATCGCACCGGCGTTGACCATCGGATTCATGGGGTGTCCGCCGTTGAGCTCGAGCGCCATCAGGGAGTTGAAGGCGAGGCCGGTGTTGTTGACGCCGACGATGTCGCGCACCCGCTCATGGCCGTGCTCCTGGATCGCCAGGGCGTAGACGAACATCTTCGAGATCGACTGGATCGAGAACGGATGCTGCGCATCCCCGGCGTCATGCAGGCCGCCGTCGACCTCGATGACCGCGAGACCGAACAGCTCGGGGTCGGCCTCGGCGAGCACCGGGATGTAGTCGGCGACCGCGCCGCCGTGGTCCTGCGCATACAGACGATGAGCCTCACGCACGAGCTGGTCGACCCTCTCCCACCCGGGCAGCCCACCCGTCGAGACCTGCTGCGGGATGCCAGCCAGCGCCGCGACGTCCATGCGTTCTCCTTCGAGACCACGACCCCCCAGCCGTCATCGCTCACCGTAGTGCCAATGCGTCGCGCTGCCTAGGGCATGCAGTGCCCTGTTGCGACACATGTCCGGACACACCGAGACCCACCACCGCACGCAGGCGGGGTGGGTCTCGGAGGGAGGGTGTGCGGAGCTGCGGCTCAGTACCAGTTCACCGACTGGGAGTGGCCCCACGCACTGCAGGGGGTGCCGTAGACCGACGAGATGTACCCGAGGCCCCAGCGGATCTGAGTGGCCGCGTTGGTCTGCCAGTCGGACCCGGCTGACGCCATCTTGCTTCCGGGCAGAGCCTGCGGGATCCCCGTCGCGCCACCCGAGGCGTTGTACGCCTTGTAGTTCCAGCCGGACTCCTTGGTCCACAGCGAGTTCAGGCAGGAGAACTGGTCCTCGCCCCAGCCGTACTCGCTCGACGCGATGTCGCGAGCCGCGGCCTTCGCGCCGTCGACGGTGTTCGTCTGAGCGAGCGCCGCGGCTTCAGCCGCCGCCTGGGCCGCAGCCGCGTCCGCAGCGGCCTTCGCCTCCTGGGCTGCGACATAGGACGCCTGCAGCGCAGCGGTCTCCGCGACGATCTCGTCCGTTCCGGTGACTGCGTACGCGGTCAGGCTCGAGAGCTCTCTGTTCGAGAAGTCATCACGGTCCGCCAGCTGATCGACCCACGTGGTCACGTCAGCCGTGTCGACGCTCGAGGGTGCGGCGCCCAGATCGAGGCCCGATGCCGCGACCTCTGCGTTCAGCGCCTCAGCTGCCGCGACGGCATCCTGAGCGGCGACCATCGTGAGCGCCGAGTCATCCGCGCTCTTGGCCGGGGCGTCCGGCTCGCCGGTGACGAACGAGGTGACGCCTGCGACGGCGTCCGGCAGCTCGGCGCCGGCCGCGGGGGCGGACACGATGCCGACCGTCAGAGCGAGGCCGAGCACGCCTCCGGTGATCGTTCCGAGAATCAGTTTCGGGCGACGCGCCGTGATGGCGTTACGAGCTGTCGCCGCCGCGTGGGCGCGCCGAAGCGCACGGGTGGTGTGAAGCATTGGGTTCGACTTTCGGGTCGTCGTACGCCCGTCACAGGACACTCATCGGGAGATCGCCCCAGGCGCAAGGTAACGATTCTGCAACGGCACTCCTGGACGTTTCGTGAGAAAGGGGCCCTGTACCGCCGTTTCCGGCGGTACAGGGCCCCTTCTCTCAGACGATTCTCAGACGTTCGCGTCCTGGCGCTTCAGGCGAGCGGTCTCACGCGCACGAGTGTTCGCGTCGAGATTCACCTTGCGGATGCGGACGACCTCGGGCGTGACCTCGACGCATTCGTCGTCACGGGCGAACTCGAGGCTCTCCTCGAGCGTCAGCTGGCGCGGGGGCGTCATCGACTCGAAGGTGTCGGAGCTCGCCGCACGCATGTTGGTGAGCTTCTTCTCCTTCGTGATGTTGACGTCCATGTCGTCGGCGCGGGAGTTCTCGCCGATGACCATGCCCTCGTAGACCTCCTGCGTGGGCTGCACGAAGAACGACATGCGCTCCTGCAGGGCGATCATCGCGAACGGAGTCACGACGCCCTGACGGTCGGCCACGATCGAGCCGTTCTGACGGGTCGTGATGGAACCGGCCCACGGCTCGTAGCCGTGCGAGATCGCGTTCGCGATGCCGGTGCCTCGGGTCGTCGTGAGGAACTCGCTGCGGAACCCGATGAGACCGCGCGACGGGACGATGAACTCCATGCGCACCCAGCCGGTGCCGTGGTTCGTCATGTTCTCCATGCGGCCCTTGCGGTTCGCCAGAAGCTGCGTGATCGCGCCGAGGTGCTCCTCCGGCGTGTCGATCGTGAGGTGCTCGAACGGCTCGTACGTCTTGCCGTCGATCTTCTTCGTGACCACCTGCGGCTTGCCGACGGTGAGCTCGAAGCCCTCACGGCGCATGTTCTCGACGAGGATGGCCAGCGCCAGCTCTCCGCGGCCCTGCACCTCCCAGGCGTCCGGGCGTCCGATGTCGACGACCTTGAGCGAGACGTTGCCGATCAGCTCCTTGTCGAGACGGTCCTTGACCATGCGAGCGGTGAGCTTGTGACCCTTGACCTTGCCCATGAGCGGCGAGGTGTTGGTGCCGATCGTCATCGAGATGGCCGGGTCGTCGACGGTGATCGCGGGAAGCGGCCGGACATCCTCGGGGTCGGCGATCGTCTCGCCGATCGTGATGTTCTCGAAGCCGGCGATGGCGACGATGTCGCCCGGGCCCGCCGAATCGGCCGGGTAGCGCTCGAGCGCCCGCGTCTTGAGCAGCTCGGTGATGCGTGCGTTCTGGTGCGTGCCGTCAGCGCGGACCCAGGCGACCGTCTGGCCCTTCTTCAGCGTGCCGTTGAAGACGCGCAGCAGAGCGAGACGACCGAGGAAGGGGCTGGAGTCGAGGTTGGTGACCCAGGCCTGCAGCGGGTGCTCGTCGTCGTAGGCGGGAGCGGGGACGTGCTCGAGGATCGCCTCGAACAGCGGCTCGAGGTCGTCGTTGTCGGGCAGCGATCCGTCGGCGGGGCGGTTCTGCGAGGCCGCGCCGGCACGGCCGGACGCGTAGACGACGGGAACGTCGAGCAGGGCGTCGACATCGAGGTCGGGCACGTCGTCGACGAGGTCGGACGCGAGGCCGAGCAGCAGGTCGTGGGCCTCTTCCTCGACCTCGGCGATACGAGCGTCGGGACGGTCGGTCTTGTTGACCAGGAGGATGACGGGCAGCTTGGCCTCGAGAGCCTTGCGCAGCACGAAACGGGTCTGCGGGAGCGGGCCCTCGCTGGCGTCGACGAGCAGCACGACGCCGTCGACCATCGACAGGCCGCGCTCGACCTCACCACCGAAGTCGGCGTGGCCGGGGGTGTCGATCACGTTGATCGTGATCTCCTTGCCCTGAGCATGCTTGCCCTTGTAGGTGATCGCCGTGTTCTTGGCGAGGATCGTGATGCCCTTCTCGCGCTCGAGGTCGTTCGAGTCCATCGCGCGCTCATCGACGTGGGCGTGTTCGCCGAACGAGCCGGTCTGACGCAGCATGGCGTCGACGAGAGTGGTCTTGCCGTGGTCGACGTGCGCGACGATTGCGACGTTGCGGAGGTCAGAGCGAAGGGCGTGCGCCATGCAGATGTCCTAAAGAGTGTGGGGTTTTGCCGAGAAGCCGACGTTCCAGACTATCGTATTCGGGCGAGTCGTTCCTGAACGGCGAAGTACGACCTCGACCGTCGCGCCGATGCGAGGGCTGTGCGATACCGTGGCCGCATGAGCGGCCACATGCACGACACCGACCTGGCCGCCGTGCAGAATCCTGCGACGCCACCCGCTCTGCTCGCAGAGATAGCCGCACGCCGGGGAGATCTGCATTCGCTCCTACTGCATCACCCCGCCTGCTACCCGCAGCTGCGCGAGTGGATACTCGCAGTCAATCCCGCGATCCGAGCGGCGATGGCTGCTCCAGCTCCAGCCCCTGTTCCGCGGCGAGGAAGGGGCGGGCTGTGCGCGCTCCTCGGTTGCGGTGGAATCGCTCTGCTGGGCTTCGCCCTCGTCGTGGTGCTCGTCGTCGCAGGGCTGTTTGCGTCCTCTTCGTCGCCGGAGCAGCCGGCAGCACAGGGAACCGGCTCCCGCTCCGAGTCGCTGGCGGCGTTCGATGCGGAGCGGAGCAGGTTCTATGAGCTCTATGCACAGATCGAGGCGAACCCGGTGGCTCCCCTGGTCGCGGACCTCATGACGTTCCGACGCCTGGAGGCGTCGATCTCGCAGCCCCCTGTCACCGACGCGTCGGTCGCTGACCATGCGAGCGAAGCCAAGGCCATCCGGCAGAGCCTCGAGCAGCGGATCGCCGACGCCGCCGCGCGACGAGCGAACGTCTCCGGTTCGGTCAGCGAGGCGATCGTCGACGAAGCCGGCCAGGGATTCATCGACATCGCATGGAACGCGGACACCGAGTGCGGGACCCCCGGAGAACCGGATGACGGAAGTGTGACGATCGGCTGCATCTCCGAGGAAACGCTGACGGTTCACCTTCTGCCTGAAGACCAGCTCGGCGGCGACACCGCCATCCGTCTGGTCGTTCTGCACGAGCTCTCGCACCTCTACATGCGAGCCGACAGCGATGCGAACGGGGCCGAGCTGGGGTCATCTGGCGTCCTCGTCGAGCAGGGGCACTTTCAGGGGAACAGCGAGGTGTTCGCCGACTGCTACGCACTGACCTATCTGGATCTGTGGACCCTGACCTTCGACGGTCGAGACTACGGCTACGACTACATCTGCACAGCCGAAGAGCGACAGCTCATGCGCACGTGGGCTGTCGAAGTGCACGCGCCCATGCCATAGCAGTGCCAGCCGCGCGAGTACGATCGGTGATGCCATGAGCCTCCCCTCGAACGCCCCATCCCCGAGAGCACGCCTGTGGTGGGAGATCGCGATCGTGCTGGCTCTCGGGCTCGGGCAGTCCGCGGTGTACGCGATCGTGCAGCTGGCCTACCGACTCACCGACGAGACGCCTCTCGCCGATCAGACGGCCGCGCTCAATCCGTCCCGCAGCGATCGGGAGATCTTCGACCTGATCTATCAGGTCCTCTCGATCGGATTCTCGATCGTCCCGGTGCTGCTCGTCTGCTTCCTGCTCTGGCAGTCGTCGAGGCCGCACCTCGGCAGGCTCGGCCTCGACGGGACCCGCGTGGGTGCCGACATCGGGCGGGGCGCACTGCTCGTCGCGGCGATCGGCATCCCGGGGATCGGGCTCTACCTGGCCGGAAGAGCCATGGGGATCTTCGTCGCGGTCGACCCCTCGGGCCAGGGCGCCCACTGGTGGACCGTGCCGATCCTCCTTCTCGCGGCAGCCCGTGCATCGCTCCAGGAGGAGTTCGTGGTGCTGGGATATCTGTTCGCCCGTCTGAAGCAGCTCGGGTGGGGCCCGTGGACCATCATCCTGACGACGTCACTGCTGCGCGCGAGCTACCACCTCTACCAGGGGCCCGGCGCCTTCATCGGCAACTTCGCGATGGGGCTGCTCTTCGGATGGCTGTTCCAGCGCAGCGGACGGCTCATGCCGTTCCTCGTCGCGCACTTCCTGATCGACGCGACCGTGTTCGTCGGCTACCCGTGGGCTGCGGCGACCTGGCCGGCGCTGTTCGGGTTGCCCGGCTGAGAGCCGAGGCGGGGTCAGCCGTTCGCGATCAGGATCGACGCCACGGCCCAGAGCACGATGACACCGAGGGCGATGAGCGCCCGATAGTCCCACGTGCGGCGGATCGGCGCGTCCGCACCGGAGAGAGCAGCCTGCCAGCGGTCACGGACGTCGGTGAGGTCGCGGAGCGCGACGGGGGCCTTGGCCTCGTCGTCGCCGGTCACGCGTCGCACGGGCCGCGCTCGAGCCGGCCCTCCGTAGCTCGACAGGTCGGTGCCGTCGTCGAGCGAGAAGACGAGCTGCCAGCGCAGGTCGACGTCGCGCACGCGGCTCCAGCCGAACGAGGTGCGACGCAGCATGTTCTGCACCATCGCTCCCTGGTCGTCGATGCGGACGACCGAGACGAAAGCGATCTCGTAGACCACCCAGAGTCCGAGCAGCACCCAGGGTGCGAGCAGGAGCATCTGGCCCCAGCCGGCGCGTACGACGGCGTCACCGAGCAGGAAGATCGCGAGCAGCGAGCACAGCACGAGGGAGACAGGCCCGGAGGCCGCACGGAAAGTCCGTGCGGCCTCCGGTCGAGGGTCGATGCTCACTCTCAGTGACCGCCGAGGGTGATGGTCGCCCCGGGGATCGCCTTGAGCAGACGATCGGTGTACTCCTGCTGGGGATTCGCGAAGATCTCGTCGACAGTGCCCTGCTCGACGATCTTGCCCTTCTCCATGACGCACACCAGATCGCTCGACACTCGGACGACCGCGAGGTCGTGAGTGATGAACAGGTAGGTGAGCCCGAGCTCCGACTGGAGCTCGGCCAGCAGCTGCAGCACCTGATCCTGCACCAGCACGTCGAGCGCCGACACCGCCTCGTCGAGGACGATGATGTCGGGCTTGAGCGCGAGAGCGCGTGCGATCGCGACACGCTGACGCTGACCGCCCGAGAGCTCGTTCGGATACCGGGTCGCGAGGACGCGCGGAAGCGAGACCTGGTCGAGCAGCTCCTCGACCCGCTCGCGCTGCGAGGCGCGATCGCCGACGCCGTGGATCTGCATCGGCTCGGCGATGGTGTTGCCGATGTTGCGCAGTGGATCGAGCGAGCCGTACGGGTCCTGGAAGACCGGCTGCATGCGCCGACGCAGACCGAACGCCTGCGCATTCGACAGCCTCGACACATCCTGCCCGTCGATCTCGATGGTTCCGCTGGTCGGCTCTTCGAGCTTCAGCACCATCTTGGCGACCGTGGACTTGCCAGAGCCCGACTCGCCCACGAGCGCGAGCGTCTTGCCGCGAGGGATCTCGAAGGACACGTCGTCGACAGCGCGGAACGCTTCACTGCGGAAGTTCCCCTGGCGGATCCGGTAATCCTTCGTGAGTCCGGCGACGCGCACCGTCGGCGGGATGTCGGCGAGGTCGTCGAGCGTCTCGATCCCCCGGTCCTCCACCACCGCCTGGATGCGCTGCGATGCGACGCTGGGCGCCGCGGCGACCAGTCGCTTCGTGTACGGGTGCTGCGGGTTCTCGAGGATCTCGCGGCTGGGACCGGACTCGACGATGTTGCCGCCGTTCATCACGATGATCTTGTCCGCCCGCTCGGCTGCGAGACCGAGATCGTGTGTGATCAGGAGTACAGAGGTGCCCTTGTCACGGGTGAGCGACGCCATGTGGTCGAGGATCACGCGCTGCACGGTGACGTCGAGAGCCGAGGTCGGCTCGTCGGCGATGAGCAGCTTGGGGTCGGCCGCGAGGCCCATCCCGATCAGCGCGCGCTGGCGCATGCCTCCCGAGAACTGGTGCGGGAACTGGTGCAGACGCTTCTCGGCGTCGGCGAGTCCGGCCTGCTGCAGCACCTCGACGGTGCGCGCCTTGGCCGCATCGCGCCCCTGGGCGATGCCGTTCGCACGGATCGCCTCCTTCACCTGGAAGCCGATGCTCCAGACGGGGTTGAGGTTCGACATCGGGTCCTGCGGCACGAAGCCGATGTCCCGGCCTCGGACGGCCTCGATCTCGCGACGGTTGAGCGTCGTGAGCTCGCGTCCCTCGAGGGTGATCGATCCCGCGGTGACCTGGCCGGTGCCGGGCAGCAGGTTCACGATGGCCGTGGCCGTCGTGGACTTGCCCGAGCCCGACTCGCCCACGATCGCGACGGTCTCTCCGGGCATGACGTCGAAGCTCACTCCGTGGAGCACTTCGCGCAGACCCTCCTGCGTGCGGAACGCGACGCTCAGGTCGCGGATGCTCAGCAGCGGGACCTGTTCGGTGATTCGCTCGCTCATCGGCGTGCCCTCGCCTTCGGGTCGAGGGCGTCTCGGATGAGCTCGCCCAGGGTGACGAACGCCAGCACCGCGAGGGTGAGGGCGATCGACGGATAGATGAGCGCCATCGGCGCGACACGCAGCGATGCCTGAGCCTTCGCGATGTCATTTCCCCACGACATCACGTCGCTGCCGAGACCCACCCCGAGGAACGAGAGCGTCGCTTCCGCGACGATCGCGGCGGCGAGGCCGAGCGTCGAGACGACGAGCAGCGGAGCGATGGCGTTCGGGACCACGTGGTTCAGGAGGATCTTGAACTTCGACTGACCGAGCGCCTGCGACGCCATCACGAAGTCCGCCTGACGCACACGGAGCACCTCGGCCCGCACGACGCGAGCCGTGGACGCCCAGGCGAACGCTCCGATGGCGAACGCGAGCGTCCACACCGAACGGGAATCCCGGAACACGGTCATCACGACGACGGCCGCGAGGATGTACGGGATGGCGAAGAAGATGTCGCCGATGCGCGAGAGCACCGAGTCGAGCCATCCGCCGTAGAAGCCCGCGAGAGCTCCCATGATCAGGCCGAGAACGGACGAGATCAGCGTCGCGATGAGGCCGACGGCCAGCGACGTCTGAGCACCCCAGACGATGCGCGCATAGATGTCGCAGCCCTGGAACGTGAACCCGAGCGGGTGTCCGTCCGTCGGACCGCCGTTGCTGTTCGACAGCTGGCAGTCGTTGTTCGGCGGCGTCGCGGTGAACAGAGTCGGCCACAGCGCCATCACGAGGAAGAACAGCGCGAGGACGACCGAGAACCAGAACAGCGGACGACGACGCAGGTCGAACCAGGCGTCACGCCAGAGGTTGCTGGGCTTGTCCGAGATCCGAACGGCGTCGACCGCGATCGACTCCGTCTCGATCGGAGCGACGTAGTGCTTCTGAGATGTGGGATCAGGCATAGCGAATCCTCGGGTCGAGCAGACCGTAGAGCAGGTCGATGAGAAGGTTCACCAACACGTACAGGATGACGAACACGGTCACGAACGAGACGACCGTGGGTCCCTCGCCGCGCTGGATCGCCTGGAAGAGCGTGTTTCCCACACCGGGGACGTTGAAGATGCCCTCGGTGACGGTGGCGCCCACGAGCAGCACGCCGAAGTTCGTGGCGGAGTTCGTGATCACCGGGATCAGGGAGTTGCGCAGCACGTGCACGGGCAGCACGCGGTTGCGCGAGAGCCCCTTGCTGTACGCCGTGCGCACCCAGTCCTGGTTCAGGGTCTCGATGACCGAGCTGCGCATGAGACGCATGCTCACCGCATAGAGGCTGAAACCGAGCACGATCGCCGGCAGCCACAACCCGCCCCAGTCGTTGTCCGCACCCACCGTGGGTTTGAACCAGCCGAGCTGGATCGCGAGGAAGTACTGCGCGAGGAACGCCACCACGAAGATCGGGATCGCGATCGCGACCAGCGCCACGACGAGCGAGACGTTGTCGAACAGCTTGCCCTTGCGCAGCGCCGAGATGGTGCCGATGACGATGGCGAGCACGAACTCGATGGCGATGGCCATGACTGCGAGTCGGCCGGTGACAGGAAGCGTGGCGGCGAGCACAGCCGAGACCGGGCGGCCCGAGTAGGTCGTACCCAGGTCGCCCTGGAAGACGCCGGTGATGTAGTACCAGTACTGCACGATGAACGGCTGGTCCAGGTGGTACTGCGCGCGCAGCTGCTCGACGACCGCCGGGTTGGGCGTCTTGTCGCCGAACAGGGCGAGGATCGGGTCGCCGGGCATGGCGAACACGAGGAAGTAAATGAGCAGGGTGGCTCCGAAGAAGACCGGGATCACCTGCAGGAGACGTCTCAGAATGTAACCGAGCATCCGCTTGTCCCTTCTTGAGGGGAAAGAAAGCTACGTGAACACAAGCCTGTGAGGCGGTGACGAAGAATCGCCACCGCCTCACAGGTGAAGTGCCGTCAGACTTACTCGCCGGCCTTCGTGATCTCGTAGTACAGCGGAACGGAGTTCCAGCCGAACGTGACGTTGTCGACGTTCTCGCTGAAGCCACCGGTCACGTTCGAGTACCACAGCGGGATCGCGGGAAGGTCCTGGAACAGGACCTCCTGCGCCTTGGTGAAGTCCTCGATCTGAGCCTCGGCGTCGGGGTTGCTGATGCCGGCGGAGATGAGCTCGTCGAACTCGGGGTTCGTGTAGTCACCGTCGTTGGAGCCTGCGCCGGTGGCGTAGAGCGGTCCGAGGAAGTTGTACAGACCCGGGTAGTCGGCCTGCCAGCCCGAGCGCGCAGCCGTGGTGATGGTGCGGTCGTTGATCTTCGTGCGAAGGTCCTGGAAAGTCGGGTACGGGTCACCCGATGCCTCGATGCCGAGCGTGTTCTTGATGCTGTTGCTCACCGCGTCGACCCAGGCGTCGTGGCCGCCGTCGGAGTTGTACGCGATCTTGAACTCGCCGTCCCACGGTGCGATGGCGTCGGCCTCAGCCCACAGCTCCTTCGCCTTCTCGGGGTCGAAGTCGAGGACCTCGCTGCCGGGAACCGAGTCGGACCAGCCGTCGATGACCGGAGAGGTGAAGTCGGATGCCGGGGTGCGGGTGCCCGAGAAGATCGTCTCGGTGATCTCCTCGCGGTTGATCGCCATCGACAGCGCCTGACGACGCAGCTGGCCCTCTTCGCCGCTGAAGTGCGGGAGGAACTGGCCGATGGTGAAGGACTGGAACACAGCGGAGGGCTGGTTCACAGCACGGTCGCCGAGCTCGTCGGTGAAGACCGGGAGCGAGTTCGTCGGGATCGCGTCGATGACGTCGACCTCGTTCGACAGCAGGTCGGCGTATGCGGCCTCCTGCGTGGCGTAGAACTTGATGGTCAGACCGCCGTTGGCGGCCTGACGGCCACCGTCGTAGTCGTCGTTGCGGACGAGGTCGATCTGGACGTCGTGCTGCCACGCGTCTTCGCCGTCGATCATGTACGGACCGTTGCCGATCGGGTTCTGACCGAACGCTTCCATGTCCTCGAACGCGACGTCGGGGAGCGGGTAGAAGGCCGAGTAGCCGAGACGCAGAGCGAAGTCGGATGCCGGCTTGTTCAGCGCGATCGTGAAGGTGTAGTCATCGACCTGCTTGAGACCCGTGAGCTCGGAGTCGGTGTCGTAGCTGAAGCCCTCGATGTCCTCGAAGAAGTAGCTGGAGAGGTGAGCGTTCGACGCCTTGGCGCCCTCGTTCCACGCCTTGATGAAGTTGTCGGCGGTGACTTCTTCACCGTCGGTGAAGGTCAGGCCTTCCTTGATCTTGACGGTGAGGTTCTGCGGGTCCTCCGTGGTGATCTCCTCAGCCACGTCGTTGACGGGCTTGCCGTCGGCGTCGTAGTAGATCAGACCGGCGAAGATCTCGTCGAGGATCTTTCCGCCGCCCACCTCGTTGGTGTTGGTGGGGATCAGCGGGTTCTCGGGCTCCGAGCCGTTCGTGGTGATGATGGCGTCGGCGTCGGTGTTCGCACCGGAGCCGCCGTCGCCTTCATTGCCGCTTCCACCGCTCGCGCAGCCCGCGAGCGCCAGGGCGCCGATCGCGAACAGCGCAGTGCCCGCAAGGGCGATCTTGTTGCGCTTCACTTTGTGTCCTCCTGTGGACGGGTATTCATCAGACTGCGCGCTCATCGTCGAACGCGTAGGGATAGTTGACTGTAACCCGCGGTTTCGCGGACGCTGCTCTCGGCTAATGAACCGTTACTGAGTGGTGACCAACTGAAACATCCCCGAAACACGCGGAAATGCACGGAAACGAGTGACGGCGTCGTGTCCGCATGGACACGACGCCGTCACCCCTCAGGATTCGGTTCAGGCGAACGCCTCGATCGGCGGGCAGGCGCACACGAGGTTGCGGTCACCGTACGCCTGGTCGATGCGGCGCACGGGCGGCCAGTACTTGCCTGCCACCAGAGCGTGCACCGGATAGGCGGCGTCTTCACGGCTGTAGGCGTGCTCCCACTCCCCCGCGATCAGCGAGACTGCCGTGTGCGGAGCGTTGACGAGAGGGTTGTCGTCCGCGGGCCAGCGCCCGGCGGCGACGGCATCCGCTTCGGCCTTGATCATGATCATGGCCTCGATGAACCGCTCGATCTCGCCGAGGTCCTCGGACTCGGTGGGTTCCACCATCAGAGTCCCCGCGACCGGGAACGACATGGTCGGTGCGTGGAAGCCGAAGTCGATCAGTCGCTTGGCGACGTCGTCGACGGTGATCCCGGTCTCCTCGCGAAGCGGACGCAGGTCGAGGATGCACTCGTGCGCCACCCGGCCGTCCTCCCCCGCGTACAGCACGGGGAAGTGCTCGCCCAGGCGCGCGGCGATGTAGTTCGCGGACAGCACCGCGGCCGCGGTCGCGTGACGGAGGCCGTCGGCGCCCATCATCCGCACATAGGACCACGAGATCGGCAGAATGCCCGCAGATCCGTACGGTGCCGCCGACACCGCGCCGCCTTCGAAGACGAATCCGCCCGCATGCTCCGCCCGCTGCGCGAGCGGGTGCGACGGCAGGTGGGCCGCGAGGTGCGCCTTGGCTGCGACGGGGCCCACACCGGGGCCGCCGCCGCCGTGCGGGATCGCGAACGTCTTGTGCAGGTTGAGGTGCGAGACGTCGCCGCCGAGATCGCCGAACCGGGCGTAGCCGAGCAGCGCGTTGAGGTTCGCACCGTCCACGTACACCTGGCCGCCGGCGTCGTGCACCGCGGTCGTGATCTCGACCACGTCCTGCTCGTACACACCATGCGTCGACGGGTAGGTGATCATCAGCGCCGAGAGCTCGTCGGCGTGCGCCGCGATCTTCGCCCGCAGGTCGTCGAGGTCGACGTTCCCGAGCTCATCGCACGCCACGACGACGACCTTCATTCCGGCGAGCACCGCGGAGGCCGCGTTGGTGCCGTGCGCGGACGACGGGATCAGGCACACCGTGCGCTGCGTGTCGCCGTTCGCGAGGTGGTATCCGCGGATGGCGAGGAGGCCGGCCAGCTCGCCCTGCGACCCGGCGTTCGGCTGCAGCGAGACGGCGTCGTACCCCGTGACCTCGGCGAGCCACGCTTCGAGCTGCGTGATCATGTCGAGATACCCCGCGACATCGGATGCCGGCGCGAACGGGTGGATGCCCGCGAACTCCGGCCACGTGATCGATGCCATCTCGGTCGCCGCGTTGAGCTTCATCGTGCAGGACCCGAGCGGGATCATGCCGCGGTCGAGCGCATAGTCACGATCGGCGAGGCTCTTGAGATAGCGCATCATCGCCGTCTCGCTGCGGTGCGCGTGGAAGACGGGGTGTGTGAGGTACTCGTCCTGACGGAGCAGATCGCCGGGGAGGCCGCCCTGCGAACCGGAGCCGAAGAATCCGAATGCGCGCTCCCGGGCACCGCCGAAGACCTGAGCGACCTGATGGAGCTCGGCGACCGTCGTGGTCTCGTCGATCGAGATGCCGATCGTGTCGGCATCCGCGGCGTGCAGCAGGATGCCGAAACCGTGATGGGCCTGCTCCACGAACTCGGCAGCGCGCCCCGGCACCCGCACCTGGAGGGTGTCGAAGAACGAGTCGTGCACGACGTCCGCACCCGCATCGGCGAGCCAGTCGCGCAGCATCGCGGTCTTGGCCGCGACCTCCCGGGCGATCGCCTTCAGTCCATCGGGACCGTGGTAGACGGCGTACATCGACGCCATCACGGCGAGCAGCACCTGAGCGGTGCAGATGTTGCTCGTCGCCTTCTCGCGGCGGATGTGCTGCTCGCGGGTCTGCAGCGACAGCCGATACGCCGGCTTGCCGTCGGCATCGACAGAGACGCCGACGAGACGGCCGGGCAGCTGACGTTCGAGCCCTGCGCGCACAGCCATGTAGCCCGCGTGCGGGCCTCCGAAACCGATCGGCACGCCGAAGCGCTGCGTCGTCCCGACCGCGACATCGGCCCCGAGCGAGCCGGGCGACGCGATGAGGGTGAGCGCGAGGAGGTCGGCCGCGACGACGGCGAGCCCGCCCGCGAGGTGCGCCGCATCGATCACGGCCGCCGGGTTCCAGACTCGCCCGGAGGCCCCCGGGTACTGCACGAAGACGCCGAACAGCTCGGCGGGCAGCTCTTCACCCGCCGCGAAGTCGACGGACACCAGTTCGATGCCCACGGCCTCGGCACGGGTCTCGAGCAGTGCCTTCGTCTGCGGGAACGCGTCGGCGTCGACGGCGAAGACGTTCGACGCCTTCTTCGACGCGCGGCGCGCCAGCAGCATCCCCTCGACCACAGCGGTCGATTCGTCGAGCATCGACGCGTTCGCTGTGGTCAGGCCGGTCAGTTCGGCGACCATCGTCTGGAAGTTGATGAGTGCTTCGAGGCGACCCTGCGAGATCTCGGGCTGGTACGGCGTGTACGCGGTGTACCACGACGGATTCTCGAGCACGTTGCGCTGGATCACCTGAGGGGTGATCGTGCCGTAGTACCCGAGACCGATCATCGGCCGGTTCACCGTGTTGCGGGACGCGAGCGCGCGCAGCTCGGCGAGCGCCTCGGTCTCGCTCGCTGCGCGCGGGATCACGGACTCCGTGGAGGCGGGGGTGAAGATCGAAGCGGGCACGGCCTGACGCATCAGCGCCTCGACCGGGCTCCAGTCCTCGAGCTTCGACTCGACGCCCAGGGTGTCGAGCATCTGGCGCTGGGCGGCGGCGGTGGTTCCGATATGACGATCGGCGAAAGAGACCACTGGACGATCAGCCCTCCGTGAGAGCGACGTACGCGTCGCGGTCCATCAGGCCCTCGAGCGCACCGGCGGCGACGGAGACCTTGATGAGCCAGCCTCCGTCGAACGGCTCGGCGTTCACGAGCGACGGGTCGTCGACGACGGCGTCGTTGATCTCGACGACCGTGCCGGTGACCGGGGCGTAGAGCTCGCCGACCGACTTGGTCGACTCGATCTCACCGACGACCGACCCTGCGGTGATCTCGGTGCCGACGGCGGGGAGTTCGACGAACACGACGTCTCCCAGCTTGTCGGCCGCGTAGTCGGTGATCCCGATGGTGACGGTGTCACCGCCAGCGGCGATCCACTCGTGCTCGTCGGTATAGCTGAGTGCGTTGAGATCGGTCATTTGGTCCTCCGGTAGAAAGGCAGGGCGGTCACGGTCGCGGGGATCCTGGTCCCCCGCACATCAAGGAATACTGCGGTTCCCGCGGCAGCGGAAGAAGGTGCCACGTAGGCCATCGCGATCGGGTGGCCGAGCGTCGGGCTCAGTGCACCGCTGGTGACCTCGCCCAGCACGATGCCGTCCGCGTCGACCACCGAGTAGCCCGCGCGTCCGGCACGCTTGCCCTCGGCGACCAGGCCGACGAGCACCGGAGCGTCGGATGCGGCATCCACCGCTCCCTTGCCGATGAAGTCATCTTTGTCGGACACCACCACTCGCCCGAGACCGGCCTGAGACGGCTTCGTCTCGCGCGAGAGCTCGTGACCGTAGAGAGGCATCCCCGCTTCGAGCCGGAGGGTGTCGCGCGCGGCGAGGCCCGCGGGGACGAGCCCGTGCGGCTCACCCGCCTCGACGAGGGCGTCCCACAGGGCGGGTGCGTCGGCGGCTCTCACCAGAAGCTCGAAT
This sequence comes from Microbacterium sp. LMC-P-041, assembly GCF_030209555.1. Classification (NCBI taxonomy): domain Bacteria; kingdom Bacillati; phylum Actinomycetota; class Actinomycetes; order Micrococcales; family Microbacteriaceae; genus Microbacterium; species Microbacterium sp. LMC-P-041. The sequence continues at coordinate 593,268 of NZ_JARVRV010000001.1, forward strand.
CCGTCCTCACCCGTGTAGCCCGTGCGGGCGAGCAGCAGCGGTGCACCCTGGAACAGCGCATCGGCCCAGGCGTAGTACTTCTGCTCCGCCCATGGGGTGCCGAGATCGGTGATGCCCGGCGTCGACGAGACGATCGCCTCGGAGGCGGGGCCCTGGACCGCGAGCAGGGCATAGTCGTCGGAGACGTCTTCGACGTCCACGCCCCTGTCGCCGATGAACCCCGCGAAGCTGCGGTCCTCTCCCTCGGCCCTGGCGGGCATCTCGCGTTCGATCCGCGATGGGAACGAACGGACGCGCGATGCGAACGCCTGGTCGACGAATCCGCGGTTCCCCGCGTTCGCGATCACCAGGAAGCGGTCGTCTGCGAGCCGGTAGACGATCACGTCGTCGATGATCCCGCCGTCGTCGGCGAGCATCAGGGAGTACTTCGCCTTGCCGACCGCCATCGCCGACAGCCGGCCCGCGAGCGAGTAGTCGAGGAACTCCCCGGCGAAGTCGCCGGTGACGAGGAACTCCGCCATATGGGAGATGTCGAAGATGCCGGCCGCCTGCCGCACGGCGTGGTGCTCGGCGAGGTCGGACGTGTATCGCACCGGCATCTGCCAACCGCCGAAGTCGGTGAACGATGCACCGAGCGCCTCGTGGCGCTCACGCAGCGGGGTGTAGCGGGGGTCGGACATGGAGTTCTCCCGGGCTGGATCGGGCGGAACAGCGACGCTGCTCCTGGGAACTCCCCCTCTGTCATGAGCCTGAGAGCTTCGCCCAGAGACTGGGCTTTCACCGTCGGCGGATCCGAGCTGACGCGGCGTCGCTCGAGATCGCTTTTCAGAGTGGCCGGAACCGCGCGGTACGCGTACCTGAGAGATTGGCGGGGAGGCTTGCTCCTTCGGTGCCCGGCTGCATTCGCCGGGGCTCTCCCGCGTGGGTCATTCGGCCTGTCTTCACTTGTGGCCTCAGTCTAGCGGGTCGACGTCGTCGGCACAGGCCGCAGAAAGCCGCGCTCCCCCGACGCCCCGGAGGAGGGGCGCCAGGCGAGCGCGGCGTCATCCACTGGAGGTCAGCGACCCGCCAGCTCGGCTCTGACCTCGTCTCGCAGACGCCCGAGGTTCTCGGGCTCGGGCGCGGCGCCCAGCAATGTCCTGGTGTACTCGTGCTGCGGATTGAGGATGACCTCGTCGGCTGGGCCGCGCTCGACGACATCACCCTTGTAGAGCACCATGATCTCGTCGCTGAAGTGACGTGCCGTCGCGAGATCGTGCGTGATGTAGAGCACGCCGAGGTTCTCCTCCCGCTGCAGATCTGCCAGCAGGTTGAGCACTCCCAGTCGGATCGAGACATCGAGCATCGAGACCGGCTCATCCGCGACGATGAACCGCGCTCCCGGGGCGAGCGCACGAGCGATCGCCACGCGCTGCCGCTGGCCACCGGACAGCTCATGCGGGCGACGTTCCGCGAAGCTCTCGCCGGGCGACAGCCGCACGCGCTCGAGCAGCTCGATCGCCCGCGCCCGCACCTGGGAGCCAGACAGCTTGGGGTGGTGGAGCCGGATCGGCCGCTCCAGGTGATGGATGATCGTGTGGAAGGGGTTGAGTGACGCGAAGGGGTCCTGGAAGACCATCTGCACCTGGGAGCGGTAGTCCTCCACGGCGCGGCCGCGCATGCCCGAGTCCTTGCCGTCGAGCAGGATCTGCCCGCCCGTCGGCGTCTCGAGCTTCATCAGCATCCGGGCGATCGTCGACTTGCCCGACCCGGATTCGCCGACGAGAGCGACCGTCTTCCCCGCTTCGATGGTGAACGAGACGTCCTTCACCGCGTGCAGGACCGACGTCTTGAGGCCGGATCGCAGCGTGAAGTCCTTCACCAGGTTGCGGGCTTCGAGGGTGGGAGCACTCATCGGACCTCCTCCTGACTGGGCTGGTTGCCGGTGCGGACGAAATCTCCGCGCTCGCCGGTCAGACTCGGGAAGCTCGACAGGAGCTTCTTGGTGTATTCGTGCTGGGGTGTGCGGTAGATCTCCTCCGCGGTGCCCTCCTCGACGATCTGCCCCTGCAGCATCACGGCGATGCGGTCGCTGATCTCGATCAGCATGGGCAGGTCGTGCGTGATGAAGATCACCGCGAAGCCCAGCCGCTCACGCAACCGCATGATCTCGCGGATGATCCCGCGCTGCACGACCACGTCGAGCGCCGTGGTCGGCTCGTCCATGATCATCACCTGAGGGTCCAGCGCGAGCGCCATCGCGATCATCATGCGCTGACGCATGCCACCGGACAGCTCATGGGGGAAGCTCGTCAGTCTCGACGGGTCGACCCCGACCAGGGTCAGCAGCTCTTCGGCCCGCGCCTGCTTGTCCTTCTTGGACATGCCGGGGCGATGGGTCTCGAAGATGTCGAAGATCTGCGCCTTGACGCTGATGACCGGATTGAGCGAGTTCATCGCTCCCTGGAACACCATCGAGATCTTGTCCCAGCGGAAGGCCCGCAGCCCATCGCCGTCGAGAGCGACGATGTCGATGTCGTGGCCGTCGCGGTCATGGAACACGATCTCGCCGCTGGTCATGAGCGCAGGAGCCTTGAGCAGCCGATTCATGCCGTAGGCGAGCGTCGTCTTGCCGCAGCCGGACTCACCGGCGAGGCCGAGGATCTCGCCTCGGTTGAGTGTGAGAGAGACGTTGCGGACCGCCTTCACGGGCGGATCCACCTCGTACTCGATCGACACGTCGCGTGCGGTCAGCACGGCATCCGGAGCGCTCATGCGGCGACCCCCTTCGTCTTGGCGGCCTTGCGCACGCGCCGAGCGGCGTCGGGTGCATTGCGGAGCTTGGGGTTGATGACCTCGTCGATCGCGAAGTTGATGAGCGAGAGTCCCGCGCCGAGCATGGCGATCATGATTCCCGGTGGGACGAACCACCACCAGGCGCCTCGTCCGAGCGCCTGACCTGACTGCGCGTCGTTGAGGATCGTCCCCCAGGTGATGGAGGAGTTGGGGCCGAGACCGAGGTACGAGAGACCGGCCTCGCCGAGGATCGCGAAGATGATCGCGAACAGGAACTGCGCGGTGAGCAACGGCAGCAGGTTCGGCATGATCTCGACCAGGATGACGCGGAAGGATCGCTCTCCCGCGACCTTGGACGCGTAGACGTAGTCACGGGTGCGCAGAGATCGGGTCTGCAGCCTGAGCACGTAGGCGGCACCGGCCCAGGACGTGATGCCGAGCACGAACGCGACGAGCTGCCAGCTGCGCTGCGGGACGAAGGAGGAGATCACCATCACCAGCGGCAGGCCGGGGATCACGATCATCACGTTGGTCAGCAGCGCCAGGGTGTCCTCGCGCCATCCGCCGAGGTACCCCGCGAGGACTCCGAAGACAAGCGACAGGATGATGGCGATTCCGCCCGCGACCACGCCCACGAGGAGCGAGCCCTGGGCGCCGATGGCGAGCTGGGCGAACATGTCGTTGCCGAGCTTGGTGGTGCCCAACCAGTGCTCCGGCGAGGGCGGGAGCAGTGCGGGGTTGTCGGTGCTTCGAGGGTCCTGCGAGAAGATCGGCGCGATGATCGCGAACAGCACGATCGCGATCACGATGCTCGCGCCGATGATGAACTTCGTCGATGAGGTGGGAAGGACGCGGCGGCGTCTGCGGCCCCGCTGGGTGGCGAGAGAGATCGTGCTCGCAGGCTGGGTCATGGGCTGATCCTTCGTGATCAGCACTGTGTTCTCGGTGTCAGACATTCTGGCGAGCCCTCGGGTCGATGAAGCCATAGACGAGGTCCATGATGAAGTTGGCGGCGAGCACCGTGATCGTGATGACGAGGAAGAGTCCCTGCATCAGCGCGTAGTCGTTGTTCGTGACCGCCTGGAACATCAGCTTCCCGATGCCCGGGTAGGTGAAGACCTGCTCCATGACGATGGAGCCGGCGACAACGAAGCCCAGGGTGATCGAGAAGCCGGCGATCGACGGGATCGCGGCATTGCGGGCGGCGTACGTCGTCATGATGCGACGCGGACGGAGCCCCTTGGCCTCGGCCGTGAGCACGTAGTCCTCGGCCATGGTCTGCACCATCATGTTGCGCATCCCGAACATCCAGCCGCCCACCGACGAGATCACGATCGTCAGTGCGGGCAGGATGGCGTGCGAGAGCGCATCTATGAAGAACGCCCAGGTCGGCTCGGGACCGTCCGGGAAGTCGAACACGTCGTAGCCGCCGAAGATCGGGAACCAGCCGAGCCCGACCGCGAACACCGAGACGAGCAGCAGCGCCATCCAGAAGTACGGGATGGACTGCAGCACGGTGGTCGCCGGGATGAGGTGGTCGACCCACGTTCCGCGCTTCCATCCCGCCCAGGCGCCGAGGACGACGCCGAGGATGAAGGAGATCACGGTCACCGTGCCGACGAGGATGAGCGTCCAGGGCAGCGCCTGCCCGATCAGCTCGCTCACCGGCGCGGGGAACTTGGTGACGGAGATGCCCAGGTCGCCCTGGAACATGCGCCCCCAGTACGCGATGTACTGATCCCAGAGGGACGAGTCATCACCGCCGAGAAGCAGCTTGATGTTGCGGATCGTGGTCTCGGAGACCTCGCCGCCCGCTCGCTGCATCTTGGCGATCATGATGTCCGCCGGGTTCCCCGGCATGAGCCGGGGAAGCAGGAAGTTGAGTGAGATCGCGGCCCATAGCGTGAACGCGTAGAACCCGATTCTTCGTGCATAGAACTTCATGTCACTGACCGTGCTTCCTGCTCCCCCGACTCCATGCGCTTAGTTCGCCGGCTCGAGCTGCGTCAGGACGTAGCCCGCCGCGATCGCACCCCAGGACGGCGGGAAGGCGTAGAGGTCCTCCTCCGTCGGCCATCCCGTGAAGTCCTTCGTGTTGTAGAAGGTCTGCGTCGCGTTGATCACGAGCGGGATGTAGGGCAGATCACGGACGATCTCGGTCTGGATCGTGCCGTACAGCTCCTTCTTCTCTGCCTCGTCGTTCGTGCTGATCGCGGCCTGGACGGCCGTGTCGACGACGGGGTTGCTGTATCGGCTGAAGTTCCAACGCCCCGCGGGCACCTCCGAGCCCACCGCTGCGGTCGAACCGACGGTCGTGCCGCCGAACCAGTCGCGGTAGATCTGGAACGGATCGGCCACCGAGGTTCCGACCACACCGCCGACGATCAGCTGGAAGTCACCGCCCTGACGGGCGTCCGAGAATTCCTGCCACTGCACCGTGGATGCCGTGATCTTGATGCCGGCAGCCTCTGCCTGCTCTGCGATCAGCTTCGCCGCATCGTTGTAGTCGGTCCAGCCGTCGACCGAGATCAGGCTGAGCTCGAGCGGCACGCCGTCCTTCGCGTAGAAGTCGCCGTCCTTCGTGTAGCCGGCGGCCTCGAGGATCTCGCCAGCCTCGTCGGCGTTCGCCTCCTGGGGGCTGATCTCGTTGGCGGAGTCCGCGACCCACTTCTCGTCACGGGGCAGCAGCGCGAAGGTCGGCGAGATGTCGCCGGTCAGACCGACGAACGCCTTGTCCTTGATGGCCGCGCGGTCGATCGCGACGTTGAGCGCCTGTCGAACCGCGACGTCGGTCTGGGGACCCGTGCAGCCGAGCTCGGCGTTCGAGCACGTGTACAGGACGGTCGGGTCCTGCGGCGTGTTGATCCAATCGATCGCTCCGTTGCCCGTGACGTCGTCCGGGTTCGGGATGAACATGCCCGTCCAGTCGAGCTTGCCGGCGGCGAGCAGGTCCTGTGCGGTCTGGTTGTTGTCGACCGCGATGTACTGGACCTTCTTGACTCCGAGCTCGTCGGCGTCGCGGAAGTTCTCGTTCGCGACGAGCGTGTACGACTCGCTCGTCGTCTTGTCGACCACGTAGGCGCCGGAGCCGACAGGCTCTTCGTTGGCGAAGTTCGCGAAGTCGGTGACCTCCGCCCACACGTGCTCGGGGAGGATGTAGGTCGAACCGAGGCGCTGGAACTCGGTCGTGTACTGCGCGGTCGTGTACGTGAGGACGACCGTGGTGTCGTCGGTAGCCTCCGCCGAGACGAGACCGTTGCCCTCAGGGTTGTTGGCCTCGTAGGTGAAGGAGAACGCGACGTCGGCGGCGGTCAGCGGCTCTCCGTCGCTCCACTTGAGATCGGGCTTGATGGCGATCGTGATCACCGTGCCGTCCTCGTTGTATTCGTACGAGTCTCCGATCAGACCGACGGGCTCGGAATCCGCCGTCTTGTTGAAGAAGAACAGCGGCTCGTAGATCGGCCCGAGTGCACCGTGGAGCACGGTCGGGGCGAACGGGTTGTAGTTCGCGGTGATGGGGGTCTGACTGCCGGCCCAGACACGAAGAGCACGGTCGCCATCGCCACCGCTCCCCTCGTTGCCTCCGCCTGCGCCACAGGCCGTCAGGCCCAGGGCGAGGACGGATGCCCCCGCCACAGCGGTGAGCGCGATCTTGCGCCTTCCGTTACGGATCATTCTGTATTTCCTCTCGGTGCTGCACTGCAGGAGGGATTTCTCCGGGTGGAGTCGAACTCCGGACGGAGTTCGCAACAGATCCCGAAAGGGATTTGTTAGGACAGTAACCTAACAAATCCCTTTCATAGCGACAAGAGTCCAGAACGCTGGTATATAACGTTTCGGCCTCAGGGGCGGTGGCGTCATGAAGATGCACTAACAGTCGAGATGACACTAAGATCGGAGCAGGAGGTTAAGGTACATATGACCCAAAGCAGAGGCATCGACGTCGCCGTGTCGACCGTGATCCTCACCCTTCGACGCGCCGAGGACGGCTCGGCGGTGCTCGCGCTGCCACTCGTGCTGCGCACGCGCGAGCCGTTCGCCGGCCAGTGGGCCCTCCCCGGCGGCTGGCTCACCGAGACCGAATCGGCTGTCGACGCCGCAGCCAGGACTCTGGCCGAGACGACGGGACTGACGCCGAGCTATCTCGAGCAGCTCTACGCCTTCGGGGCCGTCGACCGCTCCCCCACCCGCGTCGTGTCGATCGTGTACTGGGCACTGCTCCGCCAGGATGACGTCGACGCGCAGAGCGCGGCGCATCGGGCATCCGGCAAGGCTCCGGAGAACGTGCGCTGGGTCGACCTCGATGAGCTCCCGGCGCTGGCCTTCGATCACACGAAGATCGTCGAGTACGCCCTGTGGCGACTGCGGAACAAGGTCGGCTACAGCCGCGTCGCCCACGGCTTCCTTCCTGCCGAGTTCACCCTGGCGGATCTCCGCGAGGCGTACGAGGCCATTCTCGGCAAGCACCTGGATCCGGCCAACTTCCGCCGCCAGGTCGAATCCGCCGGCAACCTCCTTCCCACCGACCGGTTCCGCACCGGCAACCACCGACCCGCCCGCCTGTACCGCTACAACACCGACGTCGAGCTGGCCGATCACGGCCCCCTCGGCCCCGAGGAGACGAGCACCCGATGAGCATCACCTTCGTTCCCACACCGGTCGTCCAGCCGATCGACGCCTCTGTCGATCACGCGATCCAGTCGATCGTGTCCGGCGCCTCGACCGACGCGACTTGCGCGACCGACCTCGCCGCCGGCCCCTGGGACTTCGACTCCCGCCCCGGATACGGTCCCGGGTCGTCGATGGGCGACGTCATCCCCACCGGCGCTCCGCGGCAGGGAGAGCTCCCCGCCGAGTACCGAGATGCCGGCGAGGCCGACCTCGACGAGCGCATCCGCATCGCGAAGGCCACCCTCGGTGACCGCGCCGTCGTGCTCGGGCACTTCTACCAGCGCGAAGAGGTCGTGCGGCACGCCGACTACGTGGGCGACTCGTTCCAGCTCGCGACCGCGGCGAAGGAGCGTCCGAACGCCGAGGCGATCGTGTTCTGCGGAGTGCACTTCATGGCCGAGACCGCTGATCTGCTCTCGGGACCCGACCAGGCCGTGATCCTGCCCAATCTGGCGGCCGGATGCTCGATGGCCGATATGGCGGACATCGATCAGGTCGAGGACTGCTGGGAGCAGCTCGCAGACGTGCTGGGCGACCTCGACACACCCGATGCGGGTGGACGGGTGCCGGTGATCCCCGTCACGTATATGAACTCGTCGGCCGCGATCAAGGGCTTCGTGGGGCGCCACGGAGGAATCGTGTGCACCTCCTCGAATGCGCAGACCGTACTCGAGTGGGCGTTCGAGCGCGGTCAGCGCGTGCTCTTCTTCCCCGACCAGCACCTCGGCCGCAACACCGCGAAGGCGATGGGCGTACCGCTCGAGCGGATGCCGATGTGGAACCCGCGCCAGGCGCTCGGCGGATCCTCCGCGGCACAGCTCGTCGACTCGCAGGTGATCCTCTGGCACGGGTTCTGCTCGGTGCACCGCCGTTTCACCGTGGATCAGATCGACCAGGCGCGGGCCGAGCACCCCGGGGTCCGGGTGATCGTGCACCCTGAGTGCCCGATGGCCGTCGTGGACGCGGCGGACGAGGCGGGATCGACCGACTACATCCGTCGGGCGATCGCCGCGGCGACCACGCCGACCACCTTCGCGATCGGCACCGAGATCAACCTCGTCCGTCGCCTCGCGGCGCAGTTCCCCCAGCACGAGATCTTCTGCCTGGACCCGGTGGTGTGCCCCTGCTCGACGATGTACCGCATCCACCCCGGGTATCTCGCCTGGGTGCTCGAAGAGCTCGTCGCGGGCCGCACGCCGAATCGGATCACGGTGACGGCGGACGTGGCCGACCCCGCCCGCATCGCCCTCGAACGGATGCTGGCGGCGAAGCCGCCCGTGGCGGCGAGCGCCCGATGAACGTCGTCGTCGTCGGCTCGGGCATCGCCGGACTCACGACGGCCCTGCACGCGCACGAGACCGGCCACTCGGTCACGATCGTGACGAAGGGTGCGCTGGGCGACGGCTGCACAGGGTACGCGCAGGGCGGCGTCGCCGGAATCTACGGCGTCGGCGACTCGGCGGCACAGCACGCCGCAGACACCATCGATGCCGGAGCAGGACTCTCGGATCCCGCCGCGGTCGATGTTCTCGTGCACGAGGGCGCGACCAGGATCGCGGAGCTGATCGCCCGAGGCGTCGCGTTCGACCGCTCACCCGACGGGCGGGTGCTGCTCGGGCGGGAGGCCGCGCACCGTCACGCACGCATCGTGCACGCCGGCGGGGATGCCACGGGAGCAGCGATCACCCGGGCGTTGGTGGCCTCGGTCCGCGACGCGGATGTCACCGTCGTGGAGGGCGCCTTCCTGGCCGACGTGATCGCCGAGGACGGCGTCGTGCGCGGCGTGCGTGTCCAGGTCGGCGGGGCGGTCTCGGAGCTCTCCGCGGACGCGGTCGTGCTCGCCACGGGCGGCGCAGGGCACCTGTATGCGCACACCACGAATCCCCTCGGCACCACGGGTGACGGCATCGCCGCCGCCGTGCGGATCGGGGCCGCGGTGGCCGACCTCGAGTTCGTGCAGTTCCATCCGACGATCCTGGCCGAGGGTCCCGCCTTCCTCGTCTCGGAAGCGGTCCGCGGCGAAGGGGCGACGCTGGTGGACGCCGACGGCCGGCGATTCGTCTTCGACAGCCACCCGGACGGCGAGCTCGCCCCACGCGACGTCGTCGCGCGGGCGATCGCCCGCCAGTCCGCCCGACAGGGCTCCCCGGTGCGTCTCGACGCGACCATGCTCGGCGGACTCAGACTCGCGCAGCGATTCCCGACGATCGATCGCGTGACGCGGGAACGCGGTCTCGACTGGGCCTCCACTCCGATCCCGGTGACACCCGCCGCCCACTATCTGATGGGAGGCGTCGTCACCGACCTCGACGGGCGCACCTCCGTCCCCGGGCTCTTCGCCGTGGGCGAGGTCGCGCGCACCGGCGTGCACGGCGCGAATCGTCTCGCCTCGAACTCGCTGCTCGAAGGCGCGGTCTTCGGAGCCCGCGCGGCAGCCGCGCTCGGCACGCCCTGGCAGCATCCTCCCGTCAGCTCGCAGCGCGGCTCGGCGCCTCGCGCACCTCTGTCCGAGGAGTCGGAATCCACCGGCGAGATCGCTGTCGGCGCCGACTTCAGTCGCGCAGCGCTGCAGCGCCTGATGTGGGACCACGTCGGCCTGCTGCGCTCGGAAGAGGGTCTGCGACACGCCGCAACCATCGTCGGCCGCTGGCTCGCCGCGATTCCCGAGCCGGCCACCGTCCGCGAGCGCGAGGATGCGAACCTCCTCCTGCTCGCCCGCGCGACCGCGTCTGCCGCGCTCGCTCGCACCGATTCCGTCGGTGCGCACTTCCGCGAACCCCTCGCCTCACCTCTCCTGGAGACAGTCTGATGCTCACCGCCGCCCACATCACCCGCGTCGTCAGCGCAGCCCTCGAGGAAGACGCCCCCTGGGGCGACCTGACGAGCGCGACCCTGCTTCCCGCGGATGCCACCGCCACTGCCGACCTCGTCGCCCGCGAAGCGGGCACCTTCAGCGGCGGCGAGGTGTTCGCGGCCGCGTTTCACCTCACCGATCCGGCGATCGCGGTCGACGTGCATGTGGGCGACGGAGACGCCTTCGAGGCGGGCGACGTGCTCGCCTCGGTATCCGGCTCGGCCCGCGGCATCCTCACCGCCGAGCGCATCGCTCTGAACTTCACCCAGCGGATGAGCGGTGTCGCGACAGCCACCGCCGCCTACGTGCGCGCGGTCGAGGGGACATCGGCGCGGATCGCCGACACGCGGAAGACGACCCCGGGCATGCGAGCGTTCGAACGGCATGCGGTGCTCTCGGGCGGTGGTCACAACCACCGGTTCTCGCTGTCCGATGCGGTGATGGCCAAGGACAACCATCTCGCGGTGCTGAAGCGCTCGGGCGTCGACCTCGCCTCGGCTCTGCGGGATGCGCTCTCCCGGCTGCCTCACACGACGCACGTGGTCGTCGAGGTCGACCGGCTCGATCAGATCCCCGCCGTGCTCGACGGGGGTGCGCACACGGTGCTGCTCGACAACTTCTCTCTCGACGACCTGCGCGCCGGGGTCTCGATGATCGGCGATCGCGCGCAGGTCGAAGCCTCGGGCGGGGTCGCTCTCGACACGGTCGGGGCGATCGCGGCGACCGGGGTCGACGTCATCTCGGTCGGCGCCCTGACGCACTCCGCCCGGGCGCTCGATCTCGGTCTCGACGTGCGGATCGACTGACGGGGATGCTCTATCTCGATCACGCCGCAACGGCTCCGGTGCGACCGGAGGTCGTCGAGGCCATGCGCCCGTTCCTGACCGGGGTCTTCGGCAATCCGTCGAGCCACCACACGTACGGTGAGGCCGCGGCGAGCGCACTCGATGACGCACGGTCGCGGGTGGCCCGAGTGCTGGGCATGCGCGCGGGCGATGTGATCTTCACATCCGGTGGAACGGAATCGAACAATCTCGCGGTGAAGGGCATCGTGCTGGCAGCCCTCGCACGCGGTCGCCGGCATCTGGTCGTCTCGCCGATCGAGCACGAGTCGATCCTCGAATCCGCCGACCACCTGCGGCGCTTCCACGACGTCGAGGTGACGCCGATCCCCGTCGACGGCCTCGGCAGGATCTCCGTCGCCCCTCTGACCCAGGCCCTGCGCGATGACACCGCACTGGTCGCCCTCGGACACGCCAACAACGAGATCGGCACGGTCCAGGACGTCGCCTCCCTCGCAACAGCCGCGAGGGAGGCAGGCGTCCCGGTGCATGTCGACGCCGTGCAGTCTGCGGGGTGGCTGCCGCTCAGCGGCCTCGGAGCGGATGCCGTCGCCATCGCCGGGCACAAGCTCGGAGCTCCGAAGGGGATCGGAGCGCTCGCCGTGCGAGGGCGCGTCGCGCTCGAGCCGCTCATGCACGGCGGCGGCCAGGAACGAGGACGCCGTTCGGGCACCGAGAACGTCGCGGGCGCGGTGGCTCTCGCCACAGCGCTGGAGCTCGCCGACGCGGAGCGCGAGGAGGCGAGCGCCCGGGTCGCTGAGTCGACGGGGCGCTTCATCGCCGCGGTGTACGCACTCGTGCCGCAGGCGGCCCTCACCGGCGACCCCGTGGCACGGCTGCCCGGCACGGCGAGCTTCACGTTCGCCGGAGTCAGCGGGGAGGCTGTCCTGCTCGAGCTCGAGCGTCGGGGAGTGGTGTCGTCGAGCGGCTCTGCCTGCGCCGCCGGAAGCGACGAGCCCTCGCATGTGCTTCTCGCATGCGGGATCTCCCCCGCGGTCGCGCAGACCTCTGTGCGGTTCACCTTCGGACGCGAGGCGCTCCCGCACGACCTGGCCGAACGGCTCGCCGGGCTGGTCGCCGAATCGGTGCGCGCGGTCACCCACCCCTGAACGACGAGCCCGACCGGCCGGCCATAGACTCGGCTCGTGACCGCCTCCGCCCCGATCGTGACCCTGATCGTCCCCGGCCGCGACATCGGCGCCTTCGCTCCTGCCGCACTCGAGTCGCTGCGCTCGCAGACCGAGACGCGGTGGAACGCGATCCTCATCGACGACGGATCCAGAGACGACACGGCGGAGATCTTCGCCGCGGCCGCAGCATCGGATCCACGGTTCCGGGCGGTGCAGCACGAGGCGTCCCGAGGCCTGGGTGCCGCGCGGAACGTCGGCATCGACCTCGTCGACACTCCCCTGATCGGCTTCCTCGACGCAGACGACGAACTCACGCCCTCGGCCCTCGAACGACTCGTCGGGACGCTCGCCGAGACCGGCAGCGATTTCGTCGCCGGCGCCTACGTGCGGTCGCGCTTCGATGGCGAGCGCTACGTCGCGGGGCGCGTGCAGCCGTGGGTGTCGGCAGCGACGTCGCCTGAACGACTCGCCACCACGATCGTGGAGCACCCTCGAGCGAGCGCGAACATCGTGGCTTGGTCGAAGGTCAGCCGCACCGAGTTCTGGAACGACCTGAGGTTCCCCGAGGGCGTCGCCTACGAGGATCAGGTGGTCGCCCAGCTGATGTACACACGGGCGCGCAGCTTCGATGTCATCCCCGACACCGTGGTGCGCTGGCGCCTGCGCGCGGACGGCACCTCGATCACGCAGGGGCGTGCGAAGCTCCCCGTGCTGCGCGACTATCTCACGGCTCTGCGCGGAGGAATCCGCGTGCTGCACGAGGCGGGGGCACAGGCCGCCGTCACCGCCCGTCTCGAGCTGATCCTCGCCATGGACATTCCGCCGCTGCTCGAGATCGCGCGCACGCACACCGAACCGGACTACTCAGACGAGGTCGACGCGTTCGTCGCCGAGATCGAAGCACTCCCCGAGCACGCCGCCGCCCGCCCCGATCCCGCCCTCACCGCCGCGCTGGCGTGGTGAGACGCGCACTCTGGAGACCGATGAACCAGTACCTCGCCGACCTCTTCTCGCTCGAGGGTCGCACCGCCGTCGTCACCGGTGGCAGCTCGGGCATCGGACGCGGCATCGCGACGGCACTCGCGAGCGCAGGCGCCTCGACCGTGATCGTGGCGCGCGGTGAAGCGCGGATTGCCGAGACCGTGGCGGAGCTCACCCGCGCCGGATGCCGGGCGGCAGGAGTCGTCGGAGACCTCGGCACGCGGGAGGGAATCCGAGCCCTCGCTGAAGCGGCCGTCGAGCCGTTCGGCGAGCCGGACATCCTGGTGAACTCCGCAGGGATCAACATCCGCCCGCCGTTCTCCGAGATCACCGAGGGCGACTGGGACGCGACGATGACCGTGAATGCGCTCGCCCCTTTCCTGCTCGGCCAGCGCTATGCCACCGGCATGGCCGAGCGGGGCTACGGGCGCCTGATCCACATCAGCTCCCAGCAGGCGCATCGCGCGTTCGTCGGCAGCGGCGTCTACGGCGCCTCGAAGGGAGCCGTGGAGTCGCTGATGCGCTCGGAGGCCGAGGCATGGGGAAGCACCGGAGTCACGAGCAACAGTCTCGTCCCGGGGTTCGTGCTCACCCCGCTCAACGCCAGGCTGCAGCAGGACCCCGAGCAGATCGCCGCCCTCGCCGCACGGACCATGATCGGACGCAACGGACTGCCGTCGGATTTCGCGGCCGCGGCCGTGTTCCTCGCCGGCGCCGGCTCGAGCTACGTCACCGGGCAGTCGCTGTTCATCGACGGCGGCCTGTCGGTGCACTGAGCACGTCTCACCCCTCGGCCGGGTAGACCCGCTCGTCGGCACGGGACACGTCGAGCAGCGGAACCGGAGCGGTGAGCGCGTCGACCGCATCCGCCCCGGCGGAATCCTCCGGAGCCCGGTCGGCCCGACGGTGGGCGAGGGCGGCGCGCACGCCTCCCGAGACGGCCGTCTCGACGGCCCTCTCCGTATCGAGCACACGCGAAGCGGCCACCTGCTGCGCGGCGAGCTCGGCATAGAGACCGCCCCGCGCGAGGAGCTCGACGTGAGTGCCCGACTCCACGATCAGGCCGGCTTCGACGACATGGATGACGTCGGCCCCCATGATCGTCGAGAGTCGATGCGCGATCGTCAGCGTCGTGCGCCCCTTGGCCGCTTCGTCCAACGCCTCCTGCACGACGCGCTCCGACACCGTGTCGAGAGCGGACGTCGCTTCGTCGAGCAGCAGCACGGGCGGATCCTTCAACAGCACTCGGGCGATCGCGATGCGCTGCTTCTCACCGCCCGAGAGACGGTATCCCCGTTCTCCGACCACGGTGTCATAGCCGTCTTCGAACCCGCTGATGATGTGATGGATGTTCGCTGCGGTGCAGGCGGCGATCATCTCCTCGTCCGTCGCGTCGGGTCTGGCGTACAGCAGGTTCTCGCGGATCGTCGCGTGGAACAGGTACGTCTCCTGCGAGACGATGCCGACCTGGTCGATGATCGACTCCTGCGTGAGGGTCTTCACGTCCGCTCCCGCGAACAGCACCGCGCCGCCATGCGCCTCGTACAGTCTCGGCGCCAGATACAGCACTGTCGTCTTGCCCGCACCCGAGGGACCGACGAATGCGACGTGCTGACCGGGCTCGGCCACGAAGGAGACGCCCTGCAGGGTGGGGCGAGCATCGGGTGCCGCGTCCGGATAGCGGAAGACGACGTCGGCGAACTCGATCCGTCCCCGTGGCCCCGGCGCTTCAGCGACCGTGATCGCATCCGGGGCGTCCTGGATCTCGGGCACCAGGTCGAGGTACTCGAAGATGCGCGCGAACAGCGCGGACGACGTCTGGAGGTCGAGCGACACCCGCATGAGGCCCATCAGCGGCTGCAGCAGACGGGCCTGGACGGTCGTGAAGGCGACGACGGTTCCCGCGGTGATCGCGCCGGTGCCGCCGGCGATCAGGTAGCCCGAGACGAGGTAGATGACCGCGGGGACGCTCGCCATCAGCACCTGGACGACCGCGAAGAAGCCCTGCCCGCTCATCGCCCGCCGTACCTGCAGCCTCACCTGGTTGCGGTTCTCGGCCTGGTACCGCTGCGATTCGGTGCGCTGTCGGTTGAACGCCTTCGACAGGAGCATCCCCGACACGCTCAGAGTCTCCTGCGTGATGGAGGTGAGCTCGGACAGCGACTCCTGGGTCTCGCCGGCGATGCGCGCACGGACCTGCCCCACGCGTCGCTGCACGATGATGAGGAACGGCATGAGCACGACAGCGATCAGCGTGAGCCGCCAATCGATCAGGATCATCGCGACGAGGGAGGCGATGACCGTCACGACATTGCCGAGGATGCTGGTCACGGTGTTGGTCAGGACGCCCGAGACGCCGCCGACGTCGTTCTGCAGACGCGACTGGATGACGCCGGTCTTCGTCCGGGTGAAGAATCCGAGCTCCATGGCCTGCAGATGCTCGAACAGCCGGACCCGCAGGTCGCCCGTGACGCTGTTGCCGACGGTCGAGGTGAGCCAGGTCTGCGCGACGCCGAGGACGGCGGAGAGGAGGAAGAGCCCGACCATCGCCGAGACCAGCCAGATCAGGAGCTGCAGCTGGGGGCCACCGCCGTCGACGGGGAAGAGCGCGTCGTCGAAGATGCGCTGCACGATCAGCGGCGGGATCACGGCGATGGCGGCGCCGATCACAACCAATACGCCGGTCCAGAAGATGCGCCAGCGGTACGGACGGAACAGCGCGATCACCCTGGATCCGAGCCCGCTGATGCGCGGTGCCTCGGCGTTGAGCCGACGCTGTGCGCTCTCGTCCACACCGCGGAATCCCCCGCGTCCACCACCCATGCTCATGTCGCCAGCGTAGTCAGCACGCATGACCCCGGACGCGCTCAGCGCGGGCGTCCGTCCGCTGAGAGCGGATTCAGAGGGATCCGGAATGAAATGTCCGAACCTGTGGTTACGCTGAGTGGTCCCCGCGCACTCGCGCGATCTCCCCCTCTCTTCAGTGCCTTGGAGGCCGTATGTCTGCCGTCGACACCGGGTCGATCACCACGCCCCCTCCCGCGCGCAGCGGCGAGATCGCCCGCAGCGACATGCGCGTGATTTGGCTCCTGCTCGTCGCCGCGTTCGTCGCGATCCTCAACGAGACCACGATGGGCATCGCGATCCCCCACCTGAACGTCGATCTGGGCATCCCGCCCGAGCTCGGCCAGTGGCTGACGAGCGCATTCATGCTCACCATGGCGGTCGTCATCCCGACGACCGGGTTCATCCTGCAGCGCTTCACGACCCGTCAGGTCTTCATCGCCGCGATGATCTCGTTCTCGCTCGGAACCCTGGTCGCCCTCGTGGCGCCCGGCTTCGAGATCCTCCTCGCCGGCCGCGTCATCCAGGCCGCCGGCACGGGCATCATGATGCCGCTCCTCATGACCACCATCATGAACGTCGTCCCCGCCCAGTCGCGCGGACGCATGATGGGGCGCGTCGGACTCGTCATCTCGCTCGCTCCCGCGATCGGACCGACGCTCGCCGGTGCGGTCCTCGAGACGCTCCACTGGCGTGCGCTGTTCGCGATCATCCTGCCCATCGCGCTCGTCTCGCTGCTCATCGGCGTCAAGTGGATGACCAACCTGGGTGAGACCCGCGTGGTCCCCCTCGATGTCGTCTCCATCCCGCTCGCCGCTCTCGGATTCGGCGGCATCGTCTTCGGTCTCAGCCAGTTCGGCGGCGAAGACGGATCCGGCGAGACCGCCGGTGTCGTCGCTCTCGTCGTGGGCGCCGTCGCACTCGCGCTGTTCGTGTGGCGCCAGCTGGTGCTGCAGCGGGTCGACGACGCACTGCTCGACCTGCGCGTGTTCCGCTCGGCGAACTTCACGTTCTCGGTCGTCATCATGACGATCCTCGCGCTGTCGATGTTCGGGACGCTGACCCTTCTGCCGCAGTACCTGCAGAACGTCGCCGGCCTCAACGCCCTCGAGTCCGGCCTCATCCTCCTTCCCGGTTCGGTGCTGATGGGTCTGCTCGGCCCCATCATGGGTCGGGTGTACGACGCACGCGGCACTCGCCCGCTGCTGATCCCCGGAACGATCCTCGTGTCGGCCGCGCTGTTCTACTACTCGACCGTCGGCGAGCACACCGTGTGGTGGGTCCTCATCATCGTGCAGGCGGCCATGTCGGTCGGACTCGCGATGTCGTTCACGCCGTTGTTCTCCGCGTCGCTCGGGTCGCTGCAGCGTTCGCTGTACTCACACGGCTCCGCTGTGCTGAACACCCTCCAGCAGGTCGGTGGCGCGGCGGGCGTGGCGGTGCTGACGGTGACGTACTCCGCCATCCTGCACGCCGGAGAAGCCGAAGGGCTCCCCACGGCGGTCGCCGGTGCGCCGGGTGCCCGCATGGCATTCCTCATCGCCGCGATCATCTCGCTGGCTGCGGTGGCGCTGAGCCCCTTCGTCCGCAAGCCGGCAGACGATGTCTCCGGCGGAGCGCACGGCGGGCACTGATCGTCCCGCTGCGGCGGCGTCTCCTGCTACTGCGTCTTCGGCGCAGGGAAGTGGCAGACGCCGCCGCTGCAGTACCCGGCGGCGTCGTCATCAAGCAGGTTCGGAGTTCCGGTCAGCGGCTGAAGCACGGTCGGTGCGTCCTGCTCGGCGGAGTCCTGTGTCTTGGCCATCACTCGATCGTACGCCTGTGGCGACGGCATGGCGCGGAAATGCGGCGGCGGCCGGGGGCGGCTGATCATCAGACGTTCTGCCCTACGGTGGACGAGTGCTCAAACGACTCCTCGCCCGCTTCTTCTGGGCAGTCAGCCGCTGGACCCTCACCGCCGAGGCCACTCCTCAGAGACCCACCATCCTCATCGGTGCGCCGCACACGTCCAACTGGGACTTCGTGCTCATGCTGGCGATCGCGTGGAGACTGGGCATCGAGGTGCACTGGCTCGGCAAGAACAGCCTGTTCCGCGGGTGGCGGGGTCCGATCATGCGTCGTCTCGGCGGCATCGCCGTGGACCGCGCCGACCCGGCGCGGGTCGTCAACGACGTCGTGGAGCAGGTCCATTCCGGCGGCGTCTTCGGCCTCGTGATCACGCCCGACGGCACTC
Organism: Microbacterium sp. LMC-P-041; assembly: GCF_030209555.1. Lineage (NCBI taxonomy): Bacteria > Bacillati > Actinomycetota > Actinomycetes > Micrococcales > Microbacteriaceae > Microbacterium > Microbacterium sp. LMC-P-041. The sequence continues at coordinate 611,598 of NZ_JARVRV010000001.1, forward strand.
GCGGGGGCAACGAGTACTGGAAGTCCGGCTTCTATCGGATCGCACGAGAGACCGGGATGCCGGTGACTCTCGGTTTCGTCGACCGCACCACGATGACCACCGGACTCGGCCCCACGATCGAGCTGACGGGGGACGTCGCCGCTGACATGGACAGGATCCGGGCGTTCTACTCAGACAAGGCCGGTCTCCGTCCCGAACGCCGCACCGTGCCGCGGCTGCGCGAGGAGCACGCGAACGGCGACAGCTGACAACGCCGTCTCAGGCCGAGTCCTCCTGCTCGATCTCCGACCGGGCCTCGGAACGGGCGTACTCCAGATCGTCGTCGGACAGCGTCTCGGCCATGCCGACCACAGCCCCGGTGATCGTCCTGATCTCATCCCGCGTTCGCGCGCCGAGGTGCGGCGCGGTATCTCCGAGCACCTCGACTCGCGCCTCGAGCGACAGCCCGGGCCACCACTCGCGGATCGGTGGAAGCGTCATCCCCTGCTCCTCGAGTGCATCTGCGCAAGAGTCTGGACAGACTCCGAGCGGTGCCGCAAAACTGACTGCATGGAACCCGACCACCGATCTGCACCGTCGAGCGAGCTCGACGACCGACGAGACGGACGCGACGAGACTCGGAACGAGCGCGCCGACCGCAACTGGGAGGAGCTCCTGCAGGAGCTGCGAGTGATGCAGACCGGTACGCAGATCCTCACCGGATTCCTGCTGGCCGTCGCCTTCACTCCCCGCTTCGAGGACATGGACGAGGTCCAGAGGGATCTGTACGTGGTGCTGGTGGCACTCGCCGCGCTGGCGACGATCCTGGCGCTCGCGCCGGTGGGCATGCACCGGGCGCTGTTCGGTCGCCGCCGCAAACCCGAACTCGTCCGGGTGGCCGCTCGGATCGTGAAGATCGACCTCGTGGCGATCTCCGCACTGACGATCGGTGTGACCACCCTCATCATCGACTTCACCGTCGATCGCGCCGCCGGGCTCATCGCGCTCGTCTCCTCACTGGTCGCCGTCCTCCTCCTCTGGCTCGTCCTCCCGCGCCTGGTCCGGCGAGAGGCCGAACGTACGCGGGAGGACGAACGAGAGTGAGACGTCAGCTCAGCTGGTCGCGGGAGTGCGGTTCTCGGCACTCACCATCCACGCGAACTGCTCCAGGCTCTCGAGCACCGCGTGCAGGATGTCGGCCGACGTGGGGTCTTCCTCGTCGACGGCATCGTGCACGTCGCGGATCGTCCCGATCGTCGCCTCGAGGCGCGCGGTGATGAGGTCGATCGTGTCGGTCGTCGAGACCTCGCCCATCGGGAACGCGGGAAGAGAGGTCGATTCCGCGATCGTGTCCGTGCGTCCGTCGGGCACCGCGTGCAGTGCCCGCATCCGCTCGGCGACCGTGTCGCTGAACGTGCGCGCGGCGTCGATGATCTCGTCGAGCTGACGGTGGGTGTCCCGGAAGTTGCGTCCGACGACGTTCCAGTGTGCCTGCTTGCCCTGTAGTGAGAGCTCGATCAGGTCGACCAGCACGAGCTGCAGGTTCGCGGCGAGGGTGGGCGACGCCGTGAATCCCTTCTCGGCGTTCTGCCTTCTCGTCGTCTTCGCTCCGCGCTTGGATGCGGTGCCGGTCTTGGACGCGCTCTTGGACGTGCTCTTCTCAGCCATGAGTCCTCCTGGGGTTGGAAACTGCGAGATTAGCTCCGCTCGCGGCCCGTATCGAGGGGGTTGACAGTCCCCCCGGTCTCATCAGATCGTGGCGCAGTGACGAAATCAGAGAGAGCACAGACCGAGATCGACGACCACGCATCGGATGTGGTGATCGGCCCGACCTCGGAGTCGGATGCGGGTGAGGTGCTCACCCTGCAACGCGCGGCGTTCGTGTCGGAGGCGCAGATCTACGGCAGCGCCGATATGCCCCCGCTGACCCAGACGCTCCCCGAAGTGGAGGCCGAGCTGCGTTCCAGCAGCGGCCTCGCGGCGCGGAAGGACGGACGGCTGGTCGGGGTCATCCGGTTCGTCGAGGACGACGGCGTGCTACTGATCGGCAGGATCGCGATCGCGCCCGACATGCAGGGAGAGGGCATCGGGCGCACGCTGCTCGACGCGGCCGAACGCGCGTCGAGCGCGGATGTGGCCGAGCTCTTCACCGGCAGTCTGAGCGAGGCCAACATCCGCCTGTACGAGTCATGCGGATACGAGGAGGCCGAGCGCGTGCCGCAGGGCGACGGAACCGAGCAGGTGTTCCTGAGAAAACCTCTGCATCAGGTGTGAGACCCCTCTGAACGGGCGCGTCGGGTTGAATCGTCCCGCCGAGTGCGGAATCGTGGCCCGTCACGCCGCACCCGCGTCGTGACCGCAACCGGAAGGAGAGTCTTGTGCTCACCCTCACCGATAACGCCACCGCAATCGTGAACACCCTCGTCAGCCGTCAGACCGACGCTGACGACGCCGGGCTTCGCATCCACTCCACGCCCGCCCCTGGACCGGATGGGGGTGCGCGCCTCGCCGTCCTCGTGACGCCGGACCCGGAACCCGACGACCAGGTCGTCGAGGTGTCGGGCACCCGACTCTTCCTCGATGAGACCGCCGCAGCCGCGCTCGATGACAAGGTGCTCGACGCCGGCGTCGATGACGAGGGATCCGTGTCCTTCGCCGTGCTTCCGCAGGTCTCCTGAGGAGATCCGCCACCGGATGCCGCGGCTCATCGAGCCGCGGCATCCGTGCGTCTGGGACTGCCGCGCATCCGCCTCGCGTAGGTTAGACGGAGACCCGTGATCGTCGCGGATCCAGAAGGACCGTTCCCCCGCATGAAGCTGGCATTGCTCCGTCGCTACGTCGTCCTCGCTGAGACGCTGCACTTCCCCCGAGCCGCTTCCCAGCTGGGCATTCCCCTGGCCTCCCTGTACACCTCTCTCGACAAGCTCGAGGACGAGGTCGGACACACGCTGATCAATCGCGAAGGGACGCCGCGACTCACGAACGTGGGAGAGCTGTTCCTCGCTGAAGCGCAGGCGACCGTGGCCGCCGCTCCCCCGCCCGCGCCGAAGACGGCGGGCCCGGCGGGCGGCAAGGCCAAGGCGTCCAAGGGCAAAGGTCGCGCGCCCATCGTGAAGGGTCAGCCGAAGCCCTACAAGAAGCGTCAGGGTCGCTGAGCCTCAGCGTTCGGTGACCTGGCCGCTCTCGACGGACCACCGCCGATCGGTCTGGACAGCCTCCAGCATCCGTCGGTCGTGCGTGACCAGCAGCAGAGTTCCGGTGTACGACTGGAGCGCCTGCTCGAGCTGTTCGATCGCCGGCAGGTCGAGGTGGTTGGTCGGCTCGTCGAGGACGAGCAGATTGACTCCCCGCGCCTGCAGCAGCGCCAGTGCCGCCCGCGTGCGTTCACCGGGTGACAGGGCTTCGACGGAACGCGTGACGTGGTCTGCCCTCAGACCGAACTTCGCCAGCAGAGTGCGCACCTCGGCCGACGACATCTCGGGCACGAGAGCCTCGAACGCATCGGCGAGCGCAGAATCGCCGATCAGCAGCGACCGAGCCTGGTCGATCTCGCCGATCTGCACGCTGCTCCCGAGCGCCGCGGTCCCCTCGACGGGTTGCTGTCGTCCGAGGAGCCCACGGAGCAGAGTCGACTTGCCGGCGCCGTTGGGACCGGTGATTCCGATGCGGTCGCCGACGTCCACCTGCAGAGACAGCGGCCCCAGCGTGAACGCGCCCTGCTGGAAGACCGCCCCGTTGAGTGTCGAGACCACGCTGCTCGATCGGGGCGCAGAGCCGATCGTGAACTCCAGCTGCCATTCCTTGCGCGGCTCCTCGACCTCGTCCAGTCGTGCGATCCGGCTTTCCATCTGACGCACCTTCTGCGCCTGCTTCTCACTCGACTCCGTCGACGCCTTGCGCCTGATCTTGTCGTTGTCCGGAGCCTTCTTCATCGCGTTCCGGACGCCCTGGCTCGACCATTCTCGCTGGGTGCGCGCCCGCGCGACGAGGTCCGCCTTCTTGTCGGCGAACTCGTCATACTTCTCCCGCAGGTGCCGACGCACGACGGCGCGTTCCTCGATGTAGGCGTCGTAGCCGCCCCCGTAGAGACGATTCGATCCCTGGGCGAGATCGAGTTCGAGCACGCGGGTGACGCTGCGAGCCAGGAACTCGCGGTCGTGGCTGACGAGAACGACGCCGCCGCGGAGACCGCGTACGAACGCCTCGAGGCGCTCCAGCCCATCGAGGTCGAGGTCGTTGGTCGGCTCGTCGAGGAAGACGATGTCGAACCGCGACAGCAGCAGTGCGGCGAGTCCGACGCGAGCCGCCTGGCCGCCGGACAGGCCGGTCATGAGCGCGTCCTCCGCGACGCCGCTCGTGCTCGGGAGTCCGAGGTCGGCGAGCACCGCAGGGATGCGCTCCTCGAGATCGGCGGCACCGCTCGCGAGCCACCGATCGAGCGCCTGAGAATAGGTGTCGGCGGGGTCCGTGCCCGCCGGGGCGAGCGTGGGATCGCCGAGCGCCGCTGCAGCGGCATCCATCTCACTCGTCGCCGTCGCGCAGCCCGTGCGGCGCGCGATGTATCCCGCCACCGTCTCGCCGTCGACGCGCTCATGCTCCTGAGGCAGCCAGCCGACGAAAGCGTCGGTGGGCGCGAGCGAGATCGACCCGCCCATCGGCGCATCCACACCGGCGAGCAGGCGGAGCAGAGTCGATTTCCCTGCGCCGTTCGCGCCTACCACGCCGATGACGTCACCGGGAGCGACGGTCAGGTCGAGGCCCTCGAAGAGGATGCGGTGGCCGTAGCCGCCTGCCAGGTTCTGGGCGACGAGGGTGGCGGTCATCAGACCAGTCTGTCAGGCTCACGGCTGGTCCACGCCCGCCCCGGCCCGGTGACCGTCAGGCCACGGCGCGGAAGAAGAGCGAGAACCAGAGGATGAAGAAGGCGACCTGAGCGAGCGTGCCGAGGATGCCGATCACCATCGCCCACCGAGCGAGGCCCCGGCCGGACTCGGTGTTCCCGGGAGCGTCCAGCTGTCGGCGCGCGAAGATCGACAGGATCACACCCGCGAGAGGGATCACGAACGCGGCGATGAAGCCCACCAGGGCGAGCAGGTTCGTCTTGGCCTGAGCTGCATACTGGGTCACGAGATCAATATAGGGCGCGGCTCTCGTCAGACCGTCGTGTGCGCGTCACTCACGAGGGTCACGTCATAGCCTTCCGCCGCCTCGCGCTGCATCGTGGTGCGTACGCAGAAGTCGGACTGCGCGCTGGTGATCAGTCAGTCCCAGTCCAGGTATTCCTCGATGATCACGCCGGTCTCGATCGGGTGGTGCATCGGGAACAGGTGGTCGCCGGCGATCGTCTTGATGCTGGAACGGTCAGGCATCGTGGCCTGCAACGCCTCGGCAGTGGCGGCCGGGGTGTCGGTGTCTTCGGTTCCCTGAACGATCAGCACGGGGATCGCCGGTGCGACGGCGATGTCGACGTCCTCGACGCCGAGCAGCAGCAGACCGTTGGCCCGGTCGCTGTGCGCCGCCACGAGGGCGCGTGCGATCGTCCCACCGAAGCCATGACCGCCGACCCAGGTGTCCTCGATTCCGACGTGATCGATCACGTCGATGACGTCGTCGACACGCTCGTCGAGCGAGGCATCGGATGCCGCGCGGTGGCCGATCCGCAGCACATGGAAACCCGCCTCTTCGGCGAGATAGTGCGCGGCGACGCCCAGCACGTCGGCGGCGAGTCCCTGCTCCTGGATCAGAACCAGCTTGACCGGACCGTCTCCCTCATCCACGAAGGGGATCGCGCGGCCCTCTGGCTCGAAGATCTGGGTATCGGTCATGGGCGCGCGGCTCCTCGTTCGGATGTCAGGGATCGCTTTCCAGCGTAGTCGAGCCCGTCGGCGGAGATCGGCCCCGCCCCACCTCAGGCGCGCAGGGGCGTAGAGTCAGGCCAGGAGCTGACTCTGGTTCCCCAAAGATGGGAACCCGTTGTCAGACACGACACGCTCGTCCGTCCATACCCAGACCTCCGGCCCGGAGCTTCTGACCCTCGGCCTGCTGGCGAACTCCTCGATGGAGAACGAACGGCGCCTCCCGATCCATCCCCGCCATCTCGACCGCATCGACGCGGATGTGCGCGCTCGCATGATCGTCGAGCACGGGTACGGCGCCGACTTCCAGCTGGAGCCCGGCTATGTGGAGTCCCGCGTGGGCCGGGTCGCCGCGCGGTCTGACGTGCTCGCCTCCGCTGACGTGCTGCTGCTGCCCAAGCCGCAGCTCGCGGATGTCGCCGAGATCAGCGCTGGCGGCATCCTGTGGGGCTGGCCGCACTGCGTGCAGGACGTCGCTCTCACGCAGACCGCGATCGACAGCCGTCTCACGCTGATCGCCTTCGAGGCGATGAACCACTGGACGCCGCAGGGAGACATGAGCCTGCACGTCTTCCACAAGAACAACGAGCTGGCAGGCTACTGCTCGGTCATCCATGCGATGAGCCTCGTCGGCTCGACCGGGGACTACGGCCCGCGCCTGCGCGCAGTCGTCATCGGCTTCGGGGCGACGGCACGCGGCGCGGTGACGGCATTGAATGCTCACGGGGTGCACGACATCGAAGTCCTCACTCAGCGCGGGGCGGCCGCCGTGGGCTCCCCCATCCACAATTCGCACCTCACTCAGCTGAACACCGACGACGGACCCACGCACCTCAGCGAGGTCGAGACGGAGGACGGCTCCGTGCTGCTCCCCGACTTCCTGGCGACGTACGACATCGTCGTGAACTGCACCCTGCAGGATGTCGCGGCGCCGTTGACGTATCTGCGCACCGAGGACCTGTCCCGTTTCGCCTCGGGCAGCCTGATCATCGATGTGTCGTGCGACGAGGGCATGGGCTTCGAGTGGGCGACCCCGACGACCTTCGACGAGCCGATGTTCACGGTGGGTCAGGGCGTGAACTACTACGCCGTCGACCACAGCCCGTCGTATCTCTGGAACTCGGCCACGTGGGACATCAGCGAAGCTCTCCTGCCTTTCCTCCGCACTGTGCTCGAAGGCCCCGACGCGTGGGCCGAGAACTCGACGCTCACACGCGCGATCGAGATCCGCGACGGAATGATCCAGAACCCGAGCATCCTGAGCTTCCAGGGACGATCGACGGACTACCCGCACGCCCTGGCGGTGTGACGCGCGCTAGATGTTCCGTTTGAGCCCGACGTGGGCCGTCTGGTAGCCGAGCCGGGTGTAGAACGCGCGGGTGCGATCCCGAGCCTCGTCGGTGGTGATCTGTGACAGCGTCGCCCCCCGCGCACGACCGAACTCGTGCGCCCACTCCAGCATCGCCGCGCCCAGGCCCCGTGATCGCTCCGCCGTCGCGACACGCAGTCCCTCGATCTGCAGTCGGGTCGACCCGCCGCGAGAGAGCCCCGGGATGACGGTCAACTGCATGGTGGCGACGATGCGGTCGGCGCTGTCCCGGACGACCCCCAGGTAGTTGGATGCGTCGCGGATGACGGCGCGGAAGCCCGCCTCATATCGGTCGAGTTCGACACTCTCACGGTCTGCACCGAATCGATCGTCCGACAGCAGCGCTGCGATCGCTTCGATGTCATCCCGGCTGGCCCGCTCGACACGGAAGGTTCGGCCGGCCACCTGCAGTCGTCCCCGCACCGAGGACCGCGCGTCGGCCTGCATCCTGGCTACGAGCAGGTCGAGCCATCCGCCGACATTGGTGCGAGCCTCTGCGGTGTCGGGATAGCGGCATCTCAGGTGCAGACCGGACTCGTCCAGGATGAACCACAGCATGACACCGTCGGTGTCGGTTGCCGCGCTGACGTACTGGGCGTCGAGCCCGACGGAGTCGATCCGCACGGGAAGCCTGCGCAGGTCCAGCCACGAGATCGCGAACATCCCGGGAGCCACCGGCATCCCACCCCACGGTGCGAGCACATCTGCGAGCGGCCACGCACCGAGTTGTACTGCTTCCTTGACGGCCGCTGCTGCAGCGTGCGGTTCGGCGAGCTCCGATTCGAGGACGGAATTCGTGATGAACCAGCCGACCGAGTCATGCCAGTCGTCCTCGAAGCGACTGTGCACGGGGAACACGGCTCGCAGCGCAGTACCCGCGACTTCGCGCGTCACCGCAGTCATCGCGACGACCGCAGATGCGAGCGTGGAGACGCCATCGTCACGGGCCTGCGCGGCGAATGCCGCGGCGTCGTCGACATCGAAGACATCGCGCACTTCCACGCGCTCGCGATGCGGCTCGGGTGCGCCGAGCGACAGGGGGAACTGCGGCATCACCCCGCCGCTGTCCGCGATGATCGCTTCCCATCGGCGCCGCACGTGGTCCGGTGCAGGGTCCTTGTCCAGCAACGCCTGCGTGTGTTCGACGAACGCCGGCGCCGACCTCGGCGTCGACATCGGCTTCGCGCCCGTCTTGCCCGCGTCCAGCGCGGACAGCAGATCGCGCACGATCACGAGCATCGACCACATGTCGACGTGCGCGTGGTCCGCCGCGATCACGACCGTGAGCCCCGCAGCGGTCTCCAGCACGCACAGCCGATGGGACGGACGTCCGTACGGGGAGCACTCCGCGTCGAGGATGTCGCGCAGCGCGTCATTGACCGCCTGACCAGGGCCCACCTGATGCTCGACCCAGCTTCCGGGGCTGATCTCGATCTCGTGAAGCGTCGGATCGCCGTCCGCACCACGTGCGAAGGCCGATCGCAGCGTGCCATGTCGAGCGACGACAGCCAGCCACGCATCCGCGATCGATTCACGATCGGTCTGTGCGGGCAACCGGAACGACAGAGCCATCCAGGAGCCGGGCCGGTCACCCGCCCCGACATGCAGTCGCTGGTCGAACGACACGGGCAGGGGTCGTCCGAGCGCGGACGCGCTGACGTCGTACCCCCAGAGCCGTCCGAAGGGGAGGCGGAGGTGCGTGACGTTGGTCAGTCGCATGGGTAGCACCATATCGTCCGGATAACCTGATCACTCAACACGACTGCCCGAGCAGACTCGCTCAGTCATCGATCGAGGAGCCTGATGCCCACCTTCGAGGTACCCGGAGCCGAGCTGGCTGTCGCCCTGAGCGATGAAGGCGGGCACCCCGTCGTCCAGCTGCATGGCCTCACGTCGAGTCGGGCCCGCGACCGGGTGCTCAATCTCGACCTCGGTCGCGGACTGAGCGGAACTCGACTCCTGCGGTACGACGCACGCGGCCATGGCCGTTCGACCGGGCGGAAGGTTGCCGACGACTATCGCTGGCCGAACCTCGCGGATGATCTTCTGCGGTTGCTCGATCATTGGTTCCCCGGCGAGCGCGTCCACGGGGTCGGCCCCTCGATGGGTGCCGCGACCCTTCTGCACGCTGCGTCGCTCGAGCCGGACCGCTTCACGGGACTCACACTCATGGTGCCGCCCACCGGGTGGAAGACCAGACCCGCTCAAGCGGACATCTACCGAGCCGCCGCTGCGCTGATCGAAGCCGATGGTGTGGAGGCGTTCCTCGCCGGCACGCGCGGATCGACGCCACCCCCGGCCACCGTCTCGGCCCCGGAGACATGGCCCGACGTCGCCGATGCCCTTCTGCCGTCGTTGCTTCGCGGTGCAGCGCTCAGCGACCTGCCCGGCCCCGAGATGGTCGCAGGGATCGATGTGCCGACGACGATATTGGCCTGGGTGGACGACCCCGGCCACCCGCTGTCGACGGCAGAATCCCTCGCCGAGCTGCTCCCGCACGCGACCCTGGCGGTCGCCCGCACTCCTGAAGATGTCGAAGCCTGGCCCGAGCTCTTGAGTCAGGATGTCGAGCGTCGCAGCTAGACCGGCTGTGCGCGCCGAGTTCGCTCGCGACTCCACGGCATGGCGATCATCGCCCGTCGCTGTCACCCTCGTATCCGCACCGACCGCGCAGTGATATCTTCATGCGGTGAGGCCAGAATTCGGGGATACCGCAGACGCGACTTTCGCCGTCACCCTCGTGGTGGACATGCCGATCACCAAGCTCCATGCGCTGGACGTCATCGCTTTCGCGGCGGACAGCGCCATCCGAGACGCCCGCACCGCGTCCCCTCGGGTACCGCTGTCGCCCGACGCCTGGGCAGAGGTGCAGATCCCACGCTTCGCCGATCCGCCGCCGATCGCCATCGACGTCTGCTCTGACGCAAGCGTCGACGTCGCGAGCGCTGCCGCCGACCGCCTCACGGAGGCACTGATGCAGGTCGGCTGGACCGTGCGTGCTCGACGTAGCGACGAGATCTGATTCGCACCCCGCGGCTTCGTACGCGCCGGTGCCGATCTCCTCAGCACTCGGGCAGAACCTCGCTCAGTTGTTGAAACGGAACTCCACGACGTCGCCGTCCTGCATGACGTAGTCCTTGCCCTCGAGGCGCGCCTTGCCCTTGGAGCGGGCTTCGACGACGGACCCGGTCTCGACGAGGTCGTCGAACGAGACGATCTCAGCCTTGATGAAGCCCTTCTCGAAGTCGGTGTGGATGACTCCGGCGGCCTGCGGCGCCTTGGATCCCTTGGGGATCGTCCACGCGCGCGCCTCTTTCGGGCCAGCCGTGAGGTAGGTCTGCAGTCCGAGAGTGTCGAAGCCGATGCGGGCGAGCTGGTCGAGACCGGACTCGTCCTGCCCGGTCGACGCGAGCAGCTCTGCGGCATCCTCGGGGTCGAGGTCGATCAGCTCGGACTCGATCTTGGCGTCGAGGAAGATGGCCTTCGCCGGGGCGACCAGCGCGGCGAGCTCCGCCTTGCGGGCGTCGTCGGTGAGCACGCCCTCGTCGACGTTGAAGACGAAGATGACCGGCTTGGCGGTGAGGAGTCCGAGCTCGCGGATCGGCGTCAGATCGATGCCCGCGACGGACAGCAGCACACCACGCTCGAGCGCATCCTTCGCCGCGTTGGCGGTCTCGAGGACGACGGGCTCGATCTTCTTGCCGCGCACCTCCTTCTCGTACCGCGTGATCGCCTTGTCGACGGTCTCGAGGTCGGCCAGCATGAGCTCGGCGTTGATGGTCTCCATGTCGGATGCCGGATTGACCGCACCGTCCACGTGCACGACGTCGTCATCCGCGAACCCGCGCACGACCTGGGCGATGGCATCCGCCTCGCGGATGTTCGCGAGGAACTTGTTGCCGAGTCCCTCTCCCTCGCTCGCGCCGCGCACGATGCCGGCGATGTCGACGAACGACACCGCGGCGGGCAGGATGCGCTCGCTGCCGAAGATCTCGGCGAGCTTGTCGAGACGAGGATCGGGCAGGTTCACCACCCCGACGTTCGGCTCGATCGTCGCGAACGGATAGTTCGCCGCGAGCACGTCGTTCTTGGTCAGAGCGTTGAAGAGGGTGGACTTGCCGACATTGGGCAGGCCGACGATTCCGATAGTGAGAGCCACGGGGGTCGAGTCTACCGGTCGCAGATGCGCAGCCCCTGCGGGTGTCGGCGTCAGGCTCGCACGGCGCGGAATGCGTGCGTCACGTAGGGCAGGTCGATCGTCCCCTCACCGTCGAGTCCGAGCTCGTCGAACAGCTCGTCCATCTGCCGTGTGATCTCTGAGCGTTCGTCGTCCGACGCCGCGATCAGGTAGCTGCGCGAGCGCGCCATCTGATGCAACTGCGTCCGGTTCATCGCCCGGGTCCACTCCCACTGCTGCTTCTCGATCCCCGTGAACGGGGCCTCGATGCGCGGGCCGTCGGCGCCGGGTCCGTTGACCATGTCCTCCGCCGGACTGCTGTGCATGATGTCAGTGAGACGGCGCACCCAGTCCGCGCGTTCGTCGCGGATGTTCCAGATCAGCCCCAGCACTCCCCCGGTGCGGACGACTCGTCCGAGTTCGAGGGACGCCGCAGACGGCTCGACCCAGTGCCAGGCCTGACCCAGCACGGCGGCGTCGAGGCTGGCGTCGGGCAGCGGCATCCGTTCGGCTGTTCCCTGGAAAGTCGGAACACCGGGAACGCTCCGCCGCAGTGTCGCGAGCATGGCGGCGTCCGGATCCACGGCGACGACCTCGGCATCCGGGGCCTGCGCGAGCACACGTGTGAGCTTTCCGGTGCCCGCGCCCACGTCGGCGATGCGACGGGAGCCGTGAGGCATCGGATCGAGCATCCACGACACGGCCTCGAAGGGATACTCGGGTCTTCCCGCCTCGTAGTTCGCGGCCTCGGCGCCGAAGGATGTCGCTCGGTCGGTACTCATGTCGCCAGCCTACGGCGCGTCATCCTGGAGCGTCTCGGATGCCGGGAGAGAGTGGGGATGTGCCACTGGATTTCACCGCAATCGACTTCGAGACGGCGAACTCCAGCCCCGCCTCGGCCTGCTCCGTCGGCCTCGTACGGGTGCGCGACGGCAGGATCGTCGCCACCGCCGGATGGTTGATCCGCCCGCCCGCCGGTCACGACGAGTTCCAGGAGTGGAACACCAAGATCCACGGCATCCGCGCCCACGACGTGATCGACGCGGCCACCTGGGCCGATCAGTTCGACCGCCTGTGCGCCTTCGCCGGCGCCGACGTGCTCGTGGCGCACAACGCGGGCTTCGACCTCAACGTGCTCCGCCGGGCGTCCGAGGCCACCGGCGGCGACTGCCCGCCGTATCGCTCACTGTGCAGCCTGCAGGTGGCTCGCAAGACCTACGACCTCGAGTCGTACCGACTCCCGAAGGCCGCAGAGGCTGCGGGCTTCACCGGCTTCTCGCACCATGACGCGCTTGCGGACGCGCTCGCGTGCGCCCACATCATCATCGACGCCGCTCGCCGGCACGGCGCGTCCGACGTCTTCTCCCTGGCGGATGCCTTGTCGCTGCGAGTGACCGAGCCGGTCCTCGCCACCCCGGAGCGCGCGGTCGCCTGAGTCGCACCGGACGAATGTCCGTGGCCGAGCGCATCATGGAGCACATGGATGCTCTCACGCTCGTTCTTCTCCTGGTCGCGCTCGCGGCCGGCGCCGCCGTGGGGTGGTTCCTCCGCGGATCGCGCGGAGCAGCAGACCTCGCTCGCGCCGAAGCCGAGCTCGCCGCAGCTCGAGACGATCGCGACCGACAGTACGACCTGTATCGGGATGCCGTCGAGCACGCGAGGCTCGAGCAGCGCGCCGAGGCGCAGCGGGTGCAGCAGCAGAATGCGGTGCTCACCGCTCTCGCTCCCGTGCGCGAGAGTCTCCAGCAGATGCAGCAGAAGGTCTCGGCGATCGAGCAGGAGCGTCATGCGCAGTTCGGATCGCTCGCGGAGCAGCTCAGGCGCGCGCAGGAGTCCGACGAGGCGTTGCGCTCGACGACCGAGTCGCTCGCCGGAGCACTGCGCTCGACCGCCACACGAGGGGTCTGGGGTGAGACGCAGCTGCGACGGGTCGTCGAGGCCGCAGGGCTGATCCGACACGTCGACTTCGATCTGCAGTCCAGCATCTCGTCAGACCGGGGTCAGGGACGGCCCGACATGGTGATCCATCTCGCCGGCGGCACATCGATCGCGGTCGACGCCAAGGTTCCGCTCGATGCCTACCTCGAGGCATCGGCACTGCCGATCGGGGACGCGCATGAGACACAGCGTCGCTCCCACATGCAGAAGCACGTGAAGGCCGTTCGCGCGCACGTGGACGCACTCGCGAAGAAGGCGTACTGGACGGGCCTCGACGCCAGTCCTGAGTTCGTCATCTGCTTCCTGCCGAGCGAGTCGCTGCTCGCCGCAGCCATCGACGAAGACCCGACGCTGCTGGACTACGCATTCACGAAGAAGGTGGCGCTCGCGTCCCCGGTGAATCTGTGGGCCGTGCTCAAGACCGTGGCCTACAGCTGGACGCAGCAAGAGGTGTCGACCGAGGCGCGCGCGCTGCTGAATCTCGGCACCCAGCTCTACGACCGACTCGGCGTCCTCGCGGGGCATGCCGACGATCTGCGCCGCGCACTCGAGCGCACGGTCGACAGCTACAACAGATTCGCGGGTTCGCTCGAGAGCCGTGTGCTCGTGACGGCCAGGCAGTTCCCCGGAATCAGCGCGTCGACGCTCGACTCCGCCCCACCGGCGATCACCGCGCAGACGCGACGCTTCACCTCGGCAGAGCTCATGAGCGGCTCCGGTGCGGAGATCGGCTCCGAGCTCCGCATCCCCCATGCTGCTGACGATGCGTCCGCTGCGCCGGGTACGTCGATCCAGGCCGATGTCGGAGACGTTCGCGGCCGGGTCAGCGACGACGAATCGGCGAACTTGGATTCGGCATCCCGACAGGTCGAGGCGGAAGAGCCCCGCCGCTGAGATCAGGCGACGCCCGGTACGCCGCTGAGCAGCAGGATCACGAGGCCACTGGTCACGACGAAAGCTCCGACCATCCACCAGGAGCTGATCTCGTGCCCCTCGTCGAGGCGCTTGCGGAACAGCACGTCCGCACGTCGAGCGGGATCTGAGACAGCCGTCTTGACGACAGGCGCCGCCGGAGTCGCGATCGGCAGAGGCACTCCGGCCTCGTCGACGTTGATCCGCATGATCCGGCCGGTCGGCGTCGTCACGATCTTGGTCGGCGTGGCCTGGGAACCATTCGTGTGCTGCGTTGTCATCGGTCTGCCCTCCTGTGCCTGCGGTGCCTGGCGGCTCCGTCGACGGCGACAAATCCAGTGTCAATTGTCACACGAACGCACGAGAAAGCTCGGCTCAGCACCGCACAGGCGGTACCGGGTCGGTAACGATGAGGGGCCCGTTCCCGACTCGCGCTCTCAGGTCACGGCAGTCAGAGCCACTTCGAGACGAGGTGCTCCGAGGCGATCCGGCGAAGGGTTCCCGAGGCACCGCGCAGCACGACGCTCTCGGTGTAGATGTAGCCGCCCTCGCGTCGGACGCCGGCCACCAGCTGGCCGTCCGTGACGCCGGTGGCGACGAAGATCGTGTTGTCCCCGCGCACGAGATCGTCGGCCTCGTAGACCTTGTCCATGTCGAGGCCGGCGTCGATTCCGCGCTGGCGCTCATCGTCGTCGCGAGGCCAGAGACGCCCCTGGATGTGACCGCCGAGAGCCTTGATCGCACACGCCGTCACGATTCCCTCGGGGCTGCCGCCCACCCCGACGCACATGTCGGTTCGGGCCGCGTGACGCGCCGCGTTGATCCCGCCGGCGACGTCGCCGTCGCTCATGAGTCGCGTCCCGGCACCGGCATCCCGGATCTCCTGGATCAGCTGCTCGTGACGCGGACGGTTCAGCACCGAGACGACGATCTCGTCCACCGGCTTGCCGAGAGCCCCCGCGAGCTTGCGGATGTTCTCGCCGATCGGCAGGCGGATGTCGACCACTCCGACACCGGCAGGGCCCGTGACGAGCTTGTCCATATAGAAGACGCTGGACGCGTCGAGCATCGATCCGCGATCGGAGACGGCGATGACCGAGAGCGCATTCTGACGTCCTGCTGCGGTCAGCGAGGTGCCATCGATCGGGTCGACCGCGATGTCGCACTCCGGGCCGCTGCCGGTGCCGACCTCTTCGCCGTTGAAGAGCATCGGAGCATTGTCCTTCTCGCCCTCACCGATGACCACTCGCCCCTGAAAGGCCACTGTCCCGAGGAAGGCACGCATCGCATCGACGGCGGCGCCGTCCGCCGCCTCCTTCGCGCCACGACCGATGAACGGAACGGCGCGGATGGCGGCTGCTTCAGTGGCCCGCACCAGCTCCATCGCGAGGTTTCGATCGGGACGAAGGGGGCTGAGATCCGCTGTAAGACTAACCATGCGGTCAGCCTAACCAGTGTGAACGTCTGAAACGGCAGTTTTCGGTCGAGCGACGACGAAGGAATCCCGATTCTTAACACACGGGTAGGAGGGCGTGCTCGCCCGGTCACCGCCGACAGCATCGGGCAGTCAGCCCCGATAGAGTGACTGCTGTCCCGGCTTCCCCAAATCGCAGGAGTTCTCATGCCCGTCGCCACCCCGGATCAGTACGCCGAAATGCTCGACCGCGCGAAGGCCGGCGGCTTCGCGTACCCGGCTTTCAACGTCTCGAGCTCGCAGACCATCAACTCGGTCCTCCAGGGCCTGACCGAGGCAGGTTCCGACGGAATCATCCAGGTCACCACCGGCGGCGCCGACTACTTCGCCGGCCACACGGTCAAGGCCCGCGCGACCGGCGCACTCGCCTTCGCGCGCTTCGCGACCGAGGTCGCGAAGAACTACCCGATCACCGTCGCGCTGCACACCGACCACTGCCCGAAGGATGCTCTCGCCGGCTTCGTCGAGCCGCTGATCTCCGCCTCCGAAGACGAGGTCAAGGCGGGACGCAACCCGATCTTCCAGTCCCACATGTGGGACGGCTCGGCCGTCCCGCTCGCGGAGAACATCGAGATCGCCAAGGATCTCCTGCCCCGCATGAAGAACATCAACGCCATCCTCGAGGTCGAGATCGGCGTCGTCGGCGGCGAGGAAGACGGTGTGGCGCACGAGGGATCCAACGATGCCCTCTACACGACGTTCGCGGACGTCGACCAGGCCGTACAGGCGCTCGGTCTCGGCGAGCAGGGGCGCTACATCGCAGCCCTCACGTTCGGCAACGTCCACGGCGTCTACAAGCCGGGCGGAGTGAAGCTGCGTCCCGAGCTCCTCGGAGAGATCCAGCAGCAGGTCGCCGAGAAGTACAACACCGGCGCGAAGCCGCTCGACCTCGTCTTCCACGGCGGTTCTGGTTCGACCGATGAGGAGATCGCCCTCGCGGTGGCCAACGGCGTCATCAAGATGAACATCGACACCGACACGCAGTACGCCTACACGCGTGCCATCGCGGACTACATGTTCAAGAACTACGACGGTGTGCTCAAGGTCGACGGCGAGGTCGGCAACAAGAAGCAGTATGACCCGCGCGCCTGGGGCAAGATCGCGGAGACGGCCATGGCCGCTCGCGTCGTCGAGTCCACGCGCCAGCTCGGCTCGTACGGCCAGTCCCAGAGCTGATCCAGCCTGACAACGCAGATGCCCCCGACCGAACGGCCGGGGGCATCTCCTGTTTCACGGGGTCATCCACCCGCCGTCTTGGCGACGAAGTCGATGAACGCCGGGTCGTTCATCAGCGGAATCGCGGCGCATACAGACGCCACGAGCAGGGTCACGGCCGCACCGACCAGCGGAACCCACCACGAGAGCTTGCCGGCGCGCAGGCGGCGGATCGACAGGAAAGCGGTGAGCGACCAGCCCACGGCGAGCACGATCGCCGCGACGGTGCCCCAGATCCGGCCCTCAGCGAAGTTGGTGAACTCGCCGTCCACGCCGAGCACCGTCATCATCTGATTCATCGCGGTGGAGAAGTCGAGGTATGACAGTCCTGTCATCACGACATTGATCAGCCCGTAGGCGAGCAGTGCGATGGTCACGAAGCGATCGACGGGACGCGGACGAGCCGCTGCCGATGCGGACGGGACTCGGTCACCGGGAGCGGGCGCGTTCTCGGTCCCGCTCACATCCACAGCCGGCACCTCGCCCAGCGGCGGCAGCCCTGCTGCCCTCCGCTGCTCTTCGAGGGTCGCGATTTCGCCGTACTGAGGACGCTGATCGGTCATTCGGCCATGCTATCCGCCCGGTCTCTGCACGACTCACAGACTGCGGGCGTCAAAAGAATGGCGGCCCCGGAGGAGTGGGGACTCCTCGGGGCCGCGGACTCGGAACGCTGGGGACGCTCGTCATCCAAGTGGGGTGAGGAACGCTGGGGACATTCCTCCACCTGTAGCGCCGATTGCACAGACGACTACACCTCACATGTTAGGAAAGCGCGTGCCCGAGCACCAGAGGCACTTCTTCAGATAGTGAAGAGCATCAGACGGGCGACACGTGCTGCGTCAGATCGGCGTCGCCAGACGGGCTGCGCCGCCGCCCAGAGCGTCCGCCCCCAACTGCATGGACAACCGCCTCGCCACGAGCTTGAGCTTCCCGAGCAGGCCGCGATCGAAGCGCGGGTGTCCCACAGGAAGCGAGACGGCGAGTGAGGCTCTGACGCTCGGGGCGATCACGGGAACGGCGATGCAGGTGTTGCCGATGGCATACTCCTCGCGGTCCACGGCGAATCCCGGAGAGCGGTCGAGCTCCGCGATCAGCGCACGCCGGTCACTGATCGTGCGAGACGTGAGTTCCTCCAGCGGATGCCGCGAGAGATAGTCGTCACGCTCCTCTCCGCTCAGATCGCTGAGGATCTGCTTGCCGAGCGCCGTGGCATGCGCGCTCGAATCCAGACCCACCCACAGATCGAGCCGAGGACTGCGCGGGGCATCCACGATGTCGATGAGGTGCACTTCGCCGTCCTGATAGCGGGACAGGTATGCGGAAGCACCCACCTCGTCGGCGGTCTGACGCAGGGCCATGCGGACATGCGCGAAGAACACGCCCCCGGCGTCGGACTGCAGCCGGAAAGCGGGGAAGTTCTCGCCGAGGACCAGACCGTCGGGCTCGCTCACGAGATACCCCTCATGCACCAGTGTGCGCACGAGGTTGTAGGTCGTGCCCGGGGTGAGGCCGGTTCGCATGGCGAGAGTCTTGACCGGCACCGGGCGCGGAGAGTTCGCGACCATGTCGACGAGTCGGAGCGCGCGCTGCACCGAGCCGATCAGCGTCGGCGCCGCCTCTGTGGCGGCCACCGTCAGGCGTTCCCGCTGGAGGAACGGCCTCCCAGCGCACGCGCATCTCGCTGACCCGCGGCATCCTGTCGCAGCTCCTTGGGCAGGGAGAACATGAGGTCCTCCTCCGCCGTCTTGACCTCTTCGACGTCGCGGTAACCCGCTCCGTCGAGTGCGTCGAGGACCTCGCGAACCAGCACCTCGGGCACGGAGGCGCCGCTGGTGACACCGACAGTCGCAACGCCGTCGAGCCACTCCTGCTTGACCTCTTCGGCGTAGTCCACGCGATAGGCGGCCTTCGCGCCGTATTCGAGCGCGACCTCGACGAGGCGCACCGAATTCGACGAGTTCGAGGAACCGACGACGATCACGAGGTCGGCGTTCGCCGCGACCTTCTTGATGGCGACCTGGCGGTTCTGCGTGGCGTAGCAGATGTCATCGGACGGCGGATTGTGCATCTCGGGGAACCGGGCCCGCAGTCGGTTCACGGTCTCCATGGTCTCGTCGACCGAGAGCGTGGTCTGCGAGAGCCAGACCACCTTCGAGGGGTCCTTCACCTGCACGGTGTCGGCTTCGGCGGGCGAGTTCACGATGGTCACGTGCTCGGGAGCCTCTCCCGCGGTGCCCTCGACCTCTTCGTGCCCCTCGTGACCGATGAGCAGGATCTCGAAATCGTCGCGGGCGAAACGCACTGCCTCGCGGTGAACCTTGGTGACCAGCGGGCAGGTCGCGTCGATGGCGTGCAGGCCGCGGTCCGACGCCGCCTCGACGACCGCGGGCGAGACTCCGTGCGCACTGAAGACGACGTGAGCGCCCTCGGGAACCTCGTCGACCTCCTCGACGAAGATCGCGCCCTTCTCCTCGAGCTCGGTGACGACGTGGATGTTGTGCACGATCTGCTTGCGCACGTAGACCGGCGCGCCGTAGCGCTCGAGCGCCTTCTCGACGGCGACCACAGCCCGGTCGACGCCGGCGCAGTATCCGCGCGGAGCGGCGAGCAGAACACGCTTGTTGCCGACGACCGGGTTATCCTGAAGCCGCCCGGCCGCCCCACGTACTCGGGGGATGCGCGGCAGAGGCAGATGAACGGCAGTCGAGGTCACCCTTGAATTCTACCGCCGAGAACCTGAGCAGGAGCGGGAAGGGGCACCGAGCGCATGACGGTCTTCGAAGCATCGACGCGTCCTGGCGAGACTCCGCCGGCGGATGCGGTCGCCCCGCGCGACTCCTCGGCCGACGCACCGACCTCGGTCGCACGCCTGAACGCGACGATCCGCGACTTCGTGGCGCGCTGGAACACGGTGTGGGTCGAAGGCGAGATCACCTCCTGGAACGTGCGCGGGGGCAACATCTTCGCCCGGCTCAAGGACACCCGCTCCGACGCGCAGATCTCCATCAGGATCTGGTCGAGTGTGCGCCCGCGGATCCCCGGCGATCTGGCTGTCGGCGACCATGTCGTCGCCGCCGTCAAGGCCGACTACTTCGTCAAGGCCGGCGATTTCAGCTTCGCCGTCTCGGCGATGAAGCACGTGGGCCTCGGCGATCAGCTGGAGAAGCTGGAGAAGCTGCGACTGCAGCTGCGCCAGGAGGGCCTGTTCGACGCCTCGCGAAAGAAGCGCCTCCCGTTCCTCCCCCATGTGATCGGCCTGATCACGGGAGAGAAGTCGGATGCCGAGAAGGACGTGCACCGCAACGCCGAGTTGCGTTGGCCCCAGGTGCGCTTCCGCACGGAGTATGCGGCTGTTCAGGGCGACCGGTGCGTCCCCGAGACCCTCGCCGCTCTGGCACGACTGGACGCCGACCCGGATGTCGACGTGATCGTCATCGCCCGCGGCGGCGGCGATCCGCAGACGCTGCTCGGATTCAGTGACGAACGACTCGTCCGGGCTGTGGCCGCGGCAACGACTCCGATCGTCAGCGCGATCGGACACGAGAACGATCATCCGCTTCTGGACGACGTGGCCGACCTGCGCGCATCGACTCCGACGGATGCCGCGAAGCGCGTCGTACCCGACGTCAGCGAGCAGCGGGCGCTGATCGCCCAGCTGCGATCCCGAGCCACGACCCGACTGACGCAGCGGCTGTCGCACGACATCGCACAGCTCGAGCAGCTGCGGTCCCGTCCCTCGCTGCGCTCCCCCGACCCGATCATCGAGTCGCGTTCTCAGGACGTGTGGCTGCTGCTTTCGCGGGGACGCGACACGATCACCCGTCAGCACGATGCGGCCGGCCGTGCGACGAGCGAGCTGCGAGCCTCACTGCGGGCGCTCTCCCCCGCGGCCACGCTGTCGCGCGGCTATGCGATCGCCCATCTCGAGGGCGGAGTGATCCTCCGCGACGCCGCCGACGCTCCGGCCGGCAGCAGCCTGACGATCACGGTCGACCGCGGCTCCGTCGCGGCCCGTTCCGAGGGCGAGATCGCGGAAGCACCGGTGCCCCGCTCCGGATGAGCGGGTCCCGCGCACCGCGTAGGATGGAGGCGTGAGTGCGCCGAACGACACCCCTGTGGACACGCTGTCATTCGAGGCCGCTCGCGATGAGCTCGTGAAGGTCGTATCCGAGCTCGAACAGGGTGCTCCGACCCTCGAGCAGTCGCTCGCTCTCTGGGAGCGCGGCGAGGCCCTGGCGGCCCGCTGCGAGGAATGGCTGCTCGGCGCCAAGCGTCGCCTCGAGGCCGCCCGTGCCACGTCGACCGGTGCCGCCGACGGAGACGACTCATGAGCAAGCCCGCTCCCATCGTCGCCGAGCTGGGCCGGCCGGAGACCCCCGAAGAGACGGCGGCCCGCAAGGCCGCGTCGAGCAAGGCCTATCGCTCGAGCCAGACGGTGCGCAGCCTGGTGGCCGCTCTGATCGTCACGCTGGCCATCGTCACGGTGATCGTGCTCGCAGTTCCCCGTGGCGAACCCGCGACCGCCCAGAAGATCGACGTGGTCGGCGTAGCCGCGGACGTGGAGTCCACCATGGACCGCCCGGTGATCGTGCCCGACCTGGCCGACTTCTGGAGAGTCAACACGGCCGAGCTCACGAGCGGCGCGACGACGGTCTGGGATGTCACCCTCGCCCCGTCAGCCGAGGATGAGCGCGGATTCATCAAGCTGGCACAGGCCTTCGACGCCGACGCAGCCTGGGCCCCGCAGCGCCTCAACGGAACCGCGCCGACGGACACGACATCGATCGGCGGGCTGGAGTGGGACGTCTACGACCTCGGCGATGCCGGTGCGAAGCAGAACATCACCTATGCGATCGGCACCCAGGCGGGTGACGACTACCTGCTGCTCTACGGCTCACGCTCCGCCGACTCCACCGCCGAGCTCGCCGAGTCCCTCGTCCCCCAGATCCGCGACCTCTCGGAGTAGCCCTCATGACAGACACGCTCACGCCCGCCGCCGCCTGGAAGCAGATGCAGGAGGGCAACCAGCGATTCGTCGATGACGCCCCGCGGCACCCGAATCAGGATGTCGCCCGACGCAAGCACCTGGCTGCGGCGCAGCATCCTGTCGCCACCCTGTTCGGATGCTCCGACTCCCGGCTGGCCGCGGAGATCATCTTCGACCTGGGGCTCGGCGACCTGTTCGTCGTCCGCAATGCCGGTCAGGTGATCGGCGAGTCGATCGTCGCGAGCCTCGAGTACGCGGTCGCGGTGCTGAACGTCCCCCTGATCGTCGTGCTCGCACACGACTCGTGCGGTGCTGTGCGCGCCGCCATCGACGGCACCGCGATCGACGCGGCGCCGCTGCCGCCGCACATCTGGAAGCTCATCGCACCGATCGTGCCTGCGGCCCGGAAGGTGCTCGTCGAGAGCGGCGGGACCACGGTCGCCGAGATCGACGCCGACCTGGTCGGCCAGGAGCACCTGCGCAACACGGTCCGCGACCTGCTGCAGTCGTCCGAGGTGATCTCCCACGCCGTCGCCGAGGGTCGTCTGGGCATCGTCGGCGCCAACTACCGTCTGGCCGAGGGAACCGCGATTCCCGTCATCACGGTCGGACTCGACACAGACGGAAACGACACCGAGGGGCACAGCCCCGCAACCAAGGAGGGTTCGGAATGACCGACCAGCACAGCGGCGCAGACGCGCAGGGCTACCGCATCGAGCACGACACGATGGGCGAGGTGCGGGTTCCCGTGAACGCGCTCTACGGCGCACAGACGCAGCGCGCCGTCGAGAACTTCCCGATCTCGGGCAAGGGCCTCGAATCCACGCAGATCGCCGCCCTCGCGCGCATCAAGAAGGCCGCCGCGCTCGCGAACAAGGAGCTGGGCACGCTCGATGGGGCCATCGCGGACGCGATCGCCCAGGCCGCCGACGAGGTCGCATCCGGTGCACATGACGGCGAGTTCCCCGTCGACACCTACCAGACGGGCTCCGGCACGTCGTCGAACATGAACATGAACGAGGTGCTCGCGACCCTCGCGACGCGCATCCTCGGTGCGGATGTGCACCCGAACGACCATGTGAACGCCTCGCAGTCGTCGAACGACGTGTTCCCGACCTCGGTGCACATCGCGGTCACGCAGGCGCTCATCGACACCCTCATCCCCGCGCTCGACCACCTCGCCGTCGCCTTCGAGGCGAAGGCCGAGCTGTGGAAGGACGCGGTGAAGTCGGGTCGCACGCACCTCATGGACGCCACTCCCGTCACCCTGGGCCAGGAGTTCGGCGGCTACGCCCGTCAGATGCGCCTCGGCATCGAGCGCGTGCAGTCGGCGCTCCCCCGCGTCGCCGAGGTCCCGCTCGGCGGCACCGCCACCGGCACCGGCATCAACACGCCGCTCGGGTTCCCGCAGAAGGTCATCGAACTGCTCGCAGCCGAGACCGAGCTTCCGATCACCGAGGCCAAGGATCACTTCGAGGCACAGGCCAACCGCGACGGTCTCGTCGAGGCGTCCGGCGCGCTGCGCACGATCGCCGTCTCGCTGACCAAGATCAACAACGACCTGCGCTGGATGGGCTCCGGCCCCAACACCGGACTCGGCGAACTGCACATCCCCGACCTGCAGCCGGGTTCCTCGATCATGCCCGGAAAGGTGAACCCGGTCGTCCCCGAGGCCGTGCTGATGGTGTGCGCACGAGTGATCGGCAACGACGCGACCGTCGCCTGGGCCGGAGCATCCGGCTCGTTCGAGCTCAACGTCGCGATCCCGGTCATGGGCACCGCCGTTCTCGAGTCGATCCGTCTGCTCGCCAACGCCTCGCGCGTGCTCGCCGACAAGACCGTCGACGGACTGCAGGCGAACCTCGACCGCGCGGCGGCTTTCGCCGGAATGAGCCCGTCGATCGTCACCCCGCTCAACAAGCTCATCGGCTACGAGGCTGCGGCGAAGATCGCCAAGCACTCGGTCGCGAAGGGCATCACGGTGCGCGACGCCGTGATCGACCTCGGCTATGTCGAGCGCGGGGACCTGACGCTCGAGCAGCTCGACGAGAAGCTCGACCTGCTGTCGATGACCCACCCGGGTTGATCACCGGATACTGACACGACGGATGCCGCAGGGACTCGTTCCCTGCGGCATCCGTCGTCTGCCCCTCAGCAGCACCGGGCTCCGGGGTCGGCATCCTGCTGGGCGTAGTGCGCCCGCCAGAACTCGCGCTCGGTGAGCGGCTCTCGCTCGGGATGCCGCTCCCGTTCGTGCGCGACGTAGGCCGTGTACCGCGACTGCCCTGTCACGCCGTTCATGTACCAGGCGACGGAGTGCCAGATCCTGCGCGCCGCGTCGGTCACCGCCACAGACATCAGTGCCCCCTCGTCGGCTGGGCGGACGAGGGCAGCGCGTTCCACTCCTTCTCGACCGCGCGCTCCTCCGGTGAGGCGATGAGGCCTGCCGGAGCGAACCGACGCGACGGCACCTCCGGGTCTTCGTGGTCGATGATCGGCCCGGGTCGCACCGCCTGGATGACCTTGACGATCGAGATCGTGATGACGATCACAGACAGCACGAGGAAAGTCACCGACAGGATGCCCTGGATCATCGTGTTGCGCACCACCGCCTCCATCGCGGCGACGCTGGTCGCCGTGCCGAACGACGTCTCGCCCGCAGCGAGCGCGTCTCGGAAGGCGACGTGATTGGCGAAGTAGCCGACCTGCGGCACGCTCGAGAAGATCTTCTGCAGCGACGCCGTGACGGTGACGACCGTCACGAATGCCAGCGGCAGAGCGACCACCCAGAGAACCGTGAACGTGCGCCTGCGGGCGACGATGGTGAGCACCACGGCGAGCGCGATGGCCGCCAGCAGCTGGTTGGCGATGCCGAACAACGGGAACAGGGTGTTGATGCCGCCGAGAGGGTCCGTGACGCCCATGATCAGCACCGCGCCCCAGCCCGCGACCATCACCGCCGTGCAGATCCAGGCCCCGACCCGCCACGACGTGTCCTTGAAACGGGGGATGACGTTGCCGACCGAGTCCTGCAGCATGAATCGCGCGACACGGGTGCCGGCATCCACTGCGGTCAGGATGAACAGCGCCTCGAACATGATCGCGAAGTGATACCAGAACGCCATCATCCCGGTGCCGCCGATCCACTGCTGCATGATGTGCGCGAGGCCGAGAGCGAGGGTCGGCGCACCGCCGGTGCGGGAGACGATCGACTCCTCCCCCACAGCTTCGGCCGTGCTCGTGAGCATCTCGGGGGTCAGGTTCACACCCGTCAGCCCGAGGCTGTTGACGAACTGCACGGCGCCTTCGACGGTGCCGAGGGTCGCGGCCGGCGAGGAGTTCATCGCGAAGTACAGACCACGGTCGATCGAGATCGCGGCGACGAGCGCCATGATCGCGACGAACGACTCCATGAGCATGCCGCCGTAGCCGATGAAGCGGGTCTGCTTCTCCTTCTCGATCATCTTCGGCGTGGTGCCCGACGCGATGAGCGCATGGAATCCGCTCAGCGCCCCGCAGGCGATCGTCACGAACAGGAACGGGAAGAGGGAACCCGCCCAGACCGGCCCCGTCTCCCCCGCAGCGAATTCACTGAAGGCCGGGACGGTGATCTCGGGCCGCACGAAAAGAATCGCGACGGCGAGTGCCACGATCACGCCGATCTTCATGAAGGTCGAGAGGTAGTCGCGCGGAGCGAGCAGCATCCACACCGGCAGCACCGCGGCGATGAAGCCGTAGATGATGATCCCCCACGCGATCGTCGTGCGGTCGAGGGTGAAGACCGCCTGACCCCAGTCGGTCTCGGCGACCATCCCGCCGCCGATGATCGCCGCCATCAGGAGCACGAACCCGATGAGCGACACCTCGGTGATCTTGCCTGGTCGGATCCACCGGAGGTACGCACCCATGAACAGGGCGATCGGGATCGTCATGGCCACGGAGAACACGCCCCAGGGGCTCTCGCCGAGGGCGTTCACCACGACGAGAGCGAGGATCGCCGTGATGATGATCATGATGAGGAGTGTGGCGACGATGGCCGCCGTGCCGCCGAATCGACCGAGCTCGTCGCGGGCCATCTGGCCGAGAGAGCGCCCGCCCCGGCGCATCGAGAAGAACATCACGAGGTAGTCCTGCACGGCACCCGCCAGGACGACTCCGACGATGATCCAGATCGTGCCCGGCAGGTAGCCCATCTGCGCGGCGAGCACGGGTCCCACGAGAGGGCCGGCACCCGCGATCGCGGCGAAGTGGTGTCCGAACAGCACTCGACGGTCGGTCGCGACGTAGTCCTTGCCGTCCGCCTTGTACTCGGCGGGTGTCGCGCGTCGGTCGTTCGGCTTGACGAGGTTGCGCTCGATGAACTTCGAGTAGAAACGGTAGAAGACGAGATAGGTGCAGACCGCCGCGAACACGAACCAGATCGCGTTCACCGTCTCGCCTCTGACGATGGCGAGCATCGTCCAGGCGACACCGCCCAGTAGCGCGATCGCCGCCCAGAGGACGATCTTCAGCGGTGTCCAGCGCGGCTTCTCATCGACAGCCACCGGGGGAAGCGAGTGGTCTTCGACAGTCTTCGTTGTGTCACTCATGGCGCATCACTCCATCGTCTGCGTTCGGTGCCACGAGCGTAATCCGACGACCACGCCGACGGAAGCGAATCGCCGACGCATCCGCCGGAACATGCGACAGCGGATGCCGTGACATCACGGCATCCGCTGTCGGACCACTCAGGTCAGCTGAGTTCGCCCCCTTCGAGAAGCTCGGTCACCAGGGCGGCGATCGCGGAGCGCTCGGACCGCATCAGCGTCACGTGGGCGAACAGGTCATGCCCCTTGAGCGTCTCGATCACGCTGGCGATGCCGTCATGACGGCCGACACGGAGGTTGTCGCGCTGGCCGACGTCGTGGGTCAGGATCACGCGCGAGTTCTGCCCCATGCGGCTGAGGACGGTCAGCAGCACGTTGCGCTCGAGCGACTGCGCCTCGTCGACGATCACGAACGCGTCGTGCAGCGACCGACCGCGGATGTGCGTGAGCGGGAGCACCTCGAGAATGCCCCGTTCGACGACCTCCTCCATGACGTTGCCGGACACGACCGAACCGAGCGTGTCGAACACCGCCTGCCCCCACGGGCCCATCTTCTCGCCCTGATCGCCGGGCAGGTAGCCGAGCTCCTGGCCTCCGACGGCGAACAGCGGGCGGAAGACGATGATCTTCTTCTGCTGCTGTCGTTCGAGCACCGCCTCGAGGCCGGCGCAGAGAGCCAGGGCGGACTTTCCGGTGCCCGCGCGCCCGCCCAGCGAGACGATGCCGATGTCCGGGTCGGTGAGCAGGTCGATCGCGATCCGCTGCTCGGCGGACCGCCCGTGCATGCCGAAGATGTCGCGGTCGCCGCGGACGAGCTTGTACTCGCCGTCTCCCGTGATCCTGCCGAGTGCGGAACCGCGCTCGGAGTGGATGATGAGCCCGGTGTTCACCGGCAGGCCCCTCGCATCTTCGCTGATGCCCACCTCGCTCTCGTAGAGATCGCTGATCTCGTCACCGGACAGGTCGAGGGTGGTGATTCCGGTCCATCCCGAATCGACGGCCTGCTCGGCGAGGTACTCCTCGGCACGCAGACCGAGCGAGGCCGCCTTGACGCGCATCGGGAGGTCCTTCGAGACGATCGTGACGTCCTGACCGTCCTGCGCGAGGTTCATCGCGACCGAGAGGATGCGGGTGTCGTTGTCGCTCAGCCGGATGCCGGCCGGGAGCACCGAGGAGTCCGTGTTGGCCAGCTCGACCCGAAGCGTGCCGCCCTCGCCGACCTCGACGGGGAAGTCCAGCCGTCCGTGCTCGACACGAAGGTCATCGAGGTGGCGAAGCGCCTGACGGGCGAAGTATCCGATCTCCGGGTCGTGCCGCTTGCCTTCGAGTTCGGTGATGACCACCACCGGAAGGACGACCGAGTGCTCGGCGAACCGGAAGAACGCCTGCGGATCGCTCAGCAGGACGGACGTGTCGAGCACATAGGTCCGAAGATCCTGATCAGGACCCTCCGCCCCCGCTCGCATCGTCGTCTTACGGGTGGACTGCTGCGCGGTGCTGGTGGACTGCTGCGCTGTACGTGAGGTCACGACCCACTCCCGACCCGGGGAACTCCCGGTTATTCGAACGAGTCGACCAGGGGGTCACGAGTCGTCATCCTGAGGCCGACCCGACGGGCACCTTGCCCGATGCCTAGAAGCTACGACCAGCCGCCGACATTTGACGAACTCGACACGCCACGAGTTCGTTACGTGTTGGTTAACGCGGGGTGGCGTCGTCGGCGAGGTCAGCGGCCGAAGCGCCGGTCACGGTCGGCGAAGTCGCGGATCGCGCGGAGGAAGTCGACCTGGCGCAGGTCCGGCCCGAGCGCCTCCACGAAGTAGAACTCGCTGTGGGCGCTCTGCCAGAGCAGGAAGTCGCTCAGACGCTGCTCGCCGCTCGTGCGGATGACGAGATCGGGGTCCGGCTGGCCGCCGGTGTACAGATGCTCCCCGATCATCTCGGGGGTCAGATGAGCGGCGAGGTCCTCGATCGTGCCGCCGGACGCCTGATGCGCCGTGACGATGCTGCGCACCGCATCGACGATCTCGTTGCGTCCGCCGTAGCCGACCGCGAGGTTGACGTGGAGGCCGGTGTGGTCGCGCGTGCGCTCCTGTGCGTCGTCCAGCACCTTCGCGAGCTCCGCGGGAAGGATGTCGGAGCGTCCGACGTGCTTCACACGCCAATTGCCCTCGCGCGACAGTGCCTCGGCGAGCTCGGCGATGATCTCGATCAGATCGGCGAGCTCGGCGGAGTCGCGCTTTCGCAGGTTGTCGCTCGACAGGAGATACAGCGACACGACCCGCACCCCGAGTTCATCGCACCAGCCGAGGAACTCGCGCATCTTGGCGGCACCCGCCCTGTGTCCCTCCGCGGGAGTCTCGTAGCCGAGCTGCCTGGCCCAGCGCCGATTGCCGTCGATCATCATGGCGACGTGATGGGGAACGGTCTCCGGATCGAGATGGCGGCGCAGCCGGCTGGTGTAGAGGCGGTACAGCGGCCCCCGCCCCTGACCATCGCGTGTCATCACCTCCCTACGCTATCGTGTCGGCGTCGGCGGACCCAGGGCCGACGCTCAGGATATGTACGCTCGCCTGCATGGGAGCCCGCATAGAGTGAAGGCGTGAGCACTCCCGACTCCTCGGTACCTGACGTCCCCCAGCTGCCCCTCCTGGAGGAGGCGGCGCACGACGCCGCCGTCGAGATCAAGCCGACCTGGCGCGGCTGGATCCACGCGGCCACGTTCCCCGTCGCGATCGTCGCCGGGGTGGTGCTGATCACCGTCGCGCAGGGCGGCGCGGCCAAGTGGGCCGCCGCCGTGTTCATGGCCACCTCGCTGCTGCTCTTCGGCAACTCCGCTCTCTATCACCGGATCGACTGGAGCCCGAAGGTCAAGGTGATCCTCAAGCGGATCGACCACGCGAACATCCTGCTGCTGATCGCCGGCACCTATACGCCGCTCGCCGTGCTCGCGCTGCCCCCTCAGAAGGGCGCCCTGCTGCTCGTGTTCGTGTGGAGCGGGGCGCTTCTCGGCATCCTGTTCCGGGTGTTCTGGATCAATGCTCCGCGGTGGCTGTACGTCGCCCTCTACCTACTTCTGGGCTGGGCTGCGGTGATGTACCTCGCCGACCTCTTCGTCGCGAACGCCACGATGATGGTGCTCGTCATCGTCGGAGGGCTCCTCTATACGGGCGGCGCGGTCGTCTACGCGATCAAGAAGCCCAACCCGTGGCCCGGCCATTTCGGGTTCCACGAGATCTTCCACGTATGCACGGTGCTCGCTTTCCTGTGCCACTGGGTCGCGTGTCTGCTCATCGCCCTCGCACCGCTGTCCCCGTCACTCGGGGCCTGACCCGCCGAAGGCTCGGTCAGCGCTTCTCGGGGTCGTCGTCGCCCTCGCGCACGATCGGCAGGTCGGCATCCGTCTCGGTCGCCTCGTCAGCCGCCCGCGCGGCCTCTTCGGCGTCGAGCTCATCCCTGACCTCTTCGCGGTAGCGGACCCGACGGATGCGACGGTTCATGTCGAGGATCAGCAGGATCACCGCGATCAGGATGATCACGACGGCGGCGAAGCCGACGAATCCGGGCGTGACCAGCTCCGGTGCCACCGTCATCGTGGGCGTCGGCATCGGTGTCTCGGTCAGAGCGAGCATGGAGTCTGCCTTTCATGCGCAGGTCGCATAACCTGGAGTTACCAGCCTAACGACCGGAAGACCCACCCCGTGACGACCGCACAACAGCTCGACGACCGCTACGGTCGCACCCGCTCCCGCCGGGGGCCATGGATCGTCCTGATCGCCATCGCGGCACTTCTCGTCGGCGCGTTCGGCTGGATGATCGTCGCGGCGCAGATGAACGCGGTCGACTCCGACGATCTCGGCTTCGATCTGGTGGATGAGCACAGCGTCACCGTGCGCTTCCAGATCACCGGGGTGCAGGGCAAGGACGTGGCCTGCATCGTCGAGGCGCTGGACGAGGAGTTCGGGGTCGTCGGCTGGAAGGTCGTCGAGATCCCCGCCGGAGATGCCCATTCGCAGGCGCTCTCTGCCACGGTTCCCACCGTCTCGAGCGCCACGACAGGTTTGGTGAACAGCTGCTGGGTCGCTTAGACTCGAGCCAGACAGATGACGCCCTGGCACCGTGCCGGGGCGTCTTGGCATATCCCCCGCGGAACGTCGCCGGGTACCTAACGAAGGAGCTTCGTCATGTCTACTGACGCTCAGGTTCCCTTCCTCACGCAGGAAGCGTATGACCGGCTCGTCGCCGAGCTCGAGCACCTCTCCACCACCGGTCGCGAAGAGATCGCCAAGCGCATCGAAGCGGCACGCGAAGAGGGCGACCTCAAGGAGAACGGCGGGTACCACGCCGCCAAGGACGAGCAGGGCAAGCAGGAGGCGCGGATCCGCACCCTCGAGAACCTTCTCAAGACCGCCAAGGTCGGCGAGGCGCCCGCGAGCCGCGGCATCGTCGAGCCCGGCACGGTCGTGACCGCCGTGGTCGCCGGTGGCGAAGAGGTCTTCCTCCTCGGCAGCCGTGAGATCGCCGTGGGCAGCGACCTCGACGTGTACAGCGAGGCCAGCCCGCTCGGACAGGCGATCCTCGGACTCAAGGTCGGCGAGAAGTCCTCGTACGAGGCGCCGAACGGCCGCGCGATCTCGGTCGAGATCGTGAACGTCGAGACCTACACCGGCTGACGCGCTCCGATCACGCGCGCGTTCCGCGACGACAGAAGGCCCCGTCCGAATGGACGGGGCCTTCTGTCGTCGCGGGTCAGTCCGGAACGATCATCGGCTGGAAGCCGGCACGACGGAGGGTGTCGAGGGTGTGCTCGGAATGCTCGGTGCCCCGCGTCTCGACGCTGAGCTCGAGGAAGACCTCGCTGATCTGCAGCCCGTGCCCGTGACGGGTGTGCATCGCCTCGATCACGTTGGCGCCGGCCTCCGCGATCAGCTCGGACACCCGCGCCAGCTGACCGGGACGGTCGGGCAGCGGGATGCGGATCGTCAGGTACCGGCCGGATGCCGCCAGACCGTGAGAGACCACGCGCTGCAGCAGCAGCGGGTCGATGTTGCCACCGGAGACCACGGCCATGGTCTTGCCGCTGGCCTTCACCTTGCCGGCGAGGATCGCGGCGACTCCGACGGCACCCGCCGGCTCCGCGATCACCTTGGACTGCTCGAGCAGCACGAGGATGGCGCGTGCGAGGTCGTCGTCCGTCACCGTGACGACCTCGTCGACGAGGTCCTTGATGATCTCGAACGGGATGGCGCCGGGGCGCGCGACCAGGATGCCGTCAGCGATCGTGGGCTTCGTCTCGATGTCGACCGGGTATCCCGCTTCGAGCGAGGGAAGCATCGCCGCGGCGTTCTCGGCCTGGACGCCGATGATGCGGACGGTGCGGCCCATCTCGGCGGCCTTCGCCTTCACCGCAGCGGCGACACCGGCGATCAGGCCTCCCCCGCCGATCCCCAGCACGATCGTGTCGACGTCCGGAGCATCCTCGAGCAGCTCGAGTCCGAGCGTGCCCTGGCCGATGACGACATCGCGGTGGTCGAACGGATGGATGATCACCGCTCCCGTGCGCTCGGCGAACTCGGCGGCGAGCCGCAGCGACGTCGCGACCGTCTCTCCCTCGAGCACGACCTCGGCGCCGTAGCTCCTGGTCGCCAGCAGCTTGGGCACCGGGATGCCGATCGGCACGAAGATGGTCGCCGGAATTCCGAGGGTCTGCGCCGCGAGGGCGACGCCCTGCGCGTGATTGCCGGCGGAGGCCGCGACCACGCCGCGCGCGCGCTCTTCGGCACTCAGCTGGGAGAGGCGATATGCGGATCCCCGGATCTTGAAGGACCCCGTTCGCTGCAGGTTCTCCATCTTGAGTACGACCGGCGCTCCGAGGACATCCGACAGAGCGCGCGAAGGCAACGTCGGCGTCCGCGTGATCACCTCAGCCAGACTCTGAGCTGCCTTCTCGAACTCGTCCAGGCTGGGGACTGCGCTCATCGATTCCTCCGTCTCCGCTCGCGCGGAACTGTGCTCCAGATTAGGTCTGCGTTCGGGACGTCGCCGGTCTTCCACGACCCCGTGCTGACGGTCACCGCTGCGACGTTGACGAACGCTGCGAGAGGCACCGCGAACAGCGCTCCGGGGATGCCGCCGACCATCGAGCCGCCGGCGACGACGAGCACGACCGCGAGCGGGTGCACCTTCACCGCGGAGCCCATCAGGATCGGCTGCAGGATGTGCCCCTCGAGCTGCTGCACGCCGAGCACGACGGCCAGCATCGCCAGAGCGATCCACGGCCCGTTGTAGACGAGGGCCAGCAGGACCGCGATCGCGCCGGTCACGACCGCACCGACGATCGGCACGAAGGATCCGAGGAAGACGAGCACGGCGACCGGTATCGCCAGCGGGACGCCGAGCAGAGCGGCACCCACGCCGATGCCGACCGCGTCGATCGCGGCCACCAGCAGCTGCGTGCGGGCGTAGTTGACGATCGTCGCGAAGCCGTTGCTCGCGGCCGCGTCGGCGGCCGGTCGCGCCGCGCGCGGGAACAGGCGCAGCGTCCAGCGCCAGATCCCCCGACCGTCGGCGAGCAGGCAGATCAGGATGAACAGTGAGAGGACCGCGCCGGTCACCACATGCGCGGCGGTCGTGCCGACCGCGAGAGCCCCGTTGAGGAGCGTCTGCGTCTGCTCGTCGATGATGCCGAGGCCCTGATCGATGTAGTCCTGGATCTGCGTCTCACTCAGGTGCAGCGGTCCGTTGAGAAGGAACTGCCGGAATTCCTCGATCGCCTGGGAACTCCGCGCCTGCACGTCGGGCAGCTGGGCGCGGACCTGCCAGATGACGAGCCAGAGCAGCAGGGAGACGATCGCGAGCGTGCCGATGATCGACAGCGCCACTGCCAGCCAGCGCGGGAACCGGTGGCGCAGCATCCACTGGAATCCCGGCCACAGCAGAGCCGTGATGAGGATGCCGACCATGAGCGGGATCACGAGGAGCTTCAGCTCGATCACGAGCCAGATGAATCCGGCCACCACCGCTGCGATCAGCAGGATGCGCCAGGAATATGCGGCCGTGATGCGGAGTCCTCGCGGGACGGCTTCATCGGCCTCGGTGGTCACCGTGCGATCCGGCGAGACCGGGCGCGGACGGAAGAGGTCTCTCAGCCGTGGACGCAGCTCTTCGCTCATCGCCCAAGTCTACGGCGCGGGCGCCGCGCGTCCGGACGTACGAGGCCCGGATGTCGGCGCTCGGAGATACCCTGACGAGGTGACCGAGACCCTCAGCTCCGCCCAGGCCCGTCGCATCGCGCTGGCCGCGCAGGGCTTCTCCCGCGCACGCCCCGCATCGGTGTCGGCCCGGCACATCCACCGGGTGATGGATCGGCTGGGCGTGCTGCAGATCGACTCGGTCAACGTGTTCGCGAGGTCGCACTACATGCCGCTGTTCTCGCGTCTGGGAGCCTACGATCCGGCGCTGTTCGATCGGGTGTTCCACTCCCGGACCACCCACTACGTCGAGTACATGGCTCATGAGGCGACGTTCATCCCCATCGAGGATTGGCCGCTGTGGCGATTCCGGATGGATCACTTCCGCGCTCGATGGGCGGCGGCCGACTCGTGGATGAGCCTGAACACGCGGACGCTGCGCTGGGTGCAGGACGAGCTCAGGGCGCGGGGCCCACTGCGACCGGCGGATCTCCGAGAAGATGCGCCCCGCGAGCGCGGCACATGGTGGGACTGGGATGACGTCAAGCTCGCGCTCGAGCACCTGTGGCGCACCGGGGACGTCGCGATCAGCGGTCGGAAGGGTTTCGAGCGCAGCTACGCTCTCGCCGAGCAGGTGATCCCCGACGCCATCCTGTCGCGCCACGTGCCGCGGGACGATGCGATCCGCGAGCTCACACGTCGGGCGGCGCGCTCGTCGGGAGTCGCGACGCAGTCGGATCTCGCCGACTACCACCGCATCCGCGATCGCGCGGCGGTCTCGCAGTCGATCGCCGATCTGGTCGACACGGGCGAGTTGCTCCCGGTGTCGGTGCGGGGCTGGGACCGCGGTGGGCGCCCGCTCCCGAGCTGGCGACATCGGGATGCCGTGCTGCCGCGCCGCATCGACGCGTCAGCGCTGCTGACACCGTTCGATCCCGTCGTCTGGTTCCGCGACAGAGCGCTGCGCGCCTTCGAGCTCGACTACAGGATCGAGATCTACGTCCCCGCCGACAAGCGGCGATACGGCTACTACTCGCTGCCCGTGCTCGTCGGCGACCGGATCGTGGCCCGCGTCGATCTGAAGGCCGACCGCGCGACGTCGACGCTTCAGGTGCAGTCGGCCTGGTGGGAGCCTCAGGCCAGGCCTGACGCCGACGCTGAGCGGATCGCCGCAGAGCTGGCGCTCGCAGCGGAATGGCAGGGCCTCGCGCATGTCTCGGTCTCGCGGTGGGGCACCGCGGCAGAGGCTCTTCACGCCGCACTCTCGGTTCACCCGGACACGTCCGTGCGTCGCCATGTGCACGCGAGAGAGGTGCCCTCGTGAACCGCCGCAGGGCATGGGCGATCGGCGGCGTCGGTGCCGCTCTCGTCGTCGTGGTGGCGGCATCATGGCTGTGGCTGTCATCCGGCGATGTGTCCCCTGCTGCCGGTCCCCCGGCGACGAGCAGCGCACCGACGCCTGAGATCGATGTGCGCACGACCGCACAGCAGGCGCTGGACGACCACCTCGAGGAGTGCACGTCTGCGGAGGTCTCCGATGACGCCGTTCCCGACGGATGCGGGATCAGGATCCCCTGGGGCACCGAGTTCGCCTCGGTCGACGACGTCCGGTTCCGCATAGAGCAGCTGCCGGTCCTGGAGCTCACGGACGGTGGATTCGTCGCCGACGGGGGCGTCCTCGTCGCCACCGTGTCTGGCACAGGTCAGGACGGCAGTCCGAGGACCGAGACGTATCGCACGGACTCCTGGATGCTCCGCGGCGGCGTGACCGTCGAGGGTGACGCTGTGGAGCTCGACGTCTGGTGAGCGACGCTCAGGCCCCGGGATCGACTCGCCACGGGCGGCCGGACATGCAGAAGGCCCGATGCGCTGGTGCGCATCGGGCCTTGTGACACATCAGAACTGCACGCGTGGCGGCTCGGAGATCGCGCCGCTGTCGGCGACCTCGAAGAACTCGCGCTCGGTGAATCCGAGTCCCTTGGCGAAGAGATTGTTGGGGAAGACCTTGATCTTGGTGTTCAGCTCGCGGACCCCGCCGTTGTAGAAGCGGCGCGCAGCCTGGATCTTGTCCTCGGTGTCGACGAGGGCCTGCTGCACCTGAAGGAAGTTCTGGCTCGCCTGCAGCTGCGGATAGGCCTCGGCGACCGCGAACAGGCTGCGGAGCGCCTGCTGCAGATGACCTTCGGCGATGCCCGCCTCGCCGGGGCTGCCGGCAGACAGCGTCTCCGCTCGCGCACGCGTGACGTTCTCGAACACCGCCTTCTCGTGCGAGGCGTAGCCCTTCACCGTCTCGATGAGGTTGGGTATCAGATCCGCTCTGCGCTTCAGCTGAACCGTGATGCCGCTCCAGGCCTCGTCGACGCGGACGTTGAGCTGCACCAGCGAGTTGTAGGTCGCCCAGAGGTAGATTCCGATGAGCAGAATCACACCGACGACGATCAGTACCGGCACGAGCCATTCCATCAGAGGCCCACCCTTCCTCGTGTTTGTCTCATCCTATCGGCGCAGCCTGCGCGTCGACTGGGTGTGCGACGGTCAGCTGCAGCCCCGTCATGCGCCGAGAACGCGATCCAGGTATCGGTTCGTGAATCGGCGATCCGGGTCGAGCCGGTCGCGCACGGCGGTGAAGTCGTCGAACCGCGGATAGCGCTCTCGCAGCTGCTCGGCGGTCAGCGTGTGCAGCTTGCCCCAGTGGGGCCGTCCGCCGTGCTCGAGCATGATCTGCTCCACGGCCTCGAAGTACACCGACGGATCGGCGCGCCAGTAGCGGTGGACCGCGATGTACCCCGTGGCCCTGCCGTACGCCGTCGACAGCCACCTGTCGTCGCCCGCCGCGAAGCGCACCTCGATCGGGAATTCGATGCGCCATCCTCGTCGCTCGATGAGCTCGCGCACAGCGCGGAAGGCCGGCACGACGTTCTCGACGGGCAGCGCGTACTCCATCTCGCGGAACCGCACCGTGCGGCTCTGTGTCAGGACGCGGTGCGACAGCTCGGTGTAGCGCCGGTCGCCCGTGAGCTTCACCGCGAGCCTGTTGAACGGCGGAGTGATGACGGGTGCCACCTGCCCGGCGGCGCATACCGCCCGGTATACGCCGTTCGAGAGCAGGGTCTCATCGATCCAGCGCCCTACGACGGGGAGAGGCTGCCGCCGAGTCGACTCCGGCAGTCTGGTCTGTCTCTTGGTCAGAGCGATGTCCGTGTGCGGGAACCAGTAGAACTCGAAGTGGTCCGATTCCTCGACCCGACTGTGCAGGGTCTCGAGAACGTCGTCGAGAGGCGCTGGCTCGTCGACTGCCTCCAGGAGGAGGTTCGGCACGCACTGCAGCGTGATGTCGACCAGGATCCCGAGCGCGCCGAGCCCCAGTGTGACCGCGGGCAGCAGATCGGTGTTCTGCCTCTCGTCCACTCTCAGGAACTCGCCGGCTGCGGTCACCATGGTCGCCGCGACGACCTGTGTGGCGAGTCCTCCGAACCCGGACCCGGTCCCATGGGTCCCGGTCGAGATCGCGCCGGAGATGGACTGACGGTCGATGTCGCCGAGGTTCTCCATGGCGAGACCGAACGGCGCAAGCAGTGAGGGGATGCGGTGCAGCCGGGTTCCCGCGAGCAGAGTCGCGCGGCCGGTGGACGCGTCGGCCGATACGAGTCCTTGCATGTCGTCGAGTTCCAGGAGCACCCCGGGGGCGACGGCGATGCCCGTGAAGCTGTGCCCCGCTCCGACCGCCTTCACGGTGAGACCTTGCGACACAGCTGCCCGGACGGCGCGCTGCACGCCTTCCGGCGTGCGCGGGCGCTCGACGCGGAGCGGCTTCACCTGCGCCGACCGCCCCCAGTTCTGCCAGGTTCCGCCGATCCGGGTCACAGGAACGCCTTCCCCTCGCCGCGATACGTGGGAAGCTCGTCGACGATCTCGTCGCCGGAGACGAGCTGGTAGCTGTCGATGCGCTCGGCAGGCTCGCCGCTCTTCGCGTGGCGGAACCAGACCCGATCGCCCACTCCGAGGTGCTGGGCCTCTCGCCCCTGCAGCGGTGTCTGCACCTCGCCCGCGGCCTCGCGCGACAGAGTGCGCAATCCCTGCGGCCAGACAGGCGACGGCTGTCGCGACGCCACGGCGGGGCCCGAGGCGATCCATCCGCCACCGAGCACGGTCGCGATGTCGGCGGCCGGCCGCCGCACCACGTCGAACGCGAACGCGGACGCCGGTGCCGGGCGGAAGGATCGATACCCGTCGAAGAGGTGCCCTCCGAGCAGTCCGCTGCCGGCACTCGCCTCGGTCAGCGATTCGTCGCTGCCGGTGAACTCGAGGGAGCCGGTCCCTCCGCCGTTGAGGAACTCGAGAGGGGCGATCTCCGAGAGTGCGCCGACGATCGCGGCTCGTCGGTCTCGCAGCTCTGACCGCGAGCGCGCCTGCATCAGACGGATCACCGGCGCGTCCGGTCCCGCGTTGTCGCCCTGCCCGGCGATCTGGGCCTCGTACATCTGCAGGCCGACGAGCGTGAAGCCGGGGCGGCGGACGATCGTGCGAGCGAAGGCCGCCACCTCTCCCGGAGTGAACAGCGCGGACCTGCGGACGCCGATATGACCGAGCGCCGCCGATCGCAGTGAGGCGTCCGCGTCGATCGCGACACGGATGTCGGGGCGATGGCCGGCAGGCGCGACGCTGTCGACGATGTCGAGATGCGCCGGGTCGTCGACCATGAGCGTGATGCGCCGCGCCGCCTCTTCGGATTCGAAGAGCTGCGCGAGTCCCGCGCGATCGACCGTCGGGTAGCCGATCACGATGTCGTCATGGGTCTCGGCGAGCCAGAGCGCTTCGGCGAGGGTGAACGCGAGAATCCCCCGGTAGCCGGGAAGCTGCAGCACCGCGTCGAGCACCGAGCGCACGCGCACCGACTTCGAGGCGACGCGGATCGGCAGTCCGCCCGCACGGACCAGCAGATCCAGGGCGTTGTGCCGGAGCGCTTCTCTGTCGATCACCGCCACGGGAGCAGAGAGGTGGCCGGTCGCCGCAGACAGGCGCGGCCAGTACCGTGACGGGTCGTGCCACTCGGGGGAGACTGCGTTTCGTCCCTGATCGGGGCTCATATCGGCGATGAGGTCGAGCACTCCCCCACCCTATGTCCAGCGCGGACGCGGATTCATGCTTTCTGAGATCGAGTCGCAGCGCAGTCGTACGGCCACGTCCGGAATCCCGGTACTTTAGCCGCAATGCTCGTAATGAACATCCACGGTCGCCGTCTCTATCACTGAGGCCGTCATTCGTGGCGGCTCACCGGCCGTGCCCGGCCGGTTGCCGGGGGGTAGCGATGCTGTCTCAGCAGCATCACAGGGAGACGGGCGCTGGGACGCCCGTCTCCCTTCGCCCTGTCCGTGCGGGATGCGGCGCCGGAGCGGCCGATATACCCGTGTAATCTGAGCCAGTCACATGGAGCCCCCGTAGCCCAATGGCAGAGGCAGGCGACTTAAAATCGCTTCAGTCTGGGTTCGAGTCCCAGCGGGGGCACAGCGCGCTTCTCAGCCATCCGCGCGTCCATCTGCCGCGCCGCGGGTCTGTCCGTTCGCGGATGCCGACCCGCGCGCCTCACGGATTCGGCGCAGGACCAGCACACCGACGGCGATCGCCAGCGCTGAATACACGGCGTAGTCGAGATACCCGAGCAGGTGCTCGAGCTGCTCGTGCTGGGTTCCCAGCAGGGCACCCACCCCGATGAGCAGAGTGTTCCACAGGCCGCTGCCCACGATGGTGTAGACGCTGAATCGCGCCAGGTTCATCCGCGTGGCACCCGCAGGGATCGAGATCAGGCTGCGGACTCCGGGGACCATCCGCCCCACGAGCACCGTCCACCCTCCGCTTCGCTGGAACCAGGCCACTCCCCGGTCCAGATCGCCGCGGCTGACCAGCTTGGTGGCCGCGAGAAGCCGCACGGCCCGCTCGATGCCGATGGCCGCCCCGAGCCAGTAGAGCAGGAGCGCCCCGATCCATGAGGCGAGGGTGCTCCACACGATCAGCCAGCCGAGCGTGAGGTCGCCGCTCTGACTCAGGTAGCCGGCGAACGGGAGAATCACCTCGCTCGGAATGGGCGGGACGAGCACCTCGAGGAACACCAGCACGCCCACCCCGATGTCGCCGAGCTGGGTGAGGACGTCGGCGGCGAACCCGGTGAGGCCGGAGAATCCGTGATCCGACGGCGATGACTCGGCGGCCGCCATGATCGCGCCGCTCATCGGCCGAACAGATCGCCGATTCCGGGGATGCCCAGGTCGCCGAGCCGCTGACCCCATTCGCTCGCGGCGTCGCCGAGGCCCGAGACGGTCTCACCGGCCGATCCGAGAACACCCTCAGCGGCTCCCGTGAGCTCCTCGCCGCCGAGTCCGCTCGCGATCGCCTCGACGTCGACACCCTGCGCGAGCGCGTCGAAGTCGACACCGAGCCCGGCCGCCTGCTCGAGAAGGGGGGCGGCGACGGCACTGCCGACGGCGCCGACCGCCACGATGCCCAACGCGCCCACGGCGGCGCCGCCGACGGCACCGGCAGCGCCGAACCCGCGCACCCGCGACAGGATGCCGCGCATGCGTCCGGGGTGCGCCGCCTCGGAGCGCCCGGCCGCACGTGCGAGATCCTCCGGCGAGGACGAGGTCGGGCGTTCGCCGGGCGCGAGCTCCGTGTTCATGCGCTCCTGCACCTGCGCGCGCTGCGCCGGCGTCAGCCGCGCGAACGCCTCGCGATGGATCTGCTCGATGCGGTGCGGATCGGCGGTCTCGAGCAGGTAGTCGTACCGTGCGATCGCGGCCCGGTCGGCATCCGACCCCGATCCGGCTGCACGGGAGGCGGAGGCGGCACCGGCAGGAGGCGGAGAGTACGGGTCACGCGACGTCCGGTGCACCGGCGGAGGAGAGTATCGATCATTCTCCGGGTGACGCCGTCCGGGCGCGGGAGGCGTCTGCCCCCGCGAGCCGTCGCGATCCGTGCGGGATCCGCTCTCGTCGAGATCGAGGGCGCGAGCGGCCATCCCGAGCAGTCGGTTGAGTTTTCCCATGGTGACGATTCCTTCGTGGTGTGGACGACCACGGGTCTCGACAGCGGTGCGGTGAGGGGTCCTTGGCCGTCCGCGGATACGGACGCCAGGTCTCCTCCACCCTCACGGGCCGGTGGGCCGGGACACGACCTCGTATCCGTAATGACGACACCACCGCAGACGGGAGTACTCCCCTTGCGCTGCCGACGGTAGCAAGCGCGCCTATGAACGGGGTGCGAGACACGCCCCGTCGGCGGAGACGACGAACGCCCCGATTCCGGAGGAATCGGGGCGTTCGAGGAGAGGACTACTTGGCGGCAGCCGTCTCGGCGGTCTTCTTGGCGGCCGGCTTCTTGGCACCGGTCTTCTGGCCGGCGGGCTTCTCGTCAGCAGCCTTGTCGACGGCGGTCGCCTGCGCGGCCGGAGCCGTGACGGCGGGAGCCGGCGCATCGGCGGCCGGACGCGGGCGAGCGGCGAACTCCTCGAAGACATAGCGCGGGTTCTGGACCGTCTCGAGGTTCACCAGGTCGCGACCGAGCCACAGGTTGTTCCACCAGCCCCACACCACGCGGAACTTGCGCTCCCACGTGGGCATCGCGAGGCCGTGGTATCCACGGTGGGCGACCCAGGCGACGAACCCCTTGAGGGCGATCTTGCCGGACTGGAAGACACCGTTGTAGAGCCCGAGGCCCGCGACGGCGCCGAGGTTCTTGTGGAAGTACTCCTTCGGGTCCTCGCCACGCAGCACGGCGACGATGTTCTTCGCGAGGAGCTTCGCCTGACGGACGGCGTGCTGGGCGTTCGGCACGCAGAAGCCGCCGACGCCACCACCGGACAGGTCGGGGACGGCAGAGACGTCACCGGCGGCCCAGGCCCCGGGAACGAAGGCCTCGGGGGTGCCGACACGGAGGTCTGCACGGGTC
Organism: Microbacterium sp. LMC-P-041; assembly: GCF_030209555.1. Classification (NCBI taxonomy): domain Bacteria; kingdom Bacillati; phylum Actinomycetota; class Actinomycetes; order Micrococcales; family Microbacteriaceae; genus Microbacterium; species Microbacterium sp. LMC-P-041. Next base: position 653,221 of record NZ_JARVRV010000001.1, read on the forward strand.
TGGATGCGGCCGCGCTCCTCGATCGGGAGGTCGCCACCGCGCACCACCGTCGGGTTCGCCATGACACCGGCGGTCCAGACGATCAGATCGGTGGGGATGACCTCACCCGTCGACAGCTCGACGTTGCCGTCGACCGCGCTGGTGAGCTGCGTGTCGAGGTGCACGTTGGCGCCGCGCTTCGCGAGGTCCTTGAGCACCCACTCGCTCGTCTGCAGCGAGACCTCGGGCATGATGCGCCCCATCGCCTCGATGAGGTGGAAGTGGGTGTCGTCGAAGGTCAGCTGCGGGTACTTGCTGACCAGCGACGAGGCGAGCGAGCGCAGCTCGGCGAACACCTCGATGCCGGCGAAGCCACCGCCGACGACGACGACGGAGAGCAGGCGATCACGCGCGGGGCCCGCAGGCAGCGACGCCGCCTTGTCGAAGTTCGACATCAGGCGGTCACGGATCGCGACGGCCTCCTCGATCGTCTTCAGGCCGATCGCGTTGTCTGCGATGCCCGGGATCGGGAAGGTGCGCGAGACGGCACCCGCGGTCACCACGATCTGGTCGTACGCGAACTCGTACGGCTCGCCCACGGGAGGCGTGATCGTCGCGACCTTCTCGGCGTGGTTAATTCCGGTCACCTTGGCGGTGAGCACGTTCGTGCGCTTGAGGTGACGACGGTGGGCGACCACCGAGTGTCGGGCTTCGATCGAGCCGGCGGCCACCTCGGGGAGGAACGGCTGGTACGTCATGTACGGCAGCGGGTCGACCATGGTGACGTCTGCTTCACCCTTGCGAAGGTGCTTCTCCAGCTTCCACGCCGTGTAGAAGCCTGCATAGCCTCCACCGACGATCAGAATCTTGGGCACAGTGCTGTTCTGAGGCACAGGGGGACAACTCCTCGGGAGTCAGGAATGTGGCGTGCGTGCGCGCGCCGATCGGATGCGCCGGGCAGCTGCGGTGACGCCAAGCGCTATCAGGATACCAGGGACTGTGAGCGCGATGAGCGGCAGGGTACCGTAGCGCAGCGATTCAGCGCTGGGAAGCAGCGGTGAACCGGCTTCCGTCGGCGCGTCCGCATCCGGCAGAGGCGGCACCTCGACCGGCGCGGCGGTGGGTTCCGGCTGCGGGACCGTCTCCGCCCGACGGAACAGGCGGACCCACTCGGCGAGGTCTCCCATGGGGTTCTCGGAGACCTTGGGCACGTCCCCGCTGATCGCCGCCTCGGCATCCACCAGACCGTAGCCGTAGAGGGGGTCGGGAGGATCCGCCATGCCGGGGACCTCGATCGCCGTCTTGATGATGCGGTTGATGACGTTGGCGGCATCGAGCTCGGGATGCGCGGACCGGACGAGGGCCGCGATGCCCGCGACGATGGGCGCCGCACCGCTGGTGCCGCTCCAGGGCACGACCGTGCCGTCCGCCGAGACGCCGCGCAGGCCCTCGCTGGGTGCCGCGATGCCGATGGTGATCCCCTGCGTCGAGGCTTCGATGCTCGCCGTGCCCGTCTGATCGACTCCGCCGACCGTGAGCACGCCGGGGATCGTCGCGGGGGCGCCGATGATGTCGGTGCCGCTCCCCCGATTGCCCGCCGCGACCACGACCACGACGTCGTTCTCGAAGGCGTAGAGGAACGCGTCGTCCCAACTCTTGTCCCAGTCCAGCGTGTTCGTGGTGAACGAGAGGTTGATGATGTCCGCCCCGTGATCGACCGCCCAGCGCATCGCCTTCGCCACCTGCTCGGTGAACGGCACGGCGGCAGCTGCGCCGAACCCCACGGAGATCGAGAGCAGATCGGCTTCGGGGGCGACGCCGATCATGCCCTTGCCGTCGGCCGCGCCGCGCCCGGCGGCGAGGGATGCGACCCACGAGCCGTGATTGCCGTCGATGGCACCCACCGGGGTGCGCCCGTCGGGTGTCCCGGTGCCGGACACGTCCGTGCCGCCGACGACGGCCCCGTCGAACACTCCCGGGACCTTGGCGATCCCGGTGTCGATGACGGCGATGGTCACTCCGTCGCCGCGGGTGGTCTGCCAGGCGTCTCGGATCCCGGCGCCATCGAGCCAGTATTCGGCGGCGCGCACCGGATCGGCAGGATCATCGGGCACCGGCGGCGGCGTCGCCGCTGCGCCGAGGAGCAGGACGGATGCCACGATCGTCGCCACCGCGACGCCGTTGCGCAGCATCCGCTGCGGCCTCATTCGGTCGACGCCTCGACGTCGCGCAGGGCCGCGCCCGGGGCGTCGCACCGGCACTTCTCGGGAGACCACGTCGAACGCTCGAGCGCCACGTCGCCGATCGGGTTCACGCCGGGGCCGGCCGCGAGAGCGTGACCGGCCAGAGCGTGCAGGCACTTGACGCGCGTGGGCATGCCGCCGGCCGAGATGCCGTCGATCTCGGTGACCTCGCCGAACTGCGCACGGTCGGCGAGGTAGGCCTCGTGCGCCGCGAGGTAGGCCGCCGCGACCCCGTCGTCCTCGGCGAGGAGCGCCGCGAGCTCCGGCATGACCTGAGTGGCCTCGAGAGTCGACATGGCCGCAGTCGCGGCAGGGTGGGTGAGGTAGTAGAAGGTGGGGAACGGCGTTCCGTCCGGCAGCCTCGGCGTGGTGGCGACGACCGTGGGGTTGCCGCACACGCAACGGGCTGCGATGCCGACGACGCCGCGAGCGGTTCTCCCCAGCTGGGCCGACACCACGGCGAGTTCGGCGGTCGTGGGGGCGGGGAATGGCGGCGTGGTCACCCGTCCAGCGTACGGGAGCCGACCGGGAGGATGCTCGGAGCACACGCCCCGTGCGGCGGCGGCGCAGGTCAGCGGGCGACTGCGGCCGTGTCGCTGAGTCCGGCGGACGTGAGAGTGCGCAGGAGCTGCGGCATCCAGTCGGAGGGCGTCTCCTCGAGCGTGTCGCTGACCGGGCCCTGCTGCTGCGGAAGCGCGGCGGGGTCGAGGTCGTTGTCGATCAGGTACACGACCTCGCCGGGCTTGACGTAATACAGGCGCTCACGCGCCTGGGTGGTGATGTACGCCGGGTCGTTCCAGCGTTCACGCTCTTTCTCGAGCGCGGCGATCTGGTCTTCGGAGACCTGGATCGACTGCTCCAGAGCCGAGATCTTCTGCCTCTGATCGATGAAGGTGCCGAGGGTCGGCACCAGCACCCACGCGCCGAGGACCACGAGAGACAGCATGATGACCGAGAAGGCCGACAGGCGGATGCCGGAGGCCCACTCGCGCACATCGACCCTGCGGTCCTGCGCGCCTCTGCTCGCCGCGCCCCGGGGCGTCCGACCCGCGGGCCGCCGTACGGGCGACGGCGGCGCTGAGGCGGGCCGGGACGACCCCGGAGACGCCGAAGGAGGAGCCGGTCGTCGTGCCACGGCTCCTCCTCCGTTCGAGCCGCTCAGGCGGCTTCTGTCTGTCTCAGCTGTGTTCAGCCCTGGTAGCGCGGGAACGCGGAGCGGCCGGCGAAGACAGCCGCGTCGCCCAGCTCTTCCTCGATGCGCAGAAGCTGATTGTACTTCGCGACGCGCTCGCTGCGAGCAGGCGCACCCGCCTTGATCTGACCCGCGTTCGTCGCGACCACGAGGTCGGCGATCGTCGTGTCCTCGGTCTCACCCGAGCGGTGCGACAGCATGGCGGTGTAACCCGAGCGCTGTGCCAGGCTGACCGCGTCGAACGTCTCGGTGAGCGTTCCGATCTGGTTGACCTTCACGAGCAGCGAGTTGGCGACGCCGCGCTTGATGCCGTCAGCCAGACGCGTCGGGTTCGTGACGAACAGGTCGTCTCCGACGAGCTGGACCTTCGAGCCGAGAGCGTCGGTGAGGAGCTTCCAGTTGTCCCAGTCGTCCTCGGCGAGGGCGTCCTCGATCGTGACGATCGGGAAGTCGTTGACCAGACCCTGGTAGTACTCGATCAGCTCGGGGCCGGTCCAGTCCTTGTTGTCGAGGCGGTACACGCCGTCGCTGAAGAACTCGGTCGCTGCGACGTCGAGGCCGAGCGCGATCTCGGTGCCCGGCTTGAAGCCGGCCTTCTCGATCGCCTTGACGAGGAAGTCGAGACCCTCGCGGTTGCTGGGCAGGTCGGGGGCGAAGCCGCCCTCGTCGCCGAGGCCCGTCGCGTAGCCGGCGGCCTTCAGCTCGCCGCGCAGCACGTGGTAGGTCTCGACACCCCAGCGGAGCGCCTCGGAATACGTCTCGGCGCCGATCGGCGCGAGGAAGAACTCCTGCATGTCGATGCCGTTGTCGGCGTGCTCGCCGCCGTTGATCACGTTGAAGAGCGGCACGGGCAGCACGTGCGCGTTGGGGCCGCCCAGGTAGCGGAACAGGGGCAGATCGGCCGAGTCGGCCGCGGCCTTCGCGACGGCGAGGCTGACGCCGAGGATCGCGTTGGCGCCGGTACGCTGCTTGTTCTCGGTGCCGTCGGTCTCGATCAGGATCTCGTCGACGATGCGCTGCTCGCTCGCCTCGATGCCCTCGAGCGCCGGTCCGAGCTCGTCGATGATGGCGTCGACGGCCTTGAGCACGCCCTTGCCGCCATAACGGCTCTTGTCGCCGTCGCGCAGCTCGTACGCCTCGAATGCGCCGGTGGATGCACCCGACGGGACGGCTGCCCGCTGGACTACGCCGTCGTCGAGGAGCACCTCCACCTCAACGGTCGGGTTTCCGCGCGAGTCGAGAATCTCGCGTGCGCCTACAGCCTCGATCAGTGCCACTGATGTGCTCCTTGCTCAGAGAAAAGGTGTGTGGAGCGTCGTCGATCCGCGCCCAGTCTAGCCCGCCCGGCCATCAGCACCCGGGTCGGGGCCGGAGGTTCACACGACGACAGCGAGCGCGACGCCGTCCCAGCCTTTGACACCGACCGTCTGCAGCGCGGTGGCGTCGAAGCGCGGGTCCTCGCCCAGCATCCGCAGTGCATCCCTGGTGCCGACGACCTTGGGGTCGGTCGCATCGTCGCGCACGATCTCACCCTCCCGTCCGATGTTGTCGAGCACGATCACGGTTCCGGGACGGCCCAGCTTCGCGGCCCAGTCGAGGTAGACCGTGTTCGACTCCTTGTCGGCGTCGATGAAGACCAGGTCGAAGCCGCCGACCAGCGTGGGGAGCACGTCGGCACCTCGGCCGATCCGGATGTCGACGCGGTCTCCGACGCCGGCGGCATCGATGCTCGCGCGGGCCACGGCGGCGTTGTCCGCTTCGGCCTCGACGGTGATCACCCGCCCCTCGGGACCCACCGCCCGTGCGAGCCAGATCGTCGAGTAGCCGCCGAGCGTCCCGATCTCCAGCACGCGGCGAGCGCCGCTGATGCGGGCCAGGAGGTTGAGGAGCTTGCCGCCGACCGGCGCGACCTCGATCTCGGGAAGACCGGCATCGTGCTGAGCGGCCAGCGCCGCCTCCAGCTGCGGATCATGACCGACGAGGAGATCAGCGAGATAGGCGTCGGCATTCGACCAGGCGGCGGGAGTGGATTCCATGCCCTCAGCAAACCGTGAGCCCCGAAGAGCGTCAAGAGGGTTGCGGACCCCTCCCGGCTCGGGGAGCGGACAGCAGCCGCCCGGGCGCGCCCGCGAGCTCGGGCTGACGACGGAACTGGCCCGTGAGGGCCAATGCGGCGATCACCGCCGCCGCGACGATCCATCCCGCGACGCCGAGAGGTCCGGCGAGTGCGAGATCGGGCTGCGATGCGGCGAAGATGAGGACGAGTCCGGCGGCCGCGTTCAGCGAGCCGTGCGCGAGGACGGCGGGCCAGACCGATGCGGAGCGCAGACGCAGCCAGCCCAGCAGCACACCCCAGGCCATGCAGCCGCCGATCATGAACAGCACGCCGGTGATGTCGGTGCGCCCGAAGTTGTAGCCCAGCAGGATCACCGGGCTGTGCCAGAAGCCCCAGATCGCTCCGCTGATGAGGAGTGCCGGCCACGTGCCGAGCGGTCGCAGGGCCGGGACGAGCCACCCGCGCCAGCCGAGTTCTTCGCCGAACGCCAGCACACTGTTGATCAGGGCGCCGACAGGGATCATCACGATCTGCGAGATCACGATGAGCTCGATCGGGGGCATCGGCGCACCGGCGGGCAGCGACCTCGCGATCTCAGCGGAGAACGCCGAGAACGCCGGGTCGAGCTGCACCCATCCGAAGGCCGCCGCGACCACGATGCCGAGCGCGACGAGAACCGGAGGGACGAGCCAGCCCGCCACCATCAGCCAGACGACCCGCCTGGCCGGGCGCAGGGGCCAGATGCCCAGGAAGCGGAGCCGCTCCCCCGGTGCCGGCACACGCAGGGCGAGGGTGACCACGAGCGCGGCGAGCGCGGGGGTCAGCATCATCACGGGCAGCAGGAACCAGGTGCTGGGCTCGGCGAGGCCGTCGCCCAGCCACAGCGGCAGGGCGACGAGCCAGGCGAGCCCGCACGCGAGCGCGACGAAGAGGACGACGGATGCGGCTCTGATGCGGGTCATGGATTGACTCCCGGTTCGGTGTCGATGTGCTGTTCGGTGTCGATGTGCTGTTCGGCGTCGATGTGCGGAGCGGTGTCGATGTGCGGTGCGATCATCGGGATGCTGCGGAAGCGAGGACGGATGCCGCTGTGGAGGCGTCGTCGACGGTGACGACGAATACGCGACCGTCTGTGCGGGTGATCTCGAGGGCCTCGCCGGTGCGCAGCACGAATCCGCGCCGCCCGTCGGTGCCGATTCGGTAGCCCCAGCCGCCGAACTCGGCGAACGGGTCGACCTGCACCGCGCGAGCGCTGGCGATGTCGGCCGCGGCGATCTCGAGACGCGGCCATCCGGCGACGGAGCGCACCCGAAGGCCAGCGGTGCTCGCCCGCACCCGGAACGACAGACCGGTCGCCACGACGATGACGAGGACCACAGTGATGCCCGCCACGATCCACCCGGCGGCGATGCCCCGGGCGAGCAGCAGCACGCTCACGGCGACCGTGAAGAAGACGCTGATCCCGAGGACGACCTGGCCACTGCGGGCCACGTTCACGGTCTTCATCCACACGGCGCGCTCGTGGTCGGCGAGAGGGAGAGGTGCCGCCGGATCCGCGGACGCGACGGACGCGACGGGCACCTTCGGCTGCGCGAACCATCCGATCACCCCGAGGCCGGCGGCGATCGCGACGATGACCGGGACCCAGAGGGTGATGTCGGGCGCCTCGTTCGCATCGGAGAGCCCTCGCTGGGAGCCGGTCGTCGTGATCGCGAGCATGGACATCAGGCCCGCCATCGCGAGGCCGGCCGCTCCGAGCAGACGGGCGGTCGTCGACCACTGCGACTGAGGAAGCGGCCCGCCCGAGCCCCGTGGGGGCAGCCTGTGCGAGACCAGGACGATGATCGCGAACATCGCCACGATCCCTCCGCCCAGGCCGATCAGCATGACCAGTGGCGTCCACCGCGGCGCGAAGCCATCGGCCCCGTCGAGGCCCCAGTGGATCGCCGCAGGATCGGGGATGTCGGGCAGCCACGCCAGGACGATGACGGCGGCGAGCACGATCAGAGCGGCGGGGACGATGACCCCGACCCACCAGAAGGCGGTGCGGGCGCGGCGGATCTCGGGGGTCATGCGTCGGTCTCCTTGATGAGCGCGGCCAGTGTCGAGGAAGAGAGTCCGAGGGATGCGGCGCGGGCGACGAGCGCGGCGATGTCCTGTGAGAGCTCGGCGAGCGGAGATGCAGCAGCGGACACCACCGCTCCCCTGCCACGGCGCAGATCGATCAGCCCCTCGTCGCGCAGCTGCTGATAGGCACGGAGAACGGTGTGCAGGTTGATCTCGAGCGCCTCGGCGAGTTCACGGGCTGCAGGCAGCCGGTCACCCGGCACGAGACGTCCGGCGAGGACATCGGCGCGAACGGATGCCGCGACCTGATCGAAGAGCGGCCGAGCGCTGTCGGCGTCGATGCGGATCAGCATCCCGTCCTCCAATCTTCTAGTAGTTCTACATAAACTATAACAACTGTCGCAACCCTCCAGCGAGCTTTGTCCGGATCAGGCCGTCGGCCACACTGACCTCATGCGCATCACTCCCCGTCGTCTCGCCACGGGCATGAGCCTGTGGGTCCCCAATCTGTTCAGCGGCATCCGCATCCGCCGCTTCAGCGAGGACTGGACGCACGCCACGGTCGAGCTGCACGTCAACGTGTTCACCCGCAATTACGTGAAGACGGCATTCGGCGGCTCGATGTCCGCGATGACGGACCCGTACTTCTTCATGCTCGTGATGCATCAGCTCGGTCGGGACTATGTCGTCTGGGACACCCGGGGCGAGATCGAGTTCGTCAAGCCCGGGCGCGGGGTGCTGACCGCCGAGTTCGAGGTCAGCCGCGAGCGGGCCGAGGAGATCCGCGGGCGGGCGCACGGCGGTGCGAAGGTGCTCGAGTGGTTCGAGACCGTCATCACCGACCGCGACGGAGACGTCGTCGCCAGAGTCCGCCGACAGGTCTACATCCGCGAGAAGCAGCGCGTCACCGCCGCTCGGAGCTGACGGCGACGGCGATACCGGACGTTCACCCGGACGTGCCACGATGACGGGATGCCTCTCGCCCGCCGCCTGACACTGGTCGACGCCGTCGCGATCGGTCTCGGTTCGATGATCGGCGCCGGCGTGTTCTCCGTGTGGGCACCGGCCATGGGAGTCGCCGGAAGCGGCATCCTGATCGCCCTGGCGATCGCCGCGATCGTCGCCTACTGCAACGCGACCGCCTCGGCGCAGCTCGCCGCCGCGCATCCCGTCGCCGGCGGCACCTACGCGTACGCCCGCGCCGAGATCGGCCCGTGGTGGGGATTCATCGCCGGATGGAGCTTCGTGATCGGCAAGATCGCCAGCTGCGCGGCGATGGCCATGACCTTCGCCGCCTACGCCGCACCGGACGGCTGGCAGGTGCCGGTCGCCGTCGCTGCCGTCGTCGCTCTCGCGGCGGTCAACTGCTTCGGCGTGACGCGAACCGCCCTCGTCACGCGCATCCTCGTCGTGTGCTCGCTGCTCGGACTCGCTGTGGTGGTCGCGGTGGGCCTCGGCGGTTCCTCGTCTACCGCCCCGGCTCCCCTTCCGGATGCCTCCGCGTACGGGGTGCTGCAGGGCGCAGGCCTGCTCTTCTTCGCGTTCGCGGGATACGCGCGCATCGCGACGATGGGCGAAGAGGTCGTCGACCCCGCCCGGACGATCCCCCGGGCGATCGCCCTGGCCCTCGGCGGCACGGTCGTCGTCTACACGCTCGTCGCGATCACGGTCGTGATCGTGCTCGGCGGCGACGCGGTCACGAGCACCACCCCTCTCGCCGATGTCGTCACGGCCTCGGGGTGGACCGCTCTCGCTCCTGTCGTCCGCGTGGCCGCGGCCGCCGCCTCGCTCGGAGCTCTGCTCGCCCTCCTGACCGGCATCGGTCGCACCACACTGGCGATGGCCCGCGAAGAGGATCTGCCGCGCTTCCTCGCGAAGGTCGACGAGCGTTGGCACGTACCCCGTCGGGCCGAGATCACGATCGCGGTCATCATCGTGGTGATCGTGCTCGTCGCCGATCTGCGCGACGCGATCGGCTTCTCCTCGTTCGGTGTGCTGCTGTACTACCTCATCGCCAATGCGGCGGCCTTCCGCCAGCGCACTGCGGCTCGCCGCTATCCGCGGGTGCTGCAGGTCGTCGGTGCGCTCGGGTGCCTCGTGCTCGTGAACACGCTGCCGGTGGTGGCTTCGGTGGCGGGTACCGCGGTCGTGCTGGTCGGTGTGCTCTATCGGATGATCCGGCTGCGGCTCGCGCGCTGATCAGGGTGGCGCGGCAGCGCTCCGAACGTCCTGCGCGGAGGACGCCCGGTACGCGCGGGGCGCGATTCCGAGCACGTTCCGGAAGTCGCGGGTGAGATGGGCGTGATCCGCGTACCCCAGGTCGGCGGCGAGATCCGCCAGATCGACCGTTGGGTGCAGACGCAGGTGCTCCGCGGCCTCCTGCAGCCTGCGGCGCCGGATCATGGCGGCCGGCGACACTCCGACGTGACGATGGGCGAGGCGCTGCAGCGTGCGCAGCGAGACCGCGAGTCGGGTCGCGGCCTCCTCGACCGAGTCGGCCGCGCCCTCCTCCATGAGCACCTCGACCAGCGCGTTCGCATGCCTCGCACTGTCGTCGAGGGGTCCGACCCGACGAGCGAGCCACTCCGAGAACACCGCGACGGCGCGTTCGCGGTGCCCCTCCCCCGACGCCATCGCAGCACTGACCCCGTCCGCGAGCTCGGGAGCGACGACCGGCTGCTCGGAATCGACGAGTGCGGCAGGGTCGTCGATGAGGGCCGCGACAGCTGCGGGTCGCAGCAGGGCGCCCACTGCCCAGCCCGTGCCGGTCAGCTCGCGATGCGAAGCCCGTGTCGTCGCCCCGGACAGACTCACGTCACCGTTCTCGACGACGAGGTTCAGCGCCGGGTAGCCGACGATCTCCTGGCGAGACGATCGAGCGGGCTCGATGCTCCACTCGGGAATCCAGAACCACACCGCGAGGTCCCGCGCGGCGGTCGCAGGCGGCAGACGATGGAAGTCCGGCAGCCGGGCCGGATACAGCACACCGCGGGTCGCACGCATCGCTAGCCGCCCGCGAGGATCGTCACGGTGACCCGCATGGCGGACACGGTCGGTCCGAGGTCGTCGACGTCCATGCCTCGACCCTATGACCCGGCGCACGATCGTGTCGCGCAAGTTCAAGCGCGCGTCTGCGACTGCTCCCTACTGTGGCTGCATGAGCACCGAGAACAGGACCGGCGTGACCGGCGAGCACACCACGGACGGCCGACCGAACAGCGCGACCTCCCTCACTCCCTTCCTCGCGGTCCCCCGGGCACGGGAGGCGATCGAGTTCTACCGGGACGTCTTCGGCGCTCGCGTCATCGATGTCACGGAGTTCGGCGGTGTCGTCGCCCATGCGGACCTCGACTTCGGGTTCGGCCACCTGCAGCTGGGCGAGCCGAGCCCCGACTATCATCTGGTTTCTGCGCCGTCGGGAGACGACGACTGCTACTCGATGGGACTCTATGTCTCGGACGTCGACGCCGTCGTCGAGCGTGCCGTCGCCGCGGGCGCAACCGTGCGCGAGGCTCCGTCGGCGTTCGTGTCGGGAGACCGATTCGCCAGCATCCGGGATCCGTTCGGCGTGCGATGGTCGGTGATGACCCGGGTCGAAGACCTCTCGGACGAGGAGAGCGCACGGCGGGTCGCCGACTGGGCGGCGTCCTTCAGTGCTGCCCCGTCTGACGGCGCGAGCTGAGCGCGGTCTCGGCAGCCCGACACGCGGCCGGGAGCAGTGCCTCCGCCGTGCGCCGATAGCCGAGCGGACTCGGGTGGAAGCGATCGAGGCTGAACATCGCCTCCGGATCGTCGAAGAACATCGGGCCGACGGCGCGGCGGAGGTCGACGGGGTGCGCGCCCTCGGCACGAGCGGTCTCGGCCTGTACCCTGGCGAGTCGACGGGACATGCTCGACATCAGGCGCCGCAGAGGCTGCGGTACGGGGCGGAGGGCTCCGAGATCGGGACAGGTGCCGACCACGACCTCCGTACCCCGAGCACGCAGCCGTCGGACGGCCTCCCGCAGGTGCTGCGTCGAGACGGCGACGGGGATGCGGTGCGTCACGTCGTTGCCCCCGACCACGATCACGGCGACATGCGGGGCGTAGTCCTCGGGCAGCGCGTCGAGCTGGGCGGCGAGGTCGGGCGATTCGGACCCGACGACGGCGGCCGTGCGCAGATGGACCGGTCGTCGCATCCGTCGCGCCAGACCCTTGGCGAGTCGTCCGCCCAGTGTCTCCTTGCGCCGCTCGGCGCCGAGGCCCGCCGCCAGCGAGTCTCCGAGCACGAGCAGATCGATCGGCATGCCGTCGAGCGAACGACGCCAGACGCGGTCGGCGTCGATCGACTCCTCACCGAGCGGCTTGCCGATGCGTCGACGTGCGATCGCGGCCTGTCGGGTGAGGACGACCCGGATTCCGGCGGCGGCCACCGCGGTGGCGACACCCACCGCCGCGACGGCGACGAACGGCGGTCGGCTCATGTCCCGATTCGACCGGAACGGCGTGAACGCCGAGTGAACGGCATCCGCCGAACTCAGGAGAGGGGCTTGAGCTCCAGCTCCGAGGTGCCCGACGAGACGGTCGCGAACTCCGTGTATCCGTCGGCGGCCGAGCGCTCGAGCAGGGCTTTCACGTTCTTCGTGCGTCGTTCCAGCCGCACTCGCGCCCCGGAGCCCACGAGACCCGCCTTGTGCATGACGAGCTCGGCGACCGGCACGTCGGCGTCGTGGATGAGCACGACGGCGCGCTCGCCGGCATCCGCGCCCGCCGTCACGAGGTCGACGAGGCGCTCGAAGCCCAGCGAGAACCCGACGGCAGGGACCTGCTGGCCGAGGAAGCGGCCGATCATGCCGTCATAGCGACCGCCGCCGCCGAGCGAGTACGACACCGAAGGGTGGGCCAGCTCGAAGATCGTGCCCGTGTAGTAGCCCATGCCGCGCACGAGGAACGGGTCGAAGACCAGCGGGATGTCGGTCGCGCCTCGGCCGGCGGCGACGGCCTCGCCGATCGCGACGAGGTGTCCGACGATCTCGTCCGGGGCACCGTCGGGAAGCGCCTTGCGGATCTGACGTTCGCCGAAGGGGTTGTACTCCATGGTCTGCGGGCGCAGGAGGAAGGCTTCGAACGCGTCGACGGCCGATGGCGCCGAACCGCGCTCGCGCAGCTCGGCGGCGACGCCGTCGGGCCCGATCTTGTCGAGCTTGTCGATCGTGATGAGGACCCCGGGACGTTCGTCGCCCGTGAAGCCGAAGCTGTCGAGCATCCAGTCCAGCGCACGGCGGTCGTTGATGCGCACGGTGGCGCCCTCGAGACCCAGTGCGTCGACCGCATCGAGCGAGGCGACCATGAGCTCGGCCTCCGCGCGCGACGAGTCGTCGCCGATGATGTCGATGTCGCACTGCACGAACTGGCGGTAGCGCCCCTTCTGCGGTCGCTCAGCACGCCAGACCGGACCGATCTGGATCGCGCGGAACACACCGGGGAGCTGAGCGCGATTGCTCGCGTAGAAGCGCGCGAGCGGAACCGTGAGGTCGTATCGCAGACCGAGGTCGGCCAGGGCGCCCTGGTCGTCGGCGGCGTCGCGGATGGCATCCGCATCGAGGCCGCGGCGCAGCACGTTGTAGGCGAGCTTCTCGTTGTCGCCGCCGATGCCGGCGTGCAGTCGCGAGTACTCCTCGAGCGCCGGTGTCTCGATCTCGTCGAACCCGTGCGAGCGGTAACGATCACGGATCACGGAGAGGACGCGCTCGCGGCGAGCCTTGTCGGCGGGGAGGATGTCGCGCATTCCGCGCGGCGGGTTCACAGTAGCCACGCCTCCATCTTTCCAGGTCGGCGGGCCAGGCCGTGGACTCAGGCTTCGGATTCCGCCTCGCGGACCTCGGCCTCGACCGCTCGGAGCCGTTCGCGCAGCGCTCGTTCGGCATCCCAGCCCTCGGCGCGCGCGACCGCCACGAGGCGGAGAAGTGCGTCGCCGAGCTCTGCTTCCGAGGAGGGCGCCGGTCCAGCCCCGTCCGCGTCGGTCCGGGCGACGACGACGCCGGCCCCCTCGGCTCGACCGGCGACCTTCTGTGCCAGCGCGAGCGCCGGCATACCGCGCGGGATCCCGTCGAGGACGCTGCGTCTCGCGCGTTTCTCCGCCGCCTTCGCGGCGTTCCAGTGCACCAGGACCTCTTCAGGGGTCGTCGCGACCTCGTCCGCGAAGACGTGAGGATGCCGCCGCACCATCTTCTCGGTGAGCGTGGCCGCGACATCGTCGATGTCGAACGGGTCGTCGGGGTCCTGCGCGGCGATCGCGGCGTGGAACAGCACCTGCCAGAGCAGGTCGCCGAGCTCCTCACGCAGGTCGGCCCGTGAGCCGTCCTCGACGGCGTCGATCACCTCGTGCGACTCCTCGATGAGATACGGCACGAGATCACGATGGGTGATCTGCTGCGACCAGACGCAGCGATTCCGGACCTCGCGCATCGTCTCGGCTGCGGCGCGCAGCGGGTCGCGGGCGGGCTCTGCACTCACCGGTCCTCCTTCGAACGCCACTCGGGTCGCCTCGCGGTCACGAGGTCACGGCGCCCCGTCGTCGGTACGTACGGGCGCGGAGTGACACGATCACACCCGAGAGCACGAGAGCCACGAGCGAGCCGACGAGCACACCAAGGATCGCCTGATCGCGGGTGCCGGCGTCGGCCGCGAAGGCGAGGTTGGCGAGCAGAAGCGAGACGGTGAAGCCGATGCCGCCCAGCGCGCCGGCGGCGAAGATGTCGGCGAACGGCAGGGCCGGCGCCGCGCCTCGGGGCCGGATCCGCATCGCGAGCCACCCGAACAGGGAGATGCCGATGATCTTTCCGACGGGCAGCGCCACGACGATCCCCCAGAAGGCGGGAGAGAGCTCCGACGGTGCGAGGGCGGGGATCACCACGAAGGCGGCGACGAACGCGAAGATCGGCAGGATCGCGCCGTTCACGGTCGGTTCGAGCACGTGCCTGGTGCGCGCGGCAGGAACGGGCGACATCACGAGCCCGAGCATCACGCCGGCGATGGTGGCGTGGATGCCCGACGAGGCCACCAGGCCCCAGGCGACGACGCCGACGATGATCATCGCGACGGCCACCGCCGGATGCCCCTTGGCATGGAGCAGTCTGCTGAGCAGCCAGAACGCGACGACGGCGGCGACGGCGAGCGCGAGGAACAGCCACTGCACGTCGTGCGCGAAGAGGACCGCGATGAAGATGATGCCGATGATGTCGTCGAGGATCGCGAGCGCGAGCAGGAAGACGCGGACGTTCGACGGAAGCCCCCGTCCGAACATCGCGAGCACGCCGAGCGCGAAGGCGATGTCGGTCGCCGTCGGGATGGGCCAGCCCGTGGCGGTCGCGGAGTCGCCCGCGATGAGCAGATAGACAGCGATCGGCACCAGCACACCGCCGGCGGCAGCGATGGCCGGCTGCACGGCCTTGCTGGGCGAATCGAGCTCGCCGTGTGTGAGCTCGTGCCGCAGCTCGATCGCCACCACGAGGAAGAACACGGCGAGAAGCCCGTCGGACACCCAGTGCTCGATCGCGAGGTCGAGCACTGTGCCGGGCACGGCGATGTGGAAGTCGAGCACCGCGGCGAGCGCATCATGCGAGGGAAGATTCGCCAGCAGGATGCCGAGCCCTGCCGCGACGAGGAGCAGGACAGCAGGGAACTGCTGGCCACGGAGAGGGTTCGCGGAGATGCGCATCGCCCCCATGGTAATTGCGAGCGCCCCGCACGTCTCACATCGTCATGCGTTCAGAGCACGACCCCGACCCGGGATACTCTCGAACGGTGACCCCCGAACACGCCTTCCCCGAGCCCACTGACACCTCGGCCATCCGCATCATCGGCCGTTTCGAAGCGGGCCGCGGCATTCCGGATGCCATGCGCACCGATGTCAGAATGCTCGGCGCCCTTCTCGGCCAGGTACTGCGCGAAGCAGGCGGTGACGACCTCTTCGAGGACGTCGAGCGGCTGCGGCTGGCGACGATCCAGGCCTATGACGAAGAGACCTCCGACGCCTTCGATCGGGCGGCCGCGATCGCCGAGTCGTTCAGCATCGCGCGCGCCGACGAGGTCGCCCGGGCGTTCACCTGCTACTTCCACCTCGTCAATCTCGCCGAGGAGCACCAGCGCGTGCGGGTGCTCCGCGAGCGCGCCGGCCAGCCGGGCCGCGAGGATGCGGCCGACACCGTCGCCACCGCCTATGCGCGTCTGAAGACGGAGGTCGGTGACGACGAGGCGCTCCGCCGTCTCGAGGGCCTGCGCTTCCACCCGGTGTTCACCGCCCACCCGACCGAGGCACGCCGTCGCGCGGTGTCGTCGAGCATCCGCCGCCTCTCCGAGCTGCTCACCCAGCACGACGCCGCGAGCGAGGGCGGGTCGGAGGAGCACCGCGCGCGCCGGAGGATGCTGGAGGAGATCGACACCCTCTGGCGCACCGCGCCGCTCCGCGCCGAGAAGCCCTCGCCGACCGACGAGGTGCGCACGGTCATGGGCGTGTTCGACGAGACCCTGTTCACCACCGTGCCGCACGTGTACCGGCGCATCGACGACGCACTCCGCGGCGACGACTCCGGCTCGAGCGCTCCGGTCGTGCCCGCGTTCGTGCGCATCGGGTCCTGGGTCGGCGGCGACCGCGACGGCAACCCGTTCGTGACCGCATCCGTCACCCGTGAGGCGTCGCAGATCGCCTCCGACCACGTGCTGCGCGGGCTGGAGCGCGCACTCGAGCGCATCGGCCGCGCCCTCACGCTCGACGCCGAGGACACCCCTGCGAGCGCCGGAGTCACGGCGCTGTGGGAGGCCTTCGCCGCCGCTGAGCCGCGCGTCGCCGAGGAGCTGGGCGCCCGCTCCCCCGGTGAGCCGCACCGCCGCGTGCTGCTCGCCCTCGCCCACCGTGTCGCGGCCACCCGCCGCGGCGAGGAGCAGCGCTACTCGCGCCCCGAGGAGCTGCTCGACGACCTGCGCACGGTACAGTCGTCGCTGGCGGATGCGGGCGCGAAGCGCCATGCGTTCGGCGGCGTGCAGCACCTCATCTGGCAGGTGGAGACCTACGGCTTCCATCTGACCGAGCTCGAGGTGCGTCAGCACTCGCAGGTGCACCGCAAGGCGCTCTCGGAGCTCTCCAGCGGCGACGCGATCAGCGCGCAGACCGAGGAGGTGCTCGAGGTCTTCCGCGTGATCGCCGAGATCCAGCGCGACCGCGGCCTGCGGGCTGCCGGCCGCTATGTCGTGTCGTTCACTCAGTCGGCGCCCGACCTCGCGAACGTGTATGCGCTCGCGAGGCACGCGCTGGGCGACGACGCCCCCGTGCTCGACGTCGTTCCCCTGTTCGAGACCTTCGCCGACCTGCAGGCGGCGCCCGCCATCCTCGCGGAGGCCGTGACGTTCCCGGAGTTCCAGGAACGCCTCGCCGCGACGGGCAACCGGCTCGAGGTCATGCTCGGCTACTCCGACTCGTCGAAGGACGTCGGCCCGGTCGCCGCGAACCTCGCCCTGTACGAGGCGCAGGAGAAGATCGCGCAGTGGGCCAAAGACTCCGACATCGAACTGACCCTGTTCCATGGTCGCGGCGGTGCTCTGGGCCGAGGCGGCGGACCTGCCAACTCGGCCATCCTCGCTCAGCCACCGCACTCGGTCGACGGTCGCTTCAAGCTCACCGAGCAGGGCGAGGTCATCTTCGCGCGCTACGGCGAGCCGGCCATCGCGATGCGCCACATCGATCAGGTCGCCGCGGCGACGCTGCTCGCCTCGTCTCCGTCCGTCGAGAAGCACACGAGCGACGCCGCCGCACGCTTCGCCGACATCGCCGCCGTCATGGACACCTCGTCGCGCGAGCGCTTCTTCTCGCTCGTCAAGGCGGAGGGCTTCGCCCCCTGGTTCGCCACGGTCACCCCTCTCGAAGAGATCGGCCTGCTCGCCCTGGGCTCCCGCCCGGCTCGACGCGGGCTGTCGGTCGAGTCGCTGGAAGACCTGCGAGCGATCCCGTGGGTCTTCGCCTGGACCCAGGCCCGCATCAACCTCGCCGGCTGGTTCGGACTCGGAACCGCTCTCGCCGCCGTCGGCGACGAGGCCCGTCTCGCCGAGGCCTATCGCGACTGGCCGCTGCTGCGCACCATGATCGACAACGTCGCCATGAGCCTCGCGAAGACCGATGAGCGCATCGCCCGCCAGTACCTCGCCCTCGGCGATCGGGACGATCTCGCGCAGCTCGTGCTCGACGAGCTGTCGCTGACGCGCGAGTGGGTCATCCGTCTCACCGGCGGCGTGGGCCTGCTCGAGAACAAGCCGATCCTGCAGCGCGCCGTGCAGCTGCGCACTCCGTACGTCGACGCCCTGTCGCTGCTGCAGCTGCGCGCCCTCCGCGCACTGCGCGACCCGGCCGAGGCGACCGGCTCGGGTGCCGACGACGAGCAGCGGCGACTGCTGCTGCTCTCGGTGAGCGGCGTCGCGGCGGGCCTGCAGAACACCGGGTGACCCCCGCGTCGTCGTCCCCGAACAAGCGCATGCCGGTGTGAAGGTGCTCACCTCGGCGTGCCCGCTAGAGTGAAAACTTCGCCGTATCCGGCGCACCCTCACGCGACACGATCGCACGCAGCACCATCCCCCGATCAGAAAGCTCTTTCGCGTGACCTCTCCGTCTTCCGTCGACTTCCATCCGCTCGCCGACGACGTGCAGCCCGTGTTCGACACGGTGCTCGCCCGCAGCCCGCACGAGCCCGAGTTCCAGCAGGCCGTGCACGAGGTGCTGAACTCGATCGCACCGGTGCTCGCGCGCAACCCGCAGTACGTCGACGGCGGCATCCTCGAGCGTCTGGTGGAGCCGGAGCGGCAGATCCTGTTCCGCGTGCCGTGGGTCGACGATGCCGGGCGTCTGCAGGTCAACCGCGGCTACCGGATCCAGTTCTCCTCGGTGCTCGGACCGTACAAGGGCGGCCTGCGCTTCCACCCGTCGGTCAACCTGTCGATCATCAAGTTCCTCGGGTTCGAGCAGATCTTCAAGAACGCACTGACCGGCCAGGGCATCGGCGGCGGCAAGGGCGGATCCGACTTCGACCCGCACGGCAGGTCGGATGCCGAGATCATGCGCTTCTGCCAGTCGTTCATGAACGAGCTCTACCGTCACCTCGGCGAGCACACCGACGTCCCCGCCGGCGACATCGGCGTCGGCGGTCGCGAGATCGGCTACCTGTTCGGCCAGTACCGCAAGATCACCAACCGCCACGAGTCCGGCATGTTCACCGGCAAGGGCACCGGCTGGGGTGGCGCAGAGGTGCGCACCGAGGCGACCGGCTACGGCGCGGTGTTCTTCGCACAGGAGATGCTCGGCGTGCACAGCGACTCGCTCGACGGCAAGCGCGTCGGCGTCTCGGGCTCGGGCAACGTCGCGATCTACGCGATCCAGAAGGCATCCCAGCTCGGCGCGACCGCCGTCACGGCATCCGACTCGTCGGGGTACGTCGTCGACGACGCCGGCATCGACGTCGACCTGCTGCGCCAGATCAAGGAGGTCGAGCGCGCGCGCATCGTCGAGTACGCCCACCGTCGCCCCGGCGCCCGATTCATCGAAGGCGGCAGCGTCTGGGAGGTCCCGGTCGACATCGCCGTGCCGTCGGCGACCCAGAACGAACTCGACCTCCACGCCGCCGAGACCCTGATCGCCAACGGCGTGCGAGCGGTCTCGGAAGGCGCGAACATGCCCTGCGTCCCCGCTGCCGTCGATGCGTTCCAGAGCGCCGGAGTCCTCTTCGCGCCGGGCAAGGCCGCGAACGCGGGAGGCGTCGCCACCTCCGCTCTCGAGATGAGCCAGAACGCGTCTCGCCAGCGGTGGAGCTTCGACGCGAGCGAGAACAAGCTGCGCGAGATCATGGCGGACATCCACCGCGCCGCGTTCGACGCCGCGG
The DNA here is from genome assembly GCF_030209555.1 of Microbacterium sp. LMC-P-041. NCBI lineage: Bacteria > Bacillati > Actinomycetota > Actinomycetes > Micrococcales > Microbacteriaceae > Microbacterium > Microbacterium sp. LMC-P-041. The sequence goes on from NZ_JARVRV010000001.1 coordinate 672,658, forward strand.
AGCGCTACGACGTGGCCGGCGACTATGTCGCCGGGGCGAACATCGCGGGCTTCGAGCGCGTCGCGGGCGCGATGCTCGCCCAGGGCGTGATCTGACCGGAGTCACACCCACTGCGCACGACACAAGAGCCGCCTCCCTCCCGGGCAGGCGGCTCTTGCGCGTCTCTACGCCTGAGGTGCTCAGTTCTCGTCGACCGGCACCTTCACGACCTTGTTGAACCCGGTCACCGCCTGGTTCTCATCGAACGCGACCACCTTCTTGCGGAACCCCTTCGTGATCACGGCGAGGTAGATCAGGCCGAGAGCGGTCCAGATGAGCCCCCCGGTCAGGGCGTCGGAGTGCAGGTTCACCCACAGCAGACCCGTGAGGAGCATGCCGATGCCCGGCATCACGATGTACGAGAAGATGTCGCGCGGTGTGTGGCGCCGCCCCTTGCGCACGGCGAACCAGGCGATCACCGAGATGTTGACGAAGGTGAACGCGATCAGGGCGCCGTAGTTGATCCACGCCGCGATCAGCTCGAGGGTGAACGGGATCGCGAGCAGCGAGATCGCGCCGACCAGCACGATGTTGAAGGTCGGCGTGTGTGTGCGCGGGTTGATGTAGCCGAAGGCCTTCTGCGGAAGGACGTTGTTGCGACCCATCACGAGCAGCATCCGCGAGACCGATGCGTGCGAGGCGAGACCCGAGGCGAGCGTGGCGCAGAAGCCGGCGGCGGTCAGCACGGCCATGAGCACGTTGCCCCCGACGAGGTTTCCGATGATCGGCAGCGTCGAATCCTCGACGTACTGCATGTCACCACCGGGTGCGAACTCGTTCCAGTCGGGGAAGCGCAGCTGCGTGACGTACGCGGCGACGAGGAAGATCGCGCCGCCGAGCAGCACGGTCAGCAGGATCGCCTTGGGCATCGTCTTCGGATCCTTCGCCTCCTCGGCGTACATCGTCACGGCGTCGAACCCGATGAACGAGAAGCAGACGATCGTCGCGCCCATGAGCACCGCGCCGATCGTCGCACCGTCGTGGATGAAGGGCGCGGCCGATGCGATCGTGCCCGCTCCCTCGCCGCGCATCAGCTGCGCGACGACCATGACGACGAACACGACCATCACGACGATCGAGAACACGAGCAGGATCATGTTCATGTTCGAGGTGCCGCGCATCGTCATGTAGATGATGCTCGTGACGAGGATGCAGTACAGCACGACCCAGATCCAGCCGGGGATGTCGGGGAAGAGCGCTTCGAGGTAGCTGCGGATGATGAGGCAGTTGACCATCGGGAGCAGCACATAGTCGATGAGCGAGGTCCAGCCGACCATGAACCCGAGGTTCGGGTGGATCGACTCGCGGACGTACGTGTACGCAGACCCGGCGCTCGGGATGGCGCGGGAGATCTTGCCGTAGCTGATGGCGGTGAACACCATCACGACGAGGGCGACGAGGTAGGCCGCGGGGACGACGTTGTCGGTGTCGCGAGCCACCATGCCGAACGTGTCGAAGACGACGGTCGGTGTCATATAGCCGAGTCCGAGACCGACGATCGCCCAGAGGCCGAGATTGCGGCGGAGGGTTCCTCCGCCCTGCGCGAGCGGCTTCGTCTTGATGGGCGTGACCATGAGTACTCCTTCGGGAACAGCGCATGGGCCGGACTTCGGGCGGTCCGACACTGACGCTCAGTATGTACCCCGGAGATTCGTCAGCGGAAGAGCGGATCTGATTCGAAATACGCATTTAACATGCCGAGAACCGACTCGATTCGAAGACCCCGCTCGATCACCAGCCCTCGGTGAGCACGCGGTCGAGCATCGCGACGACATGGTCGGCGCTCTCGACCGACAGACAGAGCGGGGGTTTGATCTTCAGCACGTTCGAGCGCTCCGAGGTGGTGAGCACGATCACGCCGAGCTCGCGAAGCCTCTCGCAGATCGCGGCCGCCTCGGCCGCCGCCGGGTGCAGGGTCTCGGGGTCGCGCACGAGCTCGACCCCGAGGTACAGACCCTGCCCGTGCACAGGCCCGACGATCGGATGCCGTTGCGCGAGTGCACAGAGCGACTCCGCCAGATGCCGACCGACGTCGAGCGCGTTGCGTTGCAGGTCGTCCTCGACCATGGCATCGAGGACCGCGATGCCGACGCTGCTGCTGAGCGTGCTGCCACCGCCCGAGGAGAAGAACTGGCCCTGCTCGCTCAGCGCGTCGGCGATTCTCTTCGAAGTGATCACGCCGCCGATCGGGAAGCCGTTGCCCATCGGCTTCGCGATCGTGACGATGTCGGGGATCACTCCGGACTGCTCGAATCCCCAGAACGTGGATCCCATGCGCCCGAAGCCCACCTGCACCTCGTCGGCGATGCACAGGCCACCGTGTGAACGCACGAGGTCGTACGCACCGGTCAGATATCCGTCGGGGAGGACCACCCCGCCCGCGTTGCCGAGCACGGACTCGCACACGAACCCCGCCGGATCCCGGCCCTCGACGCTGAGTCGGTCGAGGTCGGCGGCGAGGTCGGCGAGGTACCGGTCCGCCGAGTCCTGGCCGCGGTGCGTGCCGCGGAACGAGTTGGGCACATCGGCGACGTGCACCCAGTCGGGACGCGTCGCGAGCGCATCAGGATTGTCATAGGCGCTGGTGGTGACCGCATCGCTCGCCATCGTCCACCCGTGATAGGCCTCTCGCAGCGCGACGACGGTTCGTCGGCCTGTGGCCGCCTGCGCGAGACGGATGCCGAGGTCCACCGCCTCCGATCCGCTGTTCACGAGCAGTACGGTGTCGAGGCCGCTCCCCTCGGGCATCAGCGCGATGAGTCGCTCGCTGTACTCGGCGAGGCCGCGGAACAGGAACCTGGAGTTCGTGGCGAGCGTCTTCAGCTGGCGGTTCGCCGCCGCCGCGACTCGCGGGTGGCCGTGGCCGAGCCCGGCGACGTTGTTCACCATGTCGATGTAGCTGCGACCGGTCGTGTCGACGAGGTGGTGCCGCCAGCCTCGCTCGATCTGCGGCGGGTGCTCGTAATAGCGCTCCTGTGCGGCCGCGAAGATGCGCTCGCGGCGCTCGAGCTCCTGACCGGCCTCGTCGCGCTGCGCGGCGGACCGGAGGCCCAGCAGCGGAGCGGGGTCCGCGGTGAAGCGACGCCAGGCCGCGACGCGTTCCGGGGTGACGAGCCGCGCGGCGATCGGCGGATTCGGCAGCGGGGAGCGGAGCGGCGGAGCATCCCCTCGCGTCAGCCCGATGACCATCGTGCGGTTCTCGAAGGATGCGGCGAGCCTGCCGATGCTCTCGCCCCTCTCGACTCTCCCGCTGCGATTCGGCTCGATGTCGGTGCCACGGAGCGCGAGCCTCCACCCGCCGTCGAGCTCGATGTGCACCCCGTCGTCGGTGATCTTCAGCTCCCCCGCGGTCGGCGCGACCAGTCGCGACGACGGACCGGGGGCGACATGCACCTCCGTCTCCACCGGCCAGGTGGCGGCCGCGCTCACGGCGTCGACGGTCGTCCGGGTGAGCCGGAAGACGCCGTAGGGAACCACGGCAGCGCGAGCACCCGCCGCGTGGGCCTCGGCCACGAGAATCGCCTCGGCATCCGGATGCGACCAGCGCCCTGCATCGAGCCCCTCGGCTTCGATGCCCGGATCGACCAGGAGGACTCGGCCGTCGAGATCGGGAAGCAGCATCGACAGTTCCCGGCGGGAAGCGTCGGGTACGTCGGGAGCGTCAGGCACGTCGGGAGCGTCCCCCGGAATCTCGGCATCCGGAATCTCAGCATCCGGAGTCCCCGCATCCGGAGTCCCCGCATCCGGAGTCCCAGCATCCGGAGTCCCCGCATCAGGAGTCTCATCCGGAGTCTCGGCATCCGACATCTCGAACTCCGGAGACGCGAAACGGAGCCGCGCGAGCACGTGCTCGGACATCTCGGCGAGCGGAACGGCGGTCGCCGCGTCGAAGATGGCCTGCTCCCCCTCGATCCTCTCGCGGGCGTAGTCGTTGTCCCCGTCGATCGCGAGCTGACGCCAGCCGCTCGCGACGAGCAGCGCTGCTCTCAGCACGACGAGGGGCCACACCGCGACCGCCTCGTCGCGAGTGAGCGGGGCATCGGCGTGGAACGCCGCGACGGTGTCGAGTGCGCGAAGCGGGCGCTCCGGCTCATGGTGCAGCATCGACGAGACGCAGACAGCCAGTTCCGCGACGCGCCAACCGAGACCCAGGTCTCCCAGATCGAGCACCGTGTGCGGATGCAGCCGCGAGTCGGCACCGCGCATTCCGGTGACGTTGTCGTCGGTCAGGTCGCCGTGGATCGGCTGCACAGGCAGGCCGGCAGCGACGGTCGAGACAGCGGCGTGAGCCTCATCGGCTGCCGTGCGCACGCGCACGCGCAGTTCGGCCTCGGTCACTGCCGGGACCAGTGCGATGATCTGCTCGTACGCGACGCGCATGTCCCACATCTGCTCACGGTCGAGCCCCGGATGCACGAGACCTGCGAGCGCGTTCACGGATGCCGCAGCCAGCGTGCCGAACTCCCCCAGGACGACGGGAGCGAGATAGCCCGCGTCGACCATCGGCTCGCCCTCGGCGAACTCGCTGCGCCGCACCGCGAATCCTCGCCAGCGCTGGGTGAGCTCACCGTCGAGCCCGGGGAGCACGGTGGGAACACGAACGCCGGCTGCGCGATAGGCGTCGAGCGCCGCATGCTGCGCGGCTCTCGCGTCGTCGCCGAACACCGGGTTGTCGACGCGCAGCACGCTGCGTGATCCGTCCGGCTCGATCAGGACGAAGTTCCGGTCCTGGTTGCTACCGAGCTCGCTCGCCTGGGCGTCGACCCCGTAGCAGTCGCGAGCGATCAGCGCGGCGTCCTCCGTGCTGATGTCCGGTCGGACGAGCCCTGCCCCGTCACTCACCCTCGGCCCGCCGCGTGGCCGTCGGCATCGAGACGCACGTCGTCGGCATGCCGGGCCAGGGAACTGCCGTACCGCTCGGTCAGCTGAACCATCAGGTCGGGGGTGTCGCGGTCCACGCCGAAGACGTGCCCCGGGAAGTCGAGCTCGGGCTGGGCCGCGGAGATCTCCTCCTCGCGGTCGGGAGAGAGGAGCTGGACGGGATCCCCGACCGCGACCCAGCCGATCGGCACGACGGTGCCGGACGGCAGCACCGCCCGCCGGTGCACGATGGCGTTCACGCGCACCTCGCACCGGTCCCCGACCAGCGCGCCGTTGAAGATCCGGGCGCCCGACGCGAGGAAGACCTCTTCGCCGACGGTCGCACCCGCGATGCTCGCGAGGGTTCCGACGAGCGTGTGCGAGCCGATGTGCACGGCGTTCGCGGCCGTCGCCCTGATGAGCGCGTTCTCCATCACGATCACGTGCTCGCCGAGCGTGATGGGCCCGCCCTCGGCGGTGATCACGGCGCCGTGCAGCACTTGGCAGTCCGGTCCGATCGTCACGTCTCCGGAGATCACGGCGGTGGGAGCGACGACGGCGGTGTCATGGATCCGGGGCCGAGCCCCGAGGTGCTCGTACAACATGACGCCAGCGTAGTGGTGCAGCGCACGGGACGAGAAGGCCGACCGCGGCGTCCTGCTACGCTGACGCCCATGCAATGCAGGTGACTCGATCTCTCCCCCGCCTCCGGCCGCCCCTCGGCAGGCCGCGGGATCCTCGATCGAAAGGCATCCTCATGCACTCCGCCGACCTTCCCCTGCTCGGACGCACCGCGCTCGTGACCGGCGTCTCGCGCAGGCGCGGCATCGGATTCGCGACCGCCACGACGCTCGCCTCCCTCGGCGCGAATGTGTTCGTCCACCACTTCCGCCCGCATGATCTCGACCACCCCTGGGGCGGCGACGATCTCGACGCCGTCCGCACCGGCATCCGGGACTCGCTCGCATCCGGAGCGGTGATGGGCGACGCCGAGGCGGATCTCCGTGACCCCGACAGCATCGAACCGCTGCTCGATGCGGCGTCCTCGCTGTCAGGACGGCTCGACATCGTCGTCTGCAATCAGGCGATGAGCGGAGGCGACGGGACGATCTTCGACATGACCGCCGACCGGCTGGACGCGCACTGGCAGGCGAACGCGCGCGCATCGCTGCTGCTCACCGCGGGCCTGGCGCGTCGAGTCCGGGTCGAGCTCGGCGGCGCGGACACCCCCGTCGCCCGCCCGGGCGACAGCATCCCCTCACTCGGCCCGTTCGAGAAGCCGACGGCGCACGTCATCTGGATGACCTCCGGTCAGGGCCACGGAGCGATGCGCGGAGAGATCTCCTATGCGACGAGCAAGGCCGCGCTCGCGGGCATCACGCGGTCGACGGCGGCGGAGCTGCTCGACGTCGGGATCGTGCTGAACACCGTCAACCCGGGCCCCGTGAACACGGGCTACCTCGATGCGGACACCACGGATCGCGATCTCTCCGGCGTCGACGAATGGATCGCCGGCACGCCGTTCGGCCGAGTCGGTCGACCGGACGACCCGGCGCGGCTGATCGGCTGGCTGTGCACCGACGCCGGCTCCTGGGTGGTGGGTCAGGTGCTGACCACGGACGGCGGGTTCTCGCTGTGACGCACGCGAGGTCGCTGCGCCGCGCCTAGGCGTCGACGGTCTTCTCGGCCGAGACGGGCTCGGGGAAGATCGCGGTGAACAGCTGCCCGACCCACTCGAGCAGCTCGGCCGCCTGCAGCGGTTCGAGGCCGACTCCCACGGCGGCCGGCACGGTGGGCATGGGCACGACGAGGGCCTCACCCCCGGCGACCAGCTTCGCCTTGGGATACAGCCGCTGCAGACGCACCTTGATCGAGTCCTCGAGCCGCGCCGGCGCGATGCGCAGGTTCGATCCCATGACCACCACGTCGGAGAGTCCTGCTCTGGCCGCGCGCCGACGCAGACGTGCGACGGCGATCAGACCCTCGACCTCGTCGGGCGGGGTGCCGTAGCGGTCGGTGAGCTCGTCGATGACGAGGTCGATCGCGTCGTCCTTCGCCGTGGCCGCCGAGGCGGCGGAGAGCTTCTGGTAAGCCTCGAGACGGAGTCGCTCGCTGTCGATGTAGTGCTCGGGAATGCGCGCGTCCAAAGGCAGCTCGAGTCGCAGCTCCTGTCCCGACTCGACATCCTCGCCGCGGAACGTCGCTACGGCCTCGCCGATCATCCGAAGATAGAGATCGAATCCGACGCCGGCGATATGCCCGGCCTGCTCGCCGCCGAGCAGGTTGCCCGCGCCGCGCAGTTCGAGGTCCTTGAGCGCGACCTGCATGCCGGAGCCGAGGTCGTTGTTCACGGCGATCGTCTGGAGTCGGTCAGCCGCCGTCTCGCTCAGCGGCTTCATCTCGTCGTAGAGGAAGTAGGCGTACGCACGCTCGCGACCTCGCCCGACACGTCCGCGCAGCTGATGCAGCTGGCTGAGTCCGTACTTGTCGGCACGGTCGATGATGATCGTGTTCGCGTTCGAGATGTCGAGGCCGGTCTCGATGATCGTCGTCGAGACGAGCACATCGAACTTGCGCTCCCAGAAGTCGTCGACGACCTGCTCGAGCGCGTGCTCGCCCATCTGACCGTGTGCGACCGCGATGCGCGCCTCGGGTACGAGCTCGGCGAGCTGTGCAGCGACCCGCTGGATCGACTGCACACGGTTGTGCACGAAGAACACCTGTCCCTCGCGCAGGATCTCGCGCCGGATCGCCGCCGCGATCTGCTTGTCGCTGCGGGGGCCGACGAACGAGAGGATCGGATGCCGGTCCTCCGGCGGGGTGGCGAGCGTCGACATCTCGCGGATGCCGGTGACCGCCATCTCGAGCGTGCGCGGGATCGGCGTCGCACTCATCGCGAGGATGTCGACGTTGGTCTTCATCTTCTTGAGGGTGTCCTTGTGCTCGACGCCGAAGCGTTGCTCCTCGTCGATGATCATCAGACCGAGGTCCTTGAACATGACCTGGTCAGTGAGGATGCGATGCGTGCCGATCACCATGTCGACCGTGCCGTCGAGCAGCCCGTCGAGCGTGAGACGAGCCTCCTTGTCGGTCTGGAAGCGGGACAGCGGCCGCACCTTGACCGGGAATCCGGCGAAGCGCTCGGTGAAGGTCTCGAGATGCTGCTTCACGAGAAGCGTGGTCGGCACCAGCATCGCGACCTGTTTGCCGTCCTGGATCGCCTTGAACGCCGCACGCACGGCGACCTCGGTCTTGCCGAACCCGACATCGCCCGAGAGCAGGCGGTCCATCGGGATCGGCCGCTCCATGTCGGCCTTGATCTCATCGATGGTCTGCAGCTGATCGAGGGTCTCCGCGAACGGGAACGCCTCTTCGAGCTCGCGCTGCCAGGGCGTGTCCGGACCGAAGGCATGCCCCTTGGCGCTCATCCGCGCCGAATACAGCTTGACGAGCTCGACGGCGATGTCGCGCACTGCCTTGCGCGCCTTGCCCTTCGCCTGCGACCAGTCGCTGCCGCCCATCTTCGAGAGCGTGGGGCCCTCGCCGCCGACGTACTTCGAGAGCAGGTCGAGCTGGTCGGTCGGCACGTAGAGCTTGTCGCCCGGGTAGCCGCGCTTCGACGGCGCGTACTCGAGCACGAGGTAGTCGCGCACCGACTTGGTCGCATTGCGGCCGCCCGTGGAGACCTCGCGTTGCGTCATCTCGACGAAGCGGCCGATGCCGTGGGTGTTGTGCACGACGAAGTCGCCCTGTTTGAGCTGCAACGGGTCGACGACGTTCTTGCGACGCGAGGCGAGCTTCTTGACGACCCGCTGGTCGCCGCCGATGGTGCGGCCGTAGAACTCGTTGTCGGTGAGGACGGCGAGCTTCGCCTCGCCGATCTGGAAGCCGGCCTCGACGGATCCTGTGACGAGCGTCGCGACGCCGGTGTCGGGCGCCTCGATGAGCTCGGAGACGATGCGCGCGGCGATGCCGCGGTCGGAGAGCACGTCGCGGGCGCGGTCGACGAGTCCGGCACCGGCGGCGATGACCACCACGCGCCACCCCTCGGCCACCTTGGCGTCGACGAACGAGATCGCGCCGTCGACGTTGCCGTGGAACGACGGGATGACCTGGGCGTCGATGGTCTCGGCATCCTCGCCGCCCATCGCGAACGGGCTCAGCCGCCACCACACGCCGCCACGGTCGCGGACGACCTCGCGCAGTCGGGCGATGGTGAGGAAGTCGCCGGCGCCGAGGTCGATGGGAGCCGATGCGCCGGACGTCGCCGCGCTCCAGGCCGCATCGAGGAACTCGCGGTTCGTCTCGCCCAGCGTGATGGCCCGCGCGCTGGAGCGCTCGGGATCGACGACCGCGGTCGCGCTGCCCTCGGGCAGATACTCGGCCAGGGACTTGAGCGGACCGGACACCGCCGGGAGCAGCGACTCCATTCCCTCGACCGGAATGCCCTCTGCCATCTTCTCGAGCATGCCGGCGATCGCCGGGAAGCCGCCGATCAGCGCCCGCGCACGATCGCGCACATCGGGGGTCAGCAGCAGCTCGCGGCTCGGAGGCAGATCGACGCCGTCGACGTCGCCCGGAAGCGAGCGCTGGTCGGCGACGGAGAACGCGCGGATCTGGTCGACCTCATCGCCGAAGAACTCGACGCGGAAGGGGTGTTCCGAGATCGCGGGGAACACATCGAGGATGCCGCCGCGCACGGCGAACTCGCCGCGACGCGACACCATGTCGACGCGCGAGTAGGCGCGCTCGACCAGCTGCTCGACGACGCGGTCGAGCTCATGACCGCGCGTGCCGGCGCGCAGCTCGAGCGGAGCGATCTCGCCGAGGTTGCCGGCGATGGGCTGGAGCGCTGCTCGCACCGAGGCGACGACGACGAGGGGGTGGTCACCCGACCACTCGGCGACGCGACGGAGGGTCTGCAGTCGCTGACCGACGGTGTCGGGGCTGGGACTCAGTCGCTCATGCGGCAGTGTCTCCCACGCGGGGAAGGTCACGACCTCGGCGTCGGGGATGTAGGCGCTGAGCGCCGCGGCGAGGCTCTCGGCGCGCCTCCCCGTGGGGACGACGGTCAGCAGCGCTGCGGGATGACCCGCGGCGCGCCGCTTCTCGAGCAGGCCGGCGAGCGCCGGCGCGTCGAGGCCGTCGACGAGGCCGAGATCGGCATCGGTCTGCGCCCAGCCGAGGGCGTCACGAAAAAGAGACGCCTCTTCCAAGGCGCGCAGAATCCCCGGAACAGTCACCGGACAAGCCTAGTCGCGGCCGCCGACACCGGGACCGGGAGCCGCGCGCACACGCGTTCTCCGACCCGTAGGATTCCGGGATGGAACCGGTCACCCTCACCACGGACCGCCTCACGCTGCATGTGCCGGACGAGTCGGACATCGACGCGATCGTCGCAGCCTGCCAGGATCCGGAGATCCCGCGGTGGACGACCGTGCCGAGCCCCTACACGCGAGAGCACGCCGCGGACTATGTGCGCCTGATCGGCGAGTGGTGGGCCGACGGGAGCCAGACGATCTGGTGCGCGTATCGCGACGAGGAGCTCGTCGCCTCGATCGGGTTGCACCACATCACGCCGCACCACACCGGCGGGCACGCGGAGCTCGGATACTGGGTCACCTCTGCCGCGCGCGGCAACGGCTACCTCGTCGAGGCCGCGCGCGCCGTCGTCGACTGGGGCTTCGACGAGCTCGGTCTCGCACGGCTGGGCTGGCGGGCGGTCGCGGGCAACATCCCGTCGGCACGATCGGCGAGGGCGCTCGGGTTCCGCTACGAGGGATTCGCACGCCAGGCGCTCACGAGCGAGCGCGGCCGCGACGACGGGTGGTTCGGCGGACTCCTCGCGTCCGACGACCGCACACCGGTCGACTGGCCGGTGCTCTAGTCGCGTGTCCGACCCCGATGGCAGGATGAACGCATGCCGGAGATGCCGGAAGTACAGGGCCTGACCACATTCCTCACCCAGCGCGCGGTGGGGCAGACGATCGTGCGAACCAGCGTGGGCGCGATCGCCGCGCTCAAGACATACGACCCGCCGAACTCCGCACTGCACGGTCAGCAGATCACTGCGGCCTCTCGACGGGGAAAGTTCGTCGTGCTCTCGTGCGGCGACGACCTGCATCTCGTCTTCCACCTGGCCAAGGCGGGCTGGCTGCGCTGGTACGAGACGCTGCCCACGACGCCGATCAAACCCGGCAAGTCGCCCATCGCCGTCCGTGTCGGCCTCGACGACGAGAGCGGATTCGACCTCACCGAGGCCGGCACCAAGAAGTCGCTCGCCGTGTATGTCGTGCGCGACCCGCAGGACGTCCCGGGGATCGCCCGGCTCGGGCCCGACCCTCTCGACGAGTCGTTCACCCGGGAGGTCTTCGGCGGTCTGCTCCAGGGGCGGCGCACGCAGATCAAGGGCCTGCTCCGCGATCAGGGCGTGATCGCCGGAATCGGGAATGCCTACTCCGACGAGATCCTGCACGCCGCGCGGATGTCGCCGTACGCGATCGCCGACAAGCTCGACGACGACGAGGTCGATCGCCTGTATGCCGCCATGCAGACGACTCTCGCGGATGCGGTCGCCGAGGCCTCGGGCAAGCCGCCGGCCGACCTCAAAGACGCCAAGCGCCGTGGGATGCAGGTGCATGCTCGTCGTGGCGAGGCCTGCCCCGTGTGCGGCGACACGGTGCGCAGCGTCTTCTTCGCAGATCGCTCGATGGAGTACTGCCCGACGTGCCAGACCGGTGGCAAACCGCTCGCCGATCGCCGGTTGTCACGGCTGCTCAAGTAGCACTTCGACGCGGAATGAAATGCATCCGGATGTGTTGAGTACACTCAGAGCATCAACGTGCTCCGGGGTCGGTGAGAATCCGAACCGGCGGTGACAGTCCGCGAGCGTCTCGGTTCTCCGAGATGCCGATCCGGTGGAATTCCGGGACCGACGGTGGTGCGAGGCCCAGCCTCGCTAGTCCGGAAGGGAGGCAGCACGGTGCGCCGCCGCGCGCGCGTTCTGCCGACGTCTCCCTCGAGGAGATCCCCCGGAGCCTCAGAGAGGACCACGGATGGCAGTGAACGAGGCGGAACGCCGGGCGATGACCCGTGCGCTCGAGCTCGCGACGCTCGGCCCTCGCGGAGTGAACCCGCAGGTCGGCGCCGTCATCCTCTCCCCCGACGGCGAGATCATCGCCGAAGGCTGGCACCACGGCGCCGGAACGCCCCACGCCGAGGTCGATGCCCTCTCGCGACTCTCCGCCGGCGCCGCCGAGGGGGCGACCGCTGTCGTCACCCTCGAACCGTGCAACCACACCGGTCGCACCGGCCCCTGCGCCGTCGCGCTGATCGAGGCCGGCGTCTCGCGTGTCGTCTACGCCCTCGACGATCCGGGAGCCGTCTCGGGCGGCGGTGCCGACCGCCTCCGCTCGGCGGGCGTCAGCGTCGATGCGGGCGAACAGAGCGATGTCGCACACCGCATCATCGACGGCTGGCTCACCGCTCAGCGCCTCGGCCGCCCCCACGTCACCGTGAAGTGGGCGCAGTCCCTCGACGGCCGCGCGGCGGCATCCGACGGCAGCAGCCAGTGGATCACCGGACCTGAAGCCCGCGCAGACGTCCATCGACGTCGCGCTGCGGCCGATGCGATCGTCGTCGGCACAGGCACTCTGCTCTCCGACGATCCCTCGCTGACGGCTCGCGACGGCGAGGCGCTCCATGAACACCAGCCCGTCCCGGTCGTGATCGGCTCGCGCATCACCCCCGACGATGCGGCGATCCGCCGGCATCCGCAGACTCCGCTCTTCTACGACACCCATGATCTGCATGCCGTGCTCGCCGACCTGCACGCTCGCGGCATCCAGAGCGTGTTCATCGAGGGGGGCCCGACGCTCGCGAGCGCCTTCGTCGCCGCGGGGCTCGCCGATCGCGTGCTCGTCTACATCGCCCCGGTGCTGCTCGGCGGCGACCGTCTGGCACTGACCGACATCGGCGTCGGCTCGATCGACGCCGCCCGCCGTCTGACGATCGACGAATGGCTGCCCCTCGGAGCAGATCTTCTCGCGATCGCCTCCCCCGCGAATCATCTGGAAGAAGGAGCCCCCTGATGTTCACCGGAATCATCGAGGAGATCGGCGAGATCACTGCGATCGCACCCGCCGGAGACGGGTGGCGTCTGACCGTGCGCGCTGCGAAGGCCGCATCGGACGCGATCCACGGCGAATCGATCGCAGTGTCGGGCGTGTGCCTCACCGTCGTCGGCTCGACCGCCGACACCTTCGACGCGGATGTGATGAAGCAGACCCTCGACGTCGCAGCCCTCGGCGGAGCATCCGTCGGCACCCGGGTGAACATCGAGAAGGCGATGCCGGTCGGGGCGCGCCTCGGCGGCCACATCGTGCAGGGTCACGTCGACGGCGTCGGCAGCATCGTCGAGGTGCGACCGGGAGAGCAGTGGAGCGTGCTGCGCGTCTCACTGCCCGACGATCTCGCCCCGCTCGTCGTAGACAAGGGATCCATCTCCGTCGACGGCACCTCGCTCACCGTGAGCGCAGTCAGCGAGGCCGGTGCGACCGAGCACTGGTTCGAGGTGTCGCTGATCCCTGAGACCCTCGCCGCCACCACCCTCGGCTCTCGCACGGTCGGAGACCGCGTGAACCTCGAGACCGACATCCTCGCCCGCCATGTCGAACGCCTTCTGGCGTTCCGGGCAGCACCGGAAGGAGGCTCGCTGTGAGCCTTTCCACCATCCCCGAGGCCCTCGAGGCCCTGCGCGCCGGGCGCCCCGTGCTCGTCGCGGACGACGAGAACCGCGAGAACGAGGGCGACGTCATCCTCTCGGCCGAGCTCGCGACGCCCGAGTGGGTGGCCTGGACGGTTCGCTGGTCGTCGGGATTCATCTGCGCGCCGATGCCGACCGATCTCGCCGACAACCTCAACCTGCAGCCGATGGTCGCCGCCTCCGAAGACGCGCGCTCGACCGCGTACACCGTGAGCGTCGACGCCGCAGAGGGCGTGACCACCGGGATCAGCGCACACGACCGCGCGCACACGCTGAACGTGCTGGCGAACCCCGCGTCGACCGCGACGAGCATCATCCGCCCCGGTCACGTCCTGCCCCTGCGGGCGGTCGACGGCGGTGTGCGCGAGCGCAGCGGTCACACCGAAGCCGCGGTCGATCTGATGAAGCTCGCGGGGCTCCGCCCGGTCGGCGCGATCGCCGAGGTCGTCGCCGAGGACGGCAGCATGATGCGTCTTCCCGGCCTGCTCGAGCTCGGGCAGCGCGACGGCGTGCCCGTCATCACCATCGAGCAGCTCATCGCCCACCTCAATGAGATCGACCCCACCGGCTGGGCTCCCGAACGCGCCAGCCGCAGAGTGAGCCTCAGGGCCGACGCGACCGTGCCGACGACGCACGGCACCTTCCGCTTCCTCGCCTACAAGGACCGGGTCACCGGCACCGACCACATCGCCGTCGTCTCGGGCGAACCGGGTGAGACCGCCCTCGTGCGGGTGCACTCGGAGTGCTTGACCGGCGAGGCCTTCGGGTCGCTGAAGTGCGAGTGCGGCCCGCAGCTCGATGCGGCACTCGACGCGATCGAGCAGGACGGCGGCATCGTCATCTACATGCGCGGCCACGAGGGTCGGGGCATCGGTCTCATCAACAAGCTCCGCGCCTACAGCCTGCAGGAGGAGGGCCTCGACACGGTCGATGCCAACCTCGCACTCGGGCTTCCCGCCGATGCCCGCGACTATGCGGCCGCCGCCGGCATCCTCGCCGACCTCGGGGTGTCGAAGGTGCGCCTGCTGACGAACAACACCGACAAGGTGAACCAGCTGCGCGGCCTCGGACTCGACGTGGTCGAGCAGGTGCCGCTGATCGTCGGAGTCGGCCCGAACAACCACCAGTACCTCGAGACCAAGCGTGACCGCATGGGTCACATCATCGGAGAGGCAGAGCTCGCTGAGGCTCTCGCCGAAGGAAAGAAGGACGACGCATGAGCGGCGCAGGAGCACCCCAGACGGAGAAGATCGACGGACGCGGACTCGATGTCGTCATCGTCGCAGGCACGTGGCACGAGACCATCTCGAACGGCCTGATCGCCGGCGCCGAGCGCGTGCTGAACGAGGCCGGCGCCACGCACCGCCTCGTGCGCGTGCCCGGGTCGTTCGAACTCGCGCTCGCGGCGCAGGCCGCCTTCGCCGGCGGCGCGGACGCGGTGATCGCACTCGGCGTGATCATCCGCGGCGGCACCCCCCACTTCGAGTACGTCTCGGCGGCCACGACCGACGGGCTGACGAGGGTCGCACTCGACGCGGGCAAGCCGGTCGGCTTCGGCGTCCTCACCCTCGACGACGAGAAGCAGGGCCTCGATCGTGCCGGACTCGAGGGATCGAAGGAAGACAAGGGTGCGGAGGCTGCGGATGCCGCGCTGCGCACCGCGCTCGTCACGCGCGCGCTGCGCGGCTGAGGTCAGCCTGCCCTTGCTGGCGTGCGCACCCCGCGTGCTCATAGCGTGAGGGCATGGAGACTCTGCGTCACGTCGTTCTGTTCGTCCACCTGATCGGCTTCGCCGTGCTCTTCGGCGCCTGGGCGGTGCAGGCCTTCGGCGGCAAGCGCGAGTTCACCCGTCTGATGAGCATCGGCATGACGATCGCCGCGATCGCAGGCCTCGCACTCGCCGCACCGTGGGGTCTCCCCGAGGGCGTCGAGATGAACTACGCCAAGATCGGCACGAAGCTCGTCGTGCTCCTGGTGATCGGCGCGCTCCTCGGCATCGGCACCTCGAAGCAGCGCAAGTCCGGCTCCGTGCCCGTCGCGATGTTCTGGCTCGTCGGCATCCTGACGGCGCTCAACGCAGGCATCGCGACCATCTGGCGCTGAGCCGCGCATCACTCGGTCACGAGCGCAGCGGCACCCGCACGTCGGCTCCGGCCTCCTCGGTCAGCCGTTCGCCCATCTGTGCGAACGTCGGCTGGGCGATGAACCCTCCCGCGAACAGCGCCTGCCCCTGGGCGAATCCCTGGGCCCGGCGGATGTCGTCCTCCCCGACGAAGCCGAACACGTCGGCCAGCTCGGCGATGTCCCGCGGGGCGTTCACGCGCATCAGGCCGAGGTTGTCGCACTGCGAGAGCACGTTGGGGTGGATCTTGGTCGGGCGCTGCGTCGACAGGAGGAGCCAGAGTCCGAACTTGCGTCCCTCCGCAGCGATCTGCACGAGCCTCTCGGTGAGAGCCCTCTCGACGGCGGTGCGCGGCTCGGGCGAGCAGAGGTTGTGCGCCTCGTCGATCACGATGAGAAGGGGGCGACGGCTCTCTCGCTGCGTCCAGAGGGACTCGAGCACCGCGAGGGCCGCGACCTTCGGTTCGGCGGGATGATCGAATCCTCCGAGATCCAGGACGGTCACCCGCGGCCGCTCATCGACCACGTCGACGACAGATCCCGCGCCTCGCGACCACAGATCCCACTCGAGCACCTGCAGGTTCTCCATCCGATTCGCGAGCCTGATATGCGCGGGATCACCCGTCGCGCGGAACCCCCTGAGCATCTCGTCGGCGTCGAAGTCCGTGGTGCTCACCGACCAGTGCAGCAGCGCGTTGTACTCTTCGGCGTCGGCGATCGGATCGATCTGCAGCACGGCGGCCTTCGCGGCGGGAGACAGATCGACATACCGGGCATGAACCTTGTCACCCTCCCCGTGGCCCGACCGGAACACGCGGATGTCGGTCTGCGCGATGGCGGCCGCATGCTCGGTCGACGCGCCCGCTCTCGTCTCCGCCAGCCTGACGAAGTCGGCGTTCGGATCGAGGATGAGCATCGGCAACTCGGTGCGCAGCAGGAGCTGCTCGAGGACGACGCCGAGCGCATAGGTCTTGCCACTGCCGCTCTGCCCGCACCAGAACGTGTGCCTGTTGAAGCGACGTGCATCCAGCTGCACGGTTGCGTCCGCATCGTCCGTCATCGTGCCGATGGTCAGTTCGGTCATGCCCTGCCTCCAGCCCTTCGTCGGCTATGACGCCAGCGCCTTCGCCTTGAGCGTCTCGAACTCGGCCTGGGTGATCACGCCCGAGTCCAGGAGTCCGCGAGCCTTCGCGATGTCGTCCGCAGGCGAAGACCCTGCGGTCTCCCGGATGTAGGCGGCCTGAGCCGCCTGCAGTCCGGCGATCTGCTCCCCTCGCCGCTGCGCCATCCCCTGCCCTCGGGCGATGAGGTACACGAGTGATGTCAGGAACGGGAGGAAGACGAGGAAGATGATCCACACCGCTTTCAGCCATCCGTTCAGAGAGCTGTCTCGGAAGAGGTCACCGATGATCGTGAAGACGACCATGAGGTAGGAGATGAAGACGAAGGACCAGAAGAACCAGGCCACGAGATCCCAGATGGACATGCGCGATCCCTTTCGATCGGAGGTGGTGAGTACCAGGTCTGAAGTTAGCCAGGCGCGGATGCCCCCGCGTCACCCTGCCCGGGTGACCCGGCGTCAGATGCAGGGACCGGATTCACCGAGATGACCTCGATGTGGAGGTCGTCGAATGCCCCGAGCAGGCCCAGCAGGCGCGGCTGATCATCGATCGGTCCGAGGATGCTCGTCAGTCCACCAGGACGAGGCTGCACCGTGAAGCCATCCAGTGCCTGTGCGAGCTGGGGGCTCATTCGTCCGCGGACGAGCACTTCGAAGACCTGGGTCATGACGGCAGCCTCCCTGGGGTGCACGAGCGGCGTGAACGCGCGAGCGCGACGGTCCCATGATGGACGCGCGGATCGCGGGCGTCCTCATCCTCTGCGGATGATCTGAAGTCGCTGTGGATGACGCGGCCGCGCCCTGCCATACTGACACCGGATTCGCCGATGACAGCCATACCTCCCCCGCCGGCTCACGCCGTCGAGCGACCACGATTGCGTAGTCGACTCGACGCGGCGCTGAACGCGCCCCTCAGCGTGGTCGTCGCTCCGGCCGGTTCCGGCAAGACCGTGCTGGTGTCGCAATGGGCGGCATCGCACCCCGACGTGCGCGTCAGCTGGATCGGGCTGGAGCCGGCCGACAGCGATCCACGCCGCCTGCTCGATCACCTGCTGAGTGCGGTGCTGCCCCCCGGCCGCGGGACGAGAGACCTCGGACGGCCTCATGCAGTCAACGCGCGCGCCTTGGGGCGTCCTGTCCTCGAGTCTCTCGTCGGCGTCTTCCGCGAGCATCCCCCCGTCGTGCTCGTGCTCGACGACCTGCACCATCTCGCCGGATCGCCGCTGCTGCCCGACCTCTGGTGGCTCGCCGACAATGTTCCCGAGCACACCCACCTCATCTTCTCGTCACGTATCGACTACGGCCTCGGCTGGGGTCACCATCGACTGAGCCACTCGCTGATCGAGCTGCGACAGAGCGACCTCGCGCTCGATGAGGCCGCGAGTGCGACGCTGCTCGAGCGGATCATCGGCGCTCCAGTCAGTCCTCGCACCCTCACAGCAGTGATGGAGCGCACTGAGGGATGGGCCGCCGGTGTCGTGCTGACCGGTCTCGGTCTGCGCAATGAAGACGATCCGGAGCACTTCGCGAGTGAACTTCGCGGCACCGATCGCCTCATCTCCGAGTATCTCAGCGAACAGGCCCTGGCCCAGCAGCCGCCCGAGCGACGGTCGCTGCTGCTGCACCTGTCGGGCCTCGACCGGATGTCCGCGGAACTCGTCGAGTCGATCCTCTTCGTCGACGACGCGACCTCGCTGTTCGAGGAGCTCGAGAGAGAGTCGATGTTCCTCGTCGCCCTCGATCGAAACCGGGAGTGGTTCCGCTTTCACCCGATGTTCCGAGAGCTCCTGCGCTACCGGTTGAAGGCCGAGCACCCCGGAGCGGCGACCGAGATCTGCACGGCCGCGGCCGATTGGCACCTCGCCCGGGGTGATGCGCCTTCAGCCATCGACTACCTCCTCGAGGCCGGATCGTGGGAGCGGGCGGCGACCGTCATCTCCGGACACGGCCGCGAGGTGCTCGAACGCAACGACACGGTGTCGGTCAGTCGGTGGCTCGATGCTTTGCCGGCAGAGTTCCGTGCGACCCGACCTGACGTCGAGATCCTCCGCGGGATGCTGCTGATGATGAACGGAGACGCGGCCCGAGCCGAGGACGTGCTGCGCGAACAGGCCGATCGGCCAACGCTCACACCGGGCCGTTCGGTGGTCATTCATACGTTCCTCGCCGCGCGGGCGCAGTTCCGGTCTGACCCCCGCATCGCACTGCAGGCTGCGGAGTCGGCTGCGGCACTGCTCAGCGAGCATCCCGATCTGCACCCGCCCGAGCTGCTGGGCCTCACGCACCCGCACCTGCTGCGCACGAGTTCGCTGACCTCGGCGGGCCGAGCGCTCTTCCTCTCGGGCGATCTCACCGCGGCGCGACGACGATTCGACGAGGCGCTCGCCGCGCCAGGGGGCCAGTACAGCCTGTATCGCATCCATCTTCTCGGCTCGCTCGCGCTGCTGGAAGCGTGGGCAGGACGGCTGCGCCGTGCCGCGGCGGTCTCCGAGGAGGCACTGGATCTCGCCGCCGAGACCGGCCTGCTCGCACATCCGTCGCCGGCGGACGCCTTCCTGGCGGCGGCACTCGCATCGATCGAGCGAGCCACGCCGTCCTTCGCCGCGGTGTCCCTGCACGAGGGTGCGCTCCGCGCCGCCGCGAACCACCGCACTCAGCTCATGTGGATCGCGCACCTTGAGACGGTTCTCAGCAAGGGAGACGCCGTGGACCCGGTCGAGCGTCTGCCATCGACCCCGCCTCCGATCGTCGCGGTGGCGCTCGAGGCCGAAGAGGCTCGCGCACTCCGCCTCGCGCATGCACCGAACGGCGGGTTGCGCCATCCGACCGCAGGACGCTGGTCTCCTCTGACCTTCGAGGCGACAGCCGCCGCACTGACGCGCAACCGTCCCGACCTCGCTCGTGCCCACCTCGATGTGGTCACCCCGGAGCCGCCCGAGTCGATGCCGCGCGCCCGTGTGGAACAGCTCCTCCTCCGCTCGTGGCTCGATGCCCGCGAGCGTGGGACGGGCGCGGGTGCGGAAGCCATGCACAAGGCCCTCGATCTGGCGTCACGGCATGATCTGGTCGCCGTCTTCGTGCGCGCCGGCCCCGAGGTCATGCGCCTGATCGCCGACCTCCCCGGCACCTCGACGCCGTTCCGCGCCACCGTGCTGGAGAGGGCGAGCCTGCTCCGCCGCGCCCGCGCGACCTCGCCCGAACTGGCCGAGCAACTGACCGACCGCGAGCTCGAGATCCTCACCTACCTTCCGACTCGCATGACCAACACCGAGCTGGCAGCCCGCTGCTATGTGTCGCCCAACACGATCAAGACCCACATGGCTCACATCTACCGAAAGCTCGCGGTGCCCAACCGCAACACGGCCGTCGCGCGCGCACAGGACCTCGGCCTGATCTGACCCCGCGGTATATCGCCCTGAAAGGGTGACGCGGCCGTGCGCCCTGCGCCCGAGAGTGGCACCGTGAGCGATGCGAGCGTGCCTGAGGAGTCACCCCCTCAGCTTCGGCGCGCCACACGCGGGCCGCGACCACGCAGCATCCAGATCACCGTGACGCGCCCCCTGCTGTTCGGCTTCGCGCTGGTTCTCGGCGGGCTCGGCGCGTTCGTCCTCGGCGTCGCCGCGAGCTCGGTCGCCACGATCCTCATCTACATCGCGATTGCCCTCTTCGTCGCCCTCGGCCTCGACCCGGTGATCCGCTGGCTGGAGGCACACCGGGTGTCGCGAACGCGCGGACTGCTGATCGTCTCGGGCGGCTTCCTCGTCTTCCTCGCCGTCGTGATCGGGTTCATCCTCCCGCCCGCCCTGGTGCAGGTGGGCGAGTTCGCACGCTCCATCCCCGCGGCCATCGCCGACTTCCGCACCTCGGAGGCGTACACAGCCTTCGAAGCACAGGTCGGAGATGTCGTCGGAACCGCACTCGATCAACTCGCGGCGTTCTTCGCGGATCCCGGCAACCTGCTCGCCGTCGGAGGCGGAGTGCTCGCCGTGGGTTTCGGCGTCGGCAACGCGATCTCCGGTGTGATCATCGTCGTCGTCCTCACGCTGTACTTCCTCGCGTCGCTGTCGCCCATCAAGTCCGCGTTCTACTCGCTCGCACCCGCGCGCGATCGAGCCAGACTCCGATCGCTCACGGAGCAGATCACCGACTCGATCGGCGGATATCTCATCGGGATGGTGGTGCTCGCCGCCTGCAATGCGGTGTTCGCGACCCTCCTGCATCTGATATTGGGGCTCCCGGCTCCTGCGTTCATGGGGCTGGCCGCCTTCCTGATCACCCTGATACCGCTCATCGGTCCGGTCGCGTACTGGATCTTCGCCTCGGTCGTCGCGCTGTTCAGCGACCCCCTGCTCGCGCTGATCTTCGCGGTGCTGTATCTGATCTACATGCAGTTCGAGGCATATCTGCTGACTCCGCGCATCATGAACAGGGCGATCGCGGTGCCAGGGTCGCTCGTGATCATCGGGGCGCTCATCGGCGGGGCCCTGCTCGGTCTGCTCGGCGCACTGGTGTCGATCCCGATCACCGCCGCGATACTTCTGATCATCAAGCAGGTCCACATCCCGCGTCAGAACGCGAGAGTCTGAGGACGGAGAATCACATGGCACGATCCACGGTCCAGGAGCTGCAGCGGCGCCTCGCTGCCCTCGAAGCCGAGAACAGCGCCCTCCGTGGCGGCATCCCGGCGGCAACCCCCGCCTCGACACCCGATCCGGTCGGGTCGCGCCGCCGATCCCGCGGGTGGGGACGCACTCTCTCGGCCACCGTCCTCATCGTGCTGGGAACGCTCATCGCACCCGTCGCCCTCGTCGCTGCCTGGGGCAACGTGCAGCTCACCGACACCGATCGATTCGTCGCGAGCTACGCCGTGCTCGCGAGCGATCCTGACGTGCAGTCCGCGGTCACCGATCAGATTGTCGAGGCGATCGAGGGACAGGTCGACATACCGACCCTCACCACGGACGTGATCGACGGCATCATCGACCTCGGCACCGGCCCCGCGGCGACTCGTGCACTGGAGTTGCTGAAGGGACCCGCTGCGCAGGGACTGCAATCGCTCGTGGGAACCCTGGTCGAGCGCTTCGTCGAGTCCGAAGCGTTCGCGAACGTCTGGGCGTCGGCGCTCCGCATCAGCCACGCGCAGGTGGTGTCCGCGCTGCAGGACGATCCGGATGCGGCCATCGCACTCGGGTCCGACGGCACGATCGGGATTCAGCTGGCGCCGATCATCGACGCCGCGAAAGAAGTGCTCGTCGACCAGGGCGTCGGATTCGCGGCGTCGATTCCGACGGTCGATCGCACGATCACCGTCGCGCAGGTCGATTCCCTCGCCTCGGTCCAGCTCGCCTACGAGCTGGTGGTGGCCGCTGGACTCTGGTTGCCCTGGGTGGCGATCGTGTTCCTCGCCGCCGGCGTGGTCGTCGCGCGACGACGCTCGGTCGCGCTGGTCACCGCAGCGCTCTCCCTCGGTCTCGTGATGCTGATCGTGCTCGCGGGTCTCGCCATCGGCAGGGTGCTCTTCGACGCCGCTCTGCGCAGCAACGGCATCCCCGCGGATGCCGGGGGCGCGATCTACGAACTGGTCGGCGGCGCCATGCGCGACACCGCCGTGGCTGTGCTCGTGCTCGCGCTCGTCACCGCCGTGGTCGCGTGGTTCGCCGGCCCCTTCGACGTTCCACGACGACTTCGCGCCGTCGTCCACGGTGGCGCCGCCTCGCTGCGCGGCACCCTTGACCGGCGCGGCCTGAGCAGCGGACGCGTCGGCACGTGGATGTACTCGAGACGCGCTCTCCTGAGGGCTGCGATCATCGTGGCCGGTGCGGCGGTCGTGCTGCTCGTACGGCCGCTCACCCCCGCACTCGTGCTGTGGACTCTGGCCCTGTCGCTGCTCGTCGTCCTCGTCCTGGAGGTCGTCGAACGTCCGTCGTCCGACGATGACGATGCCGATGCCGATGCCGATGCCATCGATGCCGTGGCGGCTGAGGACGACGCGCGGGACGAGATCTCGCGTGAGAAGGCTGCCCTCGCCTCCACCGACTCCCTTGGCCGAGCCAGCTCATGACTCGGTCCCCGGAGGTCGCGAAGCCGTTCGCCGAGCGGCGCGATGAAGGACGCGCCGCTCGATCGCGAATGCCCCGGTCGCAGCTCGCAGCATGGTCACCGGCCACGGACCGGCCGGATCCCATCTATCTGCTCGAGGAGCAGGGGCGATCACGGGTGCAGGAACTCACGCCGGTGCGGTACGCGCGCATGGCCGTGTCCCCGCTCGCCTTCTATCGGGGGGCGGCCCTGCACATGGCATCGGACCTCGCCTCGTCCGAGCACACCGGCATCATCGCGCAGCTCTGCGGAGACGCGCACCTGTCGAACTTCGGACTGTTCAGCTCCCCTGAGCGGCACCTGATCTTCGATATCAACGACTTCGATGAGACGCTTCCAGGGCCGTTCGAGTGGGATGTGAAACGACTCGCGGCGAGCTTCGCGGTGGCCAGCAGGCAGCGTGGATTCAGCGCTGACGAGGAGCGCGCCTGCGTCGTGGCCGCGGCACACGGCTATCGCACCGCGATGAGGGCGGCGGCCAAGTCGAGGGTGCTCGACGCCTGGTACGACCGACTCGACGCAGAGAGTGCGAGGCTGTCGACCCGTCAGGCACAGCTCGACCGGCAGGTGGGAGACGAGGAGGTGCGCCGGCTGGACGCGACGATCGACAAGGCGCGAAAACGCGATCATCGGAAGGCTTTCAAGAAGCTGGTGCGCGTCGTCGACGGCCACCTGCGCATCGTCGCGGCGCCGCCGCTGATCGTCCCCGTCGAGGATCTCATCCGCGACGCGGGGCGCGCGGCAGACGAAGCGGATGTGATGCACCAGGTGTTGGGCGCGTATCGGACGACGCTCGTCAGCGAACGGCATCCGATCGCCGAGTACAGGTACCGACACATGGCTCGAAAGGTCGTCGGTGTCGGAAGCGTGGGGACACGCGCCTGGGTGCTCCTGCTCAGCGGACGCGACGACGACGACCCTCTGCTCCTTCAGGCGAAGGAGGCTCAGGCATCTGTGCTGGAGCGCTTCCTCGGGCCGAGCGAGTTCGACGACCACGCGGAACGCGTCGTGCGGGGCCAGCGCCTCATGCAGGCATCCAGCGACATCTTCCTCGGATGGCAATCCGTCGTCGGTCTCGACGGGCAGCCCCGCGACTTCTACATCCGGCAGCTGCAGGACGGGAAGGGGGGAATCGACCCTGACACGATGAGCGTGCGGGGTGCGATCCTGTACGCGCGGATCTGCGGGGAGACACTGGCTCGAGCCCATTCCCGCTCGGGAGACCGGGTGCAGATCGCGGGGTACATGGGGCGGAGCGAGATGTTCGAGGAGGCGATCGCGGACTTCGCCGCGGCGTACGCCGATCAGAACGACAGCGACTTCCGGGCTCTGAAGACGGCTCTGGCATCGGGGCGACTGCCGAGCGAGCACGGACCGGTGTGAGGCGCCTCCATGGGATCCCGATACACGATGCGTGAACCCGCGATTCTCGGGGCACACGTCGCGAGGCCGGTGTCCGGATGGCCGTCCGGTTATTGGCTCGTGCTCGCGCTGCTCGTGCTCACCTACGGGCTGTGCGCCGCTCAGGGCACGACCGACCCGAGCCCGCCGGCGTTCGTGGTGCAACTGGTCACCGTCGCCGTCGTGCTTCGCGTGACCGAGGCCCACGCCCGGGTGCAGCGCATCGCCTGGATCGTCCTCTCGGCGGCGGGCATCGCCGCGATCGTGGTCGCAGTGTTCGACCTGCAGGGACACGCACTCGACATCGCGCTGTCGGCGGCGTCGATGGTCGCGTTCCTCATCGCACCGGTCGCGATCATCAGACACCAGGTCACGCGGCGGGGCCTGGATGCCGAGGCTCTGCTCGCCGCGATCTCGGCGTACGTCCTGGTGGGCATGTTCTTCGCTCTCGTCTACAACCTCGGCGCGCTTCTGACCATCTCGCCGACCTTCGGTGAAGAGGTCGTCGATTCCCTCTCGAGCCAGCTGTTCTTCTCGTACACGACGCTCACGACCACCGGCTACGGCAACATCGTTCCGGTGAGCCCCGCCGTGCAGGGAATCGCCGTCGCCGAGGCGGTCACCGGACAGCTGTTCCTGATCACGGCCGTGGCGCGGATCATGCGCGGCAACCGCCGTCCCGCGTCCGAGGCGGCCCCCGAGGTATCGCCCGCACCTGCACACGCACCCACGCCCGAGGAGATGTCATGAAGAAGTGGAACGTCGTCATCGTGCTCGGCGCCGCGCAGTTCGTCATGGTGCTTGACGGAACCGTCATGAACGTGTCGATATCGACGGTCGTGAGCGATCTCGACACCTCCGTGACGGCGATGCAGGCGGCGATCACGTTCTACACCCTGACCATGGCGGCGTTCATGCTCTTCGGGGCGAAGCTCGGCGATGTGTGGGGTCGACGCCGCGCCTTCGTGATCGGTTCGTGCGTCTATGCCGCAGGCTCCCTCATCACGGCGCTGAGTCCGTCCGTGGGGTTCCTGTTCCTCGGGTGGTCGATCATCGAGGGGCTGGGCGCGGTGCTGGTGATCCCCGCAATCGCCGCCCTCGTCGCCGACAACTACCGAGGTGCCGAGCGCGTCACGGCCTTCGCCGTCATCGGCGCCGTGTCGGGTGCGGCCGTCGCGGCTGGTCCGTTGATCGGCGGAGCGGTGACCACCTACTCGAGCTGGCGGTTCGTCTTCGTCGCCGAGGTGGTGATCATGCTGGGCGTCGTGCTGTGCGCTCGCATCATCGCCGATTCCACCCCGCGACAGAGCATCCGCATCGACATCGGCAGCGTGCTGCTCTCGTCTGCCGGTCTCGTCCTGATCGTCTTCGGCATGCTGCAGAGCAAGACGTGGGGGTGGGTGCTGCCCCTGTACACGCCGGAGATCGCGGGCATCCCCATCGCACCCCTCGGAGTCTCTCTGACGACCTGGTGCATCGCGCTCGGCGCCGCTCTGATCACGCTCTTCATCAGGTGGCAGCGACGGCTGATGCGCGACAGCCGATCTCCTCTGATGCAGCCGGACCTGTTCTCCATCACGACTCTGCGCAGCGGGCTCTCGGTACTCGGCGCCCAGTACGCCGTGACGGCAGGGCTGTTCTTCATGGTCCCGGTCTACCTGCAGATGACACTCGGATTCGACGCGCTCGAGACGGGCATCAAGATCTTCCCGCTCTCGGTCTCGTTGATCCTCTTCTCGATCATCGGCACCGCTCTGTCTCGGCGGTGGTCGCCTCGCCGCATCGTGAGAGCCGGGCAGTCGACCCTCGTGCTCAGCGCCGTCCTGCTGCTCGGCTCGGTGACCGAGGACCTCCGCGGCGGCCTGTTCGCGGTCGGCATGTTCCTCGCCGGCAGCGCTCTCGGTCTTCTGGCCTCGCAGCTCGGCAACGTCAACATGTCGAGCGTGAGCGAGAAGGACACGAGTGAAGCCGGCGGACTGCAGGGCGTCTTCCAGAATCTCGGCTCATCGCTCGGAACAGCGTTGATCGGGTCGCTGCTGATCGGGGCGCTGTCGACCTCGTTCGCGTCGGGAGTCGCCGTGAGCGATCTTCCGAACGACGTGCGCGAGACGGTGAGCGCCGCGACAGACCGCGGCGTCACAGTGGTGCCCGCAGCCGACGTCACCGGAATCGGGGAAGCGGCCGGCCTCAGCGACGAGGACTCGAGCGAACTCGCCGACATCTACCGCGAGTCGCAGCTCTCGTCACTCCGCGTGTCGTTCGTCGGGCTGATCGTGATCAGCCTGCTGTCGATCCTGTTCTCGCGGGGCATCCCGGCAGGGTTGTCGATCCGGCGAAAAGACGGCGCCGACGTGGCGGAGAAGGCCTGATCGGCGTGTCCCTCGCCGTGTGAACTCAGATCCGCGGCGCTGCCGTGCTCTCGCGCACGATGAGCTCGGTGCCGACGAGCGGCGTCTGACTGCGCTCTCCCCCATCGAGCTCGGCGAGGAGGGCGTCGACCGCGAGAGCGCCGACCTTCTCGGGATGCTGCTGCACCGTGGTCAGCGGCGGCCACAGTTGGGCGGCATCCGGCAGGCCGTCGAACCCGACCACGCTGACGTCGCCGGGAATGTCTCGACCGGCCTCGCGGAATGCCCGCACGACGCCGATCGCCATCTGGTCGTTCGCCGCGAACACGGCGGTGACGCCGTCGTCGTCGCGGAGTCGGAGCCCCGCCCGGTAGCCGGACTCCGCCGACCAGTCACCCTGCAGCGGCTCGGGAACGGCGTGACCCCGCGCCTCGAGCGTCGCGCGCCACGACTCGCGTCGACGCTCTGCGGAATAGGACTTCGCCGGTCCTGCGACGTGCCAGACGGTCTCATGGCCGAGGTCGAGCAGGTGCTCGGTCGCGAGGCGCGCACCCTGAGCCTGATCCGTGTCGACGAACGGGTGAGTCGTGCCGCGGTTCGAGTCGACGAGCACGACGGGCAGACCGTCGGGGATCTCGACCTCGGCCTCGTCGAGCTGATGCGCCTCGATCACGATGATGATCCCGTCGACGGCGTGCTCCTCCAGGCGGCGGAAGGCTCCCGCGACGGTGTCGCGGGCACTCGACTCGACGGGGATGAGGGTGAGGGCGTATCCCCTCTGCGAGGCGCGCACGGCGATCGCATCGAGCGTGCGCTGGTTGCCGTACGAGCTGAAGGAGAACATGATGACGCCGATCGCCCGGAATCGGCCGGATCGCAGCGCACGAGCCGCACTGTTGGGCCGGTAGCCGAGCCGCTGCATGGCGTCTTCGACGCGCTCCCTGGTGGCGGCGCCGACGTAGCCGCGCGCGTTCACGACGCGCGACACGGTCTGTCCGGAGACACCGGCCTCGCGGGCCACGTCCTCCATGGAGGGGTCTCGCCGCCGCTGCGGCGGCTCTGCCGACTGTACCGAGGTCACGAGCACTCATCCATTCATGTGTTGACGTTGACACACTAGCAGTGCATCGAATATGTTGACGTTGACACACGGCGCCGTGAGCGCCCGATCTCTAAGAAGGTTCTCGTCAATGACGACTCAAGATTCCGCAGCCCTGGCGGACCACGGCATCCGCCGGCGCGAGAAGCGCGACTGGAAGGGATGGGCCTTCGTCGGCCCGTTCATGGTCGTCTTCGCCCTGGTCTTCCTGACCCCGCTCGCCTACGCGCTCTACCTCAGCTTCTTCCAGGAGAAGCTGATCGGCGGCACGGCGTTCGTCGGGTTCGACAACTACGTCCGCGCGCTCACCGACCCGCAGTTCTGGGAGGCGTTCGGCCGCGTGGTGCTGTTCCTCGTGGTGCAGGTGCCGATCATGCTCGTCCTGGCGCTGGCCGCGGCGCTCGCCCTCGACAGCGCACGCCTGCGCGGCGCATCGTTCTTCCGCATCCTGATCTTCCTGCCGTACGCGGTGCCTGCGGTCGTCGCGGTGCTCATGTGGGGGTACATCTACGGCGACCAGTTCGGTCTGACGTCGAACTTCAACGACTTCCTCGGCAGCGACCTCATCACGCCCTTCGCCCGGGAGTGGATCCTGGTCTCGATCGGCAACATCGTGACCTGGCAGTTCGTCGGCTACAACATGCTGATCTTCTACTCGTCGCTGAAGACCATCCCCACCGACATGTACGAGGCGGCGTCGCTCGACGGCGCGGGCGCATGGCGCACGATCTTCTCGATCAAGATCCCCTCGGTGCGCGGTGCTCTCGTGATCGCCACGATCTTCTCGATCATCGGCAGCTTCCAGCTCTTCAACGAACCCAACATCCTGAGGCCCCTGGCTCCGAACGTGATCACGACGTACTTCACCCCCAACATGTACGCGTACAACCTCTCGTTCGCCGGACAGCAGTTCAACTACGCCGCGACGATCGCCATCATCATGGGCGTCATCACCGCAGTGATCGCCTACGTCGTGCAGCTGCGCGGCTCGAAGTCGGAGGTGCGCTGACATGGCACTCCCCCTCGCCCGTCCCTCGCAGAAGCGCCACGATCTGATGAATCCGCGCAAGTCGAAGATCCTGCTGATCGTCATGGTGATGTACGCCCTGTACACACTGGTGCCGCTCGTCTGGCTGCTGTTCAGCTCGACCAAGACGCAGTCCGGGCTGTTCAGCTCGTTCGGGCTCTGGTTCTCCGACGACTTCGCATTCGTCGACAATCTGGTGGCGACCTTCTCGTATCAGGACGGCATCTTCCTGCGCTGGCTCGGCAACACGCTGCTCTACGTCGTGGTCGGCGCCGGAGGCGCGACGCTGCTCGCCACCATGGCCGGCTACGGCCTGGCGAAGTACCGCTTCCCCGGCCGCCGCGCGGTGTTCGCCGTCGTGCTCGGCGCGGTCGCCGTGCCGGGCACCGCCCTCGCCGTGCCGACCTTCCTGCTCTTCAGCGAGCTCGGGCTCACGAACACCCCGTGGGCGGTGATCATCCCCTCGCTGATCAGCCCGTTCGGTCTGTACCTGATCTGGGTGTTCGCGTCGGAGTCCGTGCCGACCGAGCTGCTGGAAGCGGCCCGCATCGACGGCGCCGGAGAGTTCCGCACCTTCTTCACGATCTCGATGCGACTGCTCGCACCGGGCATCGTGACGGTGACCCTGTTCACCGTGGTCGCGACGTGGAACAACTACTTCCTGCCGCTGATCATGCTCTCCGACCCGGCCTGGTACCCGCTCACCGTCGGCCTGAACCAGTGGAGCGCTCAGGCGATCGGCGCCGGATCTCAGCCGATCTACAACCTCGTGATCATGGGCTCTCTCCTCACCATCATCCCGATCGTCATCGCCTTCCTGCTGCTGCAGAGGTTCTGGCAGTCAGGTCTCACCGCCGGAAGCGTCAAGCAGTAGCCTCCGGCACCCTCCGCACCGCCCCCTGTCGGTCCGACGCTGGACCGCACCCCCGAAAGGACACAGCAATGAAGCACCTTCCCTCACCCGCCGCACGGCGCACCCTCACGGTGCTCGCGGCCGGAACCGTGGCAGCGCTGGCGCTGGCCGGCTGCAGCACCGGCGACTCCGGCTCCGGCGGCAGCGCTGCCGGCGACGGCTCGTTCGACTCCGTCGAGGCCGCTCTCGAGAAGGGCGGCGAGATCACGTACTGGTCGTGGACCCCCTCCGCCGAGGCTCAGGTCGAGGCGTTCGAGAAGGAGTACCCGAACGTCAAGGTGAACGTGGTCAACGCGGGCACCAACAACGAGGAGTACACCAAGCTGCAGAACGCCATCAAGGCGGGCTCCGGCGCCCCCGACGTCGTGCAGATGGAGTACTACGCCTTCCCGCAGTTCGCGCTGACGGATGCCTTCGTCGACCTCTCGCAGTACGGCTTCGCCGACTTCGAGGACGACTACACCGCCTCGACCTGGAACTCCGTCACCGACGGCGACGCGATCTACGGCCTGCCGCAGGACTCCGGCCCCATGGCGCTCTTCTACAACAAGGCCGTGTTCGACGCCGCCGGCGTCGCCGTGCCCACCACGTGGGACGAGTACTACGAGGCGGCGAAGGCGATCCACGCCGCGAACCCCGACGCCTACATCACGAACGACACCGGCGACGCGGGCTTCGCGACCTCGATGATCTGGCAGGCCGGCGGCAAGCCGTTCGAGACGTCGGGCACCGACGTCACGATCGACCTGCAGGACGACGGATCGAAGAAGTGGACCGAGAACTGGAACCGCCTCGTCGAGGAGGACCTGCTCGCGCCCTACGGCAGCTGGAGCGACGAGTGGTTCCGCGCTCTCGGCGACGGCAGCCTCGCGACCCTCGTGATCGGCGCCTGGATGCCGGGCAACCTGATCACGGGCGCCCCCGACGGTGCCGGTGACTGGCGCGTCGCTCCGATGCCGACCTACGACGGCACCCCGGCGACGGCGGAGAACGGCGGCGGCGGCCAGGCCGTGACCACGCAGAGCAAGAACCCGGCACTCGCCGCCGGATTCCTGTGGTGGCTGAACAACTCGGAGGAGAGCATCTCGACGTTCCTCGAGTCCGGCGGATTCCCGTCGACGACCGCCGAGCTGTCGAGCGAGGAGTTCCTCGCCGACGCGCCCGAGTACTTCGGCGGCCAGAAGATCAACGAGGTCCTCGCCGCAGCGGCCGACGACGTGGTCGAGGGCTGGAGCTACCTGCCCTACCAGGTCTACGGCAACAGCATCTTCGGAGACACCGTGGGCCAGTCGTACCAGAACGGCACCGACCTGAACGAGGGCCTCATGACCTGGCAGGACGCGCTGGTCGAGTACGGCAACTCGCAGGGCTTCGCCGTCAACAAGTAATCGCACGTCCGGGCCGGACGGGGACTCGCTCTCCGTCCGGCCCTCCCCATCGAAAGCACCTCATCGTGACCTCCTTCTCCATCGGCGAGACAGACTTCCTCCGCGCCGGGCTCCCCCACCAGGTGATCTCCGGTGCCATCCACTACTTCCGGGTGCACCCCGACCAGTGGCAGGACCGCATCCGCAAGGCCCGTCTGATGGGACTCAACACGATCGAGACCTACGTCGCATGGAACGCTCACGAGCCTCGGCGCGGCGAGTGGGATGCCACGGGTTGGAACGACCTGGGCCGGTTCCTCGACCTGATCCAGGCGGAGGGCATGGATGCGATCGTGCGGCCCGGCCCCTACATCTGCGCCGAGTGGCACAACGGCGGGCTGCCGAACTGGCTCACCGCGGGCGAGCGCGAGCTGCGCTCCTCCGAGCCGACGTTCCTCGCCGATGTCAGCGACTACCTCCGCCGGGTCTACGACATCGTCGCGCCCCGGCAGATCGACCGTGGCGGCTCGGTCGTGCTCGTGCAGATCGAGAACGAGTACGGCGCGTACGGCTCGGACAAGGACTACCTCGAGGCGCTCGTCGCCCTCACCCGAGAAGCCGGTATCACCGTGCCCCTCACCACGGTCGACCAGCCGACCGATCGGATGCTGGCAGACGGCAGTCTCCCCGAGCTGCACAAGACCGGATCCTTCGGATCGCGCAGCGCCGAGCGCCTCGCCACGCTGCGCTCCCACCAGCCCACCGGCCCCCTGATGTGCTCCGAGTTCTGGGACGGCTGGTTCGACTGGTGGGGCGGCGTGCATCACACGACCGACGTGGACACCGCCGCCGCCGATCTCGACGAGCTGCTGGCCGCGGGGGCCTCGGTGAACATCTACATGTTCCACGGCGGCACGAACTTCGGTCTCACGAACGGTGCCAACCACAAGGGCCGCTACCTGCCGATCGTCACGTCATATGACTACGACGCGCCTCTCGACGAGGCCGGCAACCCGACCGCGAAGTTCTTCGCCTTCCGCGACGTCATCGCGAAGTACGCGCCCGTCCCCGACGAGCTGCCCGCCGCGGCCACCGCGGCACCGGTCTTCTCCGTGCCGCTGAAGCCGGCGGGATCATGGACCGATGCCGCGGCATCGACGCCCGCATCCGCAGTTCCGAGGACATTCGACGAGCTGGAGCACCTGAGCGCTCTGATCCGGTACGACGTCGAGCTTCCCGAAGGGCGCGGCGGTCAGCTCGTGCTCGACGAGGTGCGCGACCTCGCCTGGGTGAGCGTCGACGGCCAGCCCGTCGGCACGCTCTCCCGCACCCGTCACGACCGTTCCCTGCGGATTCCCGCGGGACGGACGCTCAGCATCCTCGTCGAGGAGGGCGGCCGCGTGAACTACGACCACCGACTCGGCGAGCAGAAGGGTCTGATCGGCGCTCCTGCGCTCGACGGCACGCCGCTGACCGGCTGGCACTCGACCGCGCTGGACGTCGCAGGGATCGCGGCGGAGATCGGCTCCAGCGGCGGGAACACGTCGAGCGGCCCGGGAAGCGCACCCTCTGCGTGGGTCGCAGACTTCGCGCTCGACTCCGCCGCCGACCTGTTCCTCGACACCGTTGCCTGGAGCAAGGGCTATGCGTTCGTCAACGGGTTCTTCCTCGGACGGTACTGGCGCAACGGGCCGCAGCGCACCCTCTTCGTGCCGGCCCCGGCGACGCGAGCGGGAGACAACCGGCTCATCGTGCTCGAGTTGGAGCAGCTGCTCGCGCCCACGGCCGACTTCGTGCCGGCGCTCGCTCTCGGCGACACCGAGGAATAGATCACAGGCACGGGCATCCGCCCAGTACCGTGTGTCTGTGCCGCGCCGAAGATTCTCCACCCCCACGCCCGCTGCGCGCGCCCGTCATGCGAAGCGGCGCCGGGGCCGGGTGGCCAGAGCGGACAACGACCTCACCGCCGAGCAGTGGGCCTCGCTGCAGGAGGCCTGGGGCGGATGTGCATACTGCGGAGCGGGCGGCATCGCGCTCCAACGCGACTGCGTGATGCCGATCTCCCGCGGCGGTCGCTACACCGTCGAGAACGTGGTGCCCGCGTGCGGGTCCTGCAACGCGAGCAAGCGCAACGACGAGGTCACGTCGTGGCTCCGACGCAAGCGACTCGACGAGCGCGCTTTCCTCAGCCGGTATGACGCCATTCTCCGCGACCTGCGCCCGACCGACTGATCGGGCCCGTCACCCGCTGCGGCGGGACTTCCAGACGGCCGCGGTGAGGTGCGCGGCGTCGGCCCGGGTGATGCTCTGCCAGTTGCGACCGCCCCGCGCGAACGACTCGTGCACGCCGGACGGCACCGCGGCCGGCTCCACCGGACGATCGAGCCAGTCGCACGCGCGCACGTGCACGAGGTCGACTGCACGGGCTTCGCCCGACGCGTCGTAGCGCCAGGGCCCGGCGATCCGGCCGAGCCACAGCAGTCCGTCGACGTCGCGCGTCCAGACGAACGACCCCTCGGAGACCGAGGAGAACCTCTCGAGCCTGCGCGCCGCCCGCTCACCGAAGGCGGCATCGACTGCGGCGAGCGCGTCGGCCGGCGACTCCGGGATGCGGTCGAGGCGACCTCCCACTCCGCAGACCCCGATCCGCAGCGCGCGCTCGACCGCGAGCCCCTCGCGCACCCCGTCGTCGCGCGATCGCATCGGGGCGCGGTACGCCGCGGGAACCTCGATGTCGTTACCCGCGCGAGGTGCGGTGGTCATGCGAGCGGCACCAGCGTGGCGTCGACCCGTTCGCCGTCGATCGCGACCGACATCATCGTGCAGACGGGCTGCCTGCGGCGGTCGGTCGGCGACCCCGGGTTCAGCAGGCGCATCCCGGATGGGGCGACGGTGTCCCACGGGATGTGGGAGTGGCCGAACACGAGCAGGTCGACGCCCGGGAGCGCCGCATCCATCCGCTCCTCGCGCCGCTGCTTCGGTCCGGTCTCGTGCACCACAGCGACCTCGAGGTCCTCGACCGTCAGCCGTGCGATCTCGGGCAGTCGCTCTCGCAGCGCGGGGCCGTCGTTGTTCCCGTGGACGCCGACGAGCAGCCGCGACCGGGACTCGATCAGATCCAGCGTCGCGAGGTCGATCCAGTCCCCCGCGTGCACGACGATGTCGGCGTCGTCGACCGCTCGCAGCACCGCGTCGGGCAGTCGCTTGGCACGGGCGGGCACATGCGTATCGGCGATCAGCAGCAGTCTCGTCGTCACGGTTCTCCGTCTCGGGTGGGCACGGGCATCCGCCTCCGACTCTACGCACGCGGTCCAGCGGGATGTCATACGCACCCAGCAAACGTTCAGGAAGGCGTAGGATCTCTCGGTGCCTTGGTATACCGGGCCATGGATCTAAGGAGCTGTATGAGTACGTCCACCGCCCCCGCGAACCCGCGTTCGCGTGTCATCACGGCGAGCCTGGTCGGCACCACGATCGAGTTCTACGACTTCTACGCCTATGCGACAGCGGCCGTGCTCGTGTTCCCCGTGCTGTTCTTCCCCACCGGCAACGACACCACGTCGCTGCTGTCATCGTTCGCCGTGTTCGGCGCCGCCATGGTCGCCCGCCCCATCGGCGCGGTCGTCTTCGGCCACTTCGGCGACAAGTTCGGACGCAAGGCGACTCTCGTCGCCTCGCTGCTCACGATGGGCATCGCGACCTTCATCATCGGCCTCCTTCCCACGTTCCAGCAGATCGGCTGGTGGGCGGCACTGCTGCTGCTGATCCTGCGCCTGGCTCAGGGCTTCGCCCTCGGCGGCGAGTGGTCGGGTGCCGCGCTGGTCGCCACCGAGAACGCTCCGGCCGGCAAGCGCGCCTGGTACGGCACGTTCCCGCAGCTGGGCGCGCCGCTCGGCTTCATCATCGCCAACTTCCTCTTCCTCGGCATCAACTGGCTGCTTCCCCACGCCGACAACCCCGCGCTGAAGTCCGAGGCCTTCCTGTCGTGGGGCTGGCGCATCCCGTTCCTGTTCTCGGCCGTCATGGTCATCATCGGCCTGTGGGTGCGTCTGAAGCTCGTCGAGTCCGACACCTTCAAGAAGGCCGAGAAGAAGGGGGCGATCCGCAAGCTGCCCCTCGCGACCGTGTTCCGCCACCACTGGAAGCAGCTGATCCTCGGCACGTTCATCATGCTGGCGACGTACGTGCTGTTCTACCTGATGACCAACTTCACCCTCGCGTACGGCACCAAGCCGGCCACGCTCGAGACGGCGTCCGCCGCCGCTCAGGCCGCTGCCGAGGCGACGGGCAAGGACTTCGACGCGTCGGCCTTCGCCGCGCAGTTCTATCCGGGACTCGGGTTCGCCTACACGGACTTCGTGCTCATGCAGATCGTCGGCGTCGTGTTCTTCGGCATCTTCACCCTGCTCTCCGGTCCCATCGCCGACACGATCGGGCGTCGCAAGCTGCTGCTGTGGGTCACCGGGCTCATCATCGTGTTCGGCTTCACGTTCAACGCGTTCCTGCTCCCCGCGATGGACCCGAAGTTCACGGGCGCCCTCGCGCAGGCGTTCCTCGTGTTCGGGTTCATGCTCATGGGCGCGACGTTCGGTCCGATGGGAGCGCTGCTGCCCGAGCTCTTCCCGACGAACGTCCGCTACACGGGATCCGCGATCTCCTACAACGTCTCGTCGATCCTCGGCGCAGCCGTCGCTCCGCTCATCGCGCTCTGGCTCTGGGAGCTCGGCGACGGCGCTCCGTGGCTGGTGGGACTGTACCTGTCGGCGATGGGCGTGCTGACCTTCATCGCGCTCCTGCTGTCGAAGGAGACCAAGGACAACGACTACGAATCGGACCTCGGAGTCGCGGCCGCCGTCGAACTCTGACGCGCTCGTCCACGCGAAGGGCGGCATCTCCTCGGGAGGTGCCGCCCTTCGTCGTCCGGCGGTCAGTAGGCGGCGTGGATGGTGCGCGTCGAGCCGTCGAGCACCATCGTCCCGCCGAACGGCACGATCCACTGCGGCCGCGTGTGGCCGAAAGGCACCCCGACGCAGACCACCGCGTCGGGGTTGTACCGCGAGACCGTCTCGATCACCGCATCCCGTTGCGCGGCGCGCAGCGCGTCTGCCTCGGTCGACGAGGGGAGGAACTCGAAATCGCTCACGGGCGGACGCGCGACGACCACTCCCGCGACCACATCGAGGATGCCACGCTCGCCCAGCCCGCGCATCCATCGCGCCACCCAGCTCGCCGGCGGACGCTCTTCGCTGGTCTCGAGCAGCAGGATCCCGCCACGCAGGTCGTATGCCGAGGGCAGCCTGTCGGCGAGCGCGAGCTGATCGACGACCTCGAGGCAGCCGCCCCAGGTGCGACCTTCGACGCGGACAGCCGGACCCGACCAGGTCCAGTCCTCGGTCGCGACCCGATCGCCGTATTCGGTGAGAGCGCGCGGGTCCGTCCAGCGCCTCCCCACGTCCTCCGACTCTCCGGGCTCCGTGATCTCGACCGTGCCGCCGTCGAGCAGCGCCGCGCGCAGCGACCGCAGATGCACGTCGTCGACCGCAGGCCCGGGACCGAGATGCACGGCCGTGGATCCGCCGTAGTAGCCGCGGATCCCGAGGCTCCACAGCCAGTTGAGGATGTTGGTGTTGTCGCTGTAGCCGAGGAACGGCTTCGGGTCGGCTTGGGCGAGCGCGGCGTCGAGGTGCGGCACCACCAGGATCTGGTCGTCCCCGCCGATCGTCGCCAGGATCGCCCGGATGCTCGGGTCGGCGAAGGCCGCGTTCACGTCGGCGGCCCGGGCTTCAGGACTCGCATCGAGCTGCCGCGTGGTCGGATACTCGACCGGGATCAGTCCGGTCAGCCGCTCGAGTCGGCTGAGCGCCTGCTCGTGGAGCTCGGGCGCGACCGCGGGCGCGGCGAAGGCGGGCGACAGGACGGCGACGCGGTCGCCGGGCACGGGTTTCGATGCGGACAGCATCGGCCCAGTCTCGCATCCTGAGCACCGAGATAACGTCAATGCATGTTGACAAGGGGGCGATCGTCAACAAGTATTGACGCAGGAGGTTCCCCATGACCATGAAGACCGCCATCGCACAGGATGACGCCGGCGAGCCGCTCTCGGAGCTCCACCGCCTCGCCGCTCTGCGCAGCGAGCTGGCCAGGGCCGAGGAGACACAGGTGCGACGGGCGCGCAATCTCGGCTATTCCTGGCAGGCGATCGCGAGCTCCCTCGGCGTCTCGAAGCAGGCGGCGCACCGCCGTTTCGGCAGGCACTGACACTCATACAGCCCATCCACAGGATCCGCCCGCACACGAAGTACGGTCGAACTACCCCCTTTCAGAACGAGGTCCCGCATGTCCAGCACGGCGACATCACGCCGACGCGGACGCGGCGCGCACTACGACGGCCCGCGCGCCACTTTCCGCCAGCTCCTCCCCTTCCTCTTCGAGCACAGGCGCACGCTCATCGTCGTCGCTGTGCTCAGCGTCTTCGGGGCGGCCACCTCGCTCGCGCAACCGCTGCTGGTCGGGCAGCTCATCGAAGCCGTGCAGTCCGATCAGGGCCTCGGAATCCTGGTGTGGGTCCTCGTCGGTCTCGTGATCGTGTCGTCGATCATCTCCGGCTACCAGCACTATCTGCTGCAGCGCACCGGCACCGCGGTCGTGTACTCGAGCCGTCGCAAGCTGATCTCGCGCATCCTTCACCTGCCCATCAGCGAGTTCGACGCCCGCCGGACCGGAGACCTCGTCTCGCGCGTGGGCACCGACACGACACTGCTCTACGCCGTGCTCACCCAGGGACTGGCGGATGCCGTCGGCAGCGCGATCCTCTTCCTCGGCGCGCTGATCGCCATGCTCGTGATCGACCCGGTCCTGCTGCTGCTCATCGTCGTCGTGATCGGAGCCTCGGTCGTCGTCGTCACGGCGCTCAGCGGCCGCATCCGCACCGCGTCCACCGCTCAGCAGGAGAAGGTCGGCGAACTCGCCTCCGGGGTCGAGCGCGCCGTCGGCTCGATCCGCACCGTGCGCGCCTCGGGAGCCACCGAGCGCGAGACCGAGACCGTGTCGGCGCTCGCCTCGGAGGCCTACGGCATCGGGGTGCGGATCGCCAAGATCTCGTCGCTCGTGGTCCCCATCGCCGGAGTCGCACTGCAGGTGTCGCTCCTGGTGGTGCTGGGCGTCGGCGGCTTCCGGGTCGCGGCCGGCACGATCACGATCGCCTCGCTGATCACGTTCATCCTGTTCCTGTTCATGCTCGTGATGCCGCTCGCCACCACCTTCGGGGCGATCACCTCGGTGAACCAGGCACTCGGCGCCCTCGGCCGCATCCAGGAGGTGCTGAACCTGCCGACGGAGACCCAGCACGACGCCGAGATCGCCGCGTCCGTCCCGCGCGATGCGGCAGACCCCCTCGCTCCGGCGATCGAGTTCCGTGACGTGCGCTTCCGCTATCCCGAGAACGTGGTCGCCGCTCGCCTCGCCGCCGCGAAGGAGGCGCAGACGCTTCTGGCCGACGCGCACCTCGAACCGACCGACGACTCGGCCGCCGTGGCGGAGCGCGAGGTGCTGCGCGGCGTCTCGTTCGCGGTGCCCCGAGGTGCGCGCGTCGCGCTCGTCGGGCCCAGCGGTGCCGGAAAGAGCACGATCCTCTCGCTCGTGGAGCGCTTCTACGACCCGACAGGCGGTTCGATCCGCCTCTACGGCCACGACTCGCGCACCTACCCGCGCGACGAGCTGCGCGCGCAGTTCGGCTACGTCGAGCAGGACGCCCCCACCCTCGCCGGCACGCTCGGCGACAACCTGCGTCTCGCCTCGCCGGATGCCTCGGATTCGGCCTGCGAACAGGTGCTGCGCGCGGTGAACCTGGGCGACGTGCTCGATCGCGATCCGCTGCGTCTCGATGCCCCCGTCGGCGAAGACGGCGTGATGCTCTCAGGAGGAGAACGCCAGCGTCTCGCGATCGCCCGCGCGCTGCTCACCGACGCACCGATCCTGCTGCTCGACGAGTCGACCTCGTCGCTCGACGGCGTGAACGAGCAGCGCATGCGCGAGGCCATCGACGCGGTCTCGACCGATCGCACCCTCATCGTGATCGCTCATCGACTGTCGACCGTCGTCGACAGCGATCTCATCGTCGTGCTGCAGGACGGCGCAGTGGTCGGTCAGGGCACTCACGCCGAGCTGATCGAGTCGACGCCGCTCTATCGCGACCTGGCTCGGCACCAGCTGCTCGCCTGAGCGTCGCGGCAGGGGCGCACGCGGTCAGCGCGGGAGAAGTACGCGAAGGCGGGATGCCGGAGACCACTCAGCCATGGGTTCGTCTCTGACGTCCCGCCTTCGCGGGTCTGGGGCCACGGGGGCCGTGGAGCGCCGGCTCCCCCGAACCGGCGCCCGGTCTGTCACGCCTTGTCGAGACGGTAGCGCAGCGAGGCGAGCTCGGCCCGGAGGGCGGCGGGGACCTTGTCGCCGAAGGTGTCGTAGAACTCCTCGGTGAGGTCGGCCTCGGTCTTCCAGGCGTCGGTGTCGATCGAGAAGAGCTCCTCGAGGTCGGCCCCGGGCACGTCGATGCCGTCGAGATTGAGGTCCTCGATCAGCGGCAGGCGACCGATCGGGCTGTCGACCGTCGAGACCTCGCCGGAGACGCGACGGATGATCCAGTCGACGACTCGCGAGTTGTCGCCGAATCCGGGCCACAGGAAGCGGCCGTCCGCGCCACGACGGAACCAGTTCACCTGGAAGATGCGCGGTGCGCGGTCGAACCGGAGACCACGGCCGACCTTCAGCCAGTGACCGAAGTAGTCGGCCATGTTGTAGCCGCAGAACGGGAGCATGGCGAACGGATCGCGACGCAGCTCGCCGACCTTGCCCTCGGCGGCCGCGGTGCGCTCGGACGAGATGTTGGAGCCGAGGAACACGCCGTGGGTCCAGTCGGTGGCCTCGACGACGAGCGGCACATTGGTCGCCCGACGTCCGCCGAAAAGGATCACGTCGAGCGGCACCGCCTCCTCCCAGTCCTCCGAGATCTGCGGGCACTGCGCGGCCGAGACCGTGAAGCGCGAGTTCGGATGCGCGGCGGGGCGGCCGGAGTCCGGCGTCCAGTCGTTGCCCTCCCAGTCCGTGAGGTGGGCGGGCGCCTGATCGGTCAGACCCTCCCACCAGACGTCTCCGTCGGGGCGGAGTGCGACGTTCGTGAAGATCGTGTTGCCCCAGAGGGTCTCGACCGCCGTGACGTTCGTCGACTCGCCCGTGCCCGGCGCGACGCCGAAGAACCCGGCTTCCGGGTTGATCGCCCAGAGGCGGCCGTCTTCACCGGGGCGGATCCACGCGATGTCGTCGCCGAGCGTCTCGACGCGCCATCCCGGGATGGTCGGGCGCAGCATCGCGAGGTTCGTCTTGCCGCACGCGGAGGGGAACGCCGCAGCCACGTGGTACGCCTTGCCCGTGGGATCGATCACCCGGATGAGCAGCATGTGCTCGGCGAGCCAGCCCTCGTCGCGGGCGATGACCGAGGCGATGCGCAGGGCGAAGCACTTCTTCGCGAGGATCGCGTTGCCGCCGTAGCCCGAGCCGAAGGAGTAGACCTCGAGCGTCTCGGGGAAGTGCACGATGTACTTGTCGTCGTTGCAGGGCCACTCGACGTCGGGCTCTCCCGCAGCGAGCGGCGCGCCGACGGAGTGCACGGTCTTGACCCACGGAGCGCCGTCGGCGATCTGGCGGGTGACCGCATCGCCGACGCGCGTCATGATGCCGATCGACGCGACAGCGTAGGCGCTGTCGGTGACCTGGACGCCGATGTGCGAGAGCGGTCCCCCGACGGGCCCCATCGAGAAGGGCACGACGAACATCGTGCGGCCTCGCATGGATCCCTCGAAGATCTCGGTCATCTTCTCGCGCATCTGCGCAGGAGGAGCCCAGTTGTTGGTCGGGCCGGCATCCTCTTCGCTCTCGGACGAGATGTAGGTGCGGCCCTCTGTGCGTGCGACGTCGCTGGGGTGCGAGCGGGCGAGGTACGAGCCGGGACGCCACTCGGGGTTCAGCTTGATCAGCTTGCCCTCGTCGACGAGCCCGCGCAGCAGCCAGTCGTTCTCGGCACGCGAGCCGTCGACCCAGTGGATCGAGGCCGGCTGCGTGAGCGCCGCGATCTCATCGACCCAGGCGGCGAGCTCTGCCATCGCAGGGGTGTCATACGTCGGAGCCGTCCCGAAGGTGCGCACAGGTGCGACAGATGATGCTCGGGGGGTGAAGACTTCGGCGATCGCCATGACTACTCCTTTGAAGTGAGGGGCGTTTGTTCCATCTTCTTCCGGTTCGTGCACGACTTTCTGCCATTCCGGGCGATAAGAATCGCGCTTCTTTCGCTAGTATCAAGGAATGGCTCCTTCCGGCATCCACCTCGCGACTCTCGGCCACCGCATCAGGCACCACCGCCTCGAGAAGGGCTTCACGCTCGATGAGCTGGGCGCACTCGTCGGCGTCGCCGGTTCGCAGCTGAGCCTGATCGAGAACGGCAAGCGCGAACCGAAGCTCTCGCTGCTGCAGGCCATCGCGCTGGCGACGGGCACCGAGGTCACCGACCTCATCTCGGGCGAGCCGCCGAACCGTCGCGCCGCTCTCGAGATCGAACTCGAACGCGCCCAGGAGAGCCCGGTGTTCCGGCAGCTCGGCATCGCCCCCGTGCGCGTCACGAAGGGGATGAGCGACGAGACGATCGAGTCGCTTCTGGGCCTTCATCGCGAACTCCAGCGACGCGAACGAGAGGCGATCGCCACGCCCGAAGAAGCCAGACGAGCGAACACCGAGCTGCGTCTGCGGATGCGCGAGCAGAACAACTACCTCGCGGACATCGAGAGACTCGCCGAGAAGCAGCTGCGGTCCGCCGGGCACGTGCAGGGCGCGCTGACGCACCGCACCGTGAGCATCATGGCCGACAAGCTCGGCTTCGAACTGATCTACGTCAACGATCTGCCGCACTCGACCCGCTCGGTCACCGACCTCGAGAACGGGCGCATCTACCTGCCGCCCGCATCGATCCCCGGGGGTCACGGCCTGCGGTCCATGGCACTGCAGGCGATGGCGCACCGACTGCTCGGCCACACCCCGCCCACCGACTACGCCGACTTCCTGCAGCAGCGGCTCGAGATCAACTACTTCGCCGCCGCGTGCCTGATGCCCGAGACGGCGTCCGTCGCCTTCCTGCAGCAGGCGAAGAAGGATCGCAACCTCGCGGTCGAAGACTTCCGCGACGCATTCGGCGTGACCCACGAAGCGGCCGGAATGCGCATGACGAACCTCCTCACCCAGCACCTGGGCATGTCACTGCACTTCCTCCGTGTCGACGCCACCGGTGCGATCACGAGGGTCTACGAGAACGACGACCTCCCCCTGCCGATGGACGTCACGGGCGCTGTCGAGGGCCAGCGGGTGTGCCGGAAGTTCCAGGCGCGCGCGGCGTTCACGCAGCAGAACCGCACGAACGAACACCACCAGTACACCGACACACCCTCCGGCACCTTCTGGTGCTCGACGCAGACCGGCGCCTCGACCGACGGCGAGTTCTCGATCACGGTGGGCGTTCCCTTCGACGACGCGCGCTGGTGGCGTGGGCGCGAGACCGCCGACCGCGCGGTCTCGACCTGCCCGGATGAGGCGTGCTGCCGCCGCCCCTCGGCCGACCTCACCGAACGGTGGAACGGGAAGGCCTGGCCGAGCGCCCGCGTGCACACCCACATGTTCTCGCCGCTCCCCCGCGGCGCGTTCCCCGGCGTCGATGACAACGAGGTCTACAACTTCCTCGGACGCCACGCGAGCGAGTGATCCGCGCCGACTCGGCGACTCAGCCGTCGAGGAAGCGCGTGAACCGAGCGAGGGCCGCCCGCACCGCCTCGTCGTCGACCGGCCGCGAATCCGGCACTGACTCGAAGAGCTCCGGCGGAGACCCGAGCGAGGCGCTCGCGTGCGTCCAGCATCCGATCACCCGGCCGTCGGCGACGAGCGTCGCCCGCACCATGCCGTTCTTGCCCGGTCCGACGAGAGCGAGATGCTCAGGGGCGCAGACGTCCGTGCGGTCGGCG
The DNA here is from genome assembly GCF_030209555.1 of Microbacterium sp. LMC-P-041. NCBI lineage: Bacteria > Bacillati > Actinomycetota > Actinomycetes > Micrococcales > Microbacteriaceae > Microbacterium > Microbacterium sp. LMC-P-041. Next base: position 715,869 of record NZ_JARVRV010000001.1, read on the forward strand.
TAGGAGATGTAGTACTCGTCGAAGGCTCCGAGCGCCAGCACCGCCGGGGCACTCGATGACCGCCGCGGACGAGCGACGCCGACGAACACCCCCTCCTCGACTTCGTGCACCCGGCCCGTCGCCCGGTCCCGAGCGTCGCGCGACTGCCCGAGCGTGAGCCCCGACCACCAGGCGAAGTCAGCGACTCCGGCCGGCCCGTGCCCGTCGATGTAACGCACGAAGAGCTCGGCGAGCGGGTCATCGGGGGCCGCATGCTCGCTGATGTGCTGATCGACCAGGACGAAGCGCTGCTCCCGACTCACACCGTCGCGCGCGACCACCGGACCCTGGCAGATCAGGCCGTCGAGCGTGAGCTCGCTCAGCAGATGGATGCCGCGCTGCCCGGCGGGATCGATGCCGATACCGGCGAACACCTCGAACATCTCGGCCCGCGTGAGTCCTCCGTCGCGCAGACGCGGCACCGCCGCCGCCACGACCGCGGCGACCATCGACGCATCGATCCCGAGATCGCGGCGCCTGCCCGCCGCCTGCTGACGCTGCCGCGCGGCGGTCACCGAGAGCACCCAGCGCAGGTCACGCGCCGGGATGATGTGCAGCGTGCCGCGCATGGTCCACGCGCGCACCAGGTCGCCCCGGGCGAAGGCCCGGTCGACCGCGTGGAGCGGCGGCTCGCCACGGGTGCGCGAAGCCAGGACCCACCGTCCGGCGGTGAAGTCCTGGCTCTGCACCGCGAGCATGTGCGACGCGGCATGCGTCACCGTGCGCGCCGGAGCGCTGAGACGATGCGAGCGGAGCCGCTCGGCGCGCAGAGTCGCGGTCTTCATGCCCTCATCATGCCGGGCACGACCGACATCGCGCACTCACCCGTGCAACGTCACCTCGCGACGTTCCGGCAGCACGATGGGGTGCGAGCCCGCCATGACCTCGAGCACGCGGATCACCTGGCAGGAGTACCCGTACTCGTTGTCGTACCAGACGTACAGCACGACATCCCGGTCGTTCGCGATGGTGGCGAGGCCGTCGACGATGCCCGCGCGATGCGAGCCGACGAAGTCCGTCGAGACGACCTCGGGGCTCTCGACGTAGTCGATCTGCTGGCGCAGCTTCGAGTGCAGCGAGACGCGGCGCAGGTAGTCGTTGAGCTCGTCCTTGACCGCCGGACGCTCGAGGCTGAGGTGCAGCACGGCCAGCGACACATCGGGCGTCGGCACGCGGATCGCAGAGCCGGTGAGCTTGCCCTCGAGCTCGGGCAGCGCTCGCGCCACGGCCTTCGCCGCGCCCGTCTCGGTGATCACCATGTTGAGCACGGCAGACCGGCCACGACGGTCACCGCTGTGGAAGTTGTCGATCAGGTTCTGGTCGTTGGTGAACGAGTGCACCGTCTCGACGTGACCCCGCACGATGCCGTAGGCCTCATCGATCGCCTTGAGCACGGGGGTGATGGCGTTCGTCGTGCAGGAGGCGGCCGTGATGATGCGGTCGTCCGCCTCGATCGTGTCGTCGTTGATCCCGTGCACGATGTTCTTCAGCGCGCCCTTGCCGGGTGCGGTGAGCAGCACGCGAGCGACGCCGGTCGATTCCAGGTGCCGGCTGAGTCCTGCGTCGTCGCGCCAGCGTCCCGTGTTGTCGACGACGATCGCGTCGTGGATGTCGTACGCCGTGTAATCGATCGTCGAGGGGTCGTCCGAATAGATCACCTGGATGCGGGTGCCGTTCGCGATGATCTGGTCGGCGTCCTCGTCGACCGTCACGGAGCCTGCGAAGCGGCCGTGCACCGAGTCGCGCAGCAGCAGCGACGCGCGCTTGACGAGATCGTTCTCCGAACCGCGGCGCACGACGATGGCCCGCAGACGCAGGCCACTGCCACCACCCGTGTGCGCGATGAGGATGCGCGCAAGCAGGCGCCCGATGCGTCCGAAGCCGTAGAGCACGACATCGGTGGGGGCCGCTGCGACCGCTCCGACCGCCGGCGCGAGCGCCTCGGCCAGATAGGCGTCGAGGGGCAGCTCGCTGTCGGAATGACCTGCGGCGAGGCGCGCGAGGTCGAGCGAGGACGCACCGGGGGCGAGTTCGTGGACGCCCTCGAGCACGGCCAGAGTCTCGTCGACGGCGAGTCGCTCATGCCCGAGCTGCGCCACCCTGTCGTGCACCTCGACGATGCCGGTGGCCGACAGACCGAGAAGTCGGTGGCCGTGGAGGGAGGTGACCACATCACGCTCGCGCTTGAGGGCGCCGATGAGCGGGATCATCCGCTCGGCCAGCTCTTCTCTCGCCGTCCAGTCGTCATGGGGTGCGGCGGTTACGTTCATCTGCGTCCTTGCATGTGTGAGCGCGCCGAGGTCGCCGGCGCGCGAGATTGCCGGGTGAGCTTCGGGGGATGCCTCCAGGGTACGCGCCGGGCGCGAGGGTTCTGAAATCAGAGGCCACGCGCTGCCCCGACCGGCCTCGGTGGCCGATCCGACTGGCCGGCCGTCAGAACCCGAGGCACATGACGGAGACTCCCGCCGCCATCGCCCAGGACTCGACCGCGAGCAGGCGGGCGGTACGCCCCTGATGCACGGGGACGAGCACCCACTCGGCGACGACCGTCCAGAGCACGACGCCGATGACGCCGACTATCACGAGCGCCGAGAGGAGCCCGCCGAGCTCATGCCCACCGTGAGCCCCGACCGCCCCCGCCATCGCCTGGCCCGTCGACAGGCTCTCGAACGAGCAGATCGCCATGACGAGCGACACCAGTGCACGGTGACAGCAGGTGGCGGCCGCGGGCGTTCCGCGCACGCCCGCCGTGCCGAGCATCGCGGAGACGATGAGGACGAGTCCGGTCACCAGACCGATCAGCGGATCACCGCCGCTCACTGCGATGACGAGCATCGCCGCCGCCATGATCAGCGCGCTCTGCCGCCCCTGCCACGGCACGGCCCGCCAGGCAGCCACGCACGCCGCAGCCGAGACGACGGCGGCGAGCGCCATCAGCCACGGTGCTGCGGGGAGGAGGTGGTCCACACTCGCATCATATTGATCAACTGCTCAAAATAGCGATACCCGCGGTGGATGCGTCAGGATGGGCATGTGCCCCGCGTCGTAGACCACGATGAGCGCCGCCGGCAGATCGCCGAGGCGCTGCTCGCCGTGGCCGCGCGCGACGGCCATGAGGCGGTGTCGTCTCGTGCCGTCGCCAAAGAGCTCGGTGTCGCCACCGGCTCTCTCTGGCACTACTTCGACGGATTCGACGACGTCGTGCGTGCAGCCGCTGTGGAGATCACCCGACGCACCAACGAGCGCATCCGGTCGGTGACGACCGGGCTCCGCGGGCTGAGCAGACTCGACGCCCTCATGCGGGAGGTCCTCCCCGTCGACGCGGAGACGCGCACGGAAGCGTATGTCGTCGTCGGATTCTGGGGGCGCCTCGCGACCCTCGCCTCAGACCCGGACGCCGGCTCCCCCACTCGCGCGACCTGGCAGAACGGCATCAGCGAAGCCATCGACGAAGCGGTCGCCGACGGCGAGCTGTCCCCCACCACACCGAAGCACGCGGTGATGTCGCTGCTCCGTTCGATCACCTACGGACAGCAGGTGCTGGAGGTCACCGAGCCCCGTGGCGCGGACGCTCACCTCGCGGTGCTCGACAGCATCCTCGCGCCCTGGCGCGCCTGAGTCACTGCCACACCCCGCACGCTCGCGCCACCTGCCAGCCGCGCACGCTCACTCGGCCTGCTGACGATGTGCTCTTGTGCGCCTCGTCGCGCCGTCGTACCATCGACCCAATCCGTTTATTGAGCGAACGCTCGAAATAGTGAGGTACGCCGATGTCCCACCCCCAGCCCGTCACCATCGACAGGATCGCCGCGCCGCACCCGCTCGACCCCCTCACCGGCGAGGAGATCGCGGCGGCCCGAGCCGTGCTCGAGTCCGCCGGACTGCTCGGCGAGACCGTCCGCGTGCCGATGCTGCTGCCCGATGAGCCCACCAAGGAGGAGCTCGCCGCATGGAGGCCGGGCGCCCCCATCGATCGCCGCATCGACGCGACCCTCCTCGACACCGCGACCGGCGTCGCGAGCGAAGTCGTCGTCTCGATCACCCGCGGCGAGGTGCTGCGCGCCGAGCGGGTCCCCAACGATGCGCCACCCTACGGCCAGCCCCAGTACCTCTTCGAGGAGTACGAGCGCGCTGAGGCGATCGCGAAGGCGTCACCAGAATGGCAGGCGGCGATGACGCGCCGAGGGCTCGCCGCGCACATGGCTCTCGCGTTCTGCGGACCGCTCGCACCCGGGTACACCGGCCGCGCCGATGAGGTGGGCCGCCGGGTCATCCGCTCTCTCACCTTCCTCAAATACGACGAGCACGACTCCCCCTGGGCGCATCCCGTCGAAGGGCTGGTCGTGCACATCGACCTCACGACGAACAGCGTGATCCGCATCGACGACGAGGGCGACGTGCCGGTGCCGGCGGGCCACGGAAACTACTACCCCGAGGTGCAGGGCGCCGCGCGCACCTCGCTCAAGCCGATCGAGATCACGCAGCCGGAAGGCCCCAGCTTCGCCGTCAGCGGCTCGCTCGTCGAGTGGGAGAACTGGTCGATGCGGGTGAGCTTCAACGCCCGCGAGGGTCTCGTGCTGCACGACGTCAGGTTCGACGGACGGTCGGTGCTCAGTCGGGCGAGCGTGCCCGAGATGGTCGTGCCCTACGGCGACACCGCACCCGGGCGCTTCTGGATCAGCTACTTCGACGCCGGCGAGTACCTTCTCGGCAAGAACGCGAACCACCTCGAGCTCGGCTGCGACTGCCTGGGGGTGATCCGCTACCTCGACGGCTATGTCGCCGACGACCACGGCCATCCGGTGCGCATCCCGAACGTGGTGTGCATGCACGAGGAGGACTACGGCATCCTCTGGAAGCACACCGACCTCGCCGGCCGCTCGGACGTGCGCCGCTCGCGCCGCTTCGTGGTGTCGTACTTCTCGACGATCGGCAACTACGACTACGGGTTCTACTGGCACTTCTCCCTCGACGGCTCGATCGAGGTCGTCGCCAAGGCCACCGGGATCGTGTTCGCCGGCGCCGGCGAACCGGGGGTGCGGCAGAAGCACGCCACCGAGCTCGCGCCGGGCGTCTTCGCGCCGGTGCACCAGCACCTGTTCTGCGCACGGCTCGATGTCGCCGTCGACGGCGAGGAGAACCGTCTGCTCGAGATCGACGCGCAGCGCATCCCGATGGGGCCGGACAACCCGTTCGGCAACGCCTTCACGTGGTCGGAGACTCCGTTGCTCTCCGAGGGCGGGGCGCAGCGGGAGGCGGACACCTCGGTCGCGCGCGCGTGGGAGGTCCAGAGCACCACTCGGACGAACCACGTCGGCCGCCCCACGGCCTATCACCTGATCCCAGAGCCCACCGCTCTGCTGATGGCCGACCCCGCGTCATCCGTCGCCGCGCGTGCGGCGTTCGCGACCAAGCATCTCTGGGCCACCCGCCATGGACACGGGCATATCTGGCCGGCCGGCCGGTATCCGAACGCGCACCAGGGAGGCTCCGGCCTGCCGGAGTACTCGGCGGGCGACCGTTCGCTCGACGGCGAGGACATCGTGCTGTGGCACACTTTCGGACTCACGCACTTCCCGCGCCCCGAGGACTGGCCGATCATGCCGGTCGACTATGCCGGATTCTGGTTCAAGCCGAACGGCTTCCTCGATCAGAACCCCGCGATGGATATTCCTGAGTCGTCTCAGGCGCACGTCACCGAGGAGGCCGGATGCTGCGGAGGTGGCGAGGGCTGCACCTGCTCCCATTGAGCCGCGGCGTCGGCCTCGGCGGTCGACGCGGCGTCGTCATCGGGAACGCCCTGGCGGAAGCACGCGGCGATGGTACCCCTCACGACAGTGCGGCGATCGCGACTCGGAGGATGCCGTCGGCGCTGTCGAGCGCGTGGGCCGAGGCCTCTGCGGACGCCCCCGTGGCGACCATCAGGATCGCGAGCTTGACCGATCCCCCCGCCGCATCCAGGGCGGCGGAAGCCTGGTCGACCTCTGCGCCGGTGAGCTCCGTCACGGTGCGGATCGAGCGCGCGCGCAGCTTCTCGTTCGTCGCCTGAAGATCGACCATCACGCCGTGATAGGTCTTGCCGAGCTTGATCATCGACAGCGTGGTGAGCATGTTCACGACGAGCTTCTGGGCTGTTCCCGACTTCAGACGCGTCGATCCCGAGATAAACTCGGGCCCCGTGACCACCTCGATCGCGATCTCGGCGACCGCACCGATCTCCGATGCCGGATTCGAGGCGATCGCCACGGTGAGCGCGCCGACGCCCCGAGCGAACTCCAGACCGCCGACGACGTACGGGGTGCGACCCGACGCCGAGATCCCGACGACGGCGTCGCGCTCGGTGAGGCCGAGCTCGCGCAGCGAGGCCGCTGCCGCCGCGTCGTCGTCCTCGGCATTCTCGACCGCCGACCGGATGGCCGTCTCGCCTCCGGCGATCAGCCCCACCACCATCGAGGGGTCGGTGCCGAAGGTCGGCGGGCATTCGCTCGCGTCGAGAACTCCGACGCGGCCTGCGGTGCCCGCCCCGAGATAGATGAGTCGTCCGCCGGCGCGGAAGCGGGCGGTGATGCCGTCGACCGCCGCGGCGATCTCCGCACTCCGCTCGCCGACGGCCGCCGGCACACGATGATCTTCCGCGTTCATGCGCCGCACGAGCTCATCGGTGTCGAGCAGATCGAGGTCGCCGCGATCGGTCGTCGACGCCTCGGTGCCGAGCGTCGAGAGGACGTCGAGGAGCGCGGTCAGTCTGGCGTGTTCATTCGGCACGATGCACGAACCTTTCGTGGGGAAGATCGGTGCGCTCCGCGAGCAGGAGCGCACCGTCGAGGGCGTCGCCGGAGGAGACGACGACCGTGCGGTCAGCGGCGCGGAGCGCCTGGGCGAGCGACGAGCGGAACCAGACGTGGTCGGTGAGCCCTCCGTGCAGGGCGACCTCGCGACTGCTCGACGATGCCGCGATCGCCGACGCGACGAGCAGGCGGATGCCTTCGGCGGCGATGTCCGCGGAGACGGCGTCGCCGCTCTGCGCCGCATCGAGGAGCAGCGGCGCCAGGGTCGCGAGGCGGCGAGGCACCGGCCCGTCCGTGGAGATCCAGGCGGGAACCGCGGCGGGCTCGCCGATCGTCGCCGCGACCGCATCGGTGAGCACGGTCTCGACCGCGAGCCCGACCGAGGCGCGCAGGACGGCACGCAGCGCCTCGCGCCCGAACCAGGATCCGCTGCCGAGGTCTCCCAGCTCGGGCCCCCACCCGTCGACCAGCGTCGCCACCTCGCCGTCGATGCCGAGGGCCGCAGCGCCCGTTCCGGCGATCAGCAGTACGCCCGCACCGCCCCCGAGGGCTCCGGCATGAGCGGACACCACGTCGGAGGTCACCGCGACGGGCACATGAAAGGCATCGGCGAGGACGGCGGCGAGCTCTGATGCGGCCTCGGGGGCGGCCCAGGCTCCGGCCGCACCCACCGAGACCACGGAGATCTGTGCATCGAGATGATCTCTCATCGGCAGAATCGCGGCGAGAGCTGCGTCGACGCCGCCTGCGGCCGCGAGCCCGGGAGCCCCGATCCCGTCGTACACGGGACGCCGGGGCACTCGACGCTCATCGGCGGCAGAGACGACGCCAGAGTCGACGCCGGATGATTCGGCGATCACGGCCCGGCAGCGCGACTTGCCGAGGTCGACGGCGACGAGAGCATGCGAAGAGGGCATGGAAATAGTCTACGCACGAGCATCCGATCATGAAAGAATTGTTCACACGCCCGAAATCCGCCTCTGACGCAGGAGAGCCATGAGCATCCAGACGACGATCGCCTCGGCCGCCGAGAAGCTGCCGCCGTCGCTGGCCCGCATCGCTCGGACGATCGCCGATGATCCCACCATCGTTGTCGACAGCACGATCACCGAGATCGCGGCGAGGTGCGACACGTCGGTCGCCTCTGTCGTCCGCTTCTGCCGCACCATCGGCGTGAACGGCTACGCCGCGCTGCGGATGGCGCTGGCCACAGAGCTCGGTCGCGAATCCGTGCAGTTCCCCGCGGCATCCGGTTTCGGATCCGAGATCTCCGCGGCCGACACCCTGCGGGAGGCGACCGCGAAGGTCGCCGCACTCGAGCTGCTGGCCATCGAGGAGACCGTCGCGAACCTCGACTACGACGAGCTCGCGGCCGCGGTCGAGGCGATCGACGACGCCGACCGCGTCCTGCTCTTCGGGATCGGCGCGAGCGGACAGGCGGCTGCGGATCTCGGCCGCAAGCTGCTCCGCATCGGACATGCCGCGATCGTCCTGACGGACGCGCACGAGGCGAGCGCCGCCGCATCGCTCGGAGCGAGGAAGACCGTGGCGATCGGGTTCTCCCACTCGGGAACGACCCGCGAGACCGTGCACTTCCTCCAGACGGCACGGGCTGCATCCGGCACCACGATCGGCGTCACGGGTGGGCCGGCCTCGCCGCTCGCCGAGAACTGCGACCACGCCCTGCTCACGCGGGCGCGTGAGCCTCGCCTCCGCGCGGGCGCGATGGTGAGCCGCATCGCGCAGCTCGCACTGGTGGACTGCCTGTTCGTCGGCGTCGCCCAGCGCCGGCACGCGCACACCATCCATGCGCTGCAGCGCACGGCGGATGCCACGCAGCCGCTGCGCTGAGGACCGACGCTCAGGCCGGGGTCGGACCGGGCCGCTGCCCCGCGTGCACGGACCCGGCGGGGTGCGCTGATGCGGCGGGGTGCACCGATCCTGCGGTCCGGAGGAACACGATGATCCAGCTGAAGATCAGCACCGCCGCGATCAACTCGACCGCCGTGAGGTTGTAGTAGCCGACGGCGAAGAACACGCCGAGCAGCACGATCACGAGCACGTAGATCCACCCGAGCACCACGAACACCCGTGGGATCGTGCGCACGAACCAGGGCAGCCCGACGACGATCACGGCGAACGCGACGGTCATCCCGGTGGCGACGGTGTTGTGCACGAGGAAGAACTCGTCGACCGGGAAGATCCCGACGCACGCGAGGAAGATCCCGATCAGGATCAGCCCGCCTCGCACCACGCGCCGTCCGCGACGATCGACGTGGTCGTCGACCGGCAGCCCCGCCGTGGCATAGCGGGCGATCGTCGTCACCAGGACCCCGGCGATGATCAACGTCGCGTTGAACGCCAGAGACGCGCTGTTGCTGCTCATCCCCAGCGCCGACAGGTTGTCCTGCCACCAGTGCACATCGCTGGAGGCGAGCATCGCCGCGAAGGCGCCGACCACGAGGAAGACCGCCAGGACGAGGGAGAGCACCATCGGCGTGAGCGCCACCGCGCTCAGGAACGTCACATAGGCGGTGAGAGCGAACGCGACGGCCACCAGGATCGCCCCGGGGAAGGCGAACACCGGGGCGTCGGTGAAGCTGCGATCGAGCAGTTCGGCGATTCCGAGCCATCCGAGGTACGCGATCGCGGCGTGCGCGAAGGCGATGGCGGCCAGGTCGTACCAGCGCAGCCGATCCCCGGGGACGCTGAATCCATCGCGGGTGCCGTCCGGCGCGACCGCCGCCGGTCGCACGACGAGACGCCCGAGCGCGAACGCCAGCACGGCGGTGATCGCGCCGCCGTAGGCGGCGAACGCGCCGATCGAGCCGGTGCCGCTGATCGCCATCTCCTGACCCCAGAAGACCGGCCACCCGATGGCGAAGCCGAGCACGAAGAACACCGCCCCGACTATGAGCGCGGTGGCCTCGAAGACCGCATCCGCTGTGTCGGGTCCGCGCAGCTGACGCAGGACCTGCATGACCCTCTCGCCGACATATCGCATCACTGGCCTCCGCCCACATCATAGAAGCCTCGCCCTCCGGACCGCGCCGGTGATAGCATCACGGCACGGATCGTATACAACGTCGTCGTTCCACCACCCGAGGTGATCAGTCATGAACGGTGCACTCGCCGCCCCCGCCGAATCGGTGTCGACGCTCGTCGCGCGCAACATCAGCGAGTTCCGGGCCGCCGTCTCGGAGTCCTTCGTGCCGCTCCAGGTGTCGACGGCCGGGCCCGACCACTTCCGCGGGATCATCCGCGGCGCCTCGGTCGACGAGGTGCACGTCAACGAGGTGCGCGCCACCTCGCACGTCGTCGAGCGGACACCCGAGCTCATCGCACGCAGCGACCGGTCGTACTTCAAACTGAGCCTCATGCTCGCCGGCACCGGGATGCTGATCCAGGACGACCGGGAGGCCGTGCTCCAGGCCGGCGACCTCGCCGTCTACGACACCGACCGCCCGTACTCGCTGGTCTTCGACGACGACTTCCGCACGATGGTCGTGATGTTCCCCAAGCACCTGATCAGCCTGCCCTCCGACATGATCGGCCAGCTCACCGCGGTGCGCATCTCGGGTCAGGGCGGCCTCGGCGGAATGGTCGTGCCGTATCTGACGCAGCTCGCAGGCAACCTCGACCAGCTCGCCGGCACGACAGGGGCACGACTGGCGCACAGCGCGCTCGACCTCGTCACGACGGTGTTCACCCGCGAGCTGGGCCTCGACGAGGTGTCGGCCGACCCTCATCGCGCGCTCGTGCAGCGCATCCGCTCGTACATCGACCGCAACCTCGCCTCGACGGATCTCGGACCCGCGACCATCGCATCGGCGCACTTCATCTCGACCCGTCACCTGCACGGCCTGTTCCAGGAGCAGGGCGTGACGGTGTCGACCTGGATCCGCACCCGCCGCCTCGAGCAGTGCCGTCGCGATCTGCTCGACCCGATGCTCGCCGACCGGCCCGTCGCCGCGATCGCGGCCCGATGGGGCTTCGTGGATGCGGCGCACTTCAGCCGCGCGTTCAAGTCGGCGTTCGGCATCTCCCCCAGCGAGTACCGCGCGGCGCACTGAGCGCAGCGCAGCGGGAGAACGTCCGTCAGGGGACGTAGACCGGCGGCGCGAACATCGTGCCGCCGTACAGCATCTGCACGGCGACGAAGCCCGGCAGCGACACGGCGGCCACGAGCGCGAGCGCCAGCATCGCACTGAGAAGCACCCGGCGGCGTCCTCCGTCCCGGACGGCGAAGAAGGCGCCGATCGCGATCAGGGCGTGGAGCACCAGCACGGGCACGAGGCCGATGGTGAACCCCCAGCCCTCCATCGTCGACCCTGCGGAGACGGCCTTCGACTGCTCGCTGAACTCCTCCTCGTACGACATCCCGCACCAGACCCACGCGACGGCGAAGAACAGGAGAGCGAAGAAGACGGATGCCGTCCAGGCGACCGCCTTCACCGCCGGCGAGAGGGCGGCCCGGGGTTCTGTTCGCATGACTCATCCTGACACCCGCCCGGAGCCGCGCCGCTGACGCCACGGCGGATTCCCAGGCCCGTCCTTGCTCTGCAGGGCACGCCGGTTGACTGTCGGCGCGCGATGGCGCCGCTTCTCTTGAGCGGATGCCAGGGCGAGCCGGAGCATGAGGCAAGCACACCGCGAGGATGCGGTGCCCGGAGCGAGGACGCTCCGCCGCATGCGACGTCAGGACTCCCATGACCGCTCCCGTCACGACCGATCCCGCACTCGACGAATGGCGCACGTACGACGAGTTCGCCGCCGGGATCGACACCTTCCGACTGCCGAACGCCTCGCTGTCGGGCACCGCGCTGACGCTCACGCTCGACGATGGCTCCGCGCTGGCGCTGACGTTCGATGCGGTCGCTGTCACCTGGTCAGGACTCGGCGGGTCGGGCACCGACCCGTACGACGCCGTCGCAGTGCGCGACGACGTCGTCTTCGTGAACATCCCGATCGAGAGCCGTGAACGCGAAGCGATCACCGTCGTCTATTCGACCTCGACCCACCGGGCCACCGTCGTGCGATCACGCATCGCGCCGGAGGCTGTCGAGGGCACACCGCAGGTCGGTCAGGACTTCTGGGCGGCGACGACCGATGCCGGTCCCGCGACGGGCGAGGTGCCGGGGCCGAGCCGAGACCTCATCGGCAAGCGCAACATCTATCGGTACAGCCCGCACCACCTCTACGAGCACGTCTACATCTCGAGCCGGCGCTACGCCTGGCAGTGCCTCGAGGGCGTGCAGCGGGGCCACGGCGACATGGACCTGTCGACCGTCTGGAAGTTCGCCGACGGCCTCTACCTCTTCTGCTTCCGGGAGTTCCGCATCGCGGTCGCGAGCGTCTGGCTGCACGACCTCGGCTACCAGCTCATGACGACGGGGATCTTCCTCGGCCTCACCGGCGACGGCGCCGCGGAGCACTCCCGCGGCGGCGGTCACATCTATCCGCTCGGGTCCGTCGACTACCCCGACGCCCAGCCCGTCTGACCCCGACGAGATCCAGGAGAGGACCTCCCATGAGCAACGCCGACATCATCGCAGCGCACTACGCGGCCAGCGACCGCGGCGACCTCGACGGCATGCTGGCGCCGCTCGCCGACGACGTGAGCTGGACCGAGGCCGCCGGTTTCCCGTACGCCGGCACGTACATCGGGCCGGATGCGGTCGCGGCAGGCGTCTTCCAGCGCATCCAGGACGAGTGGGACGACTACACGGTCGCGATCGACGAGGTCATCGACGGCGGGGACGTGGTCGTCGGCATCGGCACCTACTCGGGCACGTACCGCGCGACCGGCCGATTCTTCGCGGCACGTGTCGCGCACGTCTGGCGCCTGGCCGATCACCGGATCGTCGCGTTCGAGCAGTTCACCGACACCGAACTGGTCAACCGCGCGCTGCGCGACTGACCGCAGCACGACAAGCACACGAGAGGCAGGAATCACATGAACAAGCGAGTATCCGGCACTGCGGCGCTCATCGCCGTGGCAGCCCTCACTCTGGCCGGTTGCGCCGGCGGAGACGGCAGCGGAGGTGGCGGCGACGCCCCGATCGTCGTCGGCTCCGTGAACACGATCAGCGGTCCGGCGACGTTCCCCGAGGCGTCGCAGGCGGCGGCGGCGGTGTTCGACGCCTTCAACGAGGCCGGAGGCCTCGACGGACGCACCATCGAGTACAAGACCCTCGACGACAAGGGCGACCCGGCCACAGCCACCGCGTCAGCCCGAGAGCTCGTCGGCAGCGACGGGGCCGTCGCGCTGGTCGGATCAGCGAGCCTGATCGAGTGCGAGATCAACGCGAAGTACTACGAGCAGGAGGAGATCCTCTCGCTGCCCGGCATCGGAGTCGATACCGGCTGCTTCGCGAGCGACAACATCTCCCCCGCCAACGTCGGTCCGTTCAACGACATGACCCTCACGCTGCAGTACGGCTCGGAGGTGCTCGGACTCGACGACATCTGCATCCTGCTGGAGATCGCAGGATCCACCCGACCCACCTACCAGGCGGCGATCGACAAGTGGACCGAGATCACGGGCAAGGAGCCGAAGTACGTCGACGACACCGTGCCGTACGGCGCCTCGGACTACACGCCCTACATCGTGAAGGCCCGCGAACAGGGCTGCAAGGCGCTCGCGATCAACCCCGTCGAGCCCGACGCGATCGGCCAGGTCAAGGCCGCGAACGCGCAGGGCTGGGACGACGTGACCTGGCTCTATCTGACGAGCGTCTACAGCGAGAACTTCGCGGATGCGATCGATGACGCCGGGGCCGGCATCTACGTGCCCGCCGAGTTCTACCCGTTCACGGACGACGACGAGATCAACACCGACTGGCGGGAGCTGATGGAGGCCAACGACATCCCCCTCACCTCATTCAGCCAGGGCGGATACCTCGCCGCGACCTACTTCATCGAGGTGCTCGAGGGCATGGACGGCGACATCACCCGCGAGACGGTCACCGAGGCGCTGCGCGGAATGGATCCCATCGAGAACCCCATGGTCGGAACGCCCTACGCCTTCGGCACGCAGAACACCGCGGGATGGCCGATCATCCTCGAATCCGGCACGAACGCCTGGGAGAAGGTCGCCGACGACTGGCTCCGCATCGGCGAGTAGCCGCCCTTCACCTGCCGCCGAGCGCATTCTCGGCGGCAGGTCCTCTCCCCCTCACACCAGAAAGGACGCCTCATGCTGCAAGGCGCCATCGCCGGTCTCGCCGCCGGCGGTCTCTATGCGGTCCTCGGAGTGTGCCTGACCCTGATGTCGCGCCTCGTGCGGGTCGTCAACTTCGCCCAGGCCGCGACCGGGATGTTCGGCGCCTTCAGCGCCGTGTGGTTCGTCAGCGAACTGGGGGTGCCGATCTGGCTCGGCTCCGTGCTCGGCGTCGTCGTCGGCGGGGCGCTCTCCGCCACCATCGGGTGGATCGCCGCGACCTGGCTCTCCGAGGCCTCCACCACCACTCGCTCGGCGATGACCGTCGGTCCGCTTCTCCTGCTCATCTCGATGTCGTTCATCCTGTTCGGCAACAAACCGCAGCCGTTCACCCCGATCATCGCGGGCCCCGCCTTCTCGTTCGGGGGCGTGGTGATCAGTCAGGTCACCGTCGCCACCGTCGCCATGGCGGTCGTCACGGCGGTCGTGGTGCGGATCGTGCTGCGCCGGACGAGAGTGGGCACGCAGCTGCGCGCGCTCTCCGAGCGCCCCACCACCGCCGAGCTGCTCGGCATCCGTTCCCGTCCGCTCTCCATCGCGGTGTGGTTCGTGACCGGTGTGATCAGCGCGATCGCCATCATGATCGTGGCGCCGTCGCAGTCGAACGACGCGACCAGCCTCGCGATGCTCATCGTCCCCGCCGCAGCCGCTGCGCTGCTCGGCGGCTTCCGCCGTCTCGACCTCGCCGTCGTCGGCGGAGTCGTACTGGGCGTTCTGGGAGGGCTCGTCGCGCAGATCGACGAGGTCGCGCTCGTGCGCAATTTCCTCCCGTTCCTGTTCATCGTCGTCCTGCTCCTGTGGACGCAGCGCAAGGAGGTGTGGGATGCCGCTCGCTGACCGTCCCTGGTTCCGTCTGTCCTGGCCCCTCGCCGTCGCCGCCGCGGCGGTCGGACTGGGTGCCATTCTGAGCGCGGCGCTTCCGGGCTACTTCGTGTTCCTCGCGATCAGCGCAGTCGTCGCGGCCATCGCGATCCTGGGACTGGGCATCGTCACGGGCTCCGCCGGCATGATCGCGCTGTGCCAGCTCACGTTCGCCGCCGTGGGCGCCTGGATCGTCTCGCTGCTCAACGTCATGCAGGCGCCGGGCGGCTTCGTCGTCTGGCTCCTCCTCGGCGGCATTGCCGCCGGTCTTGTGGGCATCCTCGTCGGGCTCCCCGCGCTGCGGCTGCGCGGCGTGAATCTCGCCGTCGTCACGCTCGGCTTCGCTGCGGCGGCGGATGTCACCCTCGTGCAGATCCAGTTCCCCGGGTCCGCCGACGGCACGGCTGTCGAGCGCCCGACGCTGTTCTCGAACGATCGCGAGTTCTTCTTCCTCTCGGTCGTGGTGCTCGCCGTCTGCGCGCTGGGAGTCTTCTTCCTGCAGCGCGGACGGTGGGGCTCGAGCTGGAAGGCGGTCGCCTTCTCGGAACGCGGCACCGCGGCTGCGGGGCAGAGCGTGCAGAGCGCCAAGCTCACCGCGTTCGCCGTATCGGCCGCACTGGGAGGCATCGCCGGAGGACTCCTCGCCGGCCAGGTGCAGCTTCCGTTCGCATCGAGCTTCACCCCGCTTCAGTCGCTGGCGCTCTACGTCCTCGCCGTCATGTCGGGGGCCCATCTGATCGACATGGCGATCCTCGGCGGCATCCTCTGGGTGCTCGTGCCCGAGCTGCTGAAGCGCTGGGGCGTGCCGCAGGACTGGGCGTTCGTGGTCTTCGGCGTGCTCGGCGTGCAGGCGCTCACCAGCGGGACCAACCTCGGTCAGGGCATCCGCAATCTCATCTGGAAGCGCGCGGATCGCAGGACCGCCTCGGTGAAGCTGACCGCGTTGCCTCCCGATGCGGATGCCGAGGATCGAGCGATCACGACAACGACCACCGCGACGGTCGATGAGCGCGCGCTCGATGGTGCACCGGTGCTCACTGTCGACGGACTCACGGTGCAGTTCGGTGCTCTCACAGCGTTGGACGATGTGTCGTTCCAGGTGCCGGCGGCGTCGATCATGGGCCTGATCGGTCCGAACGGGGCAGGCAAGTCGACGTTCGTCGATGCGATCAGCGGGTTCCTGCCGAAGCACGGCGGTCGAGTACTGCTCGGAGATCGCGATCTGGCCGGCCTGTCTCCGACGCGTCGCGCCCGGCTCGGGCTGCGCAGGACCTTCCAGCAGGACAGGGTTCCGCCGTCGCTCACGGTCGGCGCGTACGTGAGGTTCGTCGCTCGACGTCGACTCGCCGCATCCGACATCGATGAGGTTCTCGAGTTCTTCGGATGCCCGCCGGCGGGTGCGCGCCTGTCGAGCGTCGACGTCGGCACCAGGCGACTCGTCGAGGTCGCGGCGAATGTGATCTCTCGTCCGCGGCTGCTGATCCTCGACGAGCCCGCGGCCGGCTTGTCGCACGATGAGCACCTGGCTCTCGCCGCGCGTCTGCGCGAGCTGCCGGCCCGGTTCGGCGTGGCATTGATCATCATCGAGCACGACCTCGATCTCGTGCGCTCGGTGTGCCCGACGCTGACTGTGCTCGACTTCGGTCGAGTGCTCGCGAGCGGTCCGCAGGCCGAGGTGCTCGCGAACCCGGAGGTCGTGAAGGCGTACATGGGAGAGACGGAGCTGCTGAAGTGAGCGAACTGGTGCTGGACGGGGTGACGGTCAGCCGCGGCGCGGGGCCGGTGATCTCGGATGTGTCGCTGACCGTGCGCGGTGGCGAGGTGCTGGCGCTCGTCGGACCGAACGGGGCCGGCAAGACCAGTCTGATCGAATCGGTATCGGGGGTGACCCCGCACTCCGCGGGATCGATGATGCTCGACGGCGAGCCGCTCGACAAGCTGTCCCGGGTGTCGAGAGCGCGGCGCGGCATCGTGCACATCGAGCAGGGGCGAGCGGTGTTCCCATCGCTGACCGTGCGCGAGAACATCTCGCTCACCGCGCGGACGCCTGCGGAACAGGATGCGGCGCTCGCGCAGTTCCCTGAGCTCGAGAAGCGCATCGACTCCCCCACCGCGCTGCTGTCGGGTGGCGAGCAGCAGATGGTGGTGCTGGCACGTGCCTTCGCCGCGAAGCCGCGGATCCTGTTGATCGATGAGATGTCGCTCGGTCTCGCGCCTGTCGTGTTCATGCGGCTCATGCCGATCGTGAAGTCGATCGCCGAGTCGGGCGTCGGGGTGCTGCTCGTGGAGCAGTTCACGCAGCTCGCGCTGGGCCTCGCTCGCGAGGCCGTGGTGGTGGCCGGCGGCCGCGTCTCCTTCCAGGGCACCGCCGAGGCGTTGAAGGAGGATTCGCAGCTGCTGCACCGCGCGTACCTCGGTGGGTAGCGCCGTCAGGTCGGGCTCAGATGCTGCGGCAGTAGCCTGAGGGGATGACCGAGACCATCAGCGCCCGCGCCGTCCTGCTCGACATGGACGGCACTCTCGTCGATTCGACGGCTGTCGTGGAACGGCTCTGGCTGGCGTGGGCCGAGCCCCACGGAATCGCTCCCGAGACTGTCTTGAGCGTCGTGCACGGCCGGCAGGGGCACCAGAGCATGGCGATCATGCTGCCGGAACGCGACCACGAGATCAACATCCGCGAGAACGCGGTGATGCTCGCGAACGAGAGCAAGGATGTCGATGGCGTCATCCCGATCGAGGGTGCGGATGCCCTGCTCGCCGCCCTGCTCCCCTACCCCCACGCGATCGTCACCTCGGCCGACGTGACGCTGATGAACGCGCGGATGGGCCAGGCCGGCCTGACCGTGCCCGCACTGACGGTCACGGCCGAGAACGTGTCGGCCTCCAAGCCCGACCCCGAGGGCTTCCTGCTGGGTGCGGAGCTGCTCGGCGTCGACCCCGCCGACTGCGTGGTGTTCGAGGACTCGGGCGCCGGCATCCAGGCCGCGCATGCTGCGGGGATGCGGGTCATCGGCGTGGGCGCGCACGCGACGTCTCATCAGCCGACCTTCCATGTCGATGACCTCACCCAGGTGGCCGTCATTCCGACGGCGGACGGTTTCGAGCTCGCGATTCGCTGATGCGCTGATGCGCTGCTGCGCTGATGCGCTGCTGCGGTCGCATCGGTGACGATCACCCGCGTCATCCGGTGCGGGTGAGCGGCACGGTGAGTGTGAGTCGGGCGGCGCTGAGCCTCGGTGTGCGCCATCGTTCGTCGGGATCCCACCATCCCGGTCCCCGCACCTGCGGGACCCCGTCGTCCATGCGGATCTCCCACCCCGAGGTCCCGAGGGATCGGTGGTGCCACCAGCACAACGGGACCCCGTTATCCGTGTGAGTCGGACCACCCCTGGCATGCTCGACGACATGGTGGATCTCGCACCACGATGCCGGAACGTGGCACCCGGGGATGAGGCATTCTTTGTCTCGGGCGATGATCGCCCGCCGCTGATGCACCGTGAACACCCGGTCGGTGGTCGTGATCCCGATGATCCTGCCCTCATCCACCAGCACCCGTTGAATCGTCCCCGCGCATCCGACGTGCGCGGCGACGGAGACCGGGACGTGGGCACCGGATCCGACGACCGTCGCCCACCCACCGTTTCCGCCCATTCCGCCCACGAGATCCTTCGCGTCGACGTTCACGACGAGGACCGGCGCGGAACCGCCGAGGGTGGGCATGTCGTTGTGTCGGGTGGCGATGGCGAACACCATCGCGAGGGCGTCGTGACGCTTCTGCGACGCGGTGCGGTCATCGAGCACACATCGAGGATCCGAGTTGAACGGATCCGTATCGTCACCGTCTGCACCAGCGCCAGCACCCGCACCCGCGTCGGCGTCACCGTCTACACCAGCATCGGCACCAGCTCCAGCGTGGGTGTCGGCGCCCTCGCTCGGGGCGAAGTGCACTCCGGGCATGGGCGGGCCATCACCTTTGGGGTTGAGGATCGCGTCCAGGATCAGCTGCAACTGCGCCGCGACCTCTGGGGTCAGATACCCGCGGATCGCGTGCACGCCGTCCGTGAGACGACCGATCGTGATGCCCCGGCGGCGACGGGAGTCCTCATCCTTGGGTTCCTCCCCATCGGGGTCGAACATCGACGCGAGATCCTCGGCAAGGGCCTTCAAGTCCTGCGGGGTCGGCGCCGGACCCGGCTCATCAGCCTCCAGGCCCTCACCATCAGCGCCGACCACGACGCCGTGGCCGCGAGCACACCCCGCCAACGCGACATCCGCCGCCAACCGCTGATCCACCGTCAGCCGATCCCACACCTTCTCGATCGGCCCCGTCGCCGCAAGAAACCCGGCCACACCGACCACCCCATCCAGCAACGCGAGACGCAACTCCGACCACCGTGCCGGCATCCTCTCCCCCGCCAGACTCACCGGCCTCCGCACCAGATCGACGACCCTGTCGACCCGGGACGCGCCCCGCACATCCACCGACACCGTCCGCTGCAACAGCTCATTCAGGCCACGGCACCCCGCCGAATGCGGAAAGTCGGCGGCGTCGCCCGTCGCGATCGTCTCGACGATCACGGCCTCCGCGCGGCGGAAGACAGCACCCGCACCCTGCAGAACAGTCACCCGATCCGCATCCGACAACCCCGCCAGCGCGTCATCGGACAGCACCGTGTCGAGGTCGGCGATGACCCGATCCAGAAGCTCCGCAGTGCTGTTCATACCCCCTAGTCAACCCCGGGCCACCGACATTCGAGACCCGAAATCACCTCGAATACCCCAGATCAGATCCGTATTCCAATCTCCCAGAATGGCACAGCGAGAGCGCCCAGATCGCACGCGGGATGGGGTGGAAATCGCCAGAGGCGCGACCGACAGGAGGAAGCGGGGAAGAGGCGAACGACGGGATACGTGAGAACGGAGAACACAGCGGCGTCATCGGAGCGCGAACGACCGAACCGGGAACGAGAGCGCCCACGCCGGGGACGACCGACCATGCACCCGAGCGACCGCCTCCTACATCCCCGCCCGGTCGAAGGCGATCGTCGGCACATCCACGACGTGTGACCCGCCATCCGCCACGATCACGGCACCGGTGACGTACGACGACTCCCCCGATCCCAGGAACCGCACGACCGACGCGATCTCCGCCGGCCGAGCCGGGCGCCGCAGCGGCACATCCGCCGTGACGGTCCCATACGCCTCTTCCCGCGAGCCCAGCCCGGCATGGGTGGCGAACTCGTCCATCTCGTCGTCGGCCATCGGCGTCTGCACCCACCCTGGGCACACCGCGTTGACGCGCACACCCTGCCTTCCGTAGTCGCGGGCGAGGGTCCGCGTCAGCCCGATCAGCGCGTGCTTGCCCACGGTGTATCCCGCCACCGACGGACCCGCGAAGAGACCTGCGAGAGACGACACGATCACGATCTGCCCTTTCGCCTCGATCAGCGCAGGCAACGCCTCTCGCGCCATGACGAACGCCGTGGTGAGGTTCGCGCGGATCGCCGCATCCCAGCTGTCGTCGTCGGTGTCGGCGACCGGCGAGAAGCCGTGTCCGCCGGCATTCGCCACCAGCACGTCGAGGCGCCCGAATGTCGCGAGCACCTCCGCCACCGCTGCCTGCGCCGATGCGGTGTCCGCGGCATCCGCGATGATCGGATGCGCGCCGACGGCGTCGGCCACGGCGCGCAGCGGCTCGGGCCGACGCCCCACGACCACGACGTGCGCACCTTCAGCGGCATACCGTTCGGCGATCGCCGCCCCGATGCCGGTACCTCCGCCGGTGATCACGATGACCCGCCCGGAGACCGTCGATCCCACTGCACTACCCATGTTCGCTCCTGTTCTCGCCGCGCTCACGCGCTCTCGCCGCGCTCGTGCGCAGATCCGTCGTCCCCGTGACCATCAGGCCGGGAATCCTGATCGGGCCGAATACCCGAAATCGCTGAGGATGGTCGTGCCGTTGATCGCTCTGCTGCGCGGCGACACGAGATACAGCACGTGTGAAGCGACGTCCTCGGGCGACTGCACCTCGAAAGTCGGGGAGACGAACGCGTGCTCCCCGAGGTCTCCACGGCTCATCGGGGTGTCGACGATCGACGGCGCCACCGTGTTCACCCGGACATCAGTGCCGGCGAGATCCACCGACAACGATCGACCCAGCTGCACGAGCGCGGCCTTCGATGCGCAATAGGGCGCCATGCCGGGCGACGACACGAACGCCGAGTCGCTCGCGAGCAGCACGACGGATGCCGAAGCCGACGCCCGCAACGCGGGAAGGACCTGCGCGAGAACCAGGAACGCCCCCGTGACATTGACCGCGAACACGGCGTTCCAGTCGTGAAGCGAGATCTGCTCGATCGTCGATCCGACCGGACCCGAGATCCCCGCGCAGCACACGACCGCATCCACCCCGCCGAGCTCCTCGACGGACGTGGAGACCGCCAGCGCGACCTGTGTCTCGTCGGTGACATCGACCACCCGGACCACAGCGTCACCGCATCCGCGTGCCGTCTCTGCGAGCGCAACGGCATCCCGATCGAGGAGCGCCACGCGCACCCCCTCCGCGGCGAGCGCGCGGGCGGTCGCGCGGCCGATACCGCTCGCGGCGCCGGTGATCAGCGCGGTCGTGCCCGTCAGCTGCAGGTCCATGATCTCCTCGAGACATCGCCGCGGCGCCAGCGGCGCTCCGCGAGGACGGCGGTGTCATCACCGTCATCCTGCTCCGCCGGATCCGGGCCGGGAACACGACCAGGACGGCTGTGCGCGCTGGCACCATCGTCCTTCGCTCAGGGTCAACCGCCGCGCTCCCGGCACGAGCAGACTCGCTGTATCGACGAACCCCTCGTCGTCGATGCCGTGCCGACACGGCCGTCACCGAGCAAAGGAGCCGACGTGGCAGACCCGATATCTGCGTCCACGACGCAGCAGGACCACACCTCTCTTCGACCCGGCGCGCTGGGCGTCGCCGGGATCGTCTTCCTCGTGCTCGCCGCCGTCGCACCACTGACCGGCATCGTCGTGGTCGCCTCGCTGGCGATCGCCCTCGGAAACGGCGGCGGCACGCCGATGGCCTTCTTCATCGTGGCCGCGATCCTGCTGCTGTTCGCCGTGGGATACGCGCAGATGTCGAAGCAGCTGGTCAACGCCGGCGGCTTCTACGCCTTCGTCGTGAAGGGCCTCGGTCGCACCGGCGGTCTGGTCGCCGGCCTCATCGCCACGCTCGGCTACAACTTCTTCGTCGTCGGCACGATCGGCACCAGCGGCTTCTTCATGCAGAACATCATCCGCGACCTCACCGGCCTCGACGCGCACTGGCTCATCTGGGGTCTGCTGTCGATCGTCGTGTGCTTCGTGCTCGCACGGGTCGGGGTGGACTTCTCGTCGAAGATCCTCGGTGTGTGCCTCGTGCTCGAGGTGCTGATGCTCGTGGTGTTCGACGTGTCGGTGCTCGTGCAGACCGGATACGACGTGGCCGCGTTCAGCCCGGAAGCCGTGTTCTCGGGGTCGCTGCCGATCGGCCTCCTCCTGGCCGCGACGGGCTTCCTCGGCTTCGAGGCGACCGCCCTGTTCAGCGAAGAGGCGAAGCAGCCGCTGCGCACGATCCCGCGGGCGACGTACACCTCGATCATCGCGATCGGCGTGATCCTCGGCGTCACCACCTGGGCGGTGGTGAGCGCGACCGGCGTCGCGCAGGCGCAGGCAACCGCTCTCGAGCACCTGCCGACGGGCGACCTGATCTTCATGCTGTCGCAGCAGTACCTCGGCGGCCCGCTGACGACCGTGATGATGATCCTGCTGCTGGTCAGTCTGTTCGCGGCGATGCTCGCGTTCCACAACTCCGCGACGCGCTATCTCTACTCCCTCGGGCGCTCGCGGATCCTGCCGCACGCGCTGGCCCGCACCCGCCGCAACGGCGCCCCGCAGCTGGCCGGGATCGTGCAGGCATCGTTCGCGGCGCTCGTCGCGATCATCTTCGCGATCGCCGGCGCCGACCCCATCATCACGCTCGTGCCCGCGATGCTCGGCTTCGGCACCCTGAGCGTGCTGATCCTGCAGGGACTCGCCGCGATCTCGATCGTCGTGTACTTCCGCCGTGCCGGCGATCCGCGATGGTGGAGCACGTTCATCGCTCCGGGGATCGGATTCCTCGGCATCGCCGCGATCTCGGTGCTGGCGATCGTGAACTTCAACATCGTCGCCGGATCCGAGGAGCTCGCCATCCGTCTCATGCCGCTGCTGCTCGTGGTGGCGCTGATCGGCGGCATCGTCTACGGCGCCTATCTCAAGCGCTCCCGGCCCGCCGTGTACGAGGGCCTCGCATCCGACCTCGAGCGTTTCAGCGACCGCTGACGCTCCCGCAACCCCACTCACCTGAGGAGAGACATGACGACCCTGAATCCCGCAGACACCTCCACCTGGCTCCCGCTCGAGGGCCTGGCTCCCGGCTTCGACGCGAACAAGGCTCCGCACACGGCCGCATTGAGCGGTCGGGAGATCACCGTCGTGGACGCCCGGGGAACCCGCATCTCGCACCGGTTCGCCGACACCACGGTCGCGTGGGACTACCAGCCCGGTGCCGACGACACGACAGCACCCGCCTCCGACACCGACGACTACGAGGCGTTCGAGGTCGACGACGACCTGTACTTCGTGCAGTTCCATCACGACTACCTGCCGAACGAAGCAGTGTCTCTGATCGTCGACCTGCGCCACGGCCGCGCCCTCGCCGTCATCTCGGTGATCCTGCCCGCGCCCGAGCAGGGACGCACCCGCGTGCAGCACGTCTTCGCGCCGAGCATCATCGACGGAGCGACCGTGACGGGCGCAGAGCCGGCGCCGACGACGACGCTCATCGGTCGCCGGGTCGAGTGGATCTACAGCGAGGAGCACGCCTACGAGCACGTGTACCTCTCGGAGCGCTGGTACACATGGCAGTGTCTCGCCGGCCCCGAGCGCGGCCTCGCAGACACCGACGAGAACAGCGTGTGGGAGGTGCGCCCCGGGATCTACGTCTTCGCGTGGCGCGAGAAGGTCATCCCCTGCGCATCGGTCACGATCGCCGACCATCGGGACGTGAACGCGATCCGCTCGCACGGCGTGCTCTTCGGGCTCGACGAGTCGGGCGAGGTGCCCACGCACTTCACGTTCGGCGCTCACGGCCGACTGCTCTCGACGACCCATCACGCGAACGGCCTCGAGCCGGCGCTGTTCGGAACCCTCTGAGATGACGACGGCCGAGCTCATCGTGACGGGCTCGGTGATCCGCACGGCGGATCACCGAGCACCGATCGTCGAGGCGTTCGCGGTGCGCGACGGGCGGATCCTCGACGTCGGCACGCGGGCCGAGATGGACGCGTACCGCGGCCCGGACACGAGGATGCTGGATGTCGGCGATGCCGCGGTCTACCCCGGCTTCGTCGACGTGCACAACCACCACGCTCTCGCCGGGCGCACCGAGCTGTTCGAGCTCTCGCTGCCGCCCTCGCTGGGCCTCGACGACATCCTCGACCTCGTGCGCGAGAAGGCCAGCGCGCTGCCGCCCGACGCGTGGATCGTGGGCGGCCCGGTGTCGACCACTCTGCTGCCCGGCCTCGCGAACAGCGCGATCAGGCAGCGTCTCGATGAGGCGGCCGGCGGTCGCCCCGTCGTCCTGGTCGAGGACTCGAGGCACAACAGGTGGGCGAGCACGCGGGCGCTGCAGCTCGCCGGGATCACCGCCGACAGCATCCCCTCCGGTGGAGTCACCGTGCTCGATCCCGATGACGGCACGCCGACCGGGGTGCTGTTCGAGGCAGCGGGAATCCCGGTGCAGGAGGCCTACGATCGCAGCGGTGGGCTGACGGGCGAGCAGCACGTGGCCGCGTCGCGCCGCGGCGTCGAGATCCTCAACTCCTACGGCATCACGACCTTCCAGGATGCCGGAGTGTCGACCGACATCCTCGCCGCCCTCGCGACCCTCGACCGGTCGCACGAGCTCACCGCCTGGGTCGTCTCGTCGCTGCTGATCAACGATGAGATCTTCGGGTTCGATCCGATCGGCACCCCGCTCATCGACCTCGGTGAGCAGTTCCGCACCCTGCACCACCGGCCCGACTTCGTGAAGATCTTCCTCGACGGAGTGCCACCCGCGCGCACGGCGTCGTTCCTCGAGCCGTATATCGCGGATGCCGTGCACGGTGCGCACTTCCACGGCGAGACGACGATGGACTTCGACGAGCTGCACACCTGGCTGCGGTCGGTGGCCGAGCGCGGACTCGGCGCCAAGGTGCACTGCACGGGAGACGGATCGGCGCGTCTCGTGCTCGACGTCGCCGAGCGCATCCGGTCCGACGGCTTCACCACCCCGATCCAGATCGCGCACGGCCAGTTCCTCGCCGACGACGACATCCCGCGCTTGCGAGCGCTCGACGTCTCGGCCGACATCTCGCCGTTCATCTGGTTCCCGGGCGTGATCCCGCAGGCGTTGGCCGAGGTCCTCGGCGACCGCGCCGAGCATTCGCAGCCCAACCGTGCCCTGCTCGACGCCGGCGCGCTCGTCGCCGGCGGCTCGGACTGGCCGGTGAGCGAATCGCCGAACACCCTCGAGGGGCTGCAGGGTCTCGTCACGCGCGCCGATCCTCTCGGCCGAGCGCCCGGCGTCCTCTGGCCCGAGCAGGCGATCGCAGCGGAGGAGGCCCTGCAGGTCTTCACGATCAATGCCGCGACCGCGATGGGCCTCGGCGCGGAGACCGGATCGATCACGCCAGGCAAATCGGCGGACTTCGTGGTGCTCGCCCGGGATGCGATCGCCGGCCCGGCCGACGAGATCGTGCACACTCCCGTGCGGTCGACGTGGTTCGCCGGTCGCGAGGTGTACTCCGCGGGCTGATCACGTCGCATGCCGTGCGCGTCTTTCCCTGCGGGGTCGATGACGCACCGCTCAGCAGCGATTCGGATGCGTTGGTGACCCCGCATGCGGGACGACACGCAGGACCTCGCACGCCGGATGAGACGCTGATGCCCCCTTCCACCTACTCGGCAGGAGGGGGCATCGCGAGCGTCGACGTCAGCGTCCGAGCAGGAACCTCGCCCCCAGCTCGCCGATCATCGCCGCGGGGGCGTTGGTGTTGCCCGTCGGAACGGTGGGGATCACCGACGCGTCGATCACGCTCAGCCCCTCGAGACCGCGCACCCGCAGCAGCGGGTCGACCACCGCCTCGGCATCCGATCCCATCCGGCAGGTGCCGACCTGGTGGTGGTAGGTGATGGCCGTGCGACGCACCCAGTCGTCGATCCCGTCGTCCGACACGTCGGGGCCGGGGTACACCTCGGTCGCTCCCCATTCCTCGGCGAGCGCCGGCTGCGCGCCGATCCGGCGGCACTGACGAACCGATGCCGCGAGCGCTGCCACGTCCCTGTCGTCTTCGAGCGCGGCGAGGTCGATCAGAGGCGGGTCCGCGAGATCCGGACCGGACAGGGTGAGCCCACCGCGGCTGTACGGCGTCACGAGACCGGCCATGAGGGTGAATCCGTCATCCCCTCGAGGTTCGAGCTCGCCCCACATCGGCACCGAGAAATGGATGGGCTGAGTGTCGGGCTCGGCGAGGTCGTCGCGGCTGCGCCAGAACAGGTGCGACTGCGTGACCGAGACGCCCGGCCGCGGCGGTCCGACCGGCCTCTCGGTCGTGAAGATGACCGGTGAGAGCAGATGGTCGTGCAGGTTCTTGCCGACGCCCGGTGCATCCAGCACGACGGGGATGCCGAGCGCGGCGAGCTCGTCGGCGGGGCCGATGCCAGATCGCAGGAGGATCACGGGCGATCCGATCGCACCGGCCGACAGCACGACCTCGTCGGCGAAGACCTCCTCGGAGTCGGCGCCCGAGCCGAGTCGGACTCCGACGGCGCGGCCCTCCTCGACGATCACCGAATGCACCTCGCGCTCGGTGAGGATCGTGAGCCTGTCGACGACCGGCTGCGCGTAGGCCATCCACGTGTTCACCCGCCGGCCGTCGCGGATCGTCACCTGCTGCTGCGAGACGCCGTCGAGGGTGCCGCCGTTGTAGTCCGGGTTGCGGGGCAGCCCCTCTTCGACGGCTGCGTCGATGATCGAGGCCTGGATCGGCGAGAGCTCGTAGTCGTCGGTGACGGGCAGCACATCGTGCTCGAGCGCGGCGAAGACGGGTTCGACCGTGTTCCAGCCCCACCCCGTCGCGCCCGCGCGTTCCCAGGCGTCGTAGTCGGAGGCGACGCCGCGCACCCAGATCATGGCGTTGAGCGCATGCGAGCCTCCGGTGACCTTCCCGCGCGGCAGGTGCAGTCGGCGTCCGCCGGCGTGCTTCTGCGGAACGGTGAAGAAGTCCCAGTCGTCGGCGGAGTGCCACAGCTCCCCCGCCCTCGACGGGTCGTGGATCGCCGGATTCGCGTCGTATCCTCCGGCTTCGATCAGCGTCACCTCGACGCCGGCGTCCACCAGGCGTCGCGCGACGATCGCGCCCGAGGTCCCGGCCCCGACGACGATCGCGGTTCTCATGCCTGCGCCTTGCGGCCCGGCCCCGACACGACCTGCGTCACGGCGACGGACTTGAGCCCCTCGACACCGAACTCCAGGCCGTAGCCCGAGCTCTTCACGCCGCCGAACGGCACCATCGGGTGCAGCCCGCCGTGCGAGTTGATCCACACCGTGCCGGACTCCATGCGCGTCGCGGCCTCGCGGGCGGCGTCCGGATCGCTCGACCACACCGATGCGCCGAGACCGACGTCGACCGAGTTGGCGAACGCGAACGCCTCGTCGACGTCGCTGTACCGGATCACCGGCAGCGCCGGGCCGAACTGCTCCTCCTGCACGAGGGCCGCGTCGTTGTCGATGTCGGCGACGATCGTGGGGCGATAGAAGAGCTCGCCGAGCTCGGGAGCCGCCTCGCCGCCCGTGACGACACGGGCGCCGCGTCCCTTCGCCTCGTCGACCAGGCGCGACACGATGTCGAACTGGGCGCGATTCTGCAGCGGACCCAGCACGTTGTCCTCGTCGAGCCCGTTGCCCATCGGGACGGATGCCGCGATCTCGGCGAGCGCGGTGACGACCTCGTCGTAGACGGAGTCGTGCACGTAGAGGCGCTTCATCGCGGCGCAGGTCTGACCGGTGTTGATGAACGCGCCCCAGAAGAGGTCCTGCGCGATCGCCGACACATCGGTGCCCGGCAGCACGATGCCGGCGTCGTTCCCGCCGAGCTCGAGGGTGAGGCGGGCGAGGTTGCCTGCCGAGCTCTCGATGATGCGTCGCCCGGTGGCGGTGGATCCGGTGAACATGATCTTGTCGATGTCGGGGTGCGAGGCGAGGCGCGCACCCACCTCGCGATCGCCGGAGACACCGATCAGAACGTCGGCGGGCAGCACGTCGTTCATCACCGCCAGCATCGCGAGGACGCTCAGGGGCGTGTACTCGCTCGGCTTCGCGACGACGGTGTTGCCCATCCGCAGCGACGGACCGATCTGCCAGATGGTGATCATGAGCGGCCAGTTCCACGGACCGATCGCGCCGACCACTCCGGCGGCCTTGTAGACGAGCTCGGCGTGCAGGGTCTCGTCGTCGACGAGCACCTGCGACTCGAGCGGGATCGACGCATTGGTGCGCAGCCAGGCCGAGCACGCACCCAGTTCGAAGCGCGCGTTGGGGCCGTTCAACGGCTTGCCCTGCTCGCGCGAGAGCAGGTGCGCGAGCGCCTCGGCGTTCGCGTCGATCGCATCGGCCGCAGCGATCAGCAGCTCGCTGCGCTTCGCGTGGCCGAGGGACTCCCAGCCGGGCTGAGCGGCTCGCGCTCGCGCGATCGCATCGTCGAGGTCGCTGACCGAGTGCTCGGGCGCACGACCCATGACCTCGCGTGTGGCGGCATCCGGGATGTCTCGCCCCGCGCCCTCCGGCGCCTGGATGCGGTCGAGCAGCGCGGCGGCTGCGGATGCGGCGGATTCGGACATCGGGACTCTCCTTCGAGCGGGACGCATGCCAAGGATCTGGCGGGTCGTCTCATTGTCGAACGCGATGCGACAGCCCACTTGTCGCGGAGCGCGCCGCAGATGTCCGAGTGCGAAGGGATGACCTCCCCACCCGCTCAGATCAGGGTGAAGTCCTCGAAGATGAGGGTCGTGCGTGTGGAGCGGATCGAGGGGATCGCCTGGATGTCCTCCAAGACGATGCGGCGGAGGTCGCGCGCGTCGCTCGCCCGCACGAGCAGGATGACGTCGAAGTCACCGCCGACGAGCGCCATGTGCTCGATCTCGGGAATCATCCGCAGCCTGGCGCTGACCTCCTGCCAGGTGGCCTGCTCGATGGCGAGTGTCACGTAGGCGCTCGCATGGTGGCCGAGCAGCACGGGGTCGGTGCGCACCGAGTAGCCGGTGATGATGCCCGCATCGGTCAGCCGCTTGATCCGTGCGTGAGCGCCCGCTCTCGAGATGTGCACGGCCTCGGCGATGGCGGTCATCGACGCCCGGGCGTCGATGCGCAGCTGCTCGAGAATCGCGTGATCGGTGTCGTCCAGCGTGATCATGGAACCCCTTCGTCCTCTGCCCGAATTCTGACATTTCGTCACGGAGGTGAGCAAGTAGATCGCATTCGTCCACGATGCACCGAATGTTCTTGGACGTCTGTCGCGAGGGGAGCATGCTGGCGTCATCGAGTTCGGCAAGGAGGGCGAACGGATGGAACACGCACACCTGCTCCCGCGCGACACGGCGGTGCAGCTCATCGACGCAGAGGGCCGTGTCGTCGACGACCCGCACTTCCCGCTGCCGGATACGGACACCCTGCTCGCCGCCTATCGCGGTCTCGTCGAGGGGCGCCGCATCAACGATCAGGCCAGCGCTCTCGTCCGCCAGGGCCGCCTCGCCGTCTACCCCTCGTCGCACGGTCAGGAGGCGTGCCAGATCGGAGCGGCCCTCGCCCTCGACGCCGGCGACTGGCTCTTCCCCACGTATCGGGACTCGGTCGCGGTCATCGCCCGGGGTATCGCACCGGCCGAGGCGATGGTGCTGCTGAAGGGCGACTGGCATTCGGGCTACGACGTGCGAGCGCACCACGTCGCGCCTCAGGCCACTCCGCTCGCCACACAGCTGCTGCACGCGGTCGGCTTCGCGTATGCCGCGAAGAAGCGCGGAGAGCAGACGGCCGTCCTGGCACTGTGCGGCGACGGTGCGACCAGTGAGGGCGACTTCCACGAGGCGCTGAACTTCGCCGCCGTCTTCCGTGTGCCGGTCGTCTTCCTCGTGCAGAACAACGAGTTCGCGATCTCGGTGCCGCTCAGCCGTCAGACCGCCGCGCCGTCGCTGGCCCACAAGGCGATCGGATACGGGATGCCGGGGCAGCGCGTCGACGGCAACGACGTCGCCGCCGTGCTGGCCGTTCTCGGCGAGGCCATCGCCCATGCCCGCTCGGGCGGCGGGCCGACGCTCATCGAGGCGCACACCTATCGGATGCAGGCGCACACGAACGCCGACGACGACACGCGCTATCGCGAGCGCGCCGAGGTCCAGGCGTGGGTCGAGCGCGACCCGCTGACGCGACTGCGAGCACACCTGACGAGCGCCGGCGCCCTCACGGCCGACCGCGAAGCCGAGTACGCGGCGGAGGCCGAGAAGACCGCCGCGGCGATGCGAGAGGCGCTCAACGTCGATGCCGAGATCGATCCCGAGGATCTGTTCCGCTTCGTCACAGAGACCCGCTCTCCCCAGCGCGAGGAGCAGTGGCAGATGCTGAGGGATGAGATCGCACGCAACCACGCAGCAGCCGGAGGTGCACGATGACCATCGCCCACGACGACATTCGGGTCGACACCGGCGCACTGTCCGTGTCGACCATGAGCATGGCCGCCGCACTGAACCTCGCCCTCGCGGATGCGATCGAGAGCGATCCCGAGGTCGTCGTCTTCGGCGAGGACGTCGGAGCGCTCGGCGGCGTGTTCCGCATCACCGACGGACTCACGGCGCGGTTCGGCGAGGACCGCTGCTTCGACACCCCGCTCGCCGAATCCGGCATCGTCGGCACAGCCGTCGGCATGGCCATGAACGGCATGCGTCCCGTCGTCGAGCTGCAGTTCGACGCCTTCGCACTGCCGGCGTTCGAGCAGATCGTCAGTCACGTCGCGAAGCTCGGCAACCGGACGCGCGGTGCGGTGCGGATGCCGCTCGTGATCCGCATCCCGTTCGGCGGCGGCATCGGCGGGGTCGAGCACCACTGCGACTCCTCCGAGGCGTACTACGCGCACACCCCGGGCCTCACCGTCGTGAGCCCGTCGACTCCCCAGGACGCCTATTCGCTGCTCCGGGCGGCGATCGCCTCGCCCGACCCGGTGATCTTCCTCGAACCGAAGAAGCTGTATTGGACGAAGGGCGAGGTCGACACCTCCGTGACGGCGGACATCGGCTCCGCTCGCATCGCCCGCGAGGGCACCGACGTCACTCTGCTCGCCTACGGCGCCTCGGTGCCGCTCGCGATCGAGGCCGCCGATGTCGCGGCATCCGAGGGGCGCAGCGTGCAGGTCGTCGACATCCGTTCGCTGTCCCCGTTCGACGACGCCACGGTCACCGCCGCCGTGCGCGCGACCGGACGAGCGGTCGTGATCGCCGAGGCTCCCGGATTCGCCAGCGTGGCCTCCGAGATCCAGGCGCGCGTCTTCGAGCGCTGCTTCGAGTACCTCGAGGCTCCGGTGCGCCGCGTCACGGGATTCGACACCCCCTACGCCCCGCCCAAGCTCGAGCACTGGTACCTGCCCGACGTCGACCGCGTGCTGGACGCGATCGACTCGCTGCACTGGGAGGACGAGTCATGACGGCACTGACCACCCACGTCTTCCGGCTGCCGGACCTCGGCGAGGGACTCACCGAGGCCGGACTCGTGCAGTGGCTCGTCTGCGTCGGCGACACGATCGTCACCGACCAGGCGATCGACGAGGTCGAGACGGCGAAGAGCGTGGTCGAGCTGCCGTCGCCCTTCGCCGGCGTCGTCACCGCACTGCACGGAGAACCGGGCGAGACCATCGACGTCGGAGCGCCGGTGCTCGAGGTCGCCGACGGCGCCTCTTCTTCTGCGGATCCTTCCTCGGCGGACGCTCCGGACACGGATGCGGGAGGAGATCTCCGTGCGGATGCCGGCGATCCGGAGCAGGAGGCGTACCGCGAAGAGGAGCGCGCAAGGTCCGGCAACGTCCTGATCGGCTATGGGACCACGGAGCGCGGCGCGACCGGCCGACGGCGCCCGAAGGCGACGGCGGCATCCGAGATGCCACGCGAGAAGCCGGACGCGAACGCTTCGGAACGACGGCCCGTGGCCGTCCGCTCTCCCCTGGTGCGACGACTCGCCCGCGATCTGGGACTCGACGTCCACGCCATCACCCCGACCGGCCATGACGGCGCCGTCACGCGCGCCGACGTGCTGGCGGCCGCTGTCGACGACGCCGTCGACGGGGCAGCGGCGCAGCATCGCCGCGATGATCACCAGCCGCAGTCCGCGAACGCCGAACGTCTCGATGGCCTCGCCGTCGTCTCCCGTGAGCGGATGTCCCCGCTGCGCAGGGCGGTCAGCGCACGACTGACCCGCAGCCGCTCCGAGATCCCCGAGGCCACGGTCTGGGTCGACGTCGATGCCACCGATCTCTGGAATCTGCGCTCCGAGATGGTTCCGGCCGGCGGCAGGGCACCGTCGATCACCGCCCTCGTGGCACGCTTCGTCGTGCTCGCGCTCGCGGAGCATCCGGTGCTCGCCTCCCGCCTGAGCGACGACGGGTCGGAGATCATCTCCTTCGACGGCCTCAACCTCGGCGTCGCCGCCGACACCGAGCGCGGCCTCCTGGTGCCCGTCATCCCGCGGGCGCACGAGCTCACCGTCGAACAGCTCGATGTCGCGCTGCGCGAGCTGTCGGCGACGGCGCGTTCGGGGGCGATGCCTCCGGAGCGGCTGCGGGGGTCGACGTTCACCCTCAACAACTACGGCGGGCTCGGGGTCGACGGCTCAGCCGCGATCATCAACCACCCCGACGTCGCGATCCTCGGCATCGGTCGCATCATCGAGCGCCCGTGGGTGATCGACGGTCAGATCGTCGCCCGCCGCGTCGCTCAACTGTCGCTGGTGTTCGATCACCGCGTGTGCGACGGCGGGTATGCGGCGAGCTTCCTCCGCCGCGTCACGGAGCTCATCGAGCATCCGCTGCGCGCGTTCGGCAAGGTGTGAGGGCGTCTGAGTCGCGCGGTCGCAGATGTGGGGCTTGGGTCGCCCGGCCACCGTGCGCTACTCTCGTCAATTACTGACCGATCATTCGGTAAGTAGCTCGGGGTGACGCAGCGTCGCTCCTCCGCACCCGCAGAACAATGGAGTTCTTCATGACGTCAGCAGTATCCGCGCGCACCTCGACGGCGCGAATGCCCGCCGAGGAGCGGCGAGTCCTCGCCAGCACCCTGGTCGGCACCTCGATCGAGTGGTACGACTTCTTCATCTACGCGCAAGCAGCCGGCCTCGTGCTCGCGCCGCTCTTCCTCGCCCCGATCGCTGAGGAGAACAAGGGGTTCGCGCAGATCCTCTCCTTCGCCACGATCGGGATCTCCTTCCTCTTCCGCCCCCTGGGAGCCATCGTCGCCGGGCACCTGGGCGACAAGCTGGGCCGCAAGAAGATGCTCGTCTTCACGCTCGTGATGATGGGACTCTCCACCTCGCTGATCGGCGTGCTGCCGACGTACGCCGCGATCGGCGTCGCCGCTCCGATCCTTCTCATCGTGCTCCGCATCCTGCAGGGGTTCTCGGCGGGCGGCGAGTGGGGCGGAGCGGCACTGATGGCCGTCGAGCACGCCCCCACGGCCCGCCGGGGGCTCTTCGGCGCCTTCCCGCAGATCGGCGTCCCGATCGGCATGATCCTCGCCACAGCCACGCTCTGGGTGCTGACGAGCTCGATGTCCCCCGAGGCGTTCCTCGAGTGGGGCTGGCGGATCCCGTTCCTGATGTCGATCGTGCTGATCGCCGTCGGCTACGTGATCAGGCGCGCCGTCGACGAGAGCCCCGTCTTCGAGGATCTCCGTCGTCGTCGTCAGGAGGCCTCCGCGCCGCTGGGTCGCCTGTTCCGCAAGAACACCAAGCAGGTCGTGCTCACTGCCCTGATCTTCATCGGCAACAACGCCGCCGGGTACCTGCTCATCGCGTTCTTCGCGACCTACGCCGTCACCGCCCTCGGCATGGAGCGTCCTCCCGTGCTGCTGGCGACGACGCTCGCGTCGTTCGGCTGGCTCATCTTCACGCTCTGGGGCGGCCACCTCTCCGATCGTCTCGGACGCGTCCGCACCTTCCAGATCGGGTACATCGCGCTCGCGCTGTGGGCGGTGCCGATGTGGTTCCTGATCGACACGGCGAACATCTTCTGGTACTTCGTGGCGCTGTTCGTGATGACGTTCGCGCTCGGGCTCTCGTACGGCCCGCAGGCGGCTCTCTATGCCGAGATGTTCCCGGCCAACGTCCGCTACTCGGGCGTCTCGATCGGATACGCGCTGGGTGCCATCCTCGGCGGGGCGTTCG
Organism: Microbacterium sp. LMC-P-041; assembly: GCF_030209555.1. NCBI lineage: Bacteria > Bacillati > Actinomycetota > Actinomycetes > Micrococcales > Microbacteriaceae > Microbacterium > Microbacterium sp. LMC-P-041. Next base: position 750,307 of record NZ_JARVRV010000001.1, read on the forward strand.
CACCGATGATCGCGGAGGCTCTGATGAACCAGTTCCAGGCGGCCTGGACGATCGGCGTCTACATCGCCATCACGGCGGTGATCTCCCTCATCGCCGTGTCGATGGTGAGGGAGACCAAGGGCGTGGATCTGCACGCCTGATCATCGTCTTCCCGGCATGCTGCGGGCCGGTCGGTCATCCGACCGGCCCGCAGTCAGCCGAAGACCAGCGGCGTGCGTGCCGTCGCGTCCTCGACCGTGATGCCGACGATCGTCGCCCCCTCCTCGAGCACCTCGCGATCGGCTTGGAAACGGAAGACCTGCCCGTCGCGCGTCGTGACGGCGTAGAAGTGATCGCTCGACGACACGACCTCGACCACGGTGCCTCCGGGGTATGCAGCCATCGCATCCGCCACGGGGGCGCCGAGGCGGATATCACCTCGCGACGGCAGCGCGGCTCCGTCACCGACGGTGTCGCCGAGGCTGCGGTCGCTCCCGACGGTGATCGATCCGACGGCATCGCCGGCCTCGACGGGGCGCACCAGGATCGTCCCCGCCTCCGTGGGGGCGATGAGGGTCCACGGGCCGCCGTCGTACTCGGGTTCGACGACCTGCGCGTCCTCGCCGGCGGCGGCGATCGCGGACTCGACCGAGTCGCCGAGTCGGAGCGGACCCACGCCGCCGACTCCGACCTGCCAGTCGCTCCACGCGGTTCCGGGATCGCCGGAGGGGTCTGTCTCGGCGACGGGCGGGTTCTCGGTGAGCTCCTCGACCAGCCCGGACCGGGCCTCCTCGGCGCGTTCCCGAAGCAGCAGCGCCGCCGCCTCGGCGTCGAAGTCGCGATCGCCGCTGAAAGGCTGCCACAGCTGCACGATCACGTTCCCGGTCGAGGCGAACGCGCTGAACGACCGCCAGTCCAGCGCCGCATCGATCAGCGAGCCCGCGAAGGCCCGGGTGTTCTCGGACGCTTCGGGGATCACGGCATCGAAGGAGACGGTTCCCTCTTTGACGAACTCGGCGCACTGCTCGGCCGCCTCGAGCAGCTGATCCATGCGGCCCTCGGCGTGAGCCTCGTCGGCGAACTGCATGATCGTCATCCGGCCGAAGCCGTTCGTGGGATCCGTCGGCACCTGCCACTCGATCGTCCTCGCCCCGACGCTGCCGAGTGACTGCTCGGCATAGAGAGCGTCGCAGATCGGCGGATCCGCAGGGAGGCTTCCTCCGTCCGATATCTGTTCGAGGACCGGCGACGGATCGCCGACGTCGGTGGCGTCCGGAACGATCCCCACGATCTCCTCGGGGGCGAGTGCGAATGCGTCGAGCTCGTCGCCGACGAACACGATCGGTCCGGCATACGGCTCGGGCGCGGCGGTCGTCCGGGACGGCGATGGCGACGGAGGCGACGACGTCTGAGGACTCGGGGCGCAGGCGCTCACGGCGGCCACGGCGCCGATCCCGATCAAGGCGAGCGTCACTCGCGCTCGACCCGTGATGAAGACAGCCATTGAATCCTCCGACCTCGTCATTCGCCGATGCAGACGTCCCCTCCTCGGAGCCTAGGCGCGCTGGGACGACCTCGACCAGGAGCCCGTGCATGTCGAGATCAGAATGATGCCGGACAGCGCATATGTCGTCGACGCGACGACCGCGTCACTCTCCGTTGAGTACGGCGGCTGCGGCGGCGCGGGCATCGACAGCCGTCGCTGCTCTCAGGACCGCTTGCGCAGCGGCATCGCACTGTTCGCCCGTGACGCCCGCGAGCGCCGCCGCGACTCGACCCAGCGCACGGGGTGTCATCGACAGCGACGTGACGCCGAGCCCCACGAGCACGGCGGCCAGAGCGGGATCGGCAGCGGCCTCGCCGCATACCCCCACCGGCAGGCTCCACCGGCGTCCGGCCGCACCCGCCTGCCCGATCAGTCGCAGCACGGCCGGCTGCCACGGATCGTTCAGATCGCCCAGCTCTCCGAGCAGTCGATCAGCCGCGAGCGCGTACTGGGCGAGGTCGTTGGTCCCGATGCTCACGAAGTCGACGACCTCGAGCATCTCCGACGCGAGGAGCGCGGCGGAGGGCGTCTCGATCATCACCCCCACAGTCTCCAGACCGGCTTCTCGCGCACGCTCCGCGAAGTCGCGTGCCTCATCGACCGTGGCCACCATCGGAGCCATCACCTCGACGAGTGCCGACTCCGCCCCCGCGGCGAGCGCCAGTGCCCTGAGCTGATCGTCCAGCAGCTTCGGGGCCCGTCGCGCGATCCGGAGTCCCCGCACGCCGAGGGCGGGATTGTCCTCCGCGTCGGAGTTCGCGAAAGGCAGCGGTTTGTCACTGCCGGCATCGAGCGTGCGCACCACGACCCTCTGCCCCGGAAACGCGGCGAGGACACCTCGGTAGGCGTCGACCTGCTCCTCGATCGTCGGTGCGTCGGCGCGGTCGAGGAAGCAGAACTCGGTGCGGAAGAGACCGACGCCCTGGGCCTTCGAGGCAGCGGCCACGACGGCCTCGGCCGCTCCCCCGACATTGGCGAGGAGCGGGATGCGCCGTCCGTCGGCGAGCACCCCCTCGCCGTCGAACGGCACCACGAGCGACGCGGCCTTCGCCTCGGTGACGCGAGAGGTGCTCGGGTCGACCTCGACCGTGCCCCGATCGCCGTCGACGAGCACGACCGCACCGCGCGGGATCCCGGTCGCGCCGATGACTCCGACCACAGCGGGGATTCCGAGCGACCGGGCGATGATCGCCGTATGCGAGGTGGGGCCGCCCTGCTGCGTCACGAGCGCGACGCAGTTGCCGCCTTCCAAGGCTGCCGTGTCCGCGGGGGCGAGATCCGACGCGACCAGCACGAAAGGCTCCTCACGCTCGGGAACGCCCGGCATCTCGACCTCGAGGATCTCCGCGATCATCCGATCACGGACGTCGCGGATGTCGGCCGCTCGCTCGGCCATCCGCCCACCGAGAGCCGCGAGTCCTTTCTCGTGCGCCGCCGATGTCTCCCAGATCGCCCGCGCGGCCGTTCGACCCCGCGACCGCACGAGGTCCGCCGCCTCGGCCACCAGTTCGGGGTCGGAGGCCAGCAGACGCGACGCGTCGAGGATCGCCCGAGCCTCGCCGGTCGCCGCCCTCGTGCGCGCCCGCAGCTGGTCTGCCACCGCCACTGCGGCCCACTCGATCGCAGATGCCTCGGCCTCCCGATCACCAGGCGCGACGACGGTGCTCTCCTCCGGCTCACGCACGGGCGCGGCGAGGAGCACGGCCTCGGCGGCGACCCTGCCCGAGCTCACGCCGCGACCACGCAGCACGTCGCCTGCCCGGACGGGAGGGGACTCGAGGGCTGCCTCTGCAGCGTGCGCCCCGACCGACCCCGAGGCGACGGCGTCGACGTCCGTGCCTTCACCGAATCCGTCGTCGAACAGGGCCACCAGTCGGTCGAGCGCCCCCTCGGCGTCGGGCCCGAGTGCCGACAGCTCGATCCGGTCGCCCTGCCTGGCACCGAGGATCAGCAGTCGTGACAGGCTCGCACCCGACGCCTCAGCCCCGTCGGGCAGTCGACGCAGTCGCACATCGATGCCCGCAGATGCCTCGGCGATCAGAGCCGCCGGTCGCGCGTGGATACCGAGCGCATTGCGCACGACCACCGTCCGCGTCACGGCACCCGACCGGTCGGTCGATGCGGACTCGATCGGAGCGGCTTCCGTCGACGGGTCCTCGAGCTGGCTGCTCTTGGCGGCGAGCGCGATCGACGCCTCCCCCGCGACGACGTCCAGCGATGCGCCGGCAGCGGCCGACACGACGGCCGCCAGCAGCCCTTCCACGAACGGCGCGGGGGCGAGGCGCACCGGCACATCGCTCGTCCGCAGCTCCAGCGCGAGCTCGGCGCTCAGCACTGCGGAGCCGAGATCCATCAGCACCAGGACACCGTCGCAGTCGGCGGCCAGCTCGTCGATCGCCGCGGCGACAGCGACGGCATCCGTGCCGAGGACGGGCGCGCCGTCGGCATCCGTTCCGGCGCCTGCGGCGACTCTCACTCGCGCTCCCCCGCCCTGCACCATCTGCAGGGCGAGCTCCAGCGCCGCCTCCCCGAGTCGAGCACTGTGGGAGACGGCGACGATGCCGATCATCAGGAGGATTCCGCGGTCGCCTGGGCGAGGGACTCGAACAGCAGCGTCGTCGACGCCGCACCGGGGTCGAGATGGCCGGCACTGCGTTCCCCGAGATAGCTCGCACGTCCCTTCCGGGCGACGAGCGGTTCGGTGGCATCCCGACCGGACGATGCCGCCTCTGCGGCCGCCGCCGTCGCGGCAGACAGGTCTCCCCCTCCGGAGATCGCGGCGTCGAACGCGTCCACCGCGGGCGCCATGGCGTCGAACATGGTCTTGTCGCCGGCCTCGGCCTTGCCGCGAGCGACGATGCCATCGAGGCCGGCACGCAGCGAGCCGCCGAGTCCGGCGCCATCGAGCTCGGTCACGGGCCCTGCAGCCATCCCCATCCGCAGGAACAGCGTGCCGTAGAGCGGCCCGCTGGCGCCTCCGACCGAGCTCACGAGAGTCATGCCGACGGTCTTGAGCAGCTCGTCGACCGTGTCGGGCACACCCGAGTCGAGCTTCGCCACGACCGCATCCATGCCACGGGCCATGTTCGCGCCGTGGTCGGCGTCTCCGATCGCCGAGTCCAGCTCGGTGAGCCATTCGCGCTTCTCGGCGATGACGTCGCGGAACCGCCGGATCCAGTCGGCCAGGGCCGCGGTGTCGATCGCCGCCATCATGCCCCCCACCGCAGTCCGGGGGTGTTGACGGGTGCGTCCCACAGCCTGAGCAGCTCGTCGTCGGCCTTCAGCACCGTGAGCGAGCAGCCGGCCATGTCGAGCGAGGTGATGTAGTCGCCGACCAGGTTGCGGGCGATCTGCACTCCCGCCTGCTCGAGCAGCGCGGCCACCTCGCCGTACATCAGATACAGCTCGATCAACGGGGATCCGCCCATGCCGTTGAGCATCACGATGGCGGGACCTGAGACGTCGAGATCGGCGAGGATCGGCTCCACGAGCTGCCGGGCGATCTCGGATGCCGGCGCCAGTGGCTCCCGGTGCCGACCGGGCTCGCCATGGATGCCGATGCCGATCTCCATCTGGTCCTCGGGCAGATCGAACGTCGGCTTGCCCGCTGCGGGAACCGTGCAGCTGGTGAGCGCCATGCCCATCGACCGCCCCTGTCCGTTGATGCGCTTCGCGAGGGCGACGACGGCATCGAGATCCTGCCCCTCTTCAGCCGCGGCGCCGACCAGCTTCTCGAGCAGCACCGTGAGTCCGACGCCACGACGCCCTGCCGTGTAGAGCGAGTCCTGCACGGCGACATCGTCATCGACGATCACGGTGCCGACCTCGATGCCCTCCATCGAGGCGAGCTCCGCCGCCATCTCGAAGTTGAGCACGTCTCCCGTGTAGTTCTTCACGATGTGCAGCACACCGGCCCCGCGATCGACGGCCTTCGTGGCGGCCTGCACTCGATCGGGGGTGGGCGAGGTGAAGACCTCGCCGGCGACGGCGGCGTCGAGCATGCCGAGGCCCACGTATCCCCCATGCAGCGGTTCGTGGCCGGACCCTCCACCCGAGACGATCGCGACCTTCCCCTCCGCCTTCGGCGTCGAGCGGGTGATCACGTGCGTCTCGAGGTCGACCGAGAGCTCCGGATGCGCGAGTGCGACGCCGCGCAGCGACTCGACCAGCACATCGGCGGGGTTGTTGATGAGCTTCTTCATCGTTCGATCTCCTTTGATCTCTACGGCGGCGCTCTTTCGCAATATTGGAAAGTTATTCGTCAATGTCGAATATGCTCGGGCGCAGTCGAGTTGTCAAGATCGACCTGACGACCGATGCGACCGCCCGGCTCGACGACGATCCGGAGAGAGGAGCCGCGATGATCCAAGCCATCGATCGCGCAGCGAAAGTGCTCGAGCTGCTGCAGGGTGCGCGCCATCTCGGCATCACGGATCTCGCGCTCGCCCTGAGCCTTCCCCCGTCGACCGTGCACGGGATCGTCAAGTCCCTGCGCGAGCACGGACTCGTCGCGAAGGAGCGCGGCGGGCAGCGCTACATGCTCGGTCCCACCCTGCTGCGGCTGAGCAACGTCTACCTCGACACCCTCGACGTCCGGGCCAGAGCCATGCGGTGGACGCAGGAGCTCGCACGCCGCACGAACCTGCCGGTGCGCCTCGGGGCGCCGCACTTCCACGAGGTGCTCGTGATCCACCACGACCTGCGTCCGGACGACAGCCAGCAGATGCTCGAGACCGGCGTGGCGATCCCCGCGCATGCCTCCGCGATGGGAAAGGTCCTGCTGGCGCACGACCTCGGCTTCCAGCGCACCGTCTTCGAGCGGCCGCTGCACAGCCTCACCGGGGACACGATCACCGACGTCGCCCGACTGCTGCTCGACCTGCCGGCCATCGCCGAGCGGGGCAGCGCCTCGGAGACCGATGAGGCCGTGCTCGGAGAGTCGTCCGTCGCCGCGCCGGTCGCCGACGCGTCGAACGACATCGTCGCCGCGGTCGCCGTCGTGATGCCCACATCGCAGGCGCCCGCCTCGGACGCGGTGCTCAACGCGCTGCGCGAGACGGCGCGCAACATCTCCCGCGAGCTCGGAGCGACCAGCTGGCCTCCCCGCGTGGCGCCGGCCGACGACTGAGCCCGCTCAGCGGGACTGCAGCCCGTCGAGGCTCACCCGCAGGATGTCCTCCCCCAGCTCGTCGGGATCGACGGGACCCCCGGGTCGATACCACTCGACGACCGAGTTGATCATTCCGAAGATCAGCCTGGTGGCGACCGCCGCATCGACGTCGTCGCGAATCAGCCCCTCGGTCTGCGCTTCCGACACGATCGCGGTCACGCGCTGGTCGAACGCACGTCTGCGCACCAGCGCGGAGGTCTCGACATCGCCGTTCCCCCGCACGCGCAGCAGCAGCGTCACCGAGGGGAGCTTCTCGGTGAGCACCCGCACCGCGCCCCGGATGATCGCCCGCAGCCGGTCGGAGGCCAGCGAGTGCTGCGCGGTCGCGTCATCGACGACGGCCTCGAGCGCATCGAGCGCATCGTTCAGCGCGAGCTCGAGGATCGCCGACTTCGATTCGAAGTGATGGTAGAGCGCCGACTTCGTCAGCCCCAGCGTCGCGCTGAGGTCGGCCACGCTCGTCGCGTCGTAGCCGTGCTCGTTGAAGACCTTGACGGCGACCGCGAGCACCTGCTCGCGGTCATAACCTGGCCGGCCGCGCTTGGGGGCCGGCGCCTGGATTCCGGGCTCTGCCATGGGGCCAGTCTGTCAGTCCGGATGAGTTGCCATTCGCGGAAGGATCTGAGATCGTATTCCTGACCGATCGGTCTGAAATTATCGCCAGCGTGGGCGTTCGAGAGGATGACGATGTCCGAGGCCTATCTCGTCGACGGGGTCCGCACCCCCGTCGGTCGCTACGGAGGCGCACTCGCCGGCATCCGTCCGGACGATCTGGCGGCCCTCGTCGTCGCCGCCACAGTCTCGCGAGCCACCATCCCCGCGGACGACATCGACGAGGTGATCCTCGGCGCCGCGAATCAGGCGGGCGAGGACAACCGCAACGTCGCACGGATGGCCGTGCTGCTCGCGGACCTCCCCGATTCGATCCCCGGATTGACCGTCAACCGCCTCTGCGCCTCGGGGATGTCAGCCATCGCACTCGCCGCGAACGCCGTACGCGCAGGGGACGCCGACCTCATCGTCGCCGGGGGCGTCGAGTCCATGACACGCGCGCCCTGGGTGCAGGCGAAGCCCGAGCGGGCATGGGCCAAGCCCGGCGCGGCCTTCGACACATCGATCGGCTGGCGCTTCACGAACCCGCGGCTGAGCGCCCGCGACAAGGCCACGTTCTCGATGCCCGAGACCGCCGAAGAGGTCGCACGCATCGACGGGATCACCAGAGCGGATGCCGACGCCTTCGCGCTTCTGAGCCATCAGCGCGCCATCTCGGCGATCGACGGGGGACGCCTCGCCCCCGAGATCGTGGGCGTCGAGACGGGCCGCGGACTCGTCGACACCGACGAAGGCCCGCGCAGGGACAGCACGCTCGACGCGCTGGCCGCACTCCGTCCGGTCGTCGCAGGCGGCCAGGTCGTCACGGCGGGCAACTCCAGTTCCTTGAACGACGGAGCCTCGGCGATCATCGTGGCGAGCACCGAAGCGGTCGAGCGACATGGCCTTCGTCCGCGCGCACGGATCGTCGCCTCGGCGACCGCCGCGCTCGCTCCCGAGATCATGGGCCTGGGTCCCGTGCCGGCAACACAGAAGGCACTCGCGAAGGCGGGCCTGCAGGTCGGCGACCTCGGTGCCGTCGAGCTCAACGAGGCCTTCGCCTCGCAGTCCCTCGCCTGCATCCGCCGCCTCGGACTCGACCCGTCGATCGTCAACGCCGACGGCGGAGCCATCGCACTCGGCCATCCCCTCGGCTCCAGCGGATCCCGACTCATCGTCACACTGCTCGGCCGACTCGAGCGCGAGAACGCGCGCTTCGGTCTGGCCACGATGTGCGTCGGCGTGGGTCAGGGCACCGCGATGATCGTGGAGCGTCTGACATGACTCTGCGCATCGAGGAGCATCGAGACCGGGTGATCGCCACGCTCGACCGGCCCGAGAAGCGCAACGCCATCGACCAGGCGACGATCGACGCGCTGCACGACCTCTGCGCGCTGCTCGAGCGGACGCCGCGCACGCTGATCATCACCGGCACCGACGGCGTCTTCGCGGCGGGCGCCGACATCGCCCAGCTGCGCGATCGCACCGCCGACGACGCCCGGCGCGCCATCAATGCGACCGCATTCATCCGCGTCCACGATCTCCCGATGCCGGTGATCGCCGCACTCGACGGATACGCGCTCGGGGGCGGAGCCGAACTCGCTTACGCCGCCGACATCCGCATCGCGACGCCGTCCCTCCGCATCGGCAACCCCGAGACCGGGCTCGGCATCATCGCCGCAGCCGGCGCGACCTGGCGCCTGCCCGAGATCGTCGGAGACGCGAGGGCGAGCGAGCTGCTCCTCACCGGCCGAGCTCTGGATGCCGAGGAGGCGTTGAGGTGGGGACTCGTGTCGTCGCTCCATCCGGCCGCCGAGCTGCTCGCGGCCGCACACCGGATCGTCGATCGCATCGCGGCGAACGATCCCCTCGCGACGCAGCACACCAAACGCGCTCTGCGCACTCCGCGAGCAGGCCACCCGGCGATCGAGGTCGAACTGCAGGCCGAGCTGTTCGAGTCGCCCGAGAAGATCCGCCGCATGACCGACTTCCTGGAGAAGAGACGATGAGCGACATCGGCAGCGCCCCGAATCGGGTCGGCGTGCTCGGAGGCGGCCGCATGGGAGCCGGCATCGCACATGCGTTCCTGCTCGCCGGATCTCACGTCAGCGTGATCGAGCGCGATGAGGAGAGCGCCGACGCGGCGCTGACCCGCATCGGCGACAGCATCCGCAGATCCGTCGACCGCGACCCCTCGCTCGACGAGACCGAGTTGACCGGGCGCATCACGACCGGCGTCGATCCCGGAGCCTTCGCCGCGGTCGACCTCGCGATCGAGGCGGTTCCCGAAGATCGCGCCCTCAAGGAGGACGCGCTGTCCCGGGCCGAAGCCGTGCTGCCCCCGTCGGCGGTTCTGGCGAGCAACACCTCGTCGATCTCGATCGACGATCTCGCTGCGGGCCGCAGACATCCGGAGCGATTCCTCGGCCTGCACTTCTTCAATCCGGTGCCCGCATCGGCCCTGGTCGAGGTCGTGCGCGGCGCAGCGACCGACCGGGCGGTCGTCGAGAGCGCCACCGCCTGGGTGGCCGCCCTCGGCAAGACGCCGATCGTCGTCAGCGACTCCCCGGGCTTCGCGTCGTCGCGGCTGGGCGTGATGCTCGGCCTCGAGGCGATCCGGATGCTCGAGGAGGGCGTCGCCTCGGCCGCCGACATCGATGCCGCGATGACGCTGGGGTATCGGCATCCGATGGGTCCGCTGCGCACCACCGACATCGTCGGGCTCGATGTGCGCCTCGGCATCGCGGAAGAGCTGGAGCGCACGCTCGGCGAGCGATTCGCTGCACCGGAACTGCTGCGCCGCATGGTCGCCGAGGGAAAGCTGGGCCGCAAGAGCGGCGAAGGGTTCTACGCATGGAACGAGGAGAGATGACCGAGTATCTGCCGAGCTACGTCCAGGGCGAGTGGTGGACGCCGTCGTCACCGACGCGATCCTCAGAGGTCCGCGATGCGTCCACCGGCGACGTCGTCGCCGTCGTGTCGTCCGCGGGCCTCGACCTGGCCGGGGCACTGGAGTACGCCCGCTCCGTCGGGCAGAAGAGCCTCGGTGCGCTCACGTTCCACCAGCGAGCCGTGCTGCTGAAGCAGTTCGCTCTCGCTCTCACCGAGCGCAAGGACGAGCTGTATGCGCTGTCCGCCCGTACCGGCGCCACGAAGGCCGACTCGTGGGTCGACATCGACGGCGGCATCGGCGTGCTCTTCTCGTACTCGGGCAAGGGTCGCCGCGAGCTGCCGAACAGCCGCGTGCATGTCGACGGCCCCGTGGAGCCGCTGTCGAAGGACGGGTCGTTCCTGGGTCGTCATGTCTACACGACGCTCCCCGGGGTCGCTGTGCAGATCAACGCGTTCAACTTCCCGGTGTGGGGTTCGCTCGAGAAGTTCGCACCCGCGTTCCTCGCCGGCATGCCGACGCTCGTGAAGCCCGCGACGCCCACGGGCTACGTCGCCGAGGCGATGGTGCGCATCCTCGTCGAATCGGGACTGCTGCCCGACGGATCGCTGCAGCTCGTCAGCGGCAGCGTGCCTGACCTGTTCGAGAACCTGCGGCTCGGCGACATCGTCGGGTTCACCGGCAGCGCGTCGACCGCGGAGAGCCTCAAAGCCCACGCCGCAGTGCAGACCGGCGGTGTGCGGTTCACCGCCGAGACCGACTCGATCAACGCCTCGGTGCTCGGCACCGACGCGATCGAGGGCACCCCGGAGTTCGACGTGTACGTGCGCCAGCTCGTCACCGAGATGACGAGCAAGGCCGGCCAGAAGTGCACGGCCATCCGGCGTGCGATCGTGCCGGCGGGCTCGGCCGACGCGATCATCGGCGCCGTGCAGGCGCGCCTCGCCGAGAAGACCGTGCTGGGCGACCCCCGCGCCGAGGGCGTCACCATGGGTCCCCTGGCCTCGACGGGGCAGCGCGATGAGGTGCTGCGCCAGGTGGATCGCCTGCAGGCGGCGGGCGGGCAGGTCGTCGTCGGGACGACGGATGCTCCCGAGGTCCGTCGCGCAGACGGCAGCACCGGCACCGCACCCGACGGAGCCTTCGTGTCGCCGCTGCTGCTGCGCTTCGAGGACTCGCAGTCCGACGCGGCGCACTCGATCGAGGCCTTCGGCCCCGTGTCGTCGCTGCTCACGTACGACACCATCGCCGAGGCCGCAGCGCTCGTCGCCCGAGGTGGCGGCTCGCTGGTCACCAGCATCGCCACGCACGACCCGGCGCAGGCCGTGGAGCTCGCCACGCGCATCGCACCGTTCAACGGCCGGATGCTGCTGCTCGACCGCGACGATGCACGATCGTCGACCGGGCACGGATCGCCCCTGCCCAACCTCGTGCACGGCGGCCCCGGTCGAGCCGGCGGCGGTGAGGAGCTCGGCGGCATCCGCGCGGTGCTGCATCACATGCAGCGCACGGCAGTGCAGGGTTCGCCCGAGATGCTGACTGCCTTGACGGGTGTCTGGCACGCGGGGGCGGCCGCGCGCAGCGACGGTCGGCATCCGTTCCGCAAGTCGCTCGCGGAACTCCGCATCGGCGACCAGATCGTCTCCGGCTCGCGCGAGGTGACCCTCGCCGACATCGAGACGTTCGCGCACTTCACGGGCGACACGTTCTACGCCCACATGGACGAGGCATCCGCCGCCGCGAACCCGTTCTTCCCCGGACGGGTCGCGCACGGCTACCTGCTCGTCTCGTGGGCCGCCGGTCTCTTCGTCGATCCGGAGCCCGGACCCGTGCTCGCGAACTACGGTCTGGAGAACCTGCGATTCATCACGCCGGTCTCCCCCGGCGACACGATCCGCGTCGAGCTGACCGCGAAGCAGATCACGCCGCGTGAGACGGACGAGTACGGAGAGGTGCGCTGGGACGCGGTGATCCGCAATCAGAGCGACGAGCTCGTCGCCACCTACGACGTGCTCACGCTGGTGAACAAGCAGCCGACACCCGAGGTCGTCGCCGCATGAGAGAGATGATGCAACGCGATGCCGCATCGCAGATGCTCGGCATGACCGTCGAGGAGGACGCCCCCGGAGAGGCCGTCGTCTCGATGACCGTGCGCGACGACATGCTGAACGGGTTCGCCATCACGCATGGCGGACTGGTGTTCACCCTCGCCGACACCGCCTTCGCGATCGCCTGCAACGAGGACGATCGCGTCACGGTCGCGGGTGGTGCCGACATCACGTTCCTGAAATCCACGACCGCCGGCCAGCGACTGACAGCGCGCGCGGTGCGCCGTGTCGTCAGCGGACGCAACGGCCTGTACGACGTGACGGTGACCGACGAATCGGGCGATGTCGTCGCCGAGGTCCGCGGCCGCTCGCTCACGACGAACCGGTCGCACCCCGCCTGAGCGCACGCACGCTCACTGCTCTGTCCCCGACGAAGGAGTCGACGATGACCGCAACACATGCCGAGATCGGTGCCGAGGCCGAGCTTCATTCGCCTGAACGACTGGCGCGGCTGCAGCTGCAGCGCCTGCAGTGGACCGTCCGGCATGCCTATGAGAACGTGCCGACCTATCGCCGCAAGTTCGACGAGCACGGCGTGCACCCCGACGATGTGCGCACCCTCGACGACGTGCGGCGTCTGCCGTTCACCACCAAGGCCGACCTGCGCGAGAGCTATCCGTTCGGCATGTTCGCCGTGCCGATGGCCTACGTGCGACGCGTCCACGCGTCGTCGGGCACGACGGGGCGGCCGACCGTCGTCGGGTACACCGAAGGAGACCTCGACCGGTGGAGCGACCTGGTGGCGCGGTCGCTGCACGCCGCGGGCATCCGCGAGGGGATGAAGGTGCACAACGCCTACGGCTACGGGCTCTTCACCGGCGGACTCGGCGCGCATGCCGGGATCGAGCGTCTCGGAGCGACCGTGATCCCGGTGTCGGGAGGGCAGACCGCCCGGCAGGTGCAGCTGATCACGGATTTCGAACCGGATGCCATCCTCTGCACGCCGAGTTATCTGCTCACGATCGCTGACGCGATGGAAGCCTCGGGCATCGATCCGACGACCACGTCGCTGCGCGTCGCGGTGCTCGGCGCCGAGCCGTGGACGAACGAGATGCGTCGTGAGATCGAGCGGCGACTGAACATCGATGCCGTCGACATCTACGGGCTCAGCGAGGTGATGGGGCCGGGGGTCGCGAGCGAGAGCGTGCTCACGAAAGACGGCCCGCACATCTGGGAGGACCATTTCCTGCCCGAGATCATCGACGGAGAGACCGGGGAACGGCTGCCGGACGATGCGCTCGGCGAGCTCGTCTTCACGTCGCTGACCAAAGAGGCTTTTCCTGTGATCCGGTATCGCACGCGCGATCTGACGCGCCTGCTGCCGGGAACCACCTATCCGGCGCTTCGACGCATGGAGAAGATCACCGGCCGCAACGACGACATGATCATCCTGCGCGGCGTGAACCTCTTCCCCACCCAGATCGAGGAGCTGGTGATGGGCATCGAGACGCTCACCCCGCACTTCGTGCTCGAGCTGCACCACGTCGGGCAGCTCGACACGATGACCGTGCGCATCGAGCGACACCCGTCGCTGAGTGCCGAGGACTGCGATGCCGCCGCTGCGGTGCTCACCCACCGCATCAAGATGCACATCGGCACCAGCGTCGACGTGACGGTCGAGGAGCCGGGCACGCTGCCCCGGAGCGAGGGCAAATACCAGCGGGTCTACGACCTGCGGTAGGGCTCGAGCCGGGTGTCCCCGCCGTCAGCCGCGCAGCGCGAGCACGAACGGGAGCACGTCGCTCGCCCCCGCCTGGCGCAGCGTGCGCGCGGCGACCGTGAGCGTCCAGCGGCTGTCGGCGAGATCGTCGACGAGCAGCACGGGACCGGTCGGCACGTCGAGGCCCTGCGCGCTGAATCTGTCCCACAGACCTGCCAGCCGGAACACGCTGTTGCCACCGGGTTGGCCCGTCGGCCCGCCGTTCACGAGGTCGAGCGCACCGAGATACGGCAGGCGGCCGATCTCGGCGATCCCGCGGGCGAGTGAGTCGACGAGCAGCGGATGCGATCGCGACGGCATGGCGACGACCGCGACGGGGCGCTCGGTCCACCCCCAGTCGGCGAGCACGCGCACGCAGCCGCCGAGGACCTGGGGCGTCACCACCGCGTCAGGGGCTCCCGCCGCGAAGAGCTCGCGCAGCGTGCCGCCCCAGCCGAGGTCGGTGAGACGGGCGAGTGCGCGCCCTTCTCCGGCCTGCTCCCCCGCGGGGATGCGCCCCTTCACCGGCACGTCGAGCTTGTCGGCTCCGGTCGGCCAGGCGCGACGAGGCTCGACCGGGACACCGACGCGATCGAGCGATTCCGCGGCCTGCGTCGTCGCCGATTCGCCGATCTCGCTCGGGAACCAGATGCCGGCGCAGTTGTCGCATCTCCCGCAGGGCGCAGCCGTGTCGTCGTCGAGTGAGCGCTGGAGGAATTCCATGCGGCATCCGTCGGTCTGCTCGTAGTCGATCATGTGCTGCTGCTCGGCGCGACGCTCGGCCGCGATGCGCTCATAGCGCTCGGCGTCGTAGGCCCACGGCTGTCCCGTCGCGACCCACCCGCCCTGCACCCGGCGCACCGCGCCGTCGACGTCGAGAACCTTGAGCAGCAGTTCGAGCGGAGTACGCCGGATGTCGACCACCGCCTCGAGCGAGGGCGTCGAGATGGGCTGATCGCCGAGTGCGGCGATCACCCGCTCGGCGCGCTCCCGATCCGGCATCGACGCGGTCGCGAAGTAGTGCCAGATGTCGCGGTCTTCGACGCCGGGCAGCAGGAGCACGTCGGCGCTCTCGCTCGCACGACCGGCACGGCCGACCTGCTGGTAGTACGCGACCGGCGACGACGGCGCGCCGAGGTGCAGCACGAAACCGAGGTCCGGCTTGTCGAAGCCCATCCCGAGCGCGCTCGTGGCGACGAGGGCCTTGACCTCGTTGCGCTTCAGCATCCCTTCCGACTCGGTGCGCTCGTCGGTGTCGGTCTGTCCGGTGTACGCGCGCACGTCGTGCCCGTGATCGCGCAGCAGCCGGGCGGTGTCGACCGCGGCCGCGACCGTCAGGGTGTAGATGATGCCCGAACCGGGCAGGTCGTCGATATGACTGAGCAGCCACGCAAGCCGGCTGGCGGAGTCGCGCAGACGCAGGACGCCGAGACGCAGCGAGGTGCGCGCGAGCGGGCCGCGGATCGTGAGCACCTCGGAGCCGGCGGCATCCGACGCCCCTCCCGTGCCGAGCTGCTCGGCGACGTCGGCCACGACCCTGCTGTTCGCGGTCGCCGTCGTCGCGAGCACGGGCACCTCGGGCGGCATCTGCTCGATGAGGTCGCGCAGTCGCCGGTAGTCGGGGCGGAAGTCGTGCCCCCAGTCGCTGATGCAGTGCGCCTCGTCGACCACCAGCATGCCGATCCGTCGAACGAGCGCCGGCAGCTGCTGCTCGCGGAACGCGGGATTGTTGAGTCGTTCGGGAGAGACGAGCAGCACATCGACCTCGTCTCGGTCGAGCTGCTCCATGACCTCCGACCACTCGTGCGCATTGGTCGAGTTGATCGCCACCGCTCGAACGCCTGCCCGCTCGGCCGCGGCGATCTGATCGCGCATCAGCGCGAGAAGCGGCGAGACGAGGACGGTCGGCCCTGCCCCCTGGCGGCGCAGCAGCAGCGTCGCGACGAAGTACACAGCCGACTTGCCCCACCCGGTGCGCTGCACGACGAGCGCGCGGCGGCGCCCCTCGACCAGCGCCTCGATCGCCTCGTACTGACCGTCGTGGAAGTCGGCGTCCGGGCGGCCGACCAGCTCGCGCAGGGCCGAGAGCGCAGCGGTGCGGGTGTCGACAGAGGCGGGAGAAGTCATGTCTCCACTCTGCCCGATGCCTCCGACACCCGGTGCGCCACCATCCACAGGCGGATTCGAGCCGAGCCTCGGCGACGTCGTCTAGCGTGGGACGATGATCACGCGAGAACTGGCCGTATCCCTGCGCGACGCCGGACTCGTGTGGCATCCCGCCGAGGGCGACCGCTTTCAGCTCGACCTTCCGAACGATGTCGAGCTCGAGGCCGAAGCCGATGTCTTCACGGTCAGCGAGATGACGATCGAGGCCCGCCAGACCCCGAGCGGCACGGACCTCGCCTTCAACGGCACGACGGAGTGGGCGCTCGACGCCGTGACCCTCGCGGACGCGGTGTGGCTCCCCCGCGAGGATCAGCTGCGCGAGCTGCTGCGCGGCACCTTCCGGGTGCTGAGCCGCCTCTCCGACACCTTCGTGGTCGAGGTCGAGATCGCCGGCGAGTCCCTGCGTTTCGAGCATCCGGATCCCTCCGAGGCGTACGGCAGAGCCCTCCTCGACCTCGTCTCCCGCTCTCGCTGAGCGACTCTCCGAGCATCTCGCCGAGCGCCGCATCGGGGTCTTCCTTGCGCCGCGACGACCTCCGTGTCAGAATTACCTAACGACCGGTCAGTAAAGCGGATCGGAAACCGAGGAGTCGATGATGACCAGCCCCGCAGATCTCTCCCTCGTCGACGGAGAGCTGTCCGACGACGAGCGCCTGTTCGACGAGCTCATCGCGAACGAGCAGCGCATCGAGCCTCGCGACTGGATGCCCGATGCCTATCGCAAGACGCTGATCCGTCAGATCTCGCAGCACGCGCACTCCGAGATCATCGGCATGCAGCCGGAGGGCAACTGGATCACCCGGGCGCCGAGCCTCAAGCGCAAGGCGATCCTGATGGCCAAGGTCCAGGACGAGGCGGGGCACGGACTCTATCTCTACTCCGCCGCACAGACGCTCGGCATCACGCGCGACGAGATGATGGATCAGCTCATCAGCGGCAAGGCCAAGTACTCGTCGATCTTCAACTACCCGACGCCCACCTGGGCTGACATGGGGGCGATCGGGTGGCTCGTCGACGGAGCCGCCATCTGCAACCAGGTGCCGCTGTGCCGCGCCTCCTACGGGCCCTACGGCCGCGCGATGGTGCGCGTCTGCAAGGAGGAGTCGTTCCATCAGCGCCAGGGATTCGAGATCCTGCTGTCGCTGATGCAGGGAACCGACGAGCAGAAGAAGATGGCGCAGGATGCCGTGAACCGCTGGTACTGGCCGAGCCTGGCGATGTTCGGTCCGCCCGACGACCAGTCCCCCAACTCCGCGCAGTCGATGAAGTGGAAGATCAAGCGCTTCACGAACGACGAGCTGCGTCAGCGCTTCGTCAGCATGCTCGTGCCCCAGGCCGAGATCCTCGGCGTGACCCTGCCCGACCCTGATCTGCGCTTCGACGACGAGACCGGCCAGTACGTGATCGGCGAGATCGACTGGGATGAGTTCTTCGAGGTGCTGCGCGGCAACGGCCCCTGCAATGCCGAGCGTCTCGAACGCCGCCGCACGGCCCATGAGGACGGCGCGTGGGTGCGCGAGGCTGCGGCCGAGTACGCCCGCAAGCAGGCGCTGAAGACGAAGGCGGTGGCGTGATGGCGACGCCCGGTGCCGACGCCCGCGAGCCCTGGCCGCTCTGGGAGGTCTTCGTCCGCGCGAACCGCGGCCTGAGCCACGTCCACGTCGGATCGCTGCACGCGCCGGATGCCGACATGGCCATCCGCAACGCCCGCGATCTCTACACGCGACGCGGCGAGGGCGTGTCGATCTGGGCGGTGCCCGCCGAGGCGATCACGACCAGCGACCCCGACGCGAAGGGCGCCTACTTCGAGAGCCCCGCCGGCAAGAACTATCGGCACGCCGTGTACTACACGGCGTCCGAGGGGGTGCCGCACCTGTGAGCCACATCCAGGGTGATATCCACGGCGACCCGCACGGGGACGTCTCGGTCGACGAGCTGCGGCTCGGTGACGAGCTCACCGGAACCGGCTCCGCGGCGGCATCCGCCGACATCGCCGAGTACGCGCTCTGGCTCGGCGACGACGCGCTGATCCTGTCGCAGCAGCTCGGTGAGTGGATCTCCCGCGCGCCCGAACTCGAAGAGGACGTCGCCCTCGGCAACATCGCGCTCGACCTGCTCGGGCATGCCCGCTCGTTCCTGCACTTCGCGGGGTCTTTCGACGGACGCTCCGAAGACGATCTCGCGTACTTTCGCGACGAGCCGGAGTTCCGCTGCGCCTGGATCGTCCAGCAGCCCAACGGCGACTTCGCGCAGACCATCGCCCGCCAGTTCGTCGTGTCGACCTACATGTTCGAGCTGTACTCGGCCCTGCGGGCGAGCAGCGACCCGACCCTCGCGGCGATCGCCGAGAAGTCCCTCAAAGAGGTCGACTACCACCGCGACCACGCGGTGCAATGGGTGCTGCGGCTCGCCGGCGGCACCGACGAATCCCGGCGACGGATGATCCGCGCGCTGGGCGACGTCTGGCCGTATGCCGACGAGCTCTTCCGCGACGAGCCCCTGATCGACCGCCTCGGGGACGCCGCGGCGCGTCCGTCGACGCTGCGAGCGGGCTTCGACGCCGTCGTCGCCGCCGTCTTCGCCGAGGCCGAGCTGACGCTTCCCGCCGTCGCGGCATCCTCGGCCGGAGGACGGCGAGGAGCGCACGCGAGTCCGTTCGGCCATGTCCTCGCGGAGATGCAGGTCCTGGCGCGACGGCATCCGGGAGCATCATGGTGACCGGCACGCTGCAGACCGCGCACCGGTCGACCGCCTGGCGGATCGCCGCGGCCGTGGCCGACCCCGAGGTGCCCGTGCTGACGATCGAGGACCTCGGCGTGCTGCGCGCGGTCACCGTCGACGGCGACGTGGTGCGCGTCGACATCACCCCGACCTACAGCGGGTGCCCGGCGATGGACACGATCCGCGACGACGTCATCCTCGCCCTGACCGCCGCGGGATATTCACAGGTCGAGGTCCGGCTCGTGCTCTCCCCCGCATGGACGACGGACTGGATGTCGGATGCCGGCAGGCAGAAGCTCGCCGAGTACGGCATCGCGCCTCCGACCGGGCGCTCGGCGATCTCGTCCGGCCCGATCCGCCTCGCGATCAGCGTGCGGTGCCCTCGGTGCGGCTCGCTGGACACCCGCGAGGTCTCGCGCTTCGGTTCGACCTCGTGCAAGGCGCTGTTCGAATGCCGCGCCTGCCTCGAACCCTTCGACCACTTCAAGGTGCACTGATGTCGCTGTTCGCCCTCTCCGGTCCCGCGCCCGCGCCGTCGCCTGGTCGAGCCGCCGCACCGACGAAGAAGCGCGCGCGCTTCCACACCCTCGCCGTCGAGGAGGTGCGGCCGTTGACCGACGACTCGGTCGAGGTGACCTTCTCGGTTCCCGCCGACCTCGCCGACGACTACGACCACCTGCCCGGCCAGTATGTCGCCCTGCGCACGTCGCTCGACGGCACGGAGGTGCGCCGGTCGTACTCGCTGTGCCGCGCACCCGAGCACCGCACGGCCGAGCAGATCGCCGCCGGTGTCCCGACCCGGCTCAGCGTCGCCGTGAAGCGCGACGAGGGCGGTCTCTTCTCGACCTGGGCGCAGACGGGCCTTCACCCCGGTTTCGAGATCGACGTGATGAGTCCGCAGGGCACGTTCACGTCCGGGCTCGACGATCTCGATCAGCGTCACGTCGTGGGCATCGCGGCCGGTTCCGGCATCACGCCGCTGATGGCTCTCGCCCACACCGTGCTGACGCGCTCGGACACCTCTCGATTCACCCTGCTCTACACGAACCGCTCGACGCTCGACGTGATGTTCCTCGAGGATCTCGCCGACCTCAAGGATCGCTACCCGACGCGCCTGACGCTGCACCATGTGCTGTCCCGCGAGCAGCGCACGGCCCCCGTGCTCTCCGGACGCATCGACGAGGAGAAGCTGCGCACCATCCTGGGGGCGCTCATCGATCCGACCGACGTCGACGAATGGTTCCTGTGCGGACCGCTCTCGCTGGTCGACCTGTGCCGAGAGGTGCTCGCCGACGTCGGCGTGCCGCGTGAGCACATCCGCTTCGAGCTCTTCACGACGGGTGACGAGCCGGCGCGCGCCGCCCGCCCTGTCGAGGTGCGCGCGGGCGAGAAGACGATCCGCATCGAGGTGAATCTCGACGGCGTCTCGTCGACCGTCGAGAGTCCGGTCGACGCGCACGAGTCCGTGCTCAACGCCGCTCTGCGGGTGCGACCCGATGCGCCGTTCGCGTGTGCGGGCGGCGTCTGCGGAACCTGCCGTGCGAGGGTCATCGAGGGCAGCGTGACGATGACGGAGAACTACGCGCTGGAGCCCGACGAGCTCGAGCGCGGCTACGTCCTCACCTGCCAATCCCACCCCACGAGCGACCGCATCGTGGTCGACTACGACGTCTGAGGAGCATCGGATGATCGATCTGACCGTCGCCGACGACGTCGCCACCGTCGTCCTGAATGCGCCGACGAAGCGGAATTCACTCGACGAGCAGGCGCTCCGCGATCTCGGCCGCGCCTACGACGAGGCGGATGCCGCGGGAGTGCGCGCGCTGGTGCTGCGGGGCGAGGGCCGGGCCTTCTGCGCCGGTCGCGACATCTCGGGCGTCGACCCCCGTGACGACGACGTGATCGGGTATCTCGGCGGGCTCGTGACCCCGCTGCTGCAGCGGATGGCGCGGTTCCCCGCCCCGACCTTCGCGGTGGCGCACGGCGCCTGTCTCGGCGTCGGCCTCGGACTCCTCATCGCCACCGACGTCGTGTACGTCGCAGAGTCGGCCAAGATCGGGTCACCGTTCGCCGCGCTCGGTGCCACTCTCGACTCCGGCGGCCACGCCCTCTTCGTCGAACGTCTCGGGGCGCACCGGGCACTCGACCTCATCTACACCGGTCGGCTGATGAGCGGCACCGAGGCCGTGTCAGCGGGGCTCTTCTCCCGGGTGCTGCCCGACGACGAGGTCGTGCAGGCGACGACGGATGCCGCGGCGACCGCTGCGCGTGGCGCCACCGCCGCCTTCCTGGCGAGCAAGCAGCTGGTCGCCAGGATCCGCGACGAGCGCCTGGCGCTGTGGGAGTCGATCGATCTCGAGAACGCCGCCCAGGCCGCCCTGTGCGACACCGACGACTACCGCGAGGGGTTCGCGGCGTTCCAGGAGAAGCGCACGCCGGAGTTCCGCGGCCGCTGAGTCGCATCCGCTTACTGCGGCAGGACGGACGAACGCAAGGCCGTCGCCGATGTCGGATGCGGATGCGAGACTGCCTGCATGTTGCTCTCGGAGCTCGTCTCCACCGCCGAAGAGGTCACCGCCACCGCATCGCGCCTGGCGAAGATCGACGCCGTGTCCCGGCTGCTCGCACGCGCTGACGCTGCCGACGTGCCCGCCCTCGTCGGGCTGCTGCTCGCGACGCCGCGACAGGGACGGCTGGGTGTCGGCTGGCGCGGAGTGGCGGCGCTCGACGTGCAGCACGCTGCCGAGCCCTCGCTGTCGATCCGTGATGTCGATGACGCGTTCGAGGCCTTGACCGGCTCGTCAGGGTCGGGGTCGGCCGCGGCGCGTTCCGCGATCCTCTCGGCTCTCGCGTCGCGAGCGACGGCTCCCGAATGGGACTTCCTGTCGCGGGCCATGCTCGGCGAGCTGCGCACGGGCGCGCTCGGCGGCGTCCTGCTCGATGCCATCGCCCGTGCCGCGGATCGCCCGGCGGCATCGGTGCGACGAGCAGCAATGCTCTCCGGCGACCTGGGCGAGACCGCCGTGCTCGCACTCACCGGCACGGAAGACGAACTCGATGCGGTCGGGCTGGTGGTCGGTCGCCCCGTGCTGCCGATGCTCGCATCGACCGCGGCCACCCCGACCGCCGCGCTCGACATCACCGGCACCGCGTCCGTCGAGTACAAGCTCGATGGCGCGCGCATCCAGGTGCATCGCCAGGGAGACGATGTGAGCGTCTACACCCGCAGCCTCGCCGACATCACCCACCGGGTGCCGGAGATCGTCGAGATCGTGCGCGCGCTCCCCGCACACGATCTGATCCTCGACGGTGAGACGCTGTCACTCGACGAAGACGGCGGCCCTCGGCCGTTCCAGCAGACGATGTCGCGG
This sequence comes from Microbacterium sp. LMC-P-041, assembly GCF_030209555.1. Lineage (NCBI taxonomy): Bacteria > Bacillati > Actinomycetota > Actinomycetes > Micrococcales > Microbacteriaceae > Microbacterium > Microbacterium sp. LMC-P-041. Next base: position 772,548 of record NZ_JARVRV010000001.1, read on the forward strand.
TTCGGGGCGGACGTCTCGCGCGAGCTCGTGCTGCGGCCCTGGTTCTTCGACATCCTGCACGTCGACGGACGCGATCTGCTCGACGAGCCCCTGTCCACCCGCCTGACCGAACTCGAGAGGGTCGTCGGCGAATGGCGTATGCCGGGCATCGTCACCGACGACGCCGAAGCGGCCGAGCAGCTGTCGCGCGAGGCTCTCGCCGCGGGCCACGAGGGGGTGCTCGTCAAAGGGATCGATGCGCCCTACTCGGCGGGACGCCGCGGCAAGTCCTGGGTCAAGGTCAAGCCCGTGCTCACCTACGACCTGGTCGTGCTCGCCGCCGAATGGGGGTCGGGGCGGCGCCAGGGGCTCCTGTCGAACCTGCACCTCGGCGCACTCGACCCGAGCGGCGAGTTCGGCGAGCCCGGCGGTCTCGTCATGGTCGGCAAGACGTTCAAGGGGCTCACCGACGAGCTGCTGCGCTGGCAGACGGAGAACTTCCCGCCGCTCGAGACGAGGCGCACGCAGGGCGCGGTGTTCCTGAGACCGGAGTTCGTGGTCGAGATCGCGATCGACGGCGTGCAGCGCTCGCCGCGATACCCCGGAGGCATCGCGTTGAGGTTCGCGAGAGTCAAGGGCTATCGACCCGACAAGAACCCCGCCGACGCCGACACGATCCAGACCCTGCGGGCGCTGCTGCGCGGGTGACTCTCGTCAGGCGGACGGAGCGAGACCGAGGTCCTCTTCGCGCACCGTGCCCTGGAACGACCAGGGGAAGTTGATCCACAGGTCGGTGTCCTTCCAGGCGTAGTCGGGCTGGATGATCGTCGACGGCTTGGTGTAGATCGTGACCGAGCGCACGTCGGCGCCCTTGTCCTTCAGCAGCTGCACGGCGAGGGCGAGCGTGCGACCCGAATCTGCGACGTCGTCGACCAGCAGCACGCGTCGACCGTCGAGATACACCATGTCGAGTTCGGGCGGCAGCACCTCCGGCGCGTCGAGCACCGTGCCGATGCCGGTGTAGAACTCGACGTTGATCGCACCGCAGTTCTTCGCTCCGAGACCGTAGGCGATGGCACCGGCAGGCAGCAGACCGCCCCGCGCGATGGCCACCACGACCTCGGGCATGAAGCCGCTGTCCAGGATCCGGCGCGCGAGGTCTCGCGTCGCGGATCCGAAGCCGTCCCAGGTGAGCGTCTCGCGCTCGATCGATGCATCCGTCATCGTCTCATTCTCCTGCACCACCACTCGAACTCCCGCCACGCCGTCGCCTCAGCCGAGGCGGGTGACCTCGACCGAGACGAAGAGCTCGGAGGCGCTGGGTCCCGCGTACACCCCGCGCAGCGGTGCGACATCGGCGTAGTCCCGACCGTGGCCGACATAGACGTGCGATTCGCCGATGTCGACGAGGTTGGTGGGGTCGTATCCGCGCCACTCGCCGGAGTACCACTCCACCCAGGCGTGCGACTCCCCCGTCACAGCCTGTCCGATCGCGGCCGTCGGATCGGGATGCAGGTACCCCGACACGTAGCGCGCCGGGATCCCCGCGGCGCGCAGCACGCCCAGCGCCACATGAGCGATGTCCTGGCAGACGCCGGACCGGGTGGGCCACGCGTCGCGAGCGGTCGAGCTCACGCCGGTGACGCCGCTGCGATACTCCATGGCCTCCCCGACGGTGCGGCAGATCTCGCGGGCCGTCTCGTCGACGCCACCACCCTCCGCTTCGATGTGCAGGGCGAGGTCGCGCATCTCGTCATCGGGAGCGGTGGCAGGCGTCTGCGCCACGCATTCCGCGAGTTCGAGCGATTGGGGTATCCGGGCTGCCAGCTCGTCCCAGTCGATGTCCGCCTCTCCCGTCGGCAGCGGCCTCACATCCACCACGCTCGTCGCGGTGACCGAGAGCATCTGATGCGGGGTCAGCAGCTCGAACGTCGAGACCCGGGTGTCCCAGTAGTCGGTGTACGAGTGCTGGGTCGCGGTCGGCGATATGTCGAGCGTCGCCTGCAGCACGAACTGTCCGTCCCGGGAGTGCGGCAGCATCCGCGCCTCGTTGTACGACGCCGTCGCCGGCTGCTCGTAGCGGAAGCCGGTGCGGTGAACGATCTTGAGCCGACTCACAGCGCCTCTCCGATCCACACCGGCATCGCGATCGAGGGGAAGTACCGCTCCCTGATCGCGTCACTCGCCACCGACATCCCCACCTGGACCTCCTCCATGCTCTCCGACAGCCGATGCACGGTGTCGCCGATCGGTCGGTATTCGAGCTCCGACCGCATGCGTCCCAAGACGCGATGCGCCCGATCGGGTACGCCGAACGCACCCGCCGGATCGATACCGCGCAGACACTCCTCGGCCTGGAGGATGCTCGAGAGCACCGATCGGGGGAACAGCCGGTCGATCAGGAGGAACTCCACGGCGGACGCTCCCGTGGGCACCGCCCGGTGGCTGCGCAGATGGGCTTCGTACGCCCCGCAGCTGCGCAGCAGCGTCGTCCAGCTCGGCCCGCCTGCCTCGGTCAGCGACCGCGTCGCCAGCAGCCGCGCCGTCATGTCCGCGCGCTCGATCGAGCGGCCGAGCACGAAGAAGTGCCAGGCCTCATCCCGGCTCGTCGAGGAGTCGACGACCCCGAAGGCCAGCGCCGACCGATCACGCACCCAGCGGAAGAACGGGTGCGTCTTGTCCGAGGCGATCCGCCGCGGCATCCGTGCGTTCGACTCGTTCAGCGTCTCCCAGAGGTCCGTCGAGATGATCTCGCGCGCTCGACGAGCGTTCTCCCGCGCCGCCGCGATCGAATGGGCGATCGACGCGGAGTGCTCACGATCCAGCGCGAGCAGCCGCACGACGTCGTCCCGGCTCAGCACGGTGCCGGCATCCGCCGTCGTCCCCATCACCGACAGGAGCGCCCGACATGCGGTGTCCTCCTCGACCCACGGATCCTCGAGCAGCAGCTGCAGGTGCACATCGAGGATGCGGGCGGTGCCGTCGGCGCGCTCGACGTAGCGGCCGATCCAGAACAGCGCCTCGGCGATGCGACTCAGCATCCTGCGCCTCCCTGCTGCTGCTGCTGTTGCTGCTGTTGCTGCTGGTGGTGACGCAGGTCCAGGTCCTCGTCCTGCGGAGACGAGAGGAAGGGCGGATGCGGTTCCTCACGCGCCGGAGCGACCACGGCGATCGCCCCGGTCGCCAGCGACACCTCGTCTGCGGCGGCGTCCGGGTCGCCGTCCAGAGTCGACGTCGGCCCGGTGAAGAGCGACGGATCCAGCACCCAGGTGTCCTTCGACCCTCCGCCCTGGCTCGAGTTCACAACGAGCTGCCCCTCGGGCAGAGCGACGCGCGTGAGACCGCCGGGCAGCACCCAGATGTCGTGCCCGTCATTCACGGCGAAGGGTCGCAGATCGACGTGTCTCGGGCGGAATCCGTCCTCCACGAGCGTCGGGATGGTCGAGAGCTGCACGACCGGCTGGGCGATCCAGCCTCGGGGATCCGCCCGCAGCGACCGACGCAACTCGTCCAGCGTCTCGCGCGACGCGTCGGGACCGACGACCAGCCCCTTCCCGCCGGATCCGTCGACGGGCTTCACCACCAGCTCGTCGAGCCTGTCGAGCACCTCCTCCAGCGCGTCCGGCTCCTCGAGCCGCCAGGTGTCGACGTTCGGGATCACCGGCTCCTCTCCCAGGTAGTAGCGGATCAGATCGGGGACGTACGTGTACACGAGCTTGTCGTCGGCCACGCCGTTGCCGACGGCGTTCGCGAGCGTCACGGTGCCGAGGCGCGCCGCGAGCATCAGCCCCGGTGCGCCCAGCACCGAGTCCGGACGGAACTGCTGCGGGTCGAGGAACTCGTCATCGACCCTGCGGTAGATCACGTCCACCCGCGTCGGCCCCGAGGTCGTGTGCATCCACACCCGACCGCCCGAGCAGAAGAGATCGCGTCCTTCGACGAGCTCGATGCCCATCATGCGAGCGAGCAGGGTGTGCTCGTAGTACGCCGAGTTGTGCACCCCGGGGGTCAGCACGACGACTGTCGGATCATCGACGCCGTCCGGCGCCGCCGCACGCAGCGCCTGGAGCAGCCGGCCCGGGTAGTCGACGACGGGACGCACGCGCAGGCTGGTGAACAGCTCGGGGAGCGTCTGCGCCATCACCCGGCGATTCGCGAGCACGTAGCTGACGCCGCTCGGCACGCGCACGTTGTCCTCGAGCACGCGCCAGGCTCCGAGCTCGTCGCGGATGACGTCGATCCCCGCGACATGGATGCGCACGCCGTTCGCTCCGACGATGCCGGCCGCCTGACGGTGGAAGTGCGCGGAGGAGCTGATCAGCGACGAGGGGATCACGCCGTCCTGCACCGCATGTTGCCGGCCGTAGACGTCGGCAAGGAAGGCCTCGAGCGCACGCACCCGCTGCTTCACCCCTGACTCGACATAGCGCCAGTCGTCGGCGGCGACCACGCGAGGCACCACGTCGAGCGGGAACGGACGCTCCTCCCCGGCGAAGTCGAACGTCACGCCCTGCGCGAGGTACGAGCTGGCGAGCGCGTCGGTCCGTGCCCTCAGCTCGGCGTCGTCCATGCTCGCGAGCGCGGGATACATGTCCTGATAGGGCAGGCGCACTCCCCCACCACCGGGCTGCGCATCGGCAGGGAACATCTCGTCCCACGGCGCGGCCCCCGCTCGCTGCGGCGACCGGCGCGAGGTGTATCCGTCGAACAGTGACTCCATGGCCGCATGTTTCCGTGTCGCGGTTTCGGCGGTGTTACGCGCGCAAGTCGGCGCCGCGTCGGCACGGGCGCGATAGGATCGACGCGTCCGGCGCTCTCCGACGCCGGTGCCTGAAAAAGAGGCACGAAGCTCCCCACGATGACGCGGGGGCGAGACACATACGGAATACGAACGTTCTCCGTCCCTGTCTCGAAAGGCTTTCGCATGCCCTCCGTCTCCGCGCACGTCGCACTCACTCTCGCCCAGCACATCGACGCCGTCTTCGGTGTGATGGGCAACGGCAACGCCTACTTCCTCGATGCGATCGAGACCCAGACGGATGCCGTCTTCACGGCCGTCCGTCATGAGCAGGGCGCAGTGGTCGCCGCCGATGCGCACTTCCGCGCGTCCGGCAGGATCGCCGCGGGCACCTCGACCTACGGCGCCGGTTTCACGAACACCCTCACAGCACTCGCCGAGGCCGTGCAGGCGCATGTCCCCCTCGTGCTGGTGGTGGGCGATGAGCCGACGTCCGGCCCTCGTCCGTGGGACGTCGACCAGATCGCCCTGGCCTCGGCGGTCGGTGCCCGCACCTACACGGTCGGGCACGCGGATGCCGCAGCGACCACCGTCATCGCGATCGAGCACGCACTGACCTACCGCGTGCCCGTCGTGCTGGCGATCCCCTACGACGTGGCCTCACGCGAGGCCGGCCCGGTGCCCGAGGCTCCACTGCCGCGCATCCCCGCGCCGCTCGCACCGCGCGGCGAGTTCGCCGAGGGCACGCTCGACGAGATCGCCCAGGCGCTTCACGGAGCATCGCGCCCCTTCCTGCTGGCGGGTCGCGGCGCCTGGCTCGCGGGGGCCGGTGCGGCGCTCGGCGAGCTGGCGACCCTCACCGGCGCTCTGACGGCGTCGTCGGCGCTGGGGCGCGGTGTCTTCCCCGACACCCGGTTCGACCTCGGCGTCACGGGAGGATTCGGGGCCGACGGCGCCATGCAACTCGTGCGCACCGCCGATGTCGCCGTGGTGTTCGGCGCCTCGCTGAACCAGTTCACGATGCGATTCGGCGAACTCTTCGCACCGGGCACCAGGGTCTTCCAGATCGACATCGCGCCCGCAGCCACGCACCCGCACGTCGGCGGCTTCGTGCGTGCGGATGCTCGCGTGGCGGCCGAGGAGCTCGTCGCCCGGGTCGGCTCGCTCGGCTCCGGCGCCGCCCCTGAGAGCGGTTCTGCCGAGCACGGCCTCGGAGCGGAGGCACACCGCGCCGAGACTCCTACTGTCCAGCACGGCGAGTCGCACCCGGCATCCGACGCTGTGCCCGCACAGCCGTGGCGCGAGACGGTCGACGTCGAGGCCGCACGCGCGTACGACGAGGGCGACGAGCTCGCTCCCGACGGACGCCTCGACCCCCGCTCCGCCGCCCGCCGCATCGCCGAGCTCCTGCCCTCCGATCGCGTCGTCGTCTCCGACGGCGGGCACTTCATCGGCTGGGCGAACATGTACTGGCCGGTCGAGGCCCCCGACCGCATGATGATGGTCGGCACCGCCTTCCAGTCGATCGGGCAGGGCTGGCCGAGTGTCGTCGGCGCAGCCCTCGCCCGCCGCGAGTCGACCGTCGTGCTGACGTCGGGCGACGGCGGCGGACTCATGGCGATCGCCGACCTCGAGTCGGCCGTGCGCGCGGCAGCGGGTCGAGGCATCGCCGTGATCTGGAACGACGCCGCCTACGGTGCCGAGGTCAACCTCTACGGGCTCAAGGGGCTCGCCGAGGGCCCGATGCGCATCCCCGAGGTCGACTTCGCGGCGTTCGGCGCCGCGGTGGGCGCGGAGGGCGTCGTCGTGAAGACGCTCGCAGACCTCGATCGACTCGCCACATGGACGCAGGAGGATGCTGCGACGCGGCGGTTCCTGCTGCTCGACCTGCGCATCTCGGGTGACGTGATCGCGCCCTACCAGCAGGAGATCATCCGCGTGAATTCCTGACCTCGCCGAGTCGCTAGGCTCCTCGTCATGACCGAGAATTCCGGAGTCCTGCGATACAGCGCATTCGCCGCGACGCCCGACGGCGGCAACCCCGCGGGAGTCGTACTCGATGGCTCAGATCTGAGCGACGAGCAGATGCAGCGGATCGCCGTGGATGTCGGATTCTCCGAGACCGCCTTCCTCGTCGCACGCACCGATGGCGACGGTGTGCCGCGCTACCGGGCGCGTTACTGGTCGCCGGCGGCTGAGGTGCCGTTCTGCGGACACGCGACCGTCGCGACGGCGGTCGCCCTCGCCGAGCGCGACGGGCCGGGCGATGTCGTGTTCGACACGAACGCGGGCGCTGTGACGCTGCGCTCGACGGTGGATCGGGATGGCGCGGTGACCGTGTCGTTCACGAGCGTCGAGCCGCAGGTGCGCGATCTCGGCTCCGACGTGCTCGACCGGTTCCTCGCGCTGCTCGGACTCACCCCGGCGGATCTCGATGAGCGCTTCCCCGCCAAGGAATCGTTCGCCGGCAACTGGCATCCGATCGTCGTGCTCCGTGATTGGGAGCTGTTCGATCAGTTCCGCTTCTCGCCCGCCGAGGTCGCCGCACTCATGCGCGAGCAGGGGTGGTTCGGCACCTCGACAGTGCTGCACGCGGCGAGCACCGCCGACTTCGATGCCCGCAACCTCTTCCCGGTGGGACGGATCACCGAGGACCCGGCGACGGGCTCGGCGGCTGCATCGGTCGGGGCGTATCTGCGCGACCTCGGACACCCGGCGACGACCGTCCGCATCCATCAGGGCGCTCACGTGCGTCGTCCGAGCCTCTTGACCGTGACGATCCCGCCGACCGGCGGCATCGAGGTCTCCGGTGGGGCGTCCCTCCTGACCTGAGCCCGTCGTCACACACCCGCTGCGTTAGCCTTCCGAGATGCCTGCCATCCGCAACATCGCCGTCGGCCTGCCCGTCAAGGACGGACACCTGCTCGCGCTCGAAGGGCACGACGCCTCGCGCGGCCTGGACTTCCTCCGGGCGATCGGCGGCGGGATCGAATTCGGTGAGACCGCCGCAGAAGCTCTCGGTCGCGAGTTCATGGAGGAGCTCGGCGTCACTCTCGAGGGCGCCGAGCCACTCGGCGTCTTCGAGAACATCTTCACGTACGAAGGCGCGCCCGGTCACGAGATCGCCCATGTGTTCGCGGTGACATCCGCCCAGCTGGATGCGGTGCCTCTCGACGCCGAGCTTCACATCCTCGACGAGGGCAGCCCGGTGCGCTGGGTGCCGATCGACGACATCCGTGCCGGCACCCGCGTCCTGTTCCCCGAGGGCGCACCGGAAGCGCTGCTCACCCTCGTCGAGCGCGTCCGGTGAGCGTCCGGATCACAGAACGTCAGGACTGAGCGCTGTAGTCGGGAAGCTCCTGCAGTGTCCAGGTGTTGCCGTCGGGGTCGTCGAAGGTGACGAAACGGCCCCACGCCTGCTCATCGACCCCCTGCGCCTCGACGCCGAGGCCCGTCAGATGCGCCAGCGCCTCATCGGCATCCGGAACGACCACCTGGATCGTGTTCTGCTGCCCAGGCAGCAGTCCCTCGCCCAGGTTGGTGCCGAAGGCGATCGAGCAGGCCGACCCGGGCGGTGTCATCTGCACGAACCTCAGGCCCTCGTAGGGCACCTGATCATGATCGGCGTGGAAGCCGATCCTCTCGTAGAACTCCTTCGACCGGTCGACATCCGAGACCGGGACGAAGATCAATTCGATCTTCCACTCCATCGCGCATTCCTCCTGTCGGGGCGCCTTCGCCCATCGGCCCTCAGAGTACGCGGGGCCTCCGACACCCGCCAGAGGCTCTCGCCGGAAGCAGTCTGCGCTCGTCACTGACGCCCGATGGGGAGGAGATCTGCGATCGGGAGGGCGTCCTGCGCAGGAAGCACCTCCCGATCGCAGATCCCCTCCGGATCGCAGATCCCCTCCGGATCGCAGATCCCCTCCCGGATCGCAGGCTCAGGATGCCGGCAGCAGCGCCCCCTCGAAGAACGACGCCAGCTCGTCCGTCGCGTCGAGGGGCAGTATCGCGGCGACGTACTGATCGGGCCGCACCACGACGATGACGCCGTCGCGCGACAGCCCCCGCGCCTCGAAGATGTCGGTCTCGGTCCACTTCGACGGGCCGGCCGCGTAGACCTTCTCCCAGTCGGTGAGCCCGAGCGGACCGGTCTTCGGCTGGAACAGCGCAGGCGCCGAGGTGACCTCGACCTCCTCGTGCGGCTGCTGGTAGATCGCCTTGACGTCGAAGACGGCATCGGCGTCGGCATCCGCAGGCGTGAACCGGGAGAGCACCGGAGCCGTCGACTCGGCCCACGCGTCGAGCGTCGCCGCATCGCGACCCGCGAACGCGTAGACGCGCCAGCGCCCGTCCGCCTTGGCGTGGTGCCCGAGATGGACCGCGTTGCCGTCGCCCACCCGCACGACCTCGGCCGACTTGAAGCGCTTGCCGAGGGGGAAGCCGCCCGCGAGTGCCTGATGTGCGTCCGAGCCGGTGATCATCGACGAGGTGTACTGCGTCATGAAGCCGGAGGGGAACTCCGCCGTCGCCAGGTAGTACGTCGCGAGGTCCGTGGGGTCGGTGATCTCCGACGGCTTGCGCGCCATCAGGGTCGACCACTCCCGATCGAAGTCGATGAGCTGCTGCGCGACCGGCCGACGCTCAGCACCGTAGGTCGCGAGCAGCGCCTCGGGCGCCCGACCGGTCAGTACCGATCCGAGCTTCCAGCCGAGGTTGAATCCGTCCTGCATCGACACGTTCATGCCCTGGCCGGCCTTCGCGCTGTGGGTGTGGCAGGCATCGCCCGTGAGGAACACGTGCGGCGTGCGACCCGACCCGTCGATCACGTCGTCGAACCCGTCGGTGACCCGGTGGCCGACCTCGTAGACGCTGTGCCACGCGACCTCCTTCACGTCCAGCGTGTAGGGGCTGAGGATCGCGTTCGCCTTGGCGATGATGTCCTCGATGGGCGTCTGCCGCACGCGGTGGTCGTCGTCCTCGGCGACCTCGCCGAGGTCGATGTACATCCGGCTGAGGTACCCGCCCTCCCGCGGGATGTGCAGGATGTTGCCCGCCTCCGAGTTGATCGCGCACTTGGTGCGCCAGTCGGGGAAGTCGGTGTTCACGAGGACGTCCATGACACCCCAGGCATGCGCAGCGCTGCCGCCGACGTGCGTGCGGCCGATCGCCTGGCGCACGCCGCTGCGTGCGCCGTCGCAGCCGACGACGTACTTCGCGCGGATCGTGCGCTCTTCGCCGGTCCGCTCCCCTGCGACGTAGCGCAGGGAGACCTCGACCGGGTGCTCGCCCTCGTCGTGCACGGTGAGTCCGGCGAACTCGATGCCGTAGTCGGGCGCGATGCGGCCGGGACCGTTCGACGCCGCCTCGGCGAAGTAGTCGAGCACGCGTGCCTGGTTGACGATGAGGTGCGGGAACTCGCAGATGTCGTAGGCGTAGTCCGCCGTCCGCGACGTGCGGACGATCTCGTCGGGCTTCTCGGGATTCGGACCCCAGAAGTTCATCCAGCCGATGTTGTAGGCCTCGGCGATGATGCGCTCGGCGAATCCGAACGCCTGGAACGTCTCGACGCTGCGCGGCTGGATGCCGTCGGCCTGCCCGAGCACCAGACGGCCCTCGCGCTTCTCGATGATGCGCGTGGAGATGTCGGGATACTGCGACATCTGCGCCGCGAGCAGCATGCCGGCGGGACCCGAGCCGACGATCAGCACATCGATCTCGTCGGGGAGGTCGGCGGGCCGGTCCGCGCCGAGCCCCGCGGCGTCCTTCACGCGGGGGTCTCCGGAGACATAGCCGTGGTGGTGGAACTGCATCGTCGTCGATTCCTTCCGGACTTCTCTGTCAGGTGTTGCCTTCGAACGGTGCGTGTTCTATATTCGAACACAACGTTCTACTATTGAACACAGCTTAGGGACGGTCGTCTCGAAACGCAAGGGAGCGCACGCATGCCCGAAGGCACTCCGGCCTCGCAGACCCTGAGCCGCGGCATCCGCATCCTGGAGGTTCTCGCCGATGCGCGGATCCCCCTCACGATCGACGAGATCGCCGCGCGACTCGACGTGCATCGCTCGGTGGCGTATCGCCTGCTGCGCACCTTGGAAGACCACCGACTCATCGGAAGGGACGCCTCAGGCGCCGTGACCCTGGGACCGCGCATGGCCGCGCTGGCAGCGGGCGTGGCTCACGATCTGCAGGCCGAGGCCATCCCCGAGCTGACCGCGATCGCCAACGAGCTCGGCATGACCTGCTTCCTCGGCGTGCTCGACGGCGATGACTGCATCACGCTCGCGAGCATCGAACCCCGCCACGCGATCGCGAGCGTCGCCCAGCGACCGGGCGCCAGGCACTCCGTCACGGTCGGAGCGCCCGGCAAGGCGATCCTCACGCAGCTCCCGGTGTCCCAGTGGCCCGGAGAACCGGGGGCGACACTGCGCGCAGAGGTCGACCGAGCTCGCGCCCGCGGATATGCGACGAGCCATGACGAGGTCATCCCCACCGTGCAGTCCGTCGCCGTGCCCCTCGTGCTGCGCGGCCAGCGGCCCGCGGCGATCGCGGTCGTCCACGTCGCGACCGCCCTCGACGACGCCGAGATCGCGGACCGCCTGAGGCGCTCGGCATCCGCGATCCGCGACGCGCTCGACGGCTGAGCGCTCGGCGGCGGAGAACCGGACCGACGCTCTCCTGCACACGCACGAGCGCACGCCCACCAGGCGGACGTGCGCTCGTGCGTGGATGCGGGTCAGGCCCTGGCGAGCCCGCGGATCGGGCTCACGGACTGCTCCTCCTCGTGATCCGGCCCCAGCGGGATGCCCGAGCGATCACGCAGCAGCAGCGTCGCCACGAGGCCGAGCAGCGTCATGCCGGCGAGATACCACGTGACGGCCTGCGTCGAGCCGGTCGCCTGCACGATGGCGGTCGCGATGGTCGGAGCGAACGCACCGCCGGCGATGGCGCCGATCGCATACGAGATCGAGACGCCCGAGAAGCGGATGCTGGCGGGGAAGAGCTCGGTGTAGAGCGCCGCCTGCGGCCCGTAGGTGAAGCCGAGACCGATCGTGAGGATCGCGAGGCCGGCGAACAGCAGTCCGACCTGGCCGGTGTTCACGAGCGGGAAGAGCGTGAACACACCGACGAGCTGCATCACCCAGCCGATGATGTAGGTGGTGCGCCGACCGATGCGGTCCGACAGCCACCCGGCGATGAGCGTCGTGATGAGCCAGGTGACGGCCGAGCCGGTGACCGCCCACAGCACCGGTCCGCGCTCGAGACCGATCGGGCCCTCGGGGTTGGTGGCGTAGCCCTGGATGTATCCGCCGGTCGTCATGTACCCGACCGCGTTGTTGCCGGCGAAGACGAGGGCGGCGACGATGACGAGCAGGAGGTGCTTGCGGAACAGCTGCACGATCGGCATGCTCGCCTTCTCCTTGCGCTCGGCGAGCTCGATGAACACCGGGCTCTCCTCGACCTTGCGGCGCACGTAGTAGCCGACCAGGATCAGGACGACGCTGAGCAGGAACGGGATGCGCCAGCCCCACTGGATGAACTGGTCTCCGGGGGCGATCGCCGTCATCAGCGCCATCACTCCCGACGCGAGCAGCAGACCGAGCGGCACACCGATCTGGGGCGATGCGCCGAAGATCCCGCGCTTCTTCTTCGGGGCGTGCTCGACGGCCATCAGCACCGCACCGCCCCACTCGCCTCCGGCCGAGATGCCCTGCAGGATGCGCAACAGCACCAGCAGGATGGGTGCGGCGATCCCGATCGCGTCGTAGGTCGGCAGGACTCCGATGAGCGCGGTCGCCGCTCCCATCAGGATCAGCGTCCACATGAGAACAGTCTTGCGCCCGAGCTTGTCGCCGTAGTGTCCCGCGAGGAACGCTCCGAGCGGGCGGAAGAGGAAGCTGACGCCGACGGTGGCGAAGGCGATCAACGCGCTGTTCGCGCCGAGCGGCTCGAAGAAGAGCTGCCCGAAGACCAGCCCGACCGCCGTGGCGTAGATGAAGAAGTCGTACCACTCGACCGTGGTGCCGACGACGGTGGCGAACACGACCCGGCGCCGATCGGCCGGTGTCGCGATGGTTCCGGTGGGTGTGAACCCAGCCTGTGACTGCCCGCTCATAGGGGTGTCTCCTTTGATTGTGACCGCATTGTCACGGCTCGCGTCCGAGGTGTGTCGAGTTGCTTGCCGAGGGGTGACACGATGATATATGATTTCGAATACGACGCACAAGGCGTCGACGTGAAGCGCGAGGAGGCGCCCCGTGACGGCATCCATGACCCGCCCCGGCAAGATCATCGCGATCCATCTGAGCTACGCCTCCCGAGCCGACCAGCGCGGCCGGCGCCCCGCAGCTCCCTCCTACTTCTTCAAGCCGGCGAGTTCCGTCGGTGTCTCCGGGGGCACGGTCGAGCGCCCGGCCGGCACCGAGCTGCTCGCATTCGAGGGCGAGATCGCGCTCGTCATCGGCACCCCTGCCCGCCGCGTCTCGCTCGATGACGCGTGGAGCCATGTCGGCTGGGTCACCGCCTCGAACGACCTCGGCCTCTACGACCTGCGCGCCAACGACAAGGGATCCAACGTGCGCTCCAAGGGCGGCGACGGCTACACGCCTCTCGGCCCCGAGCTGATCGACGCCCGCACGGTCGACCCCGCGGCCCTGCGCGTCCGGGCCTGGGTCAACGGAGACCTGCGTCAGGACGACACCACCGCCGGCCTCATCTTCCCCCTCGCCCAGCTGGTCGCCGACCTCTCTCAGCACTTCACGCTCGAACCCGGCGACGTCATCCTCACCGGCACGCCCGCGGGTTCCTCCGTGATCGTCCCCGGCGACGTGGTCGAGATCGAGGTGGATGCTCCGGATGCCGAGGGCTCCCCCTCCTCGGGACGCCTGGTGACCACCGTCACCCAGGGCGATGTGCCCTTCGACGCCGAGGTCGGCTCGCTTCCCGCCGTCGACGACCTGCAGCGCACCGAGGCATGGGGCTCCCGCGAAGACGCGGGTCTGCCGCCTGAGGCCACGTCCGCGCTGTCCCCCGAGCTCCGCGCCAAGCTGATGGAAGCTCCGACAGCCGGCCTCTCGTCGCAGCTGCGCAAGCGCGGACACCACTCGTGCTTCATCGATGGCGTCTCTGCGAACCTCCCCGGCAGCAAGATCGTCGGCACAGCCAAGACGCTGCGCTTCGTGCCGTTCAGAGAAGACCTGTTCGCGAGCCATGGCGGCGGATACAACGCCCAGAAGCGGGCGTTCGATGCCGTCGGCGAGGGCGAGATCATCGTGATCGAAGCGCGCGGCGACGCGACCACCGGAACACTGGGCGACATCCTCGCGCTCCGCGCCCGCGCCCGCGGCGCCGCCGGAGTCGTGACCGACGGCGGTGTGCGCGACTTCGACGCGGTCGCCGAGATCGGCCTCCCGGTCTTCTCGCAGGGCGCTCATCCCTCCGTCCTCGGACGCAGGCACGTGCCGTGGGACTCCGACGTCACCATCTCGTGCGGAGGCGCCACGGTCCAGCCGGGCGACATCATCGTGGGCGACGGCGACGGCGTCATCGTGATCCCTCCCTCGCTCGCCGAGCAGGTCGCAGACGATGCTCTCGCGCAGGAGATCGAGGACGCGTGGATCGCCGAGCAGGTCGCCGCCGGACATCCGGTCGACGGCCTCTTCCCGCTCAACGCCGCGTGGCGGGAGAAGTACGAAGCCGCCACCGGCACCGGTGCCGGCTCATGACGACGGTGGCGAACTCCAGCAAGTCGGAGCAGGCGTACGCCTGGATCCGCTCACGGATCTCGGGACACGTCTTCGGCCCCGGTTACCGTCTGGTGCTGGGATCGTTGGCGGAAGAGCTCGGGATGAGCGTCGTGCCGGTGCGTGAAGCGATCCGCCGGCTCGAAGCCGAGGGCCTCGTGACGTTCGAGCGCAACGTGGGCGCGCGGGTGACCCTCGTCGACGAGAGCGAATACGCGCACACGATGCAGACGCTCGGGCTGGTCGAAGGCTCGGCCACCGCCCTCTCCGCTCCCTTCCTCGACGCCGAGGCGCTCGACGCCGCGGAGGCGGTGAACGAGCGGATGATCCAGATGCTCGGTCATCTCGACGCCCATGCGTTCACCGAGCTCAACAGGCAGTTCCATTCGCTGCTCTTCGAACCCTGCCCGAATCCGCACCTGCTCGACCTCGTGCACCGTGGCTGGGCGCGGCTGTCCGGCATCCGGGATTCGACCTTCGCCTACGTGCCCGGCCGGGCTCAGCACTCGGTCGAGGAGCACGCGCAGATCCTCGAGCTGATCCGAACGGGCGCCGACCCGCTCGAGATCGAGCTCGCCGCCCGCAATCACCGCCTGCGCACGAGGGACGCCTTCCTCGACGCGCTGCACACCCGTTCTCACCACAACTCAGGAGACGAGTCATGACCGATTCCCGCATCCCCGCAGACCTGCCCGACCACATCCAGCACTACATCGACGGAGCGTTCGTCGACTCCGTCGACGGTGACACGTTCGATGTGCTCGATCCGGTGACGAACAAGACCTACACGACCGCAGCCGCCGGCAAGAAGGCCGACATCGAGCTCGCCGTCGCCGCTGCCACGCGCGCGTTCGACGAGGGCCCCTGGCCTCGGATGCTGCCGCGGGAGCGCTCGCGAGTGCTGCACAGGATCGCCGACATCGTCGAGTCGCGGGATGCCCGCCTCGCCGAGCTCGAGTCGTACGACTCCGGCCTGCCGATCACCCAGGCGCTCGGCCAGGCCCGCCGCGCGGCCGAGAACTTCCGCTTCTTCGCCGACCTGATCGTCGCCCAGTCCGATGACGCCTTCAAGGTTCCCGGCAAGCAGATGAACTACGTCAACCGCAAGCCGATCGGCGTCGCCGGCCTCATCACGCCGTGGAACACGCCGTTCATGCTCGAGTCGTGGAAGCTCGGCCCCGCACTCGCGACCGGCAACACCGTGGTGCTCAAGCCCGCCGAGTTCACGCCGCTCTCCGCCTCGCTCTGGGCGGGCATCTTCGAGGAGGCCGGGCTGCCGCAGGGCGTGTTCAATCTCGTGAACGGCCTCGGCGAAGACGCCGGAGACGCCCTCGTGAAGCACCCCGACGTGCCGCTCATCTCGTTCACGGGCGAGAGCTCGACCGGACAGCTGATCTTCGGCAACGCCGCACCGTTCCTCAAGGGCCTGTCGATGGAGCTCGGCGGCAAGTCCCCCGCCGTCGTCTTCGCCGATGCCGATATCGAGGCCGCGGTCGACGCGACGATCTTCGGCGTGTTCTCCCTCAACGGCGAGCGCTGCACCGCCGGCTCCCGCATCCTCGTCGAGCGCTCCATCTACGAGGAGTTCGTCGAGCGCTACGCCGCCCAGGCGAAGCGCGTGAAGGTCGGCTACCCGCACGACCCGGCCACCGAGGTCGGCGCGCTCGTGCACCCCGAGCACTACGACAAGGTGATGAGCTACGTCGAGATCGGCAAGACCGAGGGCCGCCTCGTCGCCGGCGGCGGCCGCCCCGAGGGCTTCGACGAGGGCAACTTCGTCGCGCCGACGGTGTTCGCCGACGTCTCCCCCGATGCCCGCATCTTCCAGGAGGAGATCTTCGGCCCCGTCGTCGCCATCACCCCGTTCGACTCCGACGACGAGGCGCTCTCGCTCGCGAACAACACGAAGTACGGCCTGGCCGCCTACATCTGGACGAACGACCTGAAGCGCGCCCACAACTTCGCGCAGTCCGTGGAGGCGGGCATGGTGTGGCTGAACAGCAACAACGTGCGCGACCTGCGCACCCCCTTCGGCGGCGTCAAGGCTTCGGGCCTGGGCCACGAGGGCGGCTACCGCTCGATCGACTTCTACACCGACCAGCAGAGCGTGCACATCACGCTCGGCGGCGCGCACAACCCGACCTTCGGCAAGAACTGAGCAAGGACCCGACATGACCGACAAGACTGCGAAGACGCTGACCTCCTCGGGCTACTACGTGAGCCAGGAGGCTCCGATCGAGACCGCCAACCCGATCGCGACCCCCGAGAGCACTCCCCCGGACGTGCTGCGCTGCGCCTACATGGAGCTGGTCGTCACCGACCTCGCGGCCTCGCGGGTGTTCTACGTCGACGTCCTGGGGCTGTATGTCACCGAAGAGGACGACGAGGCGATCTACCTCCGCTCGACCGAGGAGTTCATCCACCACAACCTCGTGCTGCGCAAGGGGCCGATCGCCGCTGTCGCCGCGTTCTCCTACCGCGTGCGCTCGGCTGAGGATCTCGACCTCGCCGTGGCGTTCTACACCGAGCTCGGCTGCGACGTGCGCCGCAACCCGGAGGGCTTCGTCAAGGGCGTCGGCGACTCGGTGCGCGTGGTCGACCCGCTGGGCTTCCCCATCGAGTTCTTCCACCAGTCCGACCACGTCGAGCGCATGTCGTGGCGCTACGACCTGCACATCCCGGGCGAGCTCGTTCGACTCGACCACTTCAACCAGGTCACCCCCGACGTGCCCCGCGCCGTGAAGTTCATGCAGGACCTGGGATTCCGCGTCACGGAGGACATCCAGGACGATGAGGGCACCGTGTATGCGGCGTGGATGCGTCGCAAGCCCACCGTGCACGACACCGCGATGACCGGCGGCGACGGTCCGCGCATGCACCACGTCTGCTTCGCGACGCACGAGAAGCACAACATCTTGGCGATCTGCGACAAGCTCGGAGCCCTCCGCCGCTCCGACGCGATCGAGCGCGGCCCGGGCCGTCACGGCGTCTCGAACGCGTTCTACCTCTACCTCCGCGACCCCGACGGTCACCGTGTCGAGGTCTACACGCAGGACTACTACACGGGCGACCCCGACAACCCCGTCATCACCTGGGATGTGCACGACAACCAGCGCCGCGACTGGTGGGGCAACCCGGTCGTCCCGTCCTGGTACACCGAGGCCTCGCTCGTGCTCGACCTCGACGGCGACCCGCAGCCCGTCGTCGCCCGCACCGACGACTCCGAGATGGCCGTCACGATCGGCGCCGACGGCTTCTCATACACGCGACCCGGCGACGACGAGGCCATGCCGGAGTACAAGCAGGGCGAGTACAAGCTCGGCCACCAGCTCTGATCGATTCATCCGCAGGTTCGCACGCAGGTTCGCACACAGAGGAGAGACGGATGCTGTCAGCAGACATCGTCGCGCAGATCGCCGGAGAGCTCGCCGAGGCCGATCGGACCCACTCCGTGATCCCCCGGATCACCGCCCGGTACCCGGACGCGACGGTCGAGGATTCCTACGCGATCCAGGGAGTCTGGCGCGACTCGCAGATCGCCGCGGGACGCCGTCTCGTCGGACGCAAGATCGGATTGACGTCGAAGGCGATGCAGCAGGCCACCGGCATCACCGAGCCCGACTACGGGGTGATGTTCGACGACACCGTCTACGAGTCGGGTGCCGAGATCCCGGTCGACCACTTCTCGAACGTGCGCATCGAGGTCGAGCTCGCGTTCGTGCTCAAGCATCCGCTCGAGGGGCCCGACTGCACGCTCGACGACGCCCTCGCCGCGATCGACTACGCCGTGCCGGCGCTCGAGGTGCTGAACTCGCACATCGAGCTCGAGGGCAGGACGATCGTCGACACGATCAGCGACAACGCCGCCTACGGGGCCATGGTCCTCGGCGATGTGCACAGGCGCCCGGACGAGATCGACCTGCGATGGGTGCCCGGCGTGCTCTCGCGCAACGGCGAGATCGAGGAGACCGGAGTCGCCGCCGGCGTGCTGGGCCACCCCGCCACCGGCGTCGCCTGGCTCGCGAACAAGTTCCACCAGCACGGCGCGCGTCTCGAGGCCGGCGAGGTCATCCTGGCAGGATCGTTCACACGCCCGATGTGGGTGTCTCGCGGCGATCAGGTGCTGTGCGACTACGGACCGATGGGAACGATCGAATGCCGCTTCATCTGAGCCCCTCCTTCCGCGAGCATCTCGCCGCCTCCGATCGCCCGCTCATCGGGATGTGGGCGTGCTCCGGCAGTTCTCTCGTCACCGAGGTGGCTGCGGGCTCGGGCCTCGACTGGCTGCTGATCGACATGGAGCATTCGGCCAACACGCTCGAGTCCACGCTGCTGCAGCTGCAGGTCGTCGCCGCCTATCCGATCACCCCGGTGGTGCGCGTGCCGTCCAACGACACCGTGGCGATCAAGCAGGTCCTCGACCTCGGAGCACAGAACCTCATCGTCCCGATGGTCTCGTCGGCCGAGGAGGCACGCGCGGCCGTCTCGGCGACCCGCTATCCGCCAGAGGGCGTCCGAGGAGTCGGAAGCGCGCTCGCCCGCAGCGCGCGCTGGAACCGGGTCGACGGCTACCTGCGCGACTCGGCGCGGCACACCTCCCTCATCGTGCAGATCGAGACGGTCGCCGGGGTGGAGGCCGCCTCCGAGATCGCGGCGGTCGAGGGCGTGGACGCCGTGTTCGTGGGCCCGTCCGACCTCTCCGCGTCGATGGGACTGCTCGGCCAGCAGACGCATCCGGATGTCGTCGCCGCCGTCGAGCAGGTGTTCGCCGCGGTCGCGGCCGCAGGCACGCCCGTCGGTGTGAACGCCTTCGATCCCTCCGCCGCCGATGCGTACACCGCCGCCGGCGCGGACTTCGTGGCGGTCGGTGCCGACGTGGCGATGCTGGCACGCGCATCCGAGGCTCTGGCCGCCCGCTTCATCCCGGCATCCGACGACACGACCCGCGCCAGCTACTGACGCCTGCCGCTGCCCTCGAGTGGCAGGATTGACGGATGCAGAGCAGCGACGAGCCGTCATGATCCGCGCCCTCGCAGCGATGCAGGACCGAGGATTCCGCTGGTTCTTCCTCGCCCGCGCCATCACTCTGATCGCAGGGTCGATGTCGTCGATCGCACTGGCCTTCGCCGTGCTCGAGATCGACAACGACGCACGCTCGCTCTCCCTGGTCCTGGCCGCCTTCACCGTCAGCAACATCGTCTTCCTGCTCTTCGGCGGCGTGATCGCCGACCGGCTGCCTCGCGCGCTGATCATCCAGTCCTGCTACGTCATCGACATCCTGACGGTGGGCGCGATGGCCGCCCTCCTGTTCAGCGGCACAGCCACGGTTCCCCTGCTCGCTCTGCTGTCGGTGGTGAACGGTGCGTCCACCGCGTTCGTGCTCCCCGCCATGCAGGGGATCATCCCGCAGCTGACCTCCCCCGAGCACCTGCAGCAGGGCAACGCGATGCTGTCGTTCGTGCGCTCGGCGACCACGATCGGCGGCCCGATCATCGCGGGCATCGTCGTGGCCGCGGCCGGCCCCGCCTGGGCCATGGTCGTTCAGGCGATCGGCTGGGTCATCGCGATACCCGTCCTGGCGATGGTCCGACTGCCTCCGCCTGATCATGCGGGCGGAACCACGATGTTCCACGACCTCAGGATCGGGTGGCAGGAGTTCTGGAGTCGCACGTGGCTGTGGGTCATCGTTCTCGCCTTCATGGTGATGAACGCCATCCACATCGGCGCGTGGGGCGTCGTCGGTCCGTACATCGCCAAGAACGACGAACGGCTCGGCATCGCCGGCTGGGGGTGGGTCGTCAGCGCCGAAGGCGTCGGCATCCTGCTCATGACCCTCGTCCTGATGTGGTTCCCGCTGAAACGCCCCCTGCGCTACGGCATGATCGGCATGGCCGCGTTCGCGATCCCGCTCACCGTCCTCGGCGTGCACCCCGCGGTGGTGCTGCTCGCCATCGCCGCCTTCCTCGCCGGCGCCGGGGCCGAGGTGTTCAGCACCGGGTGGAACCTCGCGATGATGGAGAACATCCCGGGCGACAAGCTGTCCCGCGTCTCGAGCTACGACATGCTCGGCAGCTTCGTCGTGATGCCGATCGGCACCCTCGTCTACGGCTGGCTGATCACCCGCAGCGATGTCGAGACGGTGCTGGTCACCTCGGGGATCCTCTATGCCGTGCTCGCCGCCGTGACACTGGTGGTACCGAGTGTCTGGCGGATGGGCCGCCCCTCCGATGCAGTGTCCCCGCGCTCGGAGTTGGCGGATTCATAGCAATCCGGGCGAGACTGTGGGCATGACCTTCGCCGCGCTCCAGCCGCTCGCAGACCGTGCCGCACTGTTCTCCGCCCTCCGTCAGGACTCCCTGGCCACCGCCCTCGAGGACCTCGGTGACAATCGATGGGATGCCGACATGGCGGCGGGCACCCTCACCTTCACCTCGAACGCCGATGCCACGCGCCGGCTCGTGGCCCGCGCCCACCTCGTCGCGACGATCGCCCCCGGTCCCCGCTCGCTGCTCTGGGCGTGGGCGCACCCGCAGGGCGACCCTGCCGGCATCGCCGGCCAGCTGCGCGATTACGGCAGGGAGCACGGCATCCCGGAGCTGAGCGAGCAGGAGCTCCCCTTCCCCGCGGACGCCACCGGCGACGCCGACTGGATCACCGCAGCCGCCCACACGGTCGGCGCGGTCGCGGTCGAGCTCACCGGTCGAGCGCCCTACTACCTCGCGCCGGTCGGCGGCGGCACGTACGCCGTCTTCCTGCTCGATGCGCCGCTCCCCGCCCTGACCGTCGCCGCAGCCTCCATCGCCCTTCCGCGGATCCTCTCGGGCCTGGCTCTGCCTGATGCCCGGACGGCGGTCTGGGACGCCGCCCGTCTCGCCGGGTGGAACCTCACGTGGACCGACGAGGCGTTCTCGGGGGCCATGGTCGCCGACGGCACGGGCACTGCGACCTTCCGCTTCGACGAGCAGGCTCGCATCACGAACATCGAGAGCAGCCTGCACCCCCAGGGCTGAGCTCTGATGATGCCGGCGCGTCAGCGACCCATCCGCTGGCGCGCCGTCTTCATGCCCGGCCCCACGGGGACGTGCGCGGTCGCCGCCGCGAGTCCGAATGCCGGCATGTCGACGTAGACGGCCTCCAGATCCGCTGTCGGCACCTGATAGGTCTCATGCCACACGCCGACACTCCCCGTTCCCTGCAGCGTGCGCATGAAGTCGCGCCAGGGCTGCAGATGGGGCGCGTCGCGGTCGGCGGCGAACCGCTGCAGATGCTCCGGACTCTCCCAGTACGACAGCAGGATCGTCGTGCGACCGAACCAGCTGTGCACTCCGAGCATCCCCGCCTCCGGGTGCGTCACGAGATGCTGCAGCATCGGGGGCATCTTGCTGGCCGTCCGCCACACCCTGCCGAGCTGCCACCACCGATTGGCTCGCATCCCGATCAGGAAGACCGTCACATCCGATCGTTCCGGAGCGGCCGTGAACCTGCCGGGGAAGACGTGCTGAGTCATGCGCTCTCCTTGGAACATCGTTATGTAACTGCGTTATGCAACAACGTTACGATAAGATCGATCCCATGGCAAGACCTCCCCTGTACGACGACGCCCTGCGCGACCGCCTGCTCGACGCGACGGCCGAGATGGTCGACGACAAGGGCCCCGAGCGGATCAGTCTCCGCGACATCGCACAGACCGCCGGCACCTCGACCTCAGCGGTCTACGCGCTGTTCGGCGGGAAGACCGAACTGCTCGTCGCGGTCATCGAGCACGGCTTCGCGTCGTTCGGCGAGGCGCAAGCCACGGCCGAACCGGAAGGGCTCCGCGCACTCGGATTCGCGTATCGGACGTGGGCGATGGAGAATCCCGCGCTCTACCGCCTCATGTTCGGCGGCGCAGTGGCGACCGAGGACTGCCGCCCCGATGACGCGACCATGAGCACGGCGATGGCGCCGCTCGTGCGCGCGCTCGCGGCCCGCGTCGACGAACCGCAGGTCATGGCCGCCGCTCTCACCGTCTGGGCGCAGGTGCATGGAGCCGTGAGCCTCGAACTCGCCGGGGTCACTCCCCCGCTCGTCCCGTGGGACTCCGTCTACGGCACCGTGGTCGATGCGGTCGAACGCGCGTTTCCCGCACGCTGATCCCCACCAGGCTCCGCAGGGAGATGCCGCGGCATCCGAGAGTGTGTGGAATTCTGGTCAGATGAAGAACGGAATCGTCCGGTTCGCCGCGCTCTACGTGTTCAACGTCGCGGTGCTGTTGCTCATCGGCCTGTTGTCGTCGGGGGTCTCTGTCGGGTTCACCGCGCTGTGGGCGGCCGTCATCCTGACGCTCGCAGCGCGCTTCGTGAAGCCGCTGCTCACCGCGGCGTTCCGCAACGCGGCGGCGAAGTCCGCGGCCGATCGCACGAGGACCGGCGAGAAGGTCGTCCAGTACGTCCTCGTCTATCTCGTCGAGCTGCTCATCTGGGTGGCCGTCGTCTGGCTGAGCGGCGTCCGCGCCTCTGGCTTCTGGAGCTACGCGCTCCCGCCGCTCTTCCTGCTGTTCGGCTGGATGATCTACGACCAGGTCGACGACAGGCTGCGGGCGAAGGCCGGCGAGCTGTACGACGCCGTGCAGGGCAAGGTGTCGCGCCGCAAGCCGGCGCCCGCAGCCTCCACGCCCGCCCCGGAGACGACCGCCGCCGCGGAGGCGCGGGAGGAGCTCCACGACGGTCTGACCCCGGAGCAGCGGCGGATGCTCGACGAGCTGGGCTGAACGCAGACGGTCCCGATCCCGGGCCTCACCCCGATCCGCAGGCGGATCGGAAGGGGAAGTCC
This sequence comes from Microbacterium sp. LMC-P-041, assembly GCF_030209555.1. Taxonomy (NCBI): domain Bacteria; kingdom Bacillati; phylum Actinomycetota; class Actinomycetes; order Micrococcales; family Microbacteriaceae; genus Microbacterium; species Microbacterium sp. LMC-P-041. The sequence goes on from NZ_JARVRV010000001.1 coordinate 795,822, forward strand.
ACGGATCGGGACCGACGATGCAGATCGAGACCGGCGACGGTCAGACCAGGCGTTCCGCCGCCTCGACGACGTTGGTCATGAGCAGGGCGACGGTCATCGGACCGACTCCGCCCGGGTTCGGCGACACCCAGCCCGCGACCTCGGCGACATCCGGGTGCACGTCTCCGAAGACGAGGTTCTTGCCCGTCTCCGGGTCGGTCTCGCGTGTCACGCCGACGTCGAGCACGGCGGCGCCCGGCTTGACGTCCTCGGCGCGGATGAGGTGCTTGACGCCCGCGGCGGCGACGATGACGTCGGCCTCCTGCAGGTACCGCGGCATGTCGACCGTGCCGGTGTGCGTGAGCGTGACCGTGGCGTTCAGGTCGCGTCGCGTCAGCAGCAGGCCGATCGAGCGACCGATCGTCACACCTCGTCCGACGACCACGACGTGCTTGCCGGCGAAGTCGTAGCCGTTGCGCAGCAGCAGCTCGATGACACCCCGCGGCGTGCACGGCAGCGGGGTGTGGATCGGGTTGTTGACGTTGAGCACGAGTCGACCGAGGTTGGTCGGGTGCAGTCCGTCCGCATCCTTCGCCGGGTCGATCCGCTCGAGGATCGCGTCCGTGTCGATGTGCTTCGGCAGCGGCAGCTGCACGATGTATCCGTGGCAGTCCGGATCGGCGTTGAGCTCGTCGATCAGCGCCTCGACGTCGGCCTGGGTGGCATCGGCCGGCAGCTCGCGCTGGATCGAGTTCATCCCGATCGCCTCGGACTGACGGTGCTTCATACCGACGTAGAGCTGAGATGCCGGGTCGGCTCCGACGAGAACGGTCGCGATGCCGGGCACCACGCCCTTCGCCTTCAGCGCGGCGACCCGTTCGGTGAGCTCGGCCTTGATCGCGGCCGACGCCGCCTTGCCGTCGAGGATCTTCGCGGTCACTGCTGCAGCTCCGGGTAGAGCGGGAAGCCTGCGGCGAGCGCATCGACACGCGCACGGAGCGCCTCGACGTCGGCGCCGGGGAGCAGCGCGAGTGCGATCACGTCGGCGACCTCGGTGAACTCGGCGTCGCCGAAGCCGCGGGTGGCGAGTGCCGGCGTCCCGATGCGCAGACCCGAGGTGACCATCGGCGGGCGCGGGTCGTTCGGCACCGCATTGCGGTTGACGGTGATGTGGATGTCGTGCAGCAGGTCCTCGGCCTGCTTGCCGTCGATCGCGGCGTCACGCAGGTCGACGAGCACCAGGTGCACGTCGGTGCCGCCGGAGCGCACTCCGATGCCGGCATCCTTCACATCCTGCTGCGAGAGACGCTCGGCGAGGATTGACGCTCCGCGCAGCGTGCGCTCCTGGCGCTCCTTGAACTCCGGGGTGCCCGCGAGCTTGAACGCCGTCGCCTTCGCGGCGATCACGTGCATCAGGGGGCCGCCCTGCTGCCCCGGGAACACAGCCGTGTTGAGCTTCTTCGCGAGGTCGGCGTCGTTCGTCAGGATGAAGCCCGAACGGGGGCCGCCGATCGTCTTGTGCACGGTCGACGAGACGACGTGGGCGTGCGGCACCGGGTTCGGGTGGAGGCCGGCGGCGACGAGGCCGGCGAAGTGCGCCATGTCGACCCAGAGCAGCGCGCCGACCTCGTCGGCGATCGCACGGAAGGCGGCGAAGTCGAGCGTGCGCGGGTATGCCGACCAGCCGGCGATGATGACCTTCGGCTTGTGCTCGAGGGCGAGGCGACGCACCTCGTCCATGTCGATGGTCGAGGTCTCGGGGTCGACGCCGTAGGCGACGATGTCGTACAGGCGGCCGGAGAAGTTGATCTTCATGCCGTGAGTGAGGTGACCGCCCTGGTCGAGGGCGAGGCCGAGCAGCGTGTCGCCGGGCCGAGCGATCGCGTGCAGCACGGCGGCGTTCGCGGATGCTCCCGAGTGCGGCTGGACGTTCGCGAACTCCGCGCCGAACAGGTCCTTGGCGCGCTGGATCGCGAGCTCCTCCGCGACGTCGACCTCTTCGCAGCCGCCGTAGTAACGACGGCCGGGGTATCCCTCGGCGTACTTGTTCGTCAGCACCGAGCCCTGGGACTGGAGCACGGAGACGGGCACGAAGTTCTCGGATGCGATCATCTCGAGGAACGTCTGCTGCCGTGCGAGCTCTCGGTCGAGGACCTGTGCGATCTCGGGGTCGACCTCGGAGAGTGGGGCGTTGAAGTAACGGTCGGTCATGACATGCTCCTCTGACAACGGATTCGAAGGGTGTACCTATCGGCCCAGGCGCGCGGTCGAATTCCGTGGTCAGTCGCTCCCCGGTGGTAGTCCACCCAGACGCCAGTCGCGACGTGAGAAAGCATAGCGGATTTCCCTGTGCTGCCGACTCTGCGCACGGTAGGTTTTGTTCATGGTCCTTCCCCATTCCATGCCCCTTGTTCCTCTTCCCGCTTCCTCCATCGCCGTCGATGGTCGGCTGCCCGTCTCCGACGGCCTGCGAGTCGTCGGCGACTCCCCCGCGGCGGCCCAGCTGATCGACGCCGTCGCGCGCCGCAGCGGCATCCGGCTGTCGCACTCGACGGACAGCACCGGCGCCGGCACCGGGTCGACGATCGTCCTGCGGATCGACCCCGCCGCGGCGCCCGAAGGATACGGGCTCACAGTCGGCGACTCCGTCGAGATCGTGGGCGGCGACGAGGCAGGACTCTTCTACGGCGTGCAGACGCTGCTGCAACTGCTCCGTGAGGACGACGAGGGATGGGCGTTCCTGCGCGCCGAGATCACCGACGCGCCACGATTCGCACGTCGCGGCGTCATGCTCGACGTCACGCGTCACTTCTTCGACGTCGATGAGGTCAAGAAGTTCATCGACAGCACCAGTGCCCTGAAGTTCAATCACCTGCACCTGCACCTCAGTGACGACCAGGGCTGGCGCATCCAGATCGACTCGTGGCCGAAGCTCACCGAGCTCGCCTCGTCCACGGCCTCCCTCGGCGACCCCGGCGGCTTCTACACGAAGGACGACTATCGCGAGATCGTCGCGTACGCCGCTGAGCGGCACATGGTCGTGATCCCTGAGATCGACCTCCCCGGTCACACGCACGCCATCGGCGTCGCGTATCCGGAGCTCGTCGAGGATCCGGTCATGAACGACAGCCTGATCGCCGAATCGGCGCGCCTGGGGCAGCCGCTCCCCGTCGCAGGCGAGCCCTATCTCGGGTGGGGCGTCGGGCACTCGAGCGTCCGCATCCATGAAGAGCGCACCTACGAGTTCGTCCGTGACGTCGTGCGCGAGCTCGCCGAGATGACCCCGGGTCCGTACATCCACATCGGCGGCGACGAGTCCCTCGGCACCCCGCAGGCGGACTTCGATCTGTTCGTCGAGCGCGCCACCGCGATCGTGTTCGAGGAGGGCAAGATCCCCGTCGCCTGGCACGAGGTGGGCGCAGCGAAGGACATCGCCGAGGGGACGATCGGCCAGTACTGGGGCAAGACGACACCCGAGGGATCGCACGCTGAGGAGGCGGCGCACTTCGTCGAGCGCGGCGGGGCGCTGATCATGTCGACCGCCGACGTCGCCTACCTCGACATGAAGTACACCGAGGATTTTCCGCTCGGACTCACCTGGGCCGCGATCATCGATGTCCGCAGGGCGTACGAGTGGGAGCCGACCGCTGTGCTCGACGTCCCGGAGTCCGCGATCCTCGGCATCGAGGCTCCGCTGTGGAGCGAGACCACCCGCACCCTGAGCGAGGTCGAGCAGCTGGTCTTCCCGCGGGCCGCCGCTCAGGCGGAGGTCGCGTGGTCACCGCGCGACGCCGACGGCCGGGACTGGGAGTCGTTCCGCGGGCGACTCGGCGCACTCGCCCCGCTGTGGAAGGCTGAGGGCGTGGACTTCCACCCCGCAGACGAGATCCCCTGGAGCGAGCGATGACATCCGTTTCGACAGCGACGGGATCGGTCGTCATCCACTCGGCCCGACTGATCGACCACGGCGTCGAGGTCGCGGACGCCTGGGTTCGCATGGAACACGGGCGGGTCGCCGCTCTCGGCACCGGCCAGACGTGGGCCCCCGCCGATGAGGTCGTCGACGCGACCGTCGTCGCCGGGCCGCATGCCGTACTCACACCCGGATTCATCGACATCCACTGCCACGGCGGCGCGGGAGCGTCGTTCGACGACGGGCCGGAGGCGATCCGCTCGGCTCGCGCTCTGCACCGCGCTCATGGCACGACACGATCGGTGATCTCCCTCGTCACCGCCCCCGTCGACGCCCTCGCTCGACGCGTGGCGCAGATCGCCGACCTGATGGAGTCGGATGCCGACATCCTGGGTTCGCATCTGGAAGGGCCGTTCCTCGACCCGGCGCACCACGGAGCTCACGAGCCGTCGCTGCTGCGCACTCCGACACGAGACGACGTCGCCCGCCTGCTCGACGCCGGCCGCGGGACGATCCGGCAGGTGACGATCGCACCGGAGCTCCCCGGCGGTCTCGAGGCGATCCGGATGATCGTGGACGCCGGCGCTGTCGCAGCGGTGGGACACACGAGTGCGGATGCCGCGACTGCGGACGCGGCATTCGAGACCGGCGCCTCCGTGCTGACCCACGCCTTCAACGCCATGCCCGGAATCCATCACCGAGCGCCGGGGCCGGTACTGGCGGCGGCGGCCGACCGCCGCGTGGTGCTCGAGGTGATCGCCGACGACATCCACCTCGACCCGCACGTGGTCAAGCTCGTGTTCGACTCGGCACCCGGTCGCGTCGCACTCATCACGGATGCCATGGCGGCTGCCGGCAGCGCCGACGGGCACTACGACCTGGGTGCGGTGAGCGTGACTGTCCTCGACGGCATCGCGCGCGCGGACGACACGGGATCGATCGCGGGGTCGACGCTCACCCTCGACGCGGCGCTGCGCAGGGCGACCGCGGCGGGCGCACCTCTCACGGAAGCCGTCCGGGCGCTCACCGAGACACCGGCGGGAGCGATCGGATACGGCGACCGGATCGGTCGCCTGGCGGTCGGGTTCGTCGCTGACGCGGTGCTGCTGAACGCACAGCTGCAGGTCGCTCGCGTGTGGATCGGCGACCGGCCGTAGCCCGGTGCGGGTGAGGGGCCGCCGTTCCCCAGATCGGCGACCCCGTCACAATTCCCCCCACGTTGCGAGAGCTGGCGGGCCGAGCGCTCCTCCCCCGAGGTGCCCGACCCACCATGCCGGTGCACTTACCCCTTGCACCAGCGCCTGAGCTCCGCCCCCCGGTGGAGCCCCATGGCTGTCTCTAGTGATGAGACGACGTCGACGCCGATTCATTACGCGATTTCTCAGATCTTTTTTCACGGTTCTTCCGCGCGCCCGACTGATCTGCCCGTGATCAGGTCTTTATTCGCCCCCGGTCTTCTGCGAGCACTTTTCGAGAAGGGGTGGCAAGCCTGAGAGATAGGAGAGAGAATGGAGATGACGCGTGATGAAAATGGGGTTCACGCGTCTCTTCATGTGGAGGCGCACTCGCGCTCCACGACAGATGGATGACAGTGGATCAGGACAGCACTTCACACGAGGAAACGATCGCCGACGCCGATCTCGTCCTGCGCACCCGCTCGGGTGACGCGGCGGCCTTCGGCGAACTGTGGAGGCGGCACTATCCCTCCGGCATGTCGGTCGCGCGATCGATCACGTCGTCGATCGACCCCGACGACCTCGTGCAGGAGTCCTACACCCGCATCTATCAGGCGATCATCAAGGGCGGCGGACCGAACGGATCGTTCCGCGCCTACCTGTTCACGAGCATCCGCAACACCGCCGCCGCCTGGGGCCGCTCTCGACGCGAGTCCGCCATCGACGAGCTCGACTCCGTCGCCGATCCCGACAGCACCGACCAGGCGGCCAACGAGGCCCTCGATCGCAGCCTGACCGCGCAGGCGTTCCGCAGCCTGCCCTCCCGCTGGCAGGAAGTGCTCTGGTACACAGAGATCGAGCAGATGAAGCCGCAGGAGGCCGCGACCCTGCTCGGCATGAAGTCCGGCGCCGTCTCGCAGCTGGCTTTCAGAGCGCGTGAAGGACTTCGCGAAGCGTGGATCCAGGCTCACCTCCGCAGCGCGGCCGAAGGTTCCGACTGCCAGTGGACCATCGAGCACCTGGGCGCCTACTCGCGCGGCAACCTCAGCACGCGAGACCACAACCGTCTCGAGCAGCACCTCGACCAGTGCGCACGCTGCATGATCGTCGCCGCTGAGGCGAAGGACGTCTCCAAGCGGCTGGCCCTCGTGCTGCTGCCCCTCGTCCTCGGAGTCACGGGTTCCGCAGGCTACCTCGCCACCCTCCAGGGTGGCGGTACGCCCATCGTCGCGCTCGCGGCCATGCCCTCGGGGATCACCGAGGGAGCTGTCGTGGCTGCGGGAGGCGGAACAGCCGCCGCCGGATCGTCGAGCGGCACCGGTGGAGCCGGCGCGACCGGCGCAGGCACAGCGACCGGTGGCGGAGCCGGTGGCACGGCGACCGGAGGCATCTTCAGCGGAGTCGGTGCGCTCGTCAGCGCAGGATCGGCGGCCCTCGTGGTCGCCGGGGTCGTGGCGGCCGCCACAATCATCCCGAGCCTCACGGGCGCGACGCCCGCGGCATCGATGCCGAGTGCGGGCGACAGCGATTCCTCGTCGATCAGTGCAGACGTCGGGCCCGACGAGTCGATGTCCGACGACAAGACGCCGATCGTCGATGAAGCGGAGACCGAGCCCGAGCCCGTCACCCCGCCCGTCGAAGCACCCGTCACCCCCCAGCCCGCTGAGGACATCGCGCCGGCGATCGTCTCACCCCCGGCCCCGACCGAGTCGACCGCGCCGGCACTGCCCGAGTCCACGTCCCCTCCCGTGGACGAAGAGCCTGACGACGAGAACCCCGACGGCGAGAACCCCGATGGCGAGGTCCCGGGCGAGAACCCCGGAGAGACCCCCGGCGGCGAAACCCCCGGCGAGAACCCCGGAGAAACCCCCGGCGGCGAAA